>NZ_JBFAMZ010000018.1:0-267716 GCF_040674635.1 Nonomuraea sp. NPDC049758
AACCGGCCCGCAACCCGGCCGAACAACGCATCCAGTCCCGTAACCCACTCCCGCAGATCAGCAGCGGTTAAGTCATCTGGCATGTTTACACGCTACAGATCTCAAAGGCTCGCTGTAGTACTAGAGCCTGTACGGAGTTCGGATCTCTAGGCCCATGCAGACTCTGGCGACTTACCCTCAAGGGCGATCTCGGCGGGGCGTTGTGCTGTGGTTCACGCGGAATCGACCCAGTTGTCCACTAGGGCGCAGAGCTGTTCCAGGGCGGCCTCCACACGCTCACGGTCGCCCGTCGTGAGGAAGTCGATCTGCAGTCCCGTGTACGCCGAGTTGGCCAGCGTGGAGACCCGCAACGCGTCGGCCTCGGGCATGCCCCGCTCACGCAAAAGCCCCGCCACGAAGTCTGACCGGTCCGCCAGCAGTCGGGGCACGTGACCGGCCAGCTTGCCCGCCGCGGCCAGGCCTTCGATCTCGTGGATCAGGCGGGCGACCGGCAGGTTCTCCTCCCGCGTCTGCCAGTCCCAGGTCCGCCGGATGATCGTCCCGACGCTGTCGGAGCCCGACCAGCCCGGCAGCGAATGAAGCCAGGCCCGGTGCCGCTCGTCCAGGCGTTCCATGGTCGCCGAGAGCAGGGCCTCCTTGTCGGCGAAGTGATGAGTCAGCACCCGCGTGGACTTGCCCAGGTGCTGGGCCAGCGGGCGCATCGACAACGTCGAGAGGCCGTGCCCGGCCAGGTAGTCGACGATCTGGTCGAGCAACTCCGCGCGGCGTTGCGGGTCGGCGGTCTTGGCCATCGCAATTTCCTTTGACGCCATTGAGGTGACGACTGTTACCCTATCTCGGAAACACTCGTTACCTTAATCAAGGGGATACCCATGCCTGTCGCCGTACGGCAGCGGCTGCCCACGTGGCTGCTCGCCCTGGCGTTCACCACGTTCGCCTTCGCCACGGACGACTACATCATCGCTGGAGTGCTGCCCGCGATTTCAGCGGACCTCGGCGTCAGCGAGGCCGCAGGCGGGCAGTTCGTCACCGTCTTCTCGATCGCGTTCGCACTGGCGGCACCCGTGGCCTCCGTGGTGACCGCCACCTGGCCCCGGCGCGGGCTGCTCACCGGGGCGCTGGCGCTGTTCGTCGTTGCGAACTGGGTTGCGGCGTTCACGTCCTCGTACGCGCTGCTCATGGGCCTGCGGGTGCTGGCAGCCGTGGCGGCGGCGGCCGTCGTGCCCGCCGCGTATGCCATCGCGACCACCCTGGCCCCTGAAGGGCGGCAGGGGCGCTACCTGACGCTGGTGATGGGCGGGCTGACCGGATCGCTCGCACTCGGCGTGCCCACCGGCACCTGGGTGGGCGGCGCGTTCGGCTGGCAGGCCACGTTCGGGCTCGGCGGGGCGCTGGGGCTGGTCGCGCTGGTGGCGATCAGGAGGACGCTGCCGGAGACGCCGCCCGCGCCCGCCATGCCCATCCGGGACCGGCTGGCCCCGCTGGCCGGCCCTCGGGTGCTGCTGGGGCTGCTGGGGATCGTGGCGATCGTGCTGGGCAGCATGATGGTGCTGACCTACCTGGCGCCGCTCCTGCGCGACCTGGCCGGGGTGGGGGCCGTCGAGCTCGGATGGGTGTTCGTGCTGGCCGGCCTCGCCGGTTTCGCGGGCGGCCAGTTCGGCGGGCGGGCCGCCGACCGGTGGGGATCCGACCGAGCGTTGATCATCGGGGTCGTGGGGTTCGCGGCGGCGATGGCCGTCTTCAGCGCCTGCTGGTTCCTGCGTCCGGTCCCGTTGCTGGCGCTGCTGCCGCTGCTGGTGTTCTGGGCGGCCGTGTCCTGGTGGATCCCGCCGCCCGCGCAGACCCGGCTGCTCGCCCTGGCCGGCCCGGCGGGGCCGCAGGCGCTCGCGCTCAACAGCAGCGCGGTCTACGTCGGGGTGTCGGCCGGCGGCGCGGCCGGCGGACTCGTACTCGACGGGCACGGGAGCGGCTGGCTGCCCGCCGTGTCGGCCGGCGTCGAACTGGTCGCCCTCGCGCTCTTCTGGCTGGCTGGACGCGTCAAGTGAATGCCGCTTCCTCTCTGTCAGAAGATGTCTCGAATCCCTTCTAGCTAGCTGACTCAGCAGCGGGCAGGACTTGGCGTTGGACCGGGATACCAGGCCGGGCCCCATCGCCCCGTTCGGGGACTTGACCGTCGTCTCCTGCGTCACGCCGAGCGTGGTGGTCGGGTCCACCGTCACCGGATGCCGGGTGGCCGGATCGGCCAGCCGATCGGGATCCGGCGGACCGGCCGCCGGCTGTCGGCGCCGGCCAGGACGCCGGAGGCTTGGGAGGTGAGGAACTGTCGCCAGATCGGGGAGGTCTGGCGTGGCGCTGGGCCGAGGTCGGCCGCGGTGAGGATGCGGCGGATGGCGCCTTTCCGTGATCGTCACGGACGGGACCAAGACATCACCCACCCCTTCATGAACGCGCCGTAGAGCACGCCAAACTTCCAGTTGCTGGAAAATTCTAGTCCGAGTATATTCGCTCGCATGCAGGAATCGCGGCGGGAGCGGAAGAAGCGGGAGACCCGGCAGCGCATCGTGTCGGCGGCCATGGCCCTGTTCGAGGACCAGGGCTATGAGCAGACCACCGTGACGCAGATCGCCGCGGCGGCGGACGTCGATCCCAAGACGTTCTTCAACTACTTCCGCACCAAGGACGAAGTGCTCTTCGTCGACATGGAGCAGGACTTCGACGTGCTGGTCGGAGCCATCGCGGACCGCCGCCCCGAGGAGGGCCCCGGCGAGGTGCTGGCCAGGGCGGTCGAGCGGTACGCCGCCCACCGCCGGCCCAAGATTCCCGCCAAGGAGGCCGCGGAGCTGTCCGGCGTGACCCGGCTGGCCCTGACCACGCCGGCGCTCCAGGCCAAGGGGCTCTACCTGCTGCTCGACCTTCAGCAGCGCGTCGTCGGAGAGTTGCTGAAGGCGTTCCCCGGCCTCGACCCGATCACCGCGGCCGCGATGATCGGGGCCCTGATGGGCGCCATCCAGCAGGCGGGCCTGGCCAGCGTCCAGCTCGGCCGGTCCCAGGAGGAGTTGTGGGAGGCCGCCCGGCACGGCGCCGAGATCGCCATGCGTGGTCTGCGCTCGGTGCCGCCGTCCACCCCGAGCCCCTGACGCATCACCGCAGACAGGAGAGACGTTCATGGAGGAAAGCATCCGGCGGCTCGCCCGCGACATGCGGCGCGCCGTACGGGAAGGCCCGGAGGCGATCGCGCGGCGGCGGCGGGGTCGCCTGGCCGAGCTGGTGGCCCATGCCCGCGCTCACTCGCCCTTCTACCGCGAGCTCTACCATGACCTGCCGGAAGGGGCCGACGACCCGCAGCTGCTCCCGGTCACCGACAAGAAGACGCTGATGGCCCGCTTCGACGACTGGGTCACCGACCGTGAGGTGACCCGGGAGCGAGTCGAGGAGTTCGTGGCCGATCCCGATGTGGTGGGCCACCGGTTCCTGGGCCGTTACCTGGTCACCACGACCACCGGCACCAGCGGGCAGCGCGGCCTGTTCGTGCAGGACGATCGGTGCCTGGCCGTGCACACCGCCACCGGGTTGCGCACCGGCGCCGGACTGTCGGCCCGCGACGTCCTGCGCACGCTCGCCCGCGCCGGCCGCACCGCCATCGTCACGGCACCCAGGGGCCACTTCGCCACCCTCGCCGGGCCGGCACGGGCGGCCCTGGAGCGGCCGTGGCTGGGCCGGTTGGTGCGAGTCATCCCGACCGACCAGTCGATGGAGGAGATGGTCGACGAGCTCAACCGGTTCAATCCGGCCAGCGTCGCCGGTTTCGTCGGGCTTCTCACGCTGCTGGCAGGGGAACAGGAGGCCGGCCGGTTGCGCATCCGCCCGGCGCTCGTCATCCCCGGCGGCGAGACGCTGAGCCCGCAGACCCGGGAACGCCTGGCCGCCGCGTTCGGGGCGAAGATCCGCGCCGCCTACGCCTGTGGCGAGTGCGGCTTCCTCACCGCCGGCTGCCGGGAGGGCTGGTACCACGTCAACGATGACTGGGTCGTCCTGGAGCCGGTCGACGCCGACCACCGGCCGGTGCCACCCGGGCGGCTTTCACACACCGTCCTGATCAGCAACCTCGCCAACCGGGTCCAGCCGATCCTGCGCTACGACCTCGGCGACAGCGTCCTGATGCGTCCTGACCCCTGCCCGTGCGGCAATCCGCTCCCGGCCGTCCAGGTGCAGGGGCGTGCGGCCGATCTGCTCACCTTTCCCACCGGGTCCGGCGAGCGCGTCGGCATCTCGCCCATGTCCTTCAGCACCGCGCTGGCCGTTCCCGGCATGGAACAGTTCCAGCTCGTCCAGACCGCACCCACCGTCCTGCGGGTACGCCTGCGAGCCGCCGGCGGCGCCGACGCGGACCGCGTCTGGCAGGCCGCCCACGACCGGGCCGTCCATCTGCTCACCGAGCACAAGGCCGGTCACGTGACGATCGAGCGCGCCGAGGAGCCACCGGAGCAGTCGGCCGGAGGGAAGTACCGCAAGATCATCCCGCTGCCGCAGCCCTGACGGGCGCCGGACCCTCCGCCGCAACGGCCGGACAACCGCCGGCGAACGGCCGCAGGATCGACGCCGCGACAGGCTCCCTGGAGAATGTGCGGGTGGAGGCCGCAGAGGCGCACCGGCCAAGCTCGACGGCCGGAAGGTGCCAGTCATGGTGCCGGTGGCCGTGCACGGCCACGCGAAGATGCCGAGCTGGGGGGCTTCCCCCATGAACGTGGACACCACCGCCACCACGACAGCTACGCCGACGGTTCACCTACACCCTTCGAGGAACGCAGCACTAGGGCCTCAGGAACAGCTCGACGACCGGGATCGTCACGTCGGGGCGGGTGATCGGCAGCCGCAGGGTCAGGGTGTCCTCCGGCAGGCCGCGCAGGTAGTGGTGGAACGGCTCCTTCGGGTCGATCTCGACGAACGGCACCTCCGAGGCGTCGTGCAGGAACTGGGCGTAGGCCACCCGGCCGCCGAGGCCGGGCAGGTGCACGTGCTGCATCGGCCACGACAGCAGGTGCAGGTAGAGCCGGTCGCCGCGTCGGGTGTAGCGGCAGTCGGGCGGGGCCTCGAACTCCGCGGGCCCCGCCCCGTGGATGGACCGGGCGTGCAGGCGCATCCACGCGCCGATCCCGCGCAGCCGTTCGAGGGCGCGCGGCTCGAACTCGCCCCGGGCGTTCGGGCCGACGTTCAGCAGCATGTTGCCGCCCTTGGACACGGTGTCGACCAGCATCTTCACCAGCAGCTCGACCGGCTTCCAGTCCTGGTTGTCGCGGTGGTATCCCCAGCTGCCGTTGAGCGTCTGGCACGCCTCCCACGGCCGGTGGCCGGGGACGCCGCCGGGCGGCATGACCTGCTCGGGCGTGGTGAAGTCGCCGCCGCCGAGCCCGAGCCGGTTGTTGACGAGGATGCCCGGCTGCAGTTCGCGGACCATCCGCTCCAGCTCGGCCGAACGCCACTCGTCGGGGCCCTTGGCGCCGAACCCGCGCCCGGCGTAGGAGAAGTCGAACCACATCGTGTCGATGCGGCCGTAGCGGGTCAGCAGCTCGCGGACCTGGCCGTGCAGGTAGTCGGCGTATGTGGTGATGTCGCGTTCGCCGAGGTCCTCCTCCCGGCGGGGGTGGTAGAGGTCGTTGGGGAAGTCGGGGTGGTGCCAGTCGAGCAGGGAGTAGTACAGACCGGTACGCAGGCCGCGCTCCCTGAAGGCGTCGAGCATGGGGGCGAGCAGGTCGCGGCGGGCCTTGAACCCGGTCAGGCCGGAGTCCCACAGGCAGAAGCCGTCGTGGTGCTTGCTCGTCACGACCAGGTACTTCATCCCGGCGTTGACGGCCTCGTCGGCCCAGGCGGCCGGGTCGTAGAGGTCGGGGTCGAAGTGGTCGAAGTAGCGGCGGTAGCGCTCGTCGTCCATCTTCTCGTACGACTGCACCCACTCGTGGCGGGCGGCCGCCGCGTAGATGCCCCAGTGGATGAACAGGCCGAACCGGGCCTGCGTGAACCAGCTCATGGGTGCACCATGACGGCCGACAGGCCGATCCTGCCGGTGCCGGTCCGCTGGATCCGCACGTACCGGCCCTCGGCGTCCACCGCGACCACGGACGGGCGCAGCGCCCGGCCCGGCAGCGGCACCCGCGTGGCCTGCGCGAAGTCGGGCGTGGCCGAGACCAGCAGCTCGGTGTCGGCCGTGGTCATGGAGGCGTCGTTCCAGATCTCCACCGTGCCGATCCGGTGCAGGCCGCCCAGGTCGACCTGCCACCAGGAGCCGGGCGCGGACGTCGTCCTGGTGTCGGTCACCGTGGAGCCGTCGAGGGCGTCGGCGGCCGCCGCGGTGCCCTCGGTGGCCGACTGGGTGGCGCTGCCCGTCCTGGCCAGGTCGGGTTCAAGCTGCTCGACCGGGCGGGGGCTCGCGCCCGCCGCCGCGGCGACGGCGAGCGCCGCGTCGGGCAGCCGTTCCAGGGCGGTGTGGTTGTCCACCTGCCGCGAACCGCGGCCGGACAGCTCCGGCGCGGTGGTGTCGGTCCAGTTGCCGGTCGCGAGGTTGTCGATGCCGTACCCGGCCCAGTTGGAGATCCACTTGTAGCCGACGCGGGTGATCACGTTGCCTTCGACCGTGATGTGGGAGCTCTGCTCGTCGAGGTAGACGCCGTTGCCGTCGCGCTCGGTGTTGCCGTACGCCGACCGGTTGAGGTAGTTGCCGGAGATCACCGTGCCGGGCTGCGGGCCCTGGGTGTAGATCGCGCCGCCGTCGTGCTGGTCCTCGGCGACCATCATGGCGTCCACGATCCTGTTGCCGGTGATCCGGTTGTCGCGCATGTCCGGGTTCTGGGCCACCGGCTGGTTCCAGCCCCACCCGACCGACACGCCCGAGTACGGCAGCTTCTCCAGCGTGTTGTGGTCCACGCGCAGCCCGGACTCGTAGCCCGCCCAGACGCCCACCGCGTCGGTGAACTCGCGGCCGGTCCAGGTGATGGTGTTGCGGGCCACCGTGTTGCGCTCGCCGCGCAGCTCGGCCGGGGGATTGGGGTCGGTGTCGCCGACGTAGACCGCCCCCGACGACAGGTCGGTGAACGTCGAGCCGGTGACCGCCGAGTCCTTGGTGCCGCCCTCCAGGATCACGCCGGCGCCGCCGAGGCGCGCGAACGCGGCGCCGTCGACGGTCACGTCCCGGCCGCCGCGCACGACGACGGCCGCGGCCGGCTTGGTGTAGAAGCGGCCGGCGTGGTCCTCGGGGCCGGTCGCGCCGGTCAGGGTGAGGCCGCCCTGCGTGCCCGCGTACCCCTCGGCGGTGTCCGGCTGCCGGTAGGCGGCGTGCTCGAAGGTCAGCCCGGCGACCCTGACCCGGCTCGCGCCCTCCAGGCGCAGCAATGTCTCGGTGGCGGGCGCGATCACGTCGTCCAGTCGCTCGCCCGGCCGGGGCAGGTAGGAGACGGTACGCGCGGTCCGGTCGAAGACGAACTCGCCCGGCTCGTCGAGCAGCTCGGCGGCGTTCTCGAAGAAGGACACCTTGGAGTACCGGGAGGAGTCGACCGTCGTCGAGTCCCACGCGGGCCCGGTGCGGCCGGTGCCGCTCGCGGAGTTCGTCCAGCACGGCTGGACGAAGGTGATCACGTCGCCGTCCACGCGGTCGATCCTGCAGCGGTAGTTCCGCCACCTGACCTTGATGACCGCCTCGGCGTTCGCCGGGTCGGCCCAGCCCGCGACGCCGCTCTTCACCGCGCCGGTCATGCCCGTCTTCGTCGCGTCGCAGGTCGAGGCCGGGCACGACCCGCCGCGTGCCCGGACCGCGCGTACGCCGCCGACGAAGAGCTGCCGGGGCGAGAGTCCCTCGGGGACGGGCGCGACCTGGAGGCGTCCCTCCTGCCGCCAGCCGGTGATCGGCACGCCGCCGGACAGCACCGGACGAGCGCCGGGGGCGGCGGTCCAGGTCACCGTGTGCCCGTCGGGGCCGGAGTCGCGCCGGTCCAGGACGAGCGGCGCGGCCATCCGGTAGACGCCGCCCGCCAGGCGGACCTCGACGTCGCGGTCCATGCCGCCGGCCAGGGCCTCGCGGACCTTGTCCCGCGCGGTCTCCAGGGAGCACGGGTTGACCTGGTTGCAGGCCGCGGACCGGCCGTCCGGGGCGACGTGGAAGACCTTCGGGGCCGGGGCGGCCGCGGGGGTCGCGGGGGGCAGGGCCAGGGTCAGGGCGAGGGCGATCGCGGCGTTCACATTCCCTCCAGCGGGGGGTTCTGGGGGCCGAAGAGCCAGGCGCGCAGGAATCCGTCCAGGGCGGGACGGTGGGCGGTGGCGGCGGCGTGGGCGATGAAGTCCTCGGTGGAGGCGTTGCCGTCCTTGTTGCGCTGCACCCACCGGCGCATGATCCGGTCGAACGTCTCCTCGCCGACCTCGGTGCGCAGGGCGTACAGGACGAGGGCGCCGCCGTCGTAGATGTTGTAGCCGCCCAGGCCCTTCGGCCTGCCGGGCGGGCCGTCCTTGGCGCGGACCTCGTCGAGCTTGGCGTACACGCCGCGCATCTTGTCGGCCAGCGGCTGGCCGCCGTGCTCCTGCGCCCACACGGCCGCGTAGTAGACGGCCGGGCCCTCGTTCAGCCAGGCGTCCTGCCAGGTGGCGGGGGTCACCGAGTCTCCGAACCACTGGTGGACGAGTTCGTGCACCATCGTGTTGGAGTACGTGGGCCGGTCGAACCACCCGGTGCCGAACAGCGACAGCGTCTGGTTCTCCAGCGCGTCGCTGTACCCCGGGTAGATGTGCACCCCGTACGTGGAGAACGGGAACCGGCCGAACCTGGCCTCCGCCCAGGCGATCTGGGCACCGGTCTCGGCGGCGATCGGCGCGTACCTGGCCTCCTGGCCCTGCGGGACGACGTGCCGCAGCGGGAGCGCGTGCGGGCCGGTGCCGTAGACGTACGTGCCCTTGACCACGGAGAGGCCGATCAGCTCCGAGGCCATCGGCTCGCGCTCCTCGAACGTCCACGTGCCGCCGTCGCGGCCGGTCAGCTCGCCGTTGGCGGTGGCGACGTACCCCTCGGGGGCGGTGACGCGGAAGGTCCAGGTGGCCTTGTCCGACGGGTGGTCGTTGACGGGGAAGAACGTGTCGGCCCTGCTGGACTGCGCGGCGGCGGCGAACCCGCCGTCGGGGCCGAAGCGCCAGCCGGTCAGGCCCGCGCGCGGCGCCTTGCCGTTGCCGTGGAAGCGCACCTCGGCCTCGAACGGGACGTGCTCGCGCAGCGGCTCGGCGGGCGTGACGGTCAGCTCCTGACCGCTCTGCCCAGGGGAGAGCGCCCAGGTGGCGGGCTCGCCGTCGACGGTGACGGCGTCGATCACGTGCCCGTCGGTGTCGAGGTTGAAGGACGACAGGGCCTGGGTGGCCTTCGCGGTGAACCGTACGACGCCGGAGAAGTCGTAGGTGACCGGGGTGAAGTCGAAGGAGACGTCGTAGTGGCGCACGTCGTAGCCGCCGTTGCCGAGCGTCGGGAAGAGCGGGTCGCCGACCCCGGGCGAGCCCGGCGACGGGGGTACGGCGGCGGCGGTGCCGAGCAGCGCGGCCGCGACGAGGGCGATGACGGTCCGCTTCATGGTCAGCCCGCCTTCGGTGACTGCTTGAGTGCTTCCTCGAACTCGGCGCGTGACTGGTCGCCGCCCTGCGCCCGCCAGTCCTTGACCAGCTTGTCCAGGTCACTCAGCGGCGCCCGCCCGGCCACGATGGAGGTCACGCGGTCGGTGCGCATGGTGTACAGCGACTCGTACTTGTTCTCGTTGGCGGGGGAGTACAACCCGACCGTCGGGTCCTCCACGCCCACGGCGATCATCTTGCCGATCGCGTCGTGCATGATCTTCACGGCCTCCTTCGAGGAGGAGTCGAACAGCGCCTGCGTCGGCGCGGCGACGAACTTCCACGGCACGGCGGTGTCCCGCCCGCCCTGCTCGGTCAGCACCGGCGCGCCCTTGGCGTCGCGCGTGTGGTCGGTGCCCTCCAGGCCGTAGTTGAACAGCGTGTACTCCTCGCTGCCGAACGGCGAGGCGAAGAAGTCGGCCACCCGCAGCAGCTCCTTGGCCCGCTGCTCGTCGCTCTTCTTCAGCATGGTGATCGAGACGACGATGTTGTTGAGGAACGCCTTGGCCTTCGGGCCGACCGGCGTGAGCGGCCGCGGATCGGCCGTCGGGTCGATCTTCTTGGACGTCTGCAGGTATCCGGTGGGTCCGAGGTAGGCGGGCAGGCCGTCGTAGACCATCGCGGCGTGGCCGGAGTTGAACTCGTTCTTGCGCTTGAGGCCGTCGAAGCCCTCCGAGCCGGGGTAGATGACGCCCGCCTCGCGGAGCCTGCGGACGTACTCGACGGCCGCCTTGTACTCCTCGGTCTCGATGGCGTGGACGAGCCTGCCGTTCTCCAGCCGCCAGGCGTTGGGGGCGCCGAACAGCTGCGAGAAGATCGACAGGCCGTACACGCCGCCGACCATGGTGAGCACGCCCCACTGGTTGTCCTTGGGCCTGGTCACCTCCTTGAGCAGCTCGAACAGGCGGTCCATGTCGGAGATCTGCGCCAGGTCGGTGACGCCCGCCTTCGCGAACATGTCGGCCCGGTAGAAGCCGAGCCCGCCGACCATGTTGCGTGGGATGGGGATGCCGTACAGCTTGCCGCCGACGATGCCCTGCTTCCAGAACACCTGCGGGATCGCCGCCAGGTTCGGGTACGCCTTGACCGCGTCCCCGCCGAGCAGCGCCGTCAGGTCGGTGCACTGGCTGGCCGCGAACGCGGGCAGGTTGTTCACCCCCTGCGACTGGATGTAGGTGAACATGTCGGGCAACGTGCCGCCCGCGACCATCGTGTTGAACTTCGTCGGCCAGTCGTCGGACGAGACCGCCTGCACGTCGGCCGTCCCGCCGAGCCGCTTCTCCACCTCCTGCCACGCCGGGTTCTCCGCGCGGTCGGGCGGCGGCGGCAGGAACGTCTGCACCGCGATCTTCACGGTCCCGCCCGACATCGGCGGCTTGGCGACGGCCCTGAACAGCTTGTCCGGATAGGTGAAGTAGCCCTCGGGCACGCCCGTGGGGCTGCCGGGCAGGTCGGGGGTGAGCGTGCCGGCCAGCGGCGTGTACGTCGGCAGCTTGATGGTCAGCCCCTGCGCCTTGGCGGCGGGCGCGGCGGACCCGCCACCGCAGGCCGCGAGGGCGGAGGAGGCGACGACACCCGCCGCCGTGGCGGCGCCGAGCCGGAGGAAACCTCGGCGCGAGACGCTTTCTCTCATGGGATCTTCCTTGGGGGGTTGGGGGGTCAGCCTTTGACGGCGCCGGTGAGCACGCCCTTGGTGAAGTAGCGCTGCAGGAAGGGGTAGACGAGCAGGATGGGCACGATCGCCACCACGAGCACGGCCATCTGGACCGCCTGCACGGGCGCCGGCGCCTCGGCGGCCGTCACGGTCTCCATCGAACGGCCCTGCAGGACGAACGTGCGCAGGATCAGCGGGAGCGGGAACTTGTCGGAGTCGTCGAGGTAGAGCAGGGCGTTGAAGAAGGCGTTCCAGTAGCCGACGGCGTAGAACAGCGAGATCACCGCGAGCACCGCCTTCGACAGCGGCAGCACGATCCTGACGAGGATGCCGAAGTCGCCCGCGCCGTCGATGCGGGCGCTCTCCAGCAGCTCGCGCGGCAGCCCCATGAAGAACGAGCGCAGCACGACCAGGTTGAACGCGCTCACCAGGCTCGGCAGGATCAGCGCGCCGAACGAGTCGATCAGGCCGACCTGCTTGACCAGCAGGAAGTTGGCGATCAGGCCCGGGTTGAAGAGCATGGTCAGCAGGGCGACCATCAGGATCCAGCGCGAGCCGGTCACCTCGCGGCGGCTCAGCCCGTACGCCATGCCGATGGTGGCGAGCATGCTGGCGAGCGTGCCGACGGCCGTCACCAGCACGCTGACCAGCAGCGCCCGCGTCACCACTCCGCCGTTGAGGATCGTCGAGTACGCCGCCAGGCTCGGCGCGGACGGGACCAGCACGAACCCGCCCGCCCGCGCGATGTCGGACTCGGCCGACAGGCTGGTGCCGATGACACCGACGAAGGGGTAGGCCACCAGCAGGACGACCGCGGTGAGGATCGCGCCCTTGAGGATCAGGCCGGGCGTGGAGGGCCGCTCCATCCAGGCCGGCCGGCTACTTGTCGCCACCGCGGTACACCCCCTCGTGGCCGAACAGGTGGGCCACCTTGTTCGCGCCGAGCACCATCGCGGTGCCGACGATGGTCTTGACCAGGCCGACCGCGGCCGCGGGTCCCCACTGGCCGTCCTTGACGCCGTTGAAGTAGACGAACGTGTCCAGCACCTCGCCCGCCTCGGGGCCGACGTTGTCGCGCTGGAGCAGGATCTGCTCGAAGCCGACGGACAGGATGCTGCCGAGGTTGAGTATCAGCAGCAGGATGATGATCGGCGTGATGCCGGGCAGCGTGACGTGCCACAGACGGCGCCAGCGGCCCGCGCCGTCCATGGCGGCGGCCTCGTACAGGTCCTGGTTGATGGCGAGCAGGGCGGCGAGGAAGATGATCGTCGCCCAGCCGGCGTCCTTCCAGATCACCTGCAACGTCACCAGCAGCGGGAAGGCGTCGGGGTCGGTCATCATGTCGTAGCGCGGCAGGCCGGCGCCCTGCAGTAAGTTCGGCAGCGCGCCCGCGCCGCCGAGGATCTGCTGGAACACCGAGACGATGATCACCCAGCCGATGAAGTGCGGCAGGTAGACCACGCTCTGCACGAACCTGCGCACCCTGTCGCTGACCACGCTGTTGAGCAGCAGTGCGAGGGCGATCGGTGCGGGGAAGAAGAGCACGAGCTGGGTGAGGGTGATCTTTAGGGTGTTGCCGAGGGCGTTCCAGACGCCGGGGTCGCCGAAGACGGTGGCGAAGTTCCGCAGCCCCACCCAGGCGCTGTCGATGAAGCCGATGTAGGGCTGGTAGTCCTTGAACGCGACCACGTAGCCGAACAGCGGCCCGTAGTGGAAGACCAGGAAATAGATCAGCCCGGGCAGCGTCAGCAGGAGCATCACCCGGTCGCGCCGGAGGCGCCGCCACAGCGAGAGCCTGCGCGGCCTCTCGCCGGACGACGACGCTGTCCCGGCACGGGGGGCGTCGAGGGTAGCGGTCATGCGCTGGGTCCTTCCAGTTGGCGAGGAAGCTAGTAAGCGCTTTCATGCTTCGTCAAGCCCCTGGCCGGAAGTCGTGCCGTTCTTGGCTCGACTCCTTGACCTTTGCGCAGGTGAAGCCCTAGCGTGCCGCAGCAGTGCGTAGAACGCGCTTACTATCGGGAGATGGACGTGGGCAGACAAGAGGCGCCGGTGAGACCTCCGCACACCCGGCCGAGACCGCGCGCCGTGCTGGCGATGGCGCCCGGGGTGCGCGAGGAGGTGTTCGGGCGCGAGGCCCTGCGCCGCCTCGATCAGCTGACCGAGCTCCACGACCAGGTGCTGCACGAGGTCAGCTCGCCGGACGCCCTGCGCGCGCTGGCCGAGGCCGAGGTCCTGGTGACCGGCTGGGGCTGCCCGAAGATCGACGCCGGGCTGCTCGATCGCGCCCCCGGCCTGCGCCTCGTCGCGCACGCGGCGGGCACGGTCAAGACCTTCCTCGACCCGGCCGTCCTGGAACGCGGCGTCCGGGTCTGCAGCGCGGCCGACGCCAACGCGGTGCCTGTCGCCGAGTTCACCTTCGCCGCCATCGTCTTCGGCGCCAAGCGGGCCTTCACCCTGGCCAGTCGCTACCGGGAGCGCGGCACCCGGCGCGACTTCTCCGGCCTGCCCTGGCTCGGCACCCGCGGCATCACGGTCGGCCTGGTCGGGCTGTCCAGGATCGGCCGGCGCGTCATGGGGCTCCTCGGCGGCCTCGACGTGGACGTGCTGGTCTACGACCCGTACGCCGACCCCGCCGGGATCGCCGAGCTCGGCGGCACGGCCGTCGACCTCGACACCCTGGTCAGACGGTCGCACGTGGTCAGCCTGCACGCCCCCGAGACCCGGGAGACCCGCCGCATGCTCGACGCCAGGCGCCTGTCGATGCTCCGCGACGGCGCCGTCGTCGTCAACACCGCCCGCGGCGGCCTGGTCGACACCGACGCGCTGGTCAAGGAGGTACGCAGCGGCCGGCTCGACGCGATACTTGACGTCAGCGACCCCGAGCCGCTCCCGGCCGGCCATCCGCTGTTCGACCTGCCCAACGCGTTCGTGACCCCCCATCTGGCGGGCGCGCAGGGCAACGAGCTCGGCAGGCTGGCCGAGTCCACGCTCGGGGAGATCGCCCGTTACGCCGCCGGGCTGCCGCTGCTGCACGAGATCGATCGCGGCGAGCTCGACCGAATGGCATGATCGACAGCGAGGAGGTGCCGGTGACCGAGCCGAGCCTGGCGACGATGGCCGACGTGGCGAAACGCGCGGGCGTCTCCAGCGCGACCGTGTCCCGGGTGATCAACGGCAACTACCCGGTCTCGGCCGTCACGCGCCAGCGGGTCGAGCGGGCCATCGCCGAGCTGGGCTACGTCGCCAACGCCCACGCCCGAGCCCTGGCCGGAGCCACCAACAGGACGGTCGGGATCATCATCAACGACGTGATCGACCCCTTCTACGCCTACATCGCCCGGGGCGTCGAGCGCGAGGCCACCAGGCACGGCCGCCTGTGCATGGTCTGCTGCACCCACGGCAGCCACGAGAAGGAGCTCGCGCTCATCGACCTGCTGCACGAGCAGCGGGCCGACGCCGTCATCCTGGTCGGCGGCGCCTACGAGGACCGCGCCTACGCCGCCCAGGTCGCCCGCCGGGCCCGCGCGCTGCATGCCAGCGGCTCCACGCTGGTGCTGTGCGGCCGGCCGTCGCTCGGCGACGACGTGCCGACCCGGGTCGTCGAGTACGACAACGAGGGCGGCGCCTTCGCGATCACGGACCACCTCATCACGCAGGGGCACCGGAAGATCGTCTTCCTGGGCGGGCCGCCGAGCCTGTCCACGACCGTCGCGCGGCTCGCCGGGCACCGGCGCGCGCTCGCCTTCCGCGGCCTGCCGTACGACAAGGGGCTGATCCACCTCGGGCAGCTCAACCGCAGGTTCGGCTACGACAGGATCCGCGCGCTGCTGGCCGACAAGCTCGACTTCACGGCGCTGTTCTGCGCCAACGACACGGTCGCGGCGGGCGCGATGCAGGGGCTGGAGCTCGCGGGGGTGCCGGTGCCGGAGGCGGTCTCGGTGGTGGGCTACGACGACGTGCCGATCGCGCAGGAGCTGCGGCCGCAGCTGACGACCGTGCGCATCCCGCTGGAGGAGCTGGGCCGCCAGGCCGTACGCCTCGGCCTCGACGTCGGGGACGACGACGACTACCTCTCGCCCGTGCAGACGATGGCCAAGGTCGGCACGAGCATCGTGGTCAGGGCCTCGGTCGCGCCGCTGCCGTAGGAAGCGCTTACTGATCATGGCTCCGGATTGCGGCGTGGAGCAGGGATAGAAAGCCGCAGAAAGATCTAGTAAGCCCTTGACCGCCATAGTAAGCGCTTACACAATCCCTGCCATGACCCCCCTCACACGCAGAACCTTCCTCGGCACGTCCATCGGCGCGGCCGGAGCGGTGACGGGCGCGGCCCTGCTCGGCTCCCGCCCGGCCCTGGCGCGCACGGCCGGCCAGGAGGCGCGGCACACCGTGACACTCAGGGCCAGGCCCGCGGCCGAGGGCGAACGCCTCCGGCTCCAGCAGGCGCTCAGGACCACCGAGTTCCACCCCACCCGCGTCCACCTGCCCGCCGGCACCCCGATGGCCGTCGAGGTGACCGCCCCCGACGGGGTGCTGCCCACCCTGTACGTCGGCGCCCCCGACACCCACGCCGACGTCGCGTACAAGAACCCGCGCGCCTACCGGCTCACCGAGGGCGTCACCACCGTGACCGACCCCGGCGGCGGGCTCGTCTACCTGGCGCTGACCGGCGACGGGCAGCGCGCCAGGGTCAAGTTCCTGTCGGGCGGGGTGCGCGTGCCGACGTTCACGCTGGGGGAGAGCACCGAGGCCGAGTTCCAGTCCCAGCTCGACACGCTGACCGCCGCACCGCAGGCCGAGCTGGTCTCGCCGCACGCCATCGTCACGATCACCCGCGACGGCATGCTCGCCTGGCGCGACCAGGACCACGGGGAACTGCTCCGGCTCCTGGAGACGATCACCGCCTCGCACGCCGCGATCTCCGGCCTGTCCGCCGCCGAACGTTCCCCGCTGCCCTTCCACCTCGTCGAGGCCCCGCGCATGCCCACGGGCGCCGGCGCGTACGCCACCCACGGCTGGACCGCCTACCCGCGCACCTACCTCGACCGGCTCATCGCCGTGGACGGGCTGCGCACCCGGGGCTGGGGCGTCTACCACGAGCTCGGGCACCAGCACCAGCAGATGGCCTACAAGCCGGAGGACCTGACCGAGGTGACGGTCAACGTCTACGCGCTGGCCGCGCAGCGCACGCTGGCACAGCCGTCCAACCTCACCAGGCCCGACGCCAGGACGGGGCTCACGCCGTACCAGAGCGCGCTGGCCAAGCTGCCCGCGGCCGACTTCCGCAGGCTGGGGGCCTACGAGAAGCTCGTGCCGTTCCGGCAGCTCGAACTGGCCTTCGGCGAGGACTTCCACCCGCGCCTGCACCGGCTGGTCCGCGAGGAACGTCCGGCCTCCGACTACACCGAGTCCGCCAAGCGGTGGGGCAACCTCGCGATCTACACCTCGCGGATCGCGGGGGCCGACCTGTCGGGCTTCTGGACCCGTTGGGGCGCGCCGCTGACCGCCGAGTACCTGGCCCGGGTCGCCGCCCTCGGCCTCCCGGCCCCCGCCGCCGACCCCTCGACGCTCACCGACTAGGAGCCCCCCATGCCCCCTGCCCGCCCCACCCTCACACCCCTTGACGGGACCTCTGCCCGTCCCGCCTCGCCGTCCTTCGACGGGGGCTCCGCCCGTCCTGCCCCGGCGCCCCTTGACGGGGCCTGCGCCGGTTCCGTCGCTGCGTCCCTCGATGGGACGCCCGCTCGCCTCGCCCCGGCGACCCCCGATGAAGGGCTTTCTCGCAGGGGGGTGGTCGTGGGGTTGGCCGCAGCTGGGTGTGTGGCGTTGTCGGGCGCACCCCGGGTCGCGGCTGCCGAGGTGCGGCGGGTCGCGGTGCCCGGGGCGCGTAGGGCCGTGGTGCTGCGGGGGCGGCCGGCGGCGGAGGCGGAACGGCTGCGCATGCAGACCGTCTACCGTACGACCGAGTTCGTGCCGACCGGCCTGTACCTGCCGCCCGGACGCCCCCTCACCCTGGAGGTACGCGCCCCCGACGGCCCCCGGCCCACCCTGCACGTCGGCGCCCCCGACACCAACCCCGACACCGCCTACCGGTACCCGCGCGCCCACCCGCTCACCGAGGGCGTCAACACGGTCACCGACGCGGGCGGCGGCATGGTGTATCTGTCGTTCACCGGTGACCGCAGGGCGAACGCGGTCGTGCGGTTCGGGCCGGAGGGCGTCCCGGTGCCGACGTACGTGCTGGCGCCGAGCAGCGGCTGCGGCGACCCGGCGCCGGCGACGCGGGCGGCGTGGAAGGGCCGCCCGGCCTTCGCCGCGCCCGTGTTCGCGCCCGAGGGCACCACGGAGGCCGAGTTCCAGGCGCAGGTGGACGCGTTCACCCAGGCGCCCTTCGTCGAGCTGGTCTCACCGCAGATGATCGTGACCGTCCGGCGCGAGACCTTCCTCCAGGCGCGCGACCAGGACCACGCCCAGCTCATGACCCTGCTGGAGCAGGTCGAGGACGTCGAGGCGGCGATCTCCGGCCTGGACGGCTCCGCCCCGCTGCACGCCCCGACCCCGCTCGGCCGGCACCTGGTCAACGTACGCCCCGAATACGGCCCCAAGTCCACCGCGTACGCCACCCACGCCTACACCGCCTACTACGACGCGTACGCCACGACCCGCCTGCTCCTGCCCGACAAGGTGCGGACCACCGGCTGGGGCGTCTACCACGAGCTCGGGCACCAGCACCAGCAGATGGCCTGGCGGCCGGGCGAGCTCACCGAGGTCACGGTCAACATCTACAGCCTGGCCGTGCAGCGGCACTTCGGCATGCCGTCCAACCTGGTGACCAACAACGCCTACGAGACGGCGCTCGTCAAGCTGCCGGTCGCCGACTACGCCGGGCTCGGGGCGTTCGAGAAGCTGGTGCCGTTCCGGCAGCTCGAACTCGGGTTCGGCGACGACTTCTACCCTCGGGTGCACCGGCTGGTCAGGGAGGAGACGCCGCCGTCGTCCTCGGGGGACTCGGCGCGGCGCTTCACGCTGATGGCCCTGTACTTCAGCCGCGTCGCCGGACGCGACCTCTCCGGATTCCTGCGCGCGTGGGCGTTCCCGATCCCGGAGAGCGGGTACGCCGAACTGGCCGCGCTCGGCCTGCCCGCGCCGGACGCCGACCTGACCCGGCTGAGCGAGCGATGACCAGCCGCCGCGCCTTCCTCGGCGCCGTCGCCGCCGCGCCCCTGCTCACCGCGACCCCGGCCTGGGCCGGAACCATCCGCCGCACAGCGGCCTCGGGGGCGGACGTACCGGCGGGTCCCGCCGACTTCGCCGGGCTCCGGGCCAAGGCGGCCGAGCTGATCACGGGCGGCGACCTCGACCCCCGCGACCCGGCCTTCGCCGCGCCGCTGGCCCGCCTGGACGCGGCCGCCTCGGCGTACCGGGCGTCGATGAACCTGGCTCCCGGACGTACGCACCTGTGGCCGGACCTCCCGCTGACCGGCGTGTCCGGCGACATCGCGGCCAGCCACCAGCGCCTGCGCGCGCTCGCCACCGCCTGGGCGAGCCGCGGCTCGGCCCTGCACGCCGACGACACCCTGGCCGCGCAGATCATCGGCGGCCTCGACTTCCTCTACGAGCGCGCCTACAACGAGGGCAAGCGCGAGACCGGCAACTGGTGGCACTGGGAGATCGGCGCCCCGCGCGCGCTGATGGACACCTGCGTGCTCATGCACGACGCCGTCGACGCGGGACGGCGGGCCTCCTGGATCCGCGCAGTGGACCGCTTCTGCCCGAACCCCGACCGCCGGACGAACCTCACGAACTTCGCCGAGACCGGCGCGAACCGGGCCGACAAGGCGCTGATCGTGGCCCTGCGCGGCATCGTCGGCGAGAGCCCGGACAAGATCGCGCTCGCCCGCGACGGCCTGTCCGACCGGCGCGACGCCGGGAAGCACACCCTGTTCGGCCACGTCACCTCCGGCGACGGCTACTACGCCGACGGCTCGTTCGTCCAGCATGACGTCGTGGCCTACACGGGCTCGTACGGCGTCGTCCTGCTCCAGTCGGTGAGCGCGATCCTCGGCCTGCTCGGCGGGAGCGCCTGGCAGGTGGACGACCCGGCGGTGCGGGTCGTGCTGGACGCGGTGGAGCGCACGTACGCGCCGTGGATCCACGACGGGCTGATGATGGACAGCGTGCGCGGGCGGGCGGTGTCGCGGCAGTTCAACCGGGACCACGACTCGGGCCGCGACACCGTGGACGCGATCCTGCGCCTGGCGGCCGGCGCGGGGGAGCCGTACGCGGCGCGGTTCCGCGAGCTGGCCAAGGGGTGGATCGCGCGCGGCCGGTTCCAGGAGGGCGCGGACGTCGCGGCCACCGCGAGGGCCGTCGCCGTGCTCGCCGACGACGCGGTCGCCGCCGCGCCCCGGCCGAGCGGCCACCACGTGTTCGCCGACATGGACCGCGTCGTGCACCGCCGTCCCGGCTGGTCGTACGCGATCAGCCTGTCGTCGAAGCGGATCGCCCTGTACGAGTGCGGCAACGGAGAGAACTACCGGGCCTGGTACCAGGGCGACGGCGCGACGTACCTCTACCTCGACGCCGGCCACTACAGCGACGGCTACTGGCCCACGGTCGACTCCCACCGGCTCGCCGGGACCACCGTCGACACCCGCCCGCGCGACCCGGCCGTCTCCTCCGGCGGCACCGGCACGTTCCGCCCGAAGAACGCCTGGGCGGGCGGCGCCACCGCGGACGGGTACGGCGTCGCCGCGCTCGACCTGATGGCCGTGGGGACCACGCTCACCGCCCGCAAGACCTGGGTGTGCCTCGACGACGCCGTCGTCTGTCTCGGCGCCGGGATCACCAGCGCCGACGGTCGCGTGATCGAGACGGTCGTGGAGAACCGGCGCACCTCCGCCCCGCTCACCACCGGCGACGGCTGGGCGCACCTCGAAAGCGTCGCCGGGTACGTCTTCCCCTCCGGCCACCGGCCGCGCGCGGTCACCGAGCGCCGTACCGACACCTGGCGGTCGATCAACGACGGCGCGAGCACGCAGGGCACGGACGCCACCGTGACCTGCGACTACACCACCCTCTGGCTCGACCATGGGATCAGCCCGTCCGGCGCGGACTACGCCTGGGTCATGCTCCCGGGCGCCACACCCGACCGGACGCGCGACTTCGACCGTGCCGAGATCCTGGCCAACACCGCCACCGTGCAGGCGGTGCGCGCGCACGGGCGCTCGGCGGGCGGCGGCGAGCTGTTCGCGGCCACGTTCTGGGCGGCGGGGGAGGCGGGTGGGGTGTCGGCCTCGGCTCCCTGCGCGGTCCTGGTCCGGCGGGCGGCTGGACGGACGACCGTGGCGGTCTCCGACCCGGGGCGTACCGTGGCGGCGGTGACGCTCGTACTTCCCCATCCCGCGCACGCCCTGGTCAGGGCCGACGACACCGTCTCGGTCACGACGGGCGAGCGGCCCTCCGTCACCGTCGAACTGGCCGGCTCCCGCGGCCGGTCCCACACCGCCGTGCTCGCCGTCGGCAAGAAAGGCTGAACGTTGATCCCTCCGTACCTGTCGCTGCCGCCGACCGACCGCGTGCTCTCCTCGCGCACCGGCTGGACCCGCGCGCACTGGGAGGCTCTCGCCGACCGGCTGCTCGGGGCGGTGTCGCCGTACGCCTCGCCCGGTTTCGCGCAGATCCGGCTTCCGGGCCGGGCGAGCTGGTCGGGAGTGGCGCTCGACGGGCTGGAGGGGTTCGCGCGCACGTTCCTGCTCGCCGCGTTCCGCCTCGCGGGCGCGGCGGGCGACGTCCCCGACCTCGCCGAGCGGTACGCCAGGGGCCTCGCAGCGGGCACCGACCCCGGCAGCGGCGAGGCGTGGCCCGAGCTGACCGACTGCTCGCAGCAGATGGTGGAGGCAGCCTCGATCGCGGTCGCGCTGCACGAGACCCGGCCGTGGCTGTGGGACCGGCTCGACGACGGCGTACGGGACCGGGTCGCCCACTGGCTCGGCGGCTTCGTCGGCAAGCGCACCTGGGACAACAACTGGATGTTGTTCCAGACGGTGACGGAGGAGTTCCTGAAGTCGGTGGGCGGGCCGTACGAGCAGCGGGAGATCGACCGCGGCCTGGAACGCATCGAGGACTGGTACGCCGGCGACGGCTGGTACACCGACGGCGGCTCGCGCAACTTCGACTACTACTGCGGCTGGGCGCTGCACCTGTACCCGCTGCTGTGGACGCGCATGTCGGGCGACGCGGAGCGGGCCGGCGTGTACACGAGCCGCCTGCACGAATTCCTCACGACATATCAGCATTTCTTCGGTGCGGACGGCGCGCCTGTCCATCACGGCCGCTCGCTCACCTACCGCTTCGCCGCCCTCGCGCCCGTCTGGCTGGGCGCGCTCACCGGCGCCACCCCGCTCGCGCCGGGCCAGACCAGGAAGCTCGCCTCCTCCGTGGCGCGCCACTTCGCCGAGCGCGGCGTGCCGGGCCCCGACGGGCTGCTCTCCCTCGGCTGGTACGAGCCGTTCCTGCCGGTGACGCAGGCGTACTCGGGGCCCGCGTCGCCGTACTGGGCGTCGAAGGGGTTCCTCGGGCTGCTGCTGCCGCCGGACCACCCGGTGTGGAGCGAGCGCGAGCAGCCGCTGCCCATCGACGAGCACGACGTCGTCGCGGCCGTCCCCGCCGCCGGGCTGCTCCTGCACGGCACCCGGCACGACGGGATCGTCCGCCTGCTCAACCACGGCAGCGACCACGGCGCGCCGCCCGACGACCCGCACTACGCCAAGCTCGCCTACTCCACCCGCACCGCCCCCGAGGCAGCCGAGCACGCCTGGGCCCGCGATCTGGACAACCACCTCGCGCTGGTCGCGCCCGGCGGCACCCCCTCGCGCCGTACCGTGATCACGCCGCTGACGTGCGCGGACGCCACCGCCTCCTCCTCCCATCGGACCGCGGGCGGCGCGCTCGTCACCAGCACCTCGGTCGTCCGCGGCCCCTGGGAGCTCCGCGTCCACGAGATCGCCGGTGGCGAGGGCGGCGTGCGTGAAGGTGGGTTCGCCGTGGCCGGGGACGTGCCGCCGACGGTGGCGACCGGGCGCGGATGGGCGATGGCGCGCCGCGCGGACGGCCTCACCTCCGCGATCGTCGCCCTGTACGGCTGGCGGCGGGCGAGCGTCGCGCGCGAGGTCGAGTCCAACGCGTTCGGCCCGCACTCGGCCGTCCCGTGCCTGCACGCCGACAAGCCCGGCCTGCACGTCTCGCTGGTCGTGCTCTCCGGCGACGCCGTGCACCCGGCCGCCCTCCGCGACGCGGTCACCGTGGACGTCTCCGCCCGCGAGGTCGTCATCGGCTTCCCCGACGGCACGTCCACGACCTTGACACGGTCTCCTGACCCGGACCGCAGTGCTTCATGATCGCAGGCCCTGGTGGCCGGCGACGCGCTCACCGCGTGACTCAGCTACGTCAGCGGCTCGGAGATCCAGAAGCTCGTGAACCGGTCGGCGCGGCCACCGGAGGCTACGCCGGAGCGGGGGAACATCCGCTAGCTCTCCGGCGGGAAGGCCCGCTTGTCTCAACAAGATCACTGCCGACAGGGTCGGATCGGCGCCTGTGACCGCGGGCGTCGATTACTGTCCCTCTCGTACGAGCGGATGGAAACTGGGGACCCGCTGGGGACCACACGCCCTGTTCACACGGGCGCGACCTGCAGGCCGACGAATGGCGTGCTCAGTGCATGAGTGTGTTTGACGTGCGGAAACGGCTGCTCCCATGTTCTGGGGGTCAAGGGGGCAACGTCCGATTGCCGAAGGGGGACGCGGTTCCTCGACCGCGGTACGCCCCGCATCTTCGGTGTGTCCACCTGCGGATCCGCGTGGCCGTGTGATCGTTCAGAGCTCGTGCCGAGGTGGTTGAGGAGGTCTCGCCCGAGCTGACGGAGACCATCACCATCAAGGTGGCCAGCCGTGTTCCACCCCAAGCCTCGTCGGACGCACGTCCGGCCAGGGCCGCGCCGTACCTGTCAGGCGCCATCAGGCGCGGTGGCGCCCGCCCTGGAGCGTTCCGCTCGCCAGCCGGCGGCAGCTCGGGCCGCGACGCCATCAGGCCACCTCGCAGCGGTCGATGCGGTGGCCGGCAAGCCACTGCTGCAGGTCGTGGACGTTGTAGAGGGGCGGGCGCGTTGTCAGCCGAGCGAAGGGGGCCCAGAGGCGGCTTCGTCGCGCCGGCAGCGGAGGGTGGACGGTTGGCGTGGCTGCGACTTCCTCGGTCGTGCGCCAGATGTGTGATGCGTCGTTGTTGTGCGGGATTTCGGCGGGTACTGCTGGAGGCCGGGTCCCGTGGGTGTGCGCCGCGGTCTTCCGGCCCCCGGACCGACGGACTAACATGGACGCCGCGCGCGCAGATTCCCGCGATCTTTAAGATTTTCTGCAAGATCCGTTGCAGAACTCCTCGATGGACGCGTGCTCTCGCTCGCCAACAGACTCCCTTCCTGAGATCCACAGCGGACCCGACCGATCGGGGCCGCTTCACAGGAAGCGCGATCTATGGCGAATCGATCCCGGAGAGTGGTGCCCGCAGGGCTCGCGCTCGTCCTGGCCCTCGTGACGGCGGGCTGCAACGCGAACTCGCAGTCCACCTCGCAGTCCACCGAGCCGACGAAGGGCAAGAACGCGGCGCCGCTGGAGTCCGTGCCCAAGGGCGGGACCCTGCACTACCTCTCGCGGCGCGCGACCGAGTCCTTCGAGACCGCCAACGCGCAGATGGTGCCGACCAGCCGGCTGCGGTGGGTGCACCGCGGGCTGACGTCGTGGCGGACGCTCCCCGACAAGGACACGGTGCTCGTGCCGGACCTCGCCACCGACACCGGCAAGACGGACGACGGCGGCAAGACGTGGACCTTCACGTTGAAGGAGGGCTTGAAGTTCTCCGACGGCAGCCCCATCACCGCCCAGGACGTGAAGTACGGCATCGAGCGGTCGTTCGCGCCGATGTTCCAGGGCGGCCTCGGCTACCACAAGACGCTGCTGGTCGGCGGCACCGACTACGACGGCCCGTACGACGGCAAGGAGCTCGACTCCATCGAGGTCGCCGGTGACCACAAGATCGTCTTCCGTCTGAAGCGTCCGTTCGGCAACTGGCCGTGGATCGTCAGCATGCCGGCCTTCGCGCCGGTGCCGGCCGCCGCCGACACCAAGCCGGAGACGTACGGCGAGCACCCGGTCGCCAGCGGCCCGTACCAGGTGACGAGTTTCCGCAAGGGGTCGCAGGCGGTGCTGGACCGCAACCCGAACTGGACGGCCGACAGCGACCAGGTGCGGTTCGCCGGCCCGGACAAGATCGTCCTTGACATGGGCCTGAACAACGACACGATCGTGCAGCGCCTCATCGACGACAAGGGCGAGGACCGGACCGCGATCAGCAACGCGCTCATCTCGCCGTCGCAGTTCCAGCGGATCGAGTCCGACCCGTCGATCTCCGGCCGCATGGCCAACAGCCCCTCGGGCTACTTCCGCTACCTCGCCATGAACGTCAAGCGCCCGAGCCTGTCCGACGTCCGCGTGCGGCAGGCGATCAACTACGCGGTCAACAAGGCCGAGCTGCAGAGCGTGTACGGCGGCCCGAAGTTCGGCGGCCAGATCGCCTCGACCATCATGACGCCCGGCATCCCCGGCTACACCGAGTACAACCTGTACGACGGCGGTGACACCGGCGACGTCGACAAGGCGAAGGAACTGCTCGCCGCCGCCGGCGTCTCCGACCTGAAGCTCACGCTGACCTATCCGACCGACGTGAGCGCGATCGAGGAGAAGGAAGCCCAGAGCATCAAGAACTCGCTGGCGCGGGTCGGCGTCAAGGTCGAGCTCAAGGGCCTGGACGCCAACACCTGGTCCGAGCTCATCTCGTCCGCCGACGGCGACTACGACATGACGACGAACGGCTGGGGAGCCGACTTCCCGAGCGGCATGAGCACCATCCAGCCACTGTTCGCGTCGAGCGAGATCGGCAACGGCGGCGGAAACGCCTCGAAGTTCTCCGACCCCAAGGTGGACGCCGCGATCGACGCCGCGATCGCGGAGCCGGACCTCGACAAGGCCGCCAGGATGTGGGCCGCGATCGACAAGCAGATCATGGAGCACGCCCCGGTCGTGCCGATCCTCGTGCAGCGCACGCAGGCCCTGGCCGGTTCGAAGATCATGAACTACTTCGTCCCCGCCTACCCGCCGTTCGCGAACGAGTTGGTCGTCGGTGTCGATCGCTGAGATCCAGCAGGCGGAGGGCCGGGGCGCCTCGGTCCTCGGCCGCTTCCTCCGGAAGCGGTCCGGCGTCGCCGGCCTGGTCATGCTGGTCGTGCCGCTCGTCGCGGGGCTCTGCGCCCCGCTGCTCGTGTGGATGGAGGGACAGGACCCGAACACCTTGCACACCGACGTGCTCGACCCGGACGGCGGCCGTCCGCTGGGCGCCTTCGGTGGCGTCAGCGCCGACCACTGGCTCGGTGTCGTCCCGGTGACGGGTGTCGACCTGTTCGCCCAGATCGTCTACGGCATCCGCTCGTCGCTGTTCATCGCGTTCGGGGCGAGCATCCTGTCGATCGCCTTCGCCGCCGTCCTCGGTACGGCGATCGGGTACTTCGGCGGCTGGCTCAACGCGGTCGCGGGGCGGGTGATCGACTTCATGTTCGGTTTCCCGGGCCTGATGTTCGTCATCGCGATCATGGCGATCGTGCCGCCGGAGATGCCGCGGGGCCTGGTCCTCGTGCTCGTGCTGGCCTTCTTCGGCTGGACCGTCCCGGCCCGGATCATCGGCGCCCAGGCCGGCGCCCTCAACGCCCGCGCCTTCGTCGAGGCGGCGCGCGCGACCGGGGCCGCACCCTGGCAGATCATCCGCAGGGAGATGCTGCCGCACCTCTTCGGCCTGGTCGTCGTCCTGTTCGCGATGTCACTGCCCGGCAACGTCAGCGTGGTCGCGGGACTGTCGTTCCTCGGCGTCGGCCTGCGTGGCGACGTTCCCGACCTCGGCAAACTGCTTTCCGACTCGCTGCCGTGGATCTACAGCGGTGCGGACGTCTGGTACATGCTCTTCCCGGGCGCCGTGGTGTTCCTGATCGTATTCGGCGCCACGCTCGCCGGTGACGCGCTCCGCGACGTCCTCGACGTGCGCATGGAGGATTCCGCATGATCGTCTACATTGCCCGCCGCATGGCCACCGCGGTGTTCATGCTCCTCGCGATCGCCTTCGTGACGATAGCCCTCTTCTTCGGGGCCTCGAAGGACCCGGCCCGCGCCATGTGCGGCAAGCCGTGCCCGCCCGAGACCCGGGCCAAGGTCAGCGCCTACATGCAGACCGACCAGAGCCCGGTGTGGCAGTACGGCCAGTTCGTGAAGGGCCTCTTCGCCGGCCGTACGTACGGCGAGGGCGCCCAGCAGGTGCACTGCCAGGCGCCCTGCTTCGGCTACTCGTTCCCGAACCGCAGCGACGTGACGACGCTCATCGCCGAGCGGCTGCCCGTCACGTTGTCGCTCGCGTTGGGCGCGGCCGTTCTGTGCCTCGTCGTGGGCATCGGCCTCGGCGCGTTGTCGGCGATACGCAAGGGCGGGATCGTGGACCGGTTCTCGATCGGCTTCGCGATGTTCGGGCTGTCGGTCCCGACCTTCCTCGTCGGCCTGCTCGTCGTCCAGGTCTTCGGCTTCATGCTCAACGCGCTGCCGTACTCCGGCTTCGTGCCGTTCTCGGAGTCACCTGCGGGTTGGGCCTGGCACCTGATCGGTCCGTGGATGGTGCTGTCGTTCATCCTGGCCGCCGGCTACATCCGGGTCACCCGCACGCAGCTGCTCAACGAACTCTCGGCCGACCACCTCGTCGCGATGACCGCCCGTGGCGCGTCGGCCCGGCGGGTGAACCGGCACGCCGTCCGCGGCGTGATGGTGCCGGTCGTGGCGATGTTCGCGCTCGACGTCACCGCGCTCCTGGGCGGCTCGGTGATCGCGGAGAAGGTCTTCAGCCTGCACGGGCTCGGCGACCTGCTGCTGTCCGGCGTGAACGAGTCCGACCTGAGCATCGTCGTCGGGGTGACGCTCTTCTCCGCCTTCCTCATCATCGTCGGCAATCTGATCGCCGACCTGCTGATGCCGCTTCTCGACCCGAGGATCCGCCGTGCCTGACCCCGTACTCCAGATCGAGGACCTGTGCGTCTCGTTCACCGGCGGCGGCGTCACCGCCGAGGTCGTGCGGGACCTCTCCGTGAGGCTGGACGGCGGCCGCACGCTCGCCGTGGTCGGCGAGTCGGGGTCGGGCAAGACGATCACCGGCCGGGCGATCATGCGGCTGCTGCCGCGCGGGGCGAGCGCCCGGGGCCGGATCGTCGTCGCCGGGCGGGAGATGCTCTCCGCCGACGAGCGCGAGCTGCGCCGGGCCCGCGGCTCCGACGTGGCCATGGTGTTCCAGGACTCGATGTCCGCGCTCAGCCCGTACCTCGACATCGGCGCGCACATCGCCCAGGCGGTCCGCCTGCACGCCCCGTCGGTCACCCGTCGCGCCGCGCGGGCCCGTGCGGTCGAGATGCTCGACCGGGTCGGCATCCCCGAGCCCGCGGAGGCCGTACGCCGCTTCCCGCACGAGTTCTCCGGCGGGATGCGGCAACGGGCGGTGATCGCGATGGCCCTGGTGAACCGGCCGGCGCTGCTCATCGCCGACGAGCCGACCACTGCGCTCGACGTGACGGTGCAGGCGCAGATCCTGGCCCTGCTCCGCGGGCTCCAGCAGGAGTACGGCATGGCGATGCTCTTGATCAGCCACGACTTCGGGGTGGTGGCGAGTGCGGCGGACGACGTCCTCGTGCTGTACGCCGGCCGCCAGGCCGAGTACGGCAGCCTCCGCGACATCTTCGATCAGCCCGCCCACCCGTACACCGCCGGCCTCCGGGCGGCCACGCCGCGGCTGGACGCCCGGCTCGACATCGGTGGGGAGCGGACCCGGCTGCGCGCCATCCCCGGCACGCCCACGTCGCTGCGCGACGCCGGACCGGGTTGCGCCTTCGCGCCGCGCTGCGGCTTCGCCGACCAGGTCGGCGCACGCTGTGTCGTGGAGGTACCGCTGCCCACCGTCCGCCCGGCCGGCGAGGGCGGCGGCGTGCACCTCGCGGCCTGCCACCTCGATCGGCTCCCCGAACCGCAGGAGGTCGCCCCGTGAGCCAGCCGATCCTGGAGATGACCGACGTCAGCAAGCGGTACCGCACCGCCGGCGGCTTCGGCCGCGGCCGCAAGGGCCTCCTCGCCGTGGACGGCGTCTCGCTCCACGTCGAGCGGGGCGAGGCGCTCGGCCTGGTCGGCGAGTCCGGCTCGGGCAAGTCCACGCTGGCGCGGATGGCCAACGGCCTGGTGGTGCCGACGTCCGGCACCGTCCGTACGGACGGGCAGGACGTCGCCCGCCTCGGCCGGCGAGGACTGCGGCGGCTGCGGCGCAACGTCGCCATGGTCTTCCAGGACCCGCTGGCGTCGCTGAACCCGCTGCAGACCGTGCGGCAGACGCTGGAGAACGTCTTCCGCGCGCACGGCGAGACGACGTCGACCGCCGAACTGGTCGCGCTGCTGGAGTCGGTCGGCCTCGGCGCCGACTACCTGGGGCGCTACCCGCACGAGGCGTCCGGCGGGCAGCTCCAGCGCGTCGCCGTGGCACGCGCGCTCGCCCTCAAACCGGATCTGATCATCGCGGACGAGCCGACCTCGGCGCTCGACGTGTCGGTCCGCGCCCAGATCCTCAACCTGCTGGCCGACCTGCAGCGCGACCAGGGGATCTCGTTCCTCCACGTCAGCCACGACCTGGCGGTGATCCGGCTCTACAGCGACCGCGTCGCCGTCATGCAGCGCGGCCGCATCGTCGAGACCGGCTCGTCCGACGAGATCTTCCGCTCCCCGCAGCACCCCTGCACACGCGCGCTGGTCGAGGCGACACCGGAGGCGGAACTGCTGACCTGACCTGCGGGCGCGTTGCGCGACGCCGAAGAGGCGTGCCACGATCATGACCATGATCCACCGAACGACAACCCCGTCGTGAGCCGGCCGGGGGCCGGCGCGACAGAGCAGTGAATGAGGACACGTGGGAACAGACCTGTTCGTCCGAGAGTATGGGCGGGACGCAGCAGATGCGCCTTCCATCCTCATCCTCCACGGCGCCGTGGAGTCCGGCGCGTGCTACGGTGACGCCGTCGACCGCTGGGGCGGCGACTACCACATCGTGGCGCCGGACGCACGGGGCCACGGGGAGTCGCCCGGCCGCCTGCCCGAGCACGAGGGCGTTCCGTCCACCGACGTGATGGTGCAGGACGCGATCGACATCCTCAAGGACATGCTCGACGAGACCGGGCGCAGGACGCTCGTCGTCGGGCACTCCATGGGCGCGCGGATCGCGGCCTTCGTCGCCGCGGACGCCCCCCACCTCGTGGCCGGCGTCGTGCTCGAGGACCCGCCATGGTGGGTGCCGGAGGCCGGCCCCAACCCGTGGCTCAGCGTCGAGCAGACCACCAAGGACCCCTTCGACTACGCCGACACGGCGTCGGTCGAGGAGCTCATGGACATGCAGCGCGAGCTCAAGCCCCACTGGTCGGAGCAGGAGCTGCGGCCGCTCGCCGAGGCGATGAAGGCCGTCGACATCGACTACATGCAGCAGCGGGTCCACGAGAAGCGCCGGATCTGGACGCCGACCGCGCGGCAGATCACGGTCGGCCCGGCCGGCGTGCCGGCGCTGCTGGTCACCGGCACCGGCGACGTCATCGTCGACAAGCACTCCCGTGAGCGGCTCACGGCCGTCGCGCCCGGCTTCGACGTCGTCGTGATCGAGGGCGCCCACCACTGTGTGCGCCGTGACAAGCCGGAGGAGTACCACCGGCACGTCGACGCCTTCCTCCGCGAGAACGCGCCGCCGGCCGGAACCGTCACTCGACGCTGAAGGTGTCGGATCGCGCGAGCGGGCCGTAGATCTCCGAGTCCGGCTCGGCGACGGCGGCCCGCATCGCCTCAAGCCCCGCCCGTACGACGGGATGACGCTGGTTGTCGCGCCGCGTCGTCATGATCACCTTGCGCAGCGGCGCGATGCCGCGCGTCGGCAGGATCGTCACCCAGTCGGCGTCGCGGGCGTAGAGCGCGGACTCCGGCACCAGGCAGATCCCCGCCTCCGCGGCGACCAGCGCCAGCGCGGCGCGGTAGTCGTCCGAGACATGGCTGATCGGCGGGTGGAAGCCGAGCTCCGCGCACGCCTGCAGCACCATCGTGCGGCACGGATTACCGGGGGAGGGCATGATCCAGCCCTCCTCGGCGAGCTGGGTGAGCGCGACGCCCTCCTCACCGGCCAGCGGATGCGCCTGGGGGAGGACGGCCTTGAACCGCTCGATGTAGAGCGGGAACTTCACGACGTCGGGGGAGTCGCGCTCGGGGTTGGACTCGTACTCCAGGCTGACGGTCATGTCGATGTCGCCGCGCATCAGCATCCGGTGGCTCATGTGCACCTCCGCGTCGACGACCGTGACGTCGACCCCCGGCGCCTTGTGGCGCAGCTCGACGATGGCGGGCGCCACCAGCCAGCTGATCGCCGTGGGGAACGCGCCGATCCGGAGCTGCCCCAGGACACCGCCCGCGTGCGCGGCCAGGTCGGCCTCGGCGATCTTCAGGAGTGAGCTGATCTCCTCGGCGTGCCCGGCGAGGATGCGCCCGGCCGGCGTGAGCACCAGCTTGCGCCCCGTGCGGACGACGAGCGCGTGCCCGACCTCGCGTTCGAGCGCCGCGAGCTGCTGCGACACGGCGGACGGCGTCAGGTGCAGCGCCGCCGCGGTCGCGGTGACCGAGTCGGACAGCACGAAGGCACGGAGGATGAGGAGACGTCGGGGGTCGATCGTGGGCACGCGGGCTCCGTGGCGGGTCGGCCGGGCATCCGTCGCGGCGCATCCGCGCGGGGGACCAGGGACCCCGATGCTAGCGTGCGCCTCCGGACGCGTCCGCTCCGGCATGGTTTACCGCTCAACTGTCCAATTACGTGACCTCAGCTGTGGTTGCACAGTGCGTTAGTATCCGTCGATGTTTGTCTGTGACATTGGGTTTGCCTGGTTTCCGGCCTGACCGTGTCCGAGATCGCCTGTGCTTCCTGGCAGAGGAGAGCGCCGCGGGCAGCGGATCACCCGCGCGAGGGCCAAGATCAAGGCGACTCGCATCCCTCGCCGGGTGCCATTCATCAAGCTCTGACCTGCGGCAAGAGGATATGAACCCGAGACAACGATCGGGAAGGCCACGGATCCGGCCGCAGGAACGGTAAGGGCATCGGCGGCGTCATCGTCACCGATGAGCCCATGCCGCCCATGGCCCTGCACCTGCGCGACCAAGGCCTCAGTCCGCGCGAGATCGCCTCCCGCCTGATCATCACCCAGGCCGCCCAGACAGGCCGGCCCCCTCCTCGGCCACGGTCATGCGCATGCTTCGCGACCACGACACCGGCATCACCGAGCTGAGCGCCGAAGCCGGCAATCCGCGGCAACGGCGGTGATCCCTGGTCCGCGCCCGGGCCGCGGACTGTCCTTCACCATGATCCGACGTCGCGATCGAACCGAGACGCCAATCGGAGGACGCTGCGTTATCGCAGCTCAGGCGCTACTTCGCTGGACATTTCTGCACTGCTGCTGGGATCCCATCAGATGCTCACGAGTCGTACTAATTGTGAGATCTTTCATAACTGCCGGATAACAGAGATCATTTCTGACTAGGGTGGCCCCGTGATTCTGACTAGATCAACAAGTCGTCGGCGGCGTGTCCTGTCCGGGCTCGCCGCCACAGCCGTCCTGCTGGGCGGCCTCGTCGCGCCGCTCCCTGCGAATGCGGAGGCGGACAACGGCTCCACAAGCGCGCTGGCGTACTTCCTGCAACAGGCGCTCGGCCGTCAGCGGTTCGAGCAGGTCCTGGACACCAGCCCGCCGACGAGTGCGACCGACCTGAACGCGCTGCGGCGGGAGGGGGCCGCCAAGGAGGCGAAGCAGGTCCCGCAGAAGGCCGACCTGCGCGCGGCCGCCGCGGCCGCCGCGCCGATCACGCAGCAGCCCCAGATCGACCTGACCGTCATCGAACTGGACAGGCTCGGCCGCCCCCTGTCCTCCGGCACCGTGCTGATGAGCCCGCAGTACCCGGAGGGCAAGATCGTCCCGATGGACGACAAGCTGCGCACTTCGGCCGTCCGCTGGAGGCAGTGGGACGACGCCGGCTGGTACGCCAACCGCGGCCAAGGCAGCATCGACATCGTGCCGGGCCGCGAGAACGCCGCCATCGACTTCATGAGCCCCTACCCGGCCTCCGTCCTGAAGCTGATGGTGGGCTTCGGGGTGCTGCGACTGGTGGACGCGGGCCAGATCTCGCTCGACGACACCTACGCCTACCAGCCGGTCACGGTCAGCTCGTTGTGCGGCCCCGCCCGCAGCGACACGGTCCGCAACTTCCTCGACGCCGCGCTCACCTGGTCGTCCAACGCCGCCGCCTGCGCCATGGTCAAGCTGCTGCACGACAAGGGCGCGGTGAACGGCCTCAACCAGACCTTCCAGGACCTCGGCCTGGAGACGCTCCAGCTCAAGAACACCAATCCCGACAACGGCGCGCGATGGGGCAACCCCGTCACCATGACGTCGCTCGACACGGCGAAGCTGCTGACGCTGGTCAACGGCGGGGCGGGAACCCTGTGGAAGACTACGGGCGGCACCGCGGTCACGGCCGACGTCCTGAGCGACGCCTCCCGCACGTTCTTCAGGAGCAGGCTGGCCGAGCAGGGCATGAACGTCACCCTCTCCACCACCAACTGGTGCGGCGCGGACTATCCCTCTCCCGGCATCCCGCAGCTCACGCCCTCGCGGTGGCTCGGCGCCGACGGCACTGTGACGATTCCCGGCCAGGGCATCTCCTACGGCCGCGACGTGCGACCGTGCGATCAGAAGGCCGAGGTGACCTACGCCCACAAGAACGGCTGGGTGAACAACTCCGGCGCCGACGCGGGGATCGTGAAGGCCCTGCCCGGCAAGGGCGGCCGCACGTACGTCGTTGCCCTGTTCTCCAACCTCGGCTACCAGTACGTCGACCCGAACCGTCCCGCGACAGGCGCGGAGAACGTCTGGTTCACTGAGCGCCTGGCGAAGCTGGGCAAGGCCATCGACGAGTACGAGAAGCGCCGCTTCGGCTGACCCCGCCGTCAAGCCGAGCCGGTCAGGTCGCCGTGGTACCCGGCAGCCTGACCGGCGACGACCTGTGATCACACGCCCGTCCCGGCCAGGCCCCCGCGCGGCGGCTGTCAGCTCGCCGCCCACCGTCCGGTTCAGAGCGGCTGCGACCGAGCGCTCATGTTCGCCGGTCCATTCCACCTCCGGGTCAGCTTCCAGCGGGCCGAGCGCCACGGACGGGATCGCCGGAGCGGCCGGTTCCTGACAGCCTCCCGCCAGACCCGTCCACGCCGCGCGCAACCTGCACGTCGACCAGGTCGAGCGTGTGCGCCACCGTGTCGTCCGAGACCATGGTGGGCGGGACCACCTATATCGCCCCATTCTCAGAGCTGGACCGGGATGGCAGATGCCCGGCCACATCCGACCTGCACACCCGACGCGGAACGCACTCTCACCGGGACAACCATTGAAGGTTCACGGTGTGCAGGGGATCCTGGCAGCGCACGGGACAGGCACGGATTCTCTTCCTGAGGGCGAGGCACATGGTCAGTCTGATATCGGCTGTCATCGCGGTGCTGGGTGCGGTCTCGACGGCAGGGATCGGCTTCTGGTGGCAGTCTCGTCTGAAGAACGTCGAGCGTCTGGACTACATGACTCGCTATCGGAACTCCCTACTATGGGTCGCCTTTGATCTACAGAGCAGGATCTACAACATCCTCTTCGGCCATCAGGTCGACCGTGCTGCAGGTGCTGGCTTCATGCAGGCGCTCATGCTTGACGGAAGCGCACGTGAAGCGAAATACGCTCGATTCAGCACTGCATATGTCTTTGCGGAATATCTCGGATGGGCCGAGATCTTCCGGCGGGACATCCGATTCTTGGACCTCGGCAAGAATCGCCGTACCGCGGAGTGCTGCTCTGCCTCGCGAGCATCAGCCGCACACTCAGCACCGCCCGCATCCCGGGAACGGACTATCGGCTGTTCCGAGCCGACCAGCGGGCTATCGGTGAGCTTATGATCGCTGATGACAGCAGTCCTGGGAACCGCTGGTGTCGCGGCTACGCCGAATTCACCCGCAAGGTCCAAGATGACGACGAATTTCGGGACTGGACTCAGGAGCTGTTCCAGCACATCGAGAACGCAGCGCACTCGCCGGACGGGGCGACGGAGCGGCTTGTGCGGATGCAGCATCAATTGGTCGAGCTCATTGATCTCCTCGATCCCGACCAGGCTCGGTTTCCGGCCAGTGAACGCACACGTTTCCGGTCAGCCGAGCCACTCACCGACCTTGAGCCCTATCAGGTCAGCCGTCTTGGACCCGCGAGACAGGATCGCTAGCGCTGTAACCGGAATCGAACCAATAGGTCTGGTCGGATACCCTCTGCGGTTGATCGCGTGCTCGTGAACTGCCGGGCATGCAGATCTCTTGCGTGAACTCATCGACGATGCCGCCGGCCTGTGAACGTCTTTCCGTAAATCCCCGCACTGATCGATCAAGGCACCAGAGCTTCCCGTACGGGAAACGATCTTTGCGCTGGGGAGAGATCATAAGAGCCCGCGCATTCGCTCAGCTCAGACCCATTCGTGAACGGCGCTCCAAAGAATGAGGGAAACGCTCCTGCGAGAAATGACCATTCCCCGCTGTCCAGGGCGGCGTGCCACTCGCACGCAGGCTCGGCATGGTGCAGAGAACGAACGGGGAAGAGCCCTTGTGGAGGCCAGAGCATGGCTACCACGGCACCAGCCGCCGGCCTGGTGCTCCGCGGCCCGTCAGGGCGCTGCCCTGGTAGGCCCGGCGGCAGCCGCGTTCGGCGCGATGGTCGCGATCCACACCTACGCCCTCGACGGCACCGCCCCGTGGCAACTCCTCACCACACCGGGCGCCCTGCAAGCCGACCTGCACGGGCGGATGGCGGCGTGGGCACTGCTGTTCGGCCTGCCGTCCATCGCACTGGCCGCCGTGCTGTGAGCCGCGACCGGCTCCCCTGGGAGGTGCCGCTATCAGCGGCGCCATCGCCGTAGCCGCGGCGGGCTGCGCCGCAGCGCCGCTGCTCGCGCTCGTGATACCGGCCGCGCCTGGACCTGACCGGCCGCCGCCGACAAGGACGGTGCTGCTCTTCCAACTGACTGATCTGAACGCGTCCTGCTCATCCGAGCTTCGCGGCACGCCGTCGCCGAGGCCCTCCGCGACGCCCCAGACGGAGCCCGCCCTGTGATACCCGACCAATCCCGCCCCGGACGCGGGCTTCCGGGAGCCCTGGTCGCTTCGGTGTCCTGTCGGTTCCCGTAGGGGATCGCCGCGTCGTTTTCGGAGACGTCGTCCGCAATAATCCGTTTGTGTGTCACCACAGCCCGCTGTCAGTATGAGGGCCCATGCGTCACCCTCTTGAAACGCTGGACTGGCCGATTTCCACCGAGCGGCTGCTGTTGCGCCGGGCTTCCCCTGACGACCTGGACGCGACCTGGGCCTTCCGGCAGCTGCCGGAGACTCACGAATGGATCGCGGCCGCCACAGAGACCTACGACGACTACCGTGAGCGTTTCCTCAGCGAGGAGCGGCTCGCAGACCTGCTCATCGTCGAGCTGGACGGCCGGGTGATCGGCGACCTGACACTGAGGGTCGAGGACGGTTGGGCCCAGGAAGAGGTCGCTGACCAGGCGAGAAGCGTCCAAGGAGAGCTCGGGTGGACGCTCGATCCCGCCTACGGCGGCAAGGGCTACGCCACCGAAGCGGTGCGCGCCCTCATCGACGTCTCCTTCAGGAGTCTTGGCCTGCGCCGCCTGCACGCGGACTGCTTCTACGACAACGAATCCTCGTGGCGGCTGATGGAGCGGGTCGGGATGCGCCGCGAACAGCACACGGTGAGAGACTCACTCCACCGCACCAAGGGATGGCTCGACGGTCTCTCATACGCGCTCCTGGCCGAGGAATGGCCCGCTCACGAGTGATGACGGCGGGGACGCTTGGGAGCCCTCGCCGGGACGAAGATCACGCTCTCACTCATGCCCGCGGTCGCTCTCCTGCCGGCGCTGCGGACGGTCATGCCGCCTACCGGTTCACCGGCCTGCTCACCCATGCAGCGCGCTCCCGGGCCGGCCGAGCCTGGCCCACCGGCCGGCTCCGGCACGCCAGCCACTGAAGCCGCTTCCCTCCGCCGCCGTCGAGCCCAGCATGCTGCGGGGGCAGCGGGACCACACCGCCGCTGCCATGGTGGACGCGCCGAGCAGCACGCGTCTGGATTGTCCTGCTGATCAGGAGACCTTGAGCACGAGCTTGCCCGTGGTCGTGCCGGACTCGAGGCGCCGGTGGGCCTCGGCCGCCTGATCCAGCGTCAGTTCCTCGACGCGCAGCAGCAGGTCGCCTGCCGCCACGGCGGCGACGGCGCGGCGCAGTGCACGTCCCGCCTCTGCGGGAAAGGCGGCGGAGAAGGCGGCCAAGTTGAATCCCGACACGGTCTTGTCCGTGAACCACAGCTCGTTGGCCGGGATGCCGACGTCCTCGGCGCCACTGGCGTTGCCCATGACGATCAGGCGGCCCATCGGGTTGAGCGCGTCGATTCCGGTACGGCGCGTCGTGCCGCCCACCATGTCGATCACGATGTCGAAGCCGGAAGGGTGTTCCTCGCGGAGCACCACTTCTTGGTAGCCGAAGCCCCTGGCGGTTTCGATCTTGGCGTGGCTGCCGACCGTGCCGGCCACGCGGCCCGCGCCGAGCAGCTTGGCTGCCTGACCGAGCTGGCTGCCCACCCCGCCGGCCGCCGCATGCACCAGAACGCTCTCGCGGGGCGCGATGCGGGCCACTTTGTCGAGCACGAGGAAAGCGGTGGTGCTGTTGGACGGGATCGCCGCGGCGACGTCCAGGCCGAGGTCGAGGTCGTCGAGCGGGGCGATCCGGTCAGCGGAGGTGGTGACCACCTCGGCGTAGCCGCTGCTGTCGACGACGGTCAGCGCAGCCACGGGCTGGCCGGCGCGCAGGCCGGTCACACCGGGGCCGAGGGCGCGGATGTGGCCGGAGACCTCGATGCCGGGCACGAAGGGCAGCGGCACCGGAGCGACGCCCTTCCGCTGCCAGCGCCGGAACAAGCCGTACACGGAGAACCGGTGGCCGTAGCAGCCAGGCGCGTCCCGCCGCGGCGCCCCCGTCCGGAGCCGCCATCGGATCCCGTCGATCAACTGCCGCCTGCTCCACTTCGGCGGACGCCCCTTGCCCAATGCGGCAGGCTCACCCCTGTGATCTTTCGAAACACGCGCCAGTGCGCCCAGGTCGGTGAGTTTGGGCAGGTTCGGCCGGTGGCCGGCAGCACCACATCGACGGGGCCGGGACGGCCAGGGGGTCGCCGGAGGAGCTCCGGTCGCGAGCGGTCGGCGATGGTGGCCAGAGAGTGAGCGGGGTGCGCGAAGACCGTCTCCCGCGATCGTGCCCGCACGAACGGTTGATCAAGGTATCGTCCTCGGCGCGTGCCCGCCCGCCGTGCTCGCGGCCTTCGAGGGAAAACCGGCGTTCCTGGGCGTTCTGCGAACGTTCATGACCTCCTCATGCCGTCGCCGCAGCGGAGGGCGGATGGGCCTCTAGCGTCGCCAAGGTCATTTCACACCTTACAGAGCGGAACATCCCGTGCATTGTCGCCATGCCCTGGCAAGTCTGGCCTTCGTTTCCCTGCTCGCCGCTCCGGCGGCCGCCCACGCCTCGACGGCCGGCGGCCCCGGCGTGCTGCCCCAAAAGACCCACTTCGACTTGCAAGCCCACCGCGGCGGCCTCGGCATGACGACGGAGGAGTCACTTGAGGGGTTCACCAAGGCCCTGCGCCTCGGGGTCAGCACTCTTGAGCTGGACACCCATGTGACCGCGGACCTGAAGGTGGTGGTCAACCACGACCGGCAGATCAGCGCCCAGAAGTGCCAGGACACCGCGCCCCTCACCCCCGGGGACCCGATGTTCCCCTACGTCGGCAAGTTCATCAAGGATCTGACCCTGGCCCAGATCAAGACCATGAACTGCGGGTACCGGCAGCTGCCCGGCTTCCCCGAACAGGAGGTGGTCGACGGCTTCCGGATGGTCGAACTCAAGGACGTACTGAACCTCGTCAGGGCTCGCCGGGCCAAGCAGGTCAAGCTGAACATCGAGACCAAGGTCGAAGCGGGCGCGCCGCAGCAGACCGCGCCGCGCGAGCTGTCCGTCCGCCGCGTGTTCGAGGAGATCCGCGCCTCGGGCATTGAGGACCAGATCACCATCCAGTCCTTCGACTGGGGCGCGTTGACGGAGATGCACCGGCTCGCGCCGGAATGGCCGCTGGTGGCCCTGACCAACTACGACTTCCTCCAGGTCGGCAAGCCGGGCGCCTCCCCCTGGCTCGGCGGGATCGACGCCGACGACTTCGGCGGCGACTTCGTCAGCGCAGCCGCCAGCATTCCGGGTGTCACCGCCCTGTCCCCGGTGTACGGCTTTCCCCAGAACGGCACGATCAGCGATCCCGCCTTCCGCTTCTACGTCACCGAGAAGATGGTGTCGGACGCGCACGAGCGCGGTCTGAAGGTCATCCCGTGGACGTGCGACGATCCGGCCACCATCGCGGCCCTCATCGACATGGGCATCGACGGCATCATCACCGACTACCCGGACCGGGTCCGGCAGATCATGGCCGAGCGCGGCATGCGCCTGCCCAAGTCCTACGCCAAGTAATCGTCGGCCGCCCTTCAGCGGCCTCTCATAAGCACGTGGCTCGCCCGAGGCTTTGTTGGGCCGTCGTGCCGGTCCGCGGCCGGCGTGGAGAACCCCCGTCGGCCGCGCCCTCACTCTCCGAATATCTCCTTGTGGAGAAGTTGGGACGTCTCGGCGTGGTCGTTTCCCGCCGCGGCGTCGATTTCGCGGAGCAGTTCGCCGAGGAGTGGCGTGCCCGCCCGCCGGGAGGATGTCCGCAGGACAGCTACACCTGGGAGAAAGGGATCGTCCGTGAATCGTGCACTGATCGCCTCGCAGAAGGACTTCTGCGAGGGCGGCAGGGTTCCGGTGAAGGGTGGCGCGGATCGGGCCGCCGCCATCACCGAACTCGATGGGCAGTACGCCTTCGTCGTCGCCACCCGCGACCACCACATCGATCCGGGCGCTCATTTCTCCGACAACCCCGACTTCCAGGACGGTAGCGAGGGAGGGGGGAGTTCCATCCGGAGTTCGCGCACGCCGTCGCCTCCGGGCGCGTCGACGAGGTGTTCTTCAAGGGCGCTCACTCCGCCTCCAAGAGCGGTTTCGAGGGCTTGACCGAGGAAGGCGAGACGGCTGAAGGCCCGTGACGTCACCGACCTCGATGTCGTCGGCATCGCGACCGACCACTGCGTGAAGGCCACCGCGCTGGACGGAGCGCGCGCGGGCTTCACGGTTCAGGTCCTGCTCGACTACACCGCCGACACCACGCGCACCGCGTTGGACGAGCTGCGCCGGGCCGGCGTCGCCTTGAGCGGCGAGCCCGTCGTCGCCTGAACGGGCCGGTCCCGCCTGTTCGCCGGCGTGTGGAGCGCACCGACGCTCAGCCTGCTGAAGGTGGTGGCGTCGATGCGCAGGATGTTGGCCAACGTCATGGCGTCAGCGTGGTCGGACTTGGCGCGGGCGACGGTGTGGCGTTCGCGGTAGCGGGCCAGGGCCGGCGGGTTGATCGCATACACCTTGCGCCCGGTCGTAGGTGGCCTGTCGTCAACAGCGCTGTGACGAAGGACATTCGAGGGTTGTGAGCCCTGATCAGCGCCCTTCCTGAGGGTGAAGTCAGCGGGAGCGCCGGCGGGCGGCGGGGGCTCATGCAAGGCCCGAAGGAGATCATCGTCCACAAGTCCGTGCCGGGCACCGCGCGAGAACCCTCTGAACGGCTGCTGGTTCGCGGCGTGTGCCCCTCGGCCCGAATACCCGTGCCGGACGCTGCGGATGGCCGCCGCGCCGGACCGGTTCGACTATCCGGGCCACCGAACGGAGTGGTTGTGAGCGGCATCGTCCTCGGCCGAGGACGTCTGTCGATTGCGCCGGGTCGGGACGGACCCGCGCGACGAGGACACCTTCCCCGAAATCGGGTGGGATGAGGGCCTGGTGGTGGGGGCGGAGGTGAACCGTGGCGCCGCCAAGAGCGCGGCCACGGTGGCGCGATGTGGGTTGAGCCCTAATTGGTCCGGGCCGTCCTGGCGGCCTGCTCGATCTTCGCGCAGTAGGCAGCACGGGCTTCCTCGTCGATCTGCTCCTCGTATTCGGCGCGCGACCCGGTCCGGCCGTCGAGGCCCTCGCGCAGGATGTCGGCGTGCCCGGCATGCCGGGTGGACTCGCCGAGGACATGAACCATGATGGCGAACAGGTTCATGTGCCAGGCCAGCGTTGACTCCGGCCACCACGGCAGGTCGGCGGGCGTCGTATTCGGACAAGCCGTCGAGTTTCCAGAGCAGCGCCTTGCGGTCCCGTCGCAGTCTCTCGTGCAGGTTGTCTTTCGCGAAATCGTCAATCATGGGTCACGATCCTGCCAGGTGCGCCGATGGGCTCAGGGACGCGCTGATGCCTCTCGACTGGACGATCGCGGCCGCCCTGGACGCCACCGGTACCCTCGCTGAGCCGTCCTTCCGGGCGGTATCTTCGCAGGTCATCTCTGACAGCCGCGGCTCCGGACCCCTACGTCGCCCGGCGCTGGACGGCTGGAGGCCGTGGACGCGCGCGCCAAGCTTCCATCCAATATGTTAACCGTGGTTGCTGTTTCTATCAGAGAGGTACGTGTGTGGCCGAGTCCGACGAGCTGGAATCGCTCATCTCTCAGGGGCGCAAACATGGGGTGCGCAAGCGGGTCATCCTGCTGCAGGCGGCCCGGCTGTTCGTGGAGCGTGGTTACGCCGACACCGGGATCGACGACATCGGGGCCGCGGTGGGCATCTCCGGGCCCGCGGTCTACCGGCACTTCCCCGGCAAGCAGGCCATCCTCCTCGCCCTGATCGAGCTGTCGCTGCAACGCCTTCAGGAGGGGACGCAAGCCGCGCTGGCCGACCGGGACCGGGACCCGAAGGAGGCGCTGATCGCCCTGGTGGACTGGTTCTCCCGGTCGTCCGTCGAGAACCGGAGTCTGACTCTGATCATGCAGGCCGAGCTGCTGTGGCTGCCGGAGCAGGATCGGCGGCGACTCAACCGCCAGATGCGGCAGATCCGTGAGGAGTGGGTCGGACTGCTGATCGAGGTACGGCCGGAGCTGTCGGACCTCGCGGCGCGGATCGCCGTCACCTCCGTCATGGGGATGGTGACGGCGGTGCTCGCCGCCCGGCTGAGCAATGACGTCCGGGCGCTGAGCGTGCACCTGCGGGCCCAGATGCTCGCCGTCCTGCATGTGCCGGCTGGACTGTGACGGCTCTGGATCAAGCAAAAAGTTAACGCGTATATACTTTTTGCTGTGGGAGGGCGCTGTGGGAGCGGACTCGGCGCACGGTCCGTGAGCGCTCGTCCTCGTACGGGACGTCGTAGCGCCAGTCGTCGCCACTGGTGCGAGCCAGAACGAGGGGCAGAACATGATGGAACGCATGGTCGAGGCCAACGGGATCCGCCTGTGGTGCGAGACGTTCGGTGACCCGGCCGACCCCGCGCTGCTCCTCGTGATGGGGCTCGGCGCCCGAGGCGCCACCTGGCCCGATGAGCTCTGCCGCCTTCTCCAGAAGGAAGGCCGGTACGTCATCCGCTACGACAACCGCGACACCGGGCTGTCCGGCTGCGTGGATTACGAGGCCAACCCGTACACCATGATCGACCTCGCCCAGGACGCGATCGGCCTGCTCGACGGCTTGGGCATCGCCACGGCGGACGTGGTCGGCGCGTCGATGGGCGGCATGATCGCCCAGGAGATCGCGCTCGAACACGCTGACCGCCTGCGCAGCCTGACGATCATCATGTCAAGTGCCGAGCCCCTCGACCCCGCGACCAACACCTTCCGGGGCACGGTACGCGATCCACGACTGGCCGCCTGGGACGCCGAACAGATCGCCAACCCGCCCAGCACCCGGGAGGAGCACGTCGAATCGCATCTCAAGCTGGCCCGCATTCTCGCCGGACAGCTGGCGGCGTTCGACGAGGCGGCCACGCGCGCGATCATCGAGCGGGAGATCGAGAACGCCACCGATGCGGGCCACGCCTCGAAGAACCACATCCTCGCGGCCTTCGCCTCCCGCGACCGTTCCGGGCTGGTCGGCTCGATCACCGCTCCGACTCTGGTGATTCACGGCTCGGACGATCCCATGGCGCCCTTCGCTCACGGCCAGGCCCTGGCGGCGGCGATTCCCGGCAGCGAGTTCCTGCCCATCGAGGGAATGGGGCACGGGTTCCCGCCGCCGGTGATCCCTCGGATCTCCGCCGCGATCCTCCGGCACACCGGGCGATAGCCGACAACCGCCGATCGCGGTGAGCCGCCCACGCATACTGGACGTGGTGGACTTCGGCCGCAATCCCGACAGGCCGGAGTTCGGTGAGTACGGCGTGCTCTTCGTGCGCCATGGCGAGGCGCAGAAGGGCTCGCCGCCCAAACGGCGCGGTGTGCTGACCGTCCGGCCATGGGCGGAGATCTTGGAGCGGTGGGACACCGAGGTCCGGCCTCTGTTCAGCACCGCCGAGGCGGGCGCGCTCCGGCCCGCCGAGCGCGGCCCGCGGATCGGTTTCTGCCCGATCAACATCCGCTTCGCCGCCTATCGTGACGCGCTCGGCCTGGACCGGGCGCTGGACTTCCCGGTCGCCGAGTTCTGCTGCATCAAGGGTGATCGAGCTTGGTTCCGATGGAGCGATGAGCCGTTCGCCACGGTAGCCGGCGTTGCTGACCCGCCCGGAAGCACTACCGGCTCTGTCCCCCCGCAGAGGACGCCTGAGCGACCCCGCCCTCGACTGCGCAGAGCCACCTTGCGTCCGGTCGCGCCAACCCGAGCGGTGGGCCTGAAAAAGCGCAGCCCAAAAGTCGAGAAGGCCAAATCAAACTCTCCATGCGGCGCCGGTTTCTCTCGAGGCAGGGTGACCGGGCACGCCGTGGTGATCTTGCCAGCGCGTCCGTGCCGTCCGCGCGTTGGACGGCCGGGCGTACCTGACAACGCGGTCCACCATCTCCGCGCTGCCGGAGCCCGCTCACTCGTGCCGTCGACAGGCTGCTCGGCGGCACGCCTCCGGCGCTCACCGGCGAGCAGTGGCGCGAGGTCCTGGCCTTCGCCGTCGCCGCCCAGGAGTCGGCCAGGACGGGCCGCGCGGCCACCCCCGTCGCGGCGGCCGAGCCCAAGGGGTCAGCCGCCAGGTAAGACAGATGTGACATTTCATGCGGGTGGCGCTTCAATGGCTCGATTATGGACGATGCCGAAATGGCGGCGGAGCGGGTGGTCTCGCCCGTCCTCGTCGGCCGGGACGCGGAGCTGCGGCGGCTGCGGGCGGCGGCGCGGCGTCCCCCGGCCGTCGTCATGATCGAGGGCGAGGCCGGCATCGGCAAGACGCGGCTGGTCAGCGAACTGGCCGCCGAGCTGCGTGACCGCCCGCCGCCCGTCGCCGAGCCGCCTGATCGGCCGCCGCTCGTCGGTGGGTGCCCGCAGATTCGGGAGCCGTTCCCGCTCGGGCCCGTCATCGAGGCGTTGCGCGGCGCGGCCGGGAGGCTCCCCGAGGGCGGCCTGTCGCCGGTGACCGGCGCGCTGCGCCCGCTGCTGCCCGAGCTCGCCGCCGTCCTCCCGGCCGAGCCCGGCCCGCTGGACGACCCCGCCGGGCTGCGGCATCGCGTGTTCCGCGGGCTCGCGGAGCTGCTCGCCGCGGTCGGCCGGGCCGTCCTGGTGCTGGAGGATCTGCACTGGGCCGACGAGCAGACGGTCGAGTTCCTCGGCTACCTGCTCGCCGACCCGCCGCCCGGGCTCGTCCTCGTGCTCACGTTCCGCGGTGAGGAGGCTGGTCCCGGGCTGCGGGCGCTCACCGCGCGGTTACGTCCTGAGCTCGCCCATGCCCACCTCGTGCTGGCCCCGCTGGACGCCGCCCGGACGAACGAGCTGACGGCCTCGATCCTGGGCACCGCGCAGGTGTCGGACGAGTTCGCCGCCTACCTGTGCGAGCGGACGTCGGGCCTGCCGTACGCCATCCAGGAGCTGGTCGCGCTGCTGCGGGCCCGCGGCGTCCTGGTCCAGCGCGGTACCAGGTGGGCGCGCAAGACGCTCGACGAGCTGGGCGTACCGGCCGGGGTGCGCGACTCCGTACTGGAACGGGTGCGCGGCCTGAGCGCGAACGCGCAGGCGGTGGCGGAGGCCGCGGCGGTGCTGCGGGTGGCCGTGCCGGTGCCCGATCTCGTGGCCACCTGCCGCGTACCGGAGCAGGACGCCCACGAGGGCCTGGACGAGCTCCTCGACCGCGGCCTGTTCGCCGAGCACGCCGGCACGGCGGGTTTCAGGCACGCGCTGGCCGTCCAGGCGGTGTACGGGAGCATCCCGCTGCCCAGACGCCAGGACCTGCACGTCCGCGCGGCCAAGGCGGTGGCGCGGCAGAAGCCCACGCCGCTCGGCCAGATCGCCCACCACCACCGTCACGCCGGCCAGCACGACGCGTGGGTGGACGCCGCGGAGAAGGCGGCCGACCGGGCCGTGGCCCTCGCCAACGACGCGGAGGCCGAACGCCTGCTGGAGGCGGTCCTGCGGCACGCGCCCCTCGACCCGGAACGCGAGGGCAGGCTCGCGGCGAAACTGGGCTGGGCGGGCGGTTACGCGCTGGGCGCCGACGAGCTCATCGGCCTGCTGCGCGCCGCCGCCGCCCGCCAGCCGCCCGGACCGGTGCGCGGCGAGCTGAACTACCTCATCGGACTGAAGCTGGAGGCCGGGGGCGCCGCGCCGGAGCTCACCCGCGAGGCCATGATCGAGGCGGTCGCCGATCTCGCCGACCGCCCCGTGCTGGCCGCGTACGCGATGGTGGGCCTGGGCATGCCGAGAACCCCCGGCGTCCCGCTCGCCGAGCACCTGCGCTGGCTCGACCTGGCGCTCGAACGGCTGCCCGAGATCGCGGAGCCCGAGCGGCGCATCTCCGTGCTCGGCAAGGTCGCCATGGTGCTGACCCTCGTCGGCGACCCGCGCGGGGCGAGCCTGACCGGGCAGGTCGTGGCGCGGACCGGCGGCCGTCCGACGAACCGGTGGGAGGTGGTGGCCTACGACTCGATCGGCGAGGTCGCCTGCCTGGCCGGGCATCACGACACCGCGTACCGCCTGCTGGACGCCGCGCTGGCCGAGGCGGCCGAGCACGACGTCACCGGCCTGATCGAGTCCAGGTGCCGGCTGAACCTGGCGACTCTGGCGTACTGCCGGGGTTCCTGGGACGGCGTGGCGGACGAGCTCGAAGCCTTGCGGGTGCGTTTCGCCGACCTGCCCAGTTACCGTCTCACCGCGGACACCGTGTCCGGCTGCCTGGCCCTCGCGCGCGGGTGGGCCGACGCCGCGCGGCTCGACGACCTGGTGCGCGCGAACCTGGAGACGGGCGCGGCCGACGTGCTCGCGCTGCCGGTGAGCGCGCTGCTGCGGCTGGCCGTCGCACAGGACCGGGCCGGGGAGGCCGTGGCGCGTACCGGCGAGGCGTTCTCGTTGTGGGCGGCCAAGGGGTTGTGGCCGGTGGGTGTTCGGGCGGTTCCCGCGCTGGTCGAAGCCCTGGTGGGGCTGGGCAGGGTCGAGGAGGCCGGGGAGCTGGTGTCACGTCTCGAAGGCGAGCTCGCCGCGCTGGACGCGCCGCTCGCGCGGGCGGCGCTCGGCCACGCGTGGGGCTTCCTGTCCGCCGACGCCGTGCGCTTCACGGACGCGGCGGCGTCGTACGAACGGCTGGGGGCGCCGTACGAGGCGGCGCAGGCGCGCGAGCACGCGGCCGGGCTGCTGCTCACCGCCGGTGACGAGCGGGGGGCGTCGATGCTGGAGGCCGCCCTGCACGCGTACGGCGGGCTCGGCGCCGCCTGGGACCTCGACCGGGCGGGCCGGCTGAGCAGGCGCTGGGGCCTGCCCGTACCGGCCCGGCATCGCGGCGGCCCGCGCGGTTACGGGTCCGCGCTCTCTCCCAGGGAGGACGCGGTGGCCAGGCTGGCCGCCACCGGCCTGACCAACAAGGAGATCGCCAAGGAGCTGTTCCTGTCGGCCAAGACCGTGGACAAGCACCTGGGGTCGGCCATGCGCAAGCTGGGCCTGCGCTCCCGCGCGGGGCTGGCGCACCGCCTCGACGCCTGACTATTGGGGTGTTTGCCCCATAGGTAGCCCTCTGTCGCTCCTGTGACGCTAGGCGCATGCCCGAAGAGCCCGATCCGAAGGACGAGCAGGACACATCCGAGCCCGAGGCCGAACCCGAGGCCGAACTCGAAGAGGGCTGGGTCGACGTATGAGGAGAGAGGCAGAACCCCCGATGCCAACCACCAGAAGGCGGCCGTGGCCGCGCGTGTCAGCGGGCGCGGCCGTAGCGGCACTGGCCGTGGGCCTGCTCACCCCGGCGACGGCCCTCGCCGCGCCCGCCGAGGGCGGCCCAGGCGTCGTCACGCTCCCCGGCGCCGCCGGGGGCGAATGGAACCTCACCCTGATCACCGGCGACACCGTCCGCCTCACCAGGGACGGCGACGGGCGCTACACCGCGACCCCCGAGGCCGTCCGCCGCCCCGACGGCCACACCCCGCTGTTCCGCAGCGAGGCCGGCCCCGAGGGGGTCTTCGTGATCCCCGACGACGCCCAGCCCGCCCTCGACGCGGGCCTCCTGGACCTCAAGCTGTTCGACGTCCGCTATCTGGCCGAGAACGGCTACGCCGACGGCACGGCCGACCGCCTGCCGCTGATCGTCCAATACCAGGGCGCCCAGAAGAGCACCGCCCGCGCCCTGCCCGACAGCACCGCCACCCGGTCGCTGCCGAGCATCCACGGCGCCGCGCTCACGGTCGACAAGGCGAAGGCGGACGACTTCTGGGCCACCCTGCGCGACTCGGCCAGGGGCAGGACGAAGCTGGCCGGCGGCGTCGGCAAGGTCTGGCTGGACGCCAAGGTCAAGGCGGACCTGGCCGAGAGCGTGCCGCTGATCGGCGCCCCCGAGGCGTGGAAGGCCGGCTTCGACGGCTCCGGCACGACGGTCGCCGTGCTGGACACCGGCGTCGACGCCACCCACCCCGACCTGGCCGGCCGGATCGCCGACAGCCGCAGCTTCGTCGAGGGCCAGGAGGTGACCGACCACCACGGCCACGGCACCCACGTCGCCGCGACCGTGGGGGGCTCGGGCGCGGGCTCGGACGCCACGCGCAAGGGCGTCGCCCCCGGCGCCAGGCTCGTCATCGGCAAGGTGCTGGGCGACTCGGGCTCGGGCGACACCTCCGACATCATCGCCGGCATGGAGTGGGCCGCCACCGAGCAGAAGGCGAAGATCGTCTCGATGAGCCTCGGCGGCAACCCCACCGACGGCACCGACCCGCTGTCCCAGTCCGTCAACGACCTGAGCGCCTCGACGGGCGCGCTGTTCGTGGTCGCCGCGGGCAACGACGGCCCCGGCAAGGAGACGATCGGCGCGCCCGGCGCCGCCGCGTCCGCGCTGACGGTCGCCGCCACCGACAAGTCCGACCAGCTCGCGAACTTCTCCAGCCGCGGGCCGAGGGCCGTGGACGGCGCGCTCAAGCCGGACATCGCCGCCCCGGGCGTGGGCATCGTCGCCGCCCGTGCCGCCGGAACCTCCCTGGGCGGCCCGGTCGACGCCCTCTACACCAGCCTGAACGGCACCTCGATGGCGACCCCGCACGTCGCGGGCGCGGCCGCGCTGCTGGCCCAGGAACATCCGTCCTGGGACGGCCAGCGGCTCAAGGCGGTGCTGATGTCGACCGCCAAGGACGCCGGATACTCCGCCTACGAGCAGGGCGCCGGCCGCGTCGACGTGGCCAGGGCCGTCTCCCAGGCCGTCGTCTCCACCACGCCGAACCTGGACTACGGCGTCATCCCCGTGGACGTGAACGACACCGTGGACAAGACCGTCACCTACGCCAACGACGGCGCCGCCGAGGTGACGCTGACCCTCGCCGCCACCTTGGGCGAGGCCGAGGACGCGCTGACGTTCAGCGCCCCGTCGGTGACCGTCCCGGCGGGCGGCACCGCGTCCGTCACCGTCACCCTGCGCCCGGACGGCCTGCCCAAGGGCGGCTACACCGGCGCCGTGGTGGCCACAGGCCCGTCCGGCACGCACGTCAGGACCCCGGTGGGGCTGCGCCGAGGGCCCAAGAAGGTGCCGCTGACCGTGCACCTCATCGACAGGTACGGCAACCCGCCCTCGCCGGTGGTGAGCTGGGTGGACGCGAGCGCGGTCGACGTCCCCGACACCTACGGCGTCAGCTCGGGCGAGTTCGTCAGCGACGGCGTCTACCGCTACATGGTCGAGCCGGGCACCTACAGCGTCCAGGCCGGCGTCCAGCACAACACGACCGACAGCGGGCCTCCTCCGGTCGCCCAGCTGTACGACCCCGAGGTGGTCGTGCCGGAGGAGGGCGCCGAGATCACCCTCGACGCCCGCAAAGCCGTGCTCCTGCGCGTCCAGACGCCCAAGCCGATCGACTGGCGGCACGCCAGAGGCACCTTCTCCTTCGTGCGCACGGCCTGGGACGGCACCCCGCTGTCGTCCGGGAACATGGGCGCCCTCGGCATGAACGACTGGTACATCAGCCCCACCAAGAAGGTCACCAAGGGGAAGCTGCTGTTCTCGGTGCAGGCCACGGCCGCCAACCCGCAACTGGCCGTGCGCGCCGTGTCCCCGCGGAAGTACGCGATCGACGCCAGAACCTATGAGTACTTCGACCGTGGGCTGAGCTTCGACCTCGGCTGGGACATCCCGTTCCCGGCCGGCACCCGCCGCTACGACCTCGCGTACGTCGGCGGCGGCGCGAACCCGCAGGGCGGCCTGAGCGGCAAGCTCGCGCTGATGACGATCGACCCCGATGACACCTGCGTCATCGAGCTCGAGCGCCTCCAGGCGCTGAAGGCCGCGGGCGTCGCCGGGGTCGTGCTCTTCGCCGACCGCGTGTACCCCGGCTGCTCGATCCCCGCCCCGCCCAGCGGGGACGAAAAGCCGGAACTGCCGGTGATTCAGATCTTCAAGGCCGTCGGCGAGCAGCTCCGCGCCCAGCTCGCGACCGGCCCGGTCACGCTGGAGATCGCCAGCCACCCGATCATCGACTACACCTACCAGCTCCTGAAGTACGAGGACGGCAGGGTCCCCGACCCCGTCTACCGCTTCACGGACAGCGGCCTGCGGGCCGTGGACACCGCGTACCACACGCCGATGAGCCTCGACAACCAGATGGAGATCTGGCACAGCCGCAAGCCGCTGGAACGGGTCACGTTCTCGACGGCCTTCCACTTCGCCGCCCCCTCCAGGCGGATGGAGTACTTCAGCCTGTCCGGCGCGGACACGCTGCGCGAGGGGACCGTCAGCGGCACCGACACGAAGACCTGGGGACTGGATACGACGATCGAGAAGCCCGGCAGGGAGACCAGGCGCTGGGGCACCGGCCCGGCCACCCCGGGCGTCATGGTGGTCCCGGAGGTCCCCGGCGTCGAGCAGAAGGTGTTGTGCGCGATGTGCCGGCGCGGCGACACGTTCCTGCCCGCCTACACCTTCGTGACCGGCGACGGACGGCTGGCCATGACCGGCGGCAGCGTCAACACCAACGCGAAGCTGTTCAGGGACGGCAAGGAGATCCCGCGCGTCGCCGGCGCCGCGTTCCCGATGTTCACGCTGGCCAAGGAGGAGGGCGTCTACCGGCTCGAACAGAGCGGCTCGGGCTCCGTCAACGCCTGGACCTTCCACTCCAGGGCCCGCGACGAGGACACCGTCCCGCCCACGGCCGACTGCCACCCGACCATGGGCTCGTCCGGGTCGTGCAACCCGCAGCCGCTGGTGTTCGTCGGCTACGACCTGCGTGACACCCAGGCCCTGGACACCTCCGTACGGGCCGGTGGCCGGCACACGTTCCAGATCGACGTGACCCACTCCCCGTCGGCCGAGCGGATGCCGGCCGTCGCGGGGCTGAAGCTGGCCTACAGCACCGACGACGGCCGGACCTGGAAGGACGCCAAGGTCCGCCGGGTGGGTACCGGCGTCTACACCACCACACTCACCTACCCCGCCCTCGCGGACACGAAGGGCGCCGTAACGCTCAAGGCCGAAGCCTGGGACACCGAAGGCAACAAGGTCGAACAGACCACCACCCGCGCCTTCCCCTTGCGCTGACACGGGCGGGAGCTGGACGGGTTCGCCTCCGGCCCGGGCGCGCCATCCTACGGCGCGCCCGGGCTTGCGTTCCCGGCATGCTGTCGTTGGGTGTACGGCCAGTCGGAGGAGATCGCGACCGTGCGGGCTGTGCCTGCGGAATTTCTGTCTGCCGAGCACCGAGTTGCCTACCACCAGGCACCCGCCGGTAGCCCCAGCCAGGGTTCTCCCGAACCGGACGCAGGATGAGGGCACGGATGGAGCGGACCGTGGGTGGGCGGATGAGCTGCCGCAGCCGGCGGGGGACCTCGCGGGGCAGCGAGGTCAGGAGAGCGGCAAGGAAGGCTCGGTCCTTCGTTCGCCCTCTCCCGGTGGTTGGGGGCTCGCGCCGCGACGTGAAGCCTCCAGATGGCCATGACCTGGGCGGATGTAAGCATCGGCAGGCGCAATGTCCCCGTCCCGGAGGTAGGACAGCGCGTCCAGTAGTGCGGGCCGGTCGTCGGTGGCGAGCTTGCCGCCTAGGGGTCCGATTTCCGCCGGATGCATCCTGTCCGGGGCGGACATGATGAGCGCATGATGGTAGAAGCAATGACGAATGACGGTCCGGCTTCCGGGGGCGACGAGGGCAGGAGCTCACTGGCGGTGCTGGAGAGGTTCTACCGGGCGGAAGTCGCCTATATCGCCGCAGGGGGCTTCGGGAAGGCCGACTTCGGCGAGCTTGCCGAGTGCCTGGACCCAGAGGTCGTGATGTACCAGGCGGACTCCCTGCCCTACGGGGGCACCTGGCGCGGACCGAGCGGCATCGAGCAGTTCATGGCCGCCATGAGCGAGGCATGGCAGTCCCTGGAGTTCCTGGAGCAGAAGTATGTGGTCGACGGCGGCAGTGTGGTGGTCTGGAACCGCGGCATCCTGCGCGCCCGCGCCACCGGCCGGGCCTTGGAGACCTCGGTGATGCAGCTGATGACGATCAGGAATGATCGCATCGCCGAGATACACCCGTTCTACCTGGACACTTCTGCGGTCCTGCACGCCCTACGCCCGGACGACGACGTCTAGCTGTTCTGTCCCGTGACGACCTGCTGGTGCGGTTGTGGCGTTCGGCCTTGCCGTTGGTCTGCGGCGGGTAGGGGCGGATGCGCTTGTGGGCGACGCCCGCTTTGGTGAGGGTGTCGCGCCACAGGTGGGTGCGGTAGCAGGAGCCGTTGTCGGTCAGCACCTCGCGCGGCGCCCCGCCCCCGCCCCCCGCCCCCGCCCCCCGCCCCCGCAACGCCTCGACGAAGGCCAGGCGGACAGCCCGGCCGGTGGCCCGCACCAGCGCCTTGGCGATCACACAGAAGCGCGAGTGGTCGTCGACGCCGGTCACCAGCCCGCCGAGCCCCGCCTGTACCGCCGGCACAGCCCGATACCGCTGCTCGACAACGGACATATCGACCAGGGCCATTCCCGGCCTCCTGACGCGCGACGCCGCAACGACGTACGACAGACGGGCCGAAGACAGCACCTGTCACCCATGTCTTGGGATCGACGTGTCAGGCATGTCCCGGGACAGGACAGGGAGGAAAACATGACACAAGGCGTCGGGTTTCGGAGTGATCATCAATGCACCGGTCGGCGCCGATGTGGGTGTGGACCGGGGGCCTCATGGATAGACAAGGACCTGAATGCGCGAAACGCCCGAGGAGTTCAAGGAGCTCAAGGAGCTCCTCGAAGCCTCCCTGTCCCGCTCCACCCCGCACCTCCGCTCGATCGTCACCGCGAACCCCCTGACCGCGGAGCAGATCACCCGAATCGGCACGGCGCGCAGCGCCGCCAAGGCCCGCCACCTGGCCGCCCGTCCCGCCGCCGGCGCCGCACACATGCGCGGTGACGATCTGGGCGTGTTCACGCACGGCACAGTGGAATCCTCACCCCCGAGGACGGGGAGCCGGCGGCGGACCGGCCGTACCTGCTCGCGTACTACTGCCGGCTGCGTAGCCCCAGGCATCGACAAGCTCACCGGGGTGTCCCGGTCTTGATCTGCGGCACGGGCCGACTCTGGACCGGCCACGTGCCGAGGGATCTGGTCGAACGGCCGCGTAGTGGCGGAATCAACGTGTTCGACATGGGCGGGAGTCCGTCCGCCTGTGTTCTGCTGTGTTGCGAGAGGGTGGATCAAGGTTGACTGCGTTCGTACGGGACGTCGCCAGTATGGGGCGAGAGGCCATCGAGGTGGTGGGGGCTCGTACCAACAATCTGCGGGACGTGTCGGTGAGCATCCCCAAGGGGTGGCTCACCGCCTTCACCGGGGTGAGCGGCAGCGGCAAGACCTCGCTGGCCGTCGACACCCTGCACAACGAGGCTCAGCTGCGGTACCTGGAGGGGCTTTCGCCGTTCGTACGGCAGTACATCACCCAGCGCAATCGGCCGAAGGTCGACCGCATCCTGGGACTCGGCGCGACGCTCGCAGTCGACCAGCGCCGCCTGAACCGCAACCCCCGGTCCACGGTCGCGACGATCACCGGCATCGACGGGCATCTGGGGCTGCTGTACTCGCGCCTTCCGGGGATCGGCCCGGACCCGGCGGCGCAGAGCGCCAACGGGCATCTGACGACCGCTCACTTCGACCGCAACACCCCGGAAGGCAGCTGCGCGGACTGTCACGGCGTGGGCGGGCGCTGGCAGGCGCAGGAGGACCTCGTCATCACCCGTCCGGAGCTTCCCCTCTTCGAGGGGGCCTCGCCCTGGTACGCCAAGTGGCGGTCGGGGGAGCACGCGTTCGTGCCGGCGCTCGCCGACAAGCGCGGCGTGGACCTCGGCCTGCCATGGCGGTCGCTGCCGGAGGAGTTCCGCCGCTGCGTGCTGTACGGCACAGGTGAGGAGAAGGTCGAGGCGACCGTCGACATGACCAGCAAGAAGGAGACGGTCTCGGTGACCTACACCTCCAGCCAGCCGCTGCGGGGGGCGCTGGCCGAGGTGGAGCGGGTGTTCTTGAACGCCCAGACCGCCAGCGCCAAGCAGCGCTACCTGCCGTACATGCGCAAGCAGCCGTGCGGCACCTGCAGCGGCAGCGGGTACGACCAGGTGGCCCGGTCCGTGCGGCTCGGCGGGCTGACCTTTCCCGACCTGCTCCAGGTGGACGTACGGGAGGTGCGCGGCTGGGCCGAGCGGGTGGCCGGCGACCTGGACGCCCGGCAACGCGAGGTGGGTGAGCCGCTGCTGCAGGACCTGGGCCGCAGACTCGGGATCCTCGACCGCCTCGGCCTGGCCCATCTCCAGCTGTCCCGGAGCGCGGCGACACTGTCCGGGGGCGAGTTGCAGCGAACCCGGCTCGCCGCGCAGCTCAGCACCGAGCTGAGCGGCATCGTCTTCGTCCTGGACGAGCCCGGGACCGGGCTGCATCCGGCGGACAAGGCGCACCTGCTCGACATCGCCCTGGAGCTGCGCGAGGCCGGCAACACGGTGCTCCTGGTCGAGCACGACCCCGAACTGATCGCCCGGGCCGACTGGGTGATCGACATGGGGCCCGGCGCGGGCCGCCTCGGCGGTGAGATCCTGGTGTCGGGGCTTCCCGCCGACGCGGCCGCCCACCCCACGTCACTGACCGGACGCTACCTGGCCGGTGAGGGGCCACGGCTGCGCCGGACCCGCCGTCCGGCCGGGGCTGACACCGGCTGGGTGGAGCTGCACGGCCTGCGTGCGCACAACGTGACCGCAGACGTGGTGCGTTTCCCCGCCGGCCGGCTCACCTGCCTGACCGGGGTGAGCGGCAGCGGCAAGAGCAGCCTGCTCGGCGCGCTCGCGGCGAGCGTGGAGGCCGCTTTGAACGGGACGGCGATCGACACCGTGCGACAGGTGACCGGCCTGGAGGGGTTCGACTGGGTCGCCGTCGTCGATCAGGAACCGCTCGGGCGCACGCCGCGATCCAACCCGGCCACCTACAGCAAGGCGTTCGACGTCGTCCGTAAGCTGTTCGCGGGTACCGACATGGCACGCGCACGTGGGGTCAATGCGTCCTGGTTCAGCTTCAACACCGCGGGCGGTGGCCGCTGCGAACCCTGCACCGGTTATGGCCGCAAGCTGGTCGACATGCACTTCCTGCCGGATGTGTGGGTGGTCTGCGACGCATGCCAGGGGCGGCGCTACACGCCGGAGGCCTTGGAGATCAAGTACCAGGGACTGGCCATCGATCAGGTGCTGGAGCTGACCGTCGCCGAGGCGGTGGAGCAGTTCTCCGAACCCCGGCAACTCGCCGAGACCCTGGAAGCCTTGAACCAGGTCGGGCTCGGCTATCTGCAGCTCGGCCAGAGCGCCACAGAGTTGTCCGGCGGCGAGGCGCAGCGGCTGAAGCTGGCGTCCGCCATCCAGCGCGGCGCCGCGGGCCGCAAAGCCGGTCTTGTCGTTCTCGACGAACCCGTCTCGGGCCTGCACCCCTCTGACATCCAGCGGGTGGTCGATGCGTTCGACGTGTTGCTCGACTCGGGCAACACCGTCGTCGTGGCCGAACATGACATCCCCGTCGCCGCGTCCGCGGACTGGGTGATCGACCTGGGGCCGGGGGCCGGTCCGGACGGGGGCGCGGTGGTCGCGGAGGGCACCCCGGACGCCGTCGCAACCGCGAACACCCCGACCGCCGGCTTCCTCCGACGGTACGCGGCGGGCCTGCCGCTCCTGGAAGGGCCGCGGCCCGGGTTCGTGTCACCAGCCGCACAGTAGTCGCGAGGGACACCAGAACTGATCTTGCCCACCGCCGTCGCCGGCCCCAGGGGCGCGAACGTGTCAGACGGCCGGGCGGCCGCAGGTGACGTCCTCACCGGGCAGGACACCGTCGACCAGGTAGCTGGTGACCTTGGTGTCGACGCAGGCGCTGCCCGCCGCGAGGTAGACGCCGTGGCGGAAGGCGTCGTTCAATGTGATCATGCGGGAGCCGGTCAGCGCCCGGTGCATGGCCTGCTGGCCCGGATAGGGCGTCGCGGGGTCGCCGGTCGCGCCGACGACCAACGCCGGTACGGAGTTGCCGATCCTCGTGGCCGCTTCAAGCGGCTTGACCGGCCAGAACGCGCACGGGGAGATGTTGCGGACGAGCGGTCCGAACAGTGGTTCGGCGGTGCGGTGCCGCTGGATGTCGCGGTAGTAGGTCGCCGGGTCGCGGGGTGCGGCCCGGTCACCGCACAGGATCGCCGTGCCCGCCCGGTCCGAGGCCTCTCCGGAACCGGTGAACAGGCCGTCGAGGAATTCCTTCAGCGAGGCGGGCGGCGGTGTCTCGCCGCCGCGGCTCAGCGCCCGCGCCTCCTCGGCGAGGACGGCATAGGACTGCGGGCCGTCGCTGTAGAGGCGTGCGAACAGCCAGTACGGCACGACATGGGCATCGACGCGGTATGCGCCGATCTTCACGGGATGCCGGTTGATCTTCTCTACGGTCGCCAGGACGGCGTCACGTGTCCCGCCCAGCCCGTACTCCTTGTCGTGTGAGGCGGCCCAGGACGCCCAGCGCCGCAGCGCGGCGTCCATCGCGGGGGCGGCGCGGGAGAACATGCGCGGGCCGTACACCTGCGGGTCGACGGCGCTGTCGAGCACCACCCGGTCGGCCCGCGAGCCGAACATCTGCAGGTAGGTCGCACCCAGGTAGGTGCCGTAGGAGTAACCGAGGTAGGACAGCTTCTGCTCGCCGAGCGCGGCCCGGATCACGTCCATGTCGCGTGCGGTGTTCCTGGTCGTGGCGTACGGCAGGGTCTGGAGATTGCCCTCGGCGCAGCCCGCCGCCAGCTGTTCGGCGAGGCGCACCCCCTCATCGAAGGTGCGCCGGTCGGGTCCCGCCGAGCGGAGGAAGGTGTCGGTCTGCCACCGGCAGCTGATCGGTGTGCTGCGGCCGACGAATCGGGGGTCCATGCCCACCAGGTCGTAACGGGCCGCGACCTCGGGCATCTCCTTGCCCAGGAGGGGCATCGGGAGGCCGGCGCCTCCCGGCCCGCCGGGGTTGAGCAGCAGGACGCCGCGGCGCCGGGCGGAGTCGGTGGCCTTGATCCGGGAGAGCGCGATGGAGAGGGTCCGCCCCTGCGGTCTGCGGTAGTCCATCGGGACCAGGACGGTGGCGCATCGAGCACCGGCGGCGTCCATCTGTTCGCCCATCTGATCGCCGGGTCCGGTTGCGCAGGCGCCCCAGGTGATCGTCTGATGGTGGAAGCGGTCCAGGGGGGTGGCCGCCTGCGCCGGTCCTGCGGCGCCCAATCCGATTCCGGCCGTGAGTGCCACTGCGGCAGCCGTTCCACTCTTGATGAGGAGCATGCGTCGTTCCTTGGTGAAGGGGTTGTTTCGTGCGGATCCGGCGCGCGTCGGATTTCGACGCTCCGGTAGTGATGTGTCCGGTCTCAGGGGCGCCCCCTGTTGATCACTGATCGCCGGCTGTATCCAAACTAGGGGCCTGAGCAGCCCCCGGACATCGTGCGGAAGGTCGATCCGGGCCCTGCCACCGGCACACCAACCGCCCGCTTCTCTGCAACTGCTGCCCTAACGACGACTCCTCCCAAAGGAGGACAAAGCGGGTCGCGCTGGCGGCTACCTTCGTCTCATGAACGTGGTGCGACGATGGGGCCGCTGGTGGCGCGGCCTGCCGGTGATGGTCGCCGACAGCCTCCTGGCCGGTGTGTCGACCGCGCTGGCGGTGACGCAGGCCGCCCTGTCCGCCCATGACCCGGTCGTGCTGGCGTACCTGCTGGCGGTGCTCACCAGCGCGCCGCTGGTGCTGCGCAGGCGCCACCCCATCCTCGTCCTCGCGGTGATCACGGTGGGCCTGATCGGCTGCGGCCTGGCCGGCTACCCCAACGGATTCCAGGCCCCGCCGGTGCTGGTCAGCCTCTACACCGTCGCGGCCTACCGCCGGGCGGGCTACCGTGACGGCGTCCTGGCCCTGGTGTTGATGGCGGGCATCCTCGTTCCCGACCTCATCAGGTCCGGGCTGACCTTCGCGATCGTCAAGAGCCTGGTCGAGAACGCGCTTCAGCTCGGCGCGGCCTGGGCCATCGGGGAGGGGGTGCGCAGCCGCCGGCTGCGCCACCAGGACCTCATCGAGCACGCCCGCCACCTGGAGATCGAACGCGAGGAGAAAGCCCTGCGAGCGGTCGCCGAAGAACGCGTGCGCATCGCCAGGGAACTGCACGACGTGGTCGCCCACCACCTGTCGGTCGTCTCGATCCAGTCCGGCGCCGGCGGCCGCCTGATCGACACCGAGCCCGACGCCGCACGCGAGGCATTCACCGCGATCGCCGCCACCACCCGCGAGGCACTGGCCGAACTCCGGAACATGCTGTCGGTCCTGCGCCTCACGTCCGACACCGGCGAGGACTCCTACGCCCCGCAGCCGGGGCTGGCCCAGCTGGACACGCTGCTGGAACGCTCCCGCCTGTCCGGCCTGTCGATCCGGCGGGAAACCTCCGGTCAGGTACGCCCGCTGCCGCCCGGCGTGGACCGGTGCCTGTACCGCATCACCCAGGAATCATTGACCAACGTGCTCAAACACGCCCCACACGCCGACGTGACCCTCACCCTGACCTACCAGCCCGCCGCGGTCACGCTGCAGGTCGGCAACAGCGGCCCGGCCACCACCGGGCACAGCGCCGACGGGCACGGCCTGATCGGCATGCGCGAACGAGCCACCCTCTACGGCGGCACCCTCACCGCCGGCCCACGTACGGACGGCGGCTTCACCGTGACCGCGCACCTGCCTGCCTCCCCGCTCGCCGAGCCCGCTCTCGCCACGGCCCACCCGCGGCAGAGCGCACCACGACCCGGGGCGCCCCGATGACCGGCCCCGACACCGACCGCGGGACCATCCGCGTCCTGGTCGTCGACGACCAGGCCCTGGTCCGCGCGGGCCTGGTCGCCCTCCTCCGCACCGACGCCGCCCTCGCGGTCGTCGGCGAGGCCGCCGACGGCCACGAAGCCATCGCCCAGGCCGCGGCGACCGCCCCGGACGTCATCCTGATGGACATCCGCATGCCCAACCTGGACGGCGTCGCCGCCACGCGCCACATCCTCGCCCACGCCGCCGGCCCGGCACCGAAGATCCTCATCCTGACCACCTTCGACCTGGACGAACACGTCTTCGCCGCCCTGCGCGCCGGCGCCTCGGGATTTCTGCTCAAGGACACCCCCGCCGACCAGATGCTGGCCGCGATCGCCACGGTCGCCCGCGGCGAGGTGCTGCTGGCGCCCAGTGTCACCCGGCGCCTGGTCCACCATTTCGTCACCGCGCCCGAACCCGACCGGCGCCGGCCCGAGGAACTCGCCCGGCTCACCAGCCAGGAAACCGCCGTGCTCCACCTGGTCGGCCAGGGCCTGACCAACCAGCAGATCGCCACCCGCCTGAACATCGCCGAGGCCACCGTCAAATCCCACCTGGGCCGCCTCATGACCAAGCTCAAGCTGTCCAGCCGCGCCCAAGCCGTGGTCATCGCATACGAGACCGGCTTGATCGTCCCTGGAGCCGCAGATCGAGGTCGCCGGTGACCACAAGACCTCTAACCGACCGGTGGACAAGCGAGAGCCACGCCCGGCGATGGTCCCACTTGTCGCTCTGGTCGCACGGCGAATCGTTCTATGCCAGTTCTACGAAGGTGGGATTGGTGTAGCACCAGAGGTCGTGCCAGGGGTTCTCGTTGCGGCCTGTGTCCGCCGCCGGCTCCATCCCGCCGGGAGCGCTGCGCCTGCCGTCGGTGCCGCGCAGCCGGAAGTAGAACGGTTCGCGCACGTCGCGGAACTTGTAGTGGAACTGGGCGACCCGGCCCTTGCCCTTCGGCATGAACGACTCGACCACACGCACGTCCGGGGCGGTGAAGACGTCGGGGTCGGCAGCCGGCCCGGTGATCGCACCGCGGATCAGATCCAGGCGGGCGAGCCGGGGGATCTCTTCATTGGCGTTGGGACGGCCGGCGAGATCGACGGAAATGGTGATGGTGACGTCGTCGCCGCGCCGCACCGACAGCCGTCCGCCGAATGTGGCCGGGGCGTTGCCGGGGGCGTGCGCGTCGACGTGCAGCCCGTCGATGAGGCCGCCCATCGACACCCAGGATCGCCCGGCCTTGATCGCCTCCATGACCGCGCCATAGCTGCGTGAGGTCGCCCCCACAACCGTGCGGCTGAACTGACCGGGCCAGAAGTCGGCGTGCCGCAGCGGGACGCCGCCGTCGACGGGATCGGGGTATCTACCGTGCTGGTCGTACCAGTCAGCAGGTCGGGAGGGCTCGACGGTCGTGTCACCGTTGTAGAAGTGGCCGTCGGAGTTGGCGGTGATCCACCAGCCCTTGCCCTCGGCGAGCATCGAGTCCCACATGCCGCCCAGGATTCCGGTCATGGAGTCGAAGCCGCCGTACGTCGGGTAGTGTTCCGGCCGCCAGCCGGCCCAGGAGTCGGCGTCGGCGGTGTTGTTGAAGTCGCCGCGGGCCCTGGGCTCGTTCTGGGCGCCAGGCGCGCCCTCCATGCCGACTGCGATGTTCGGCGCCTTGTCGCGATAGGTGCGCAGGTCACGCGGGGAGTACCTGCCGCGCCGCATCACGTGGTTGATCAGGAACAGCGCGGAACTCGCCGAACCCGTGCGCAGCGCGGTCTCCAGCCAGGCGAGCGCCTCCAGCGCCTTGGCCTCGTTCGCCGGGCTGCCGGCGCCGGTGCCGTTGATCCTGGAGTCGAAGAGCCGCTCGAACGCGCGCAGCAGTTGGATCTCGTCGCGAGCACCGTCGAAGAACACCGTGGCGTGCTCGCCTCCCGGAACGTTCCATTCGAGCCCCTGCCACAACAGCAGCTCAGGGTGCTTGGCCCGGGAGGTGACGATGTCGGCATAGGTGGACTCGACCGCGAACTTCTCGTGCGCGGCGTGCCCGTGGTCGGTGATGACCAGCCAGTCCAGGCCGTGCTTGAGAGCGCCCGCAGCCTGCTGCTCAATGGTGTACATGCCGTCGTAGCTGTACTGCGTATGAACGTGATGGTCGCCGGCCAGCCAGTGGAGCCCGCGGGAGCCTCTGCTGGTTGCGGCGGCGGGACGCGTGGTCAGCCCTCCCAGAGCGGTGACGGCGAGACTGCTGATGCCGAGCAGCCCACTGTTCAGCAGAAAGCGGCGCCGACCGAGGTCGGCGGGCGACAGTTCGGTCTCTGAGACCGACAAGTCGGCGAACGCAGCCGTTCCTTCCGGTGCGCTGTGGGAGTGTGCATGGGTGCGGCACATGGGACATACCTCTCATCTGGAATACCTGGTGCGTCGTTCTCGGGTGGCCCATGAGCTTGCGCACGAAGTGGGGCCGAGCAGGTGAACCTGAGGCCGTTCGTCACGCTCGCAGAGGAGCATGACGGTTTGCATGGGGAGGAAGCGAATGCTGGGCGACTTCTTGCCGAACGGCGGAAGCCTCCGGCGAGCCATCCGGCATCCGTGCGTGACGTGCGGCGATTCGCGCCATGGTCACCCGTGCCTGATCGCGGTGATATTCGCATGACGGTCCGCGCAATGATCCGATAGAGAGGACCCATGTCGATTCGTGTGCGCCTTGACGACCTGTGCCGGGAGACCTGGGAAGCGGTGGCCGAGCTGAGGGTGGCTGACGACCAGGCTGATCTCATCGCGTCGAACCTGTACTCGATTGCGGAGAGCCGGTTCTTGCCGGGCTTCGTGACCCGCGCGGTGATGCACGACGAGCGCGCCGTGGGCTTCGCGATGTACGGCCCCGATCCCGATGACGGCCAGATCTGGCTCTATCGCTTGATGATCGACAAGGATCACCAGGGGAAGGGGCTGGGCCGAGCCGCCCTCCAACAGGTCATCGCCCACGTGCGGGACGCGTTCGACGTACCGGTGCTGCGGTTGGGAGTGCGTGGCGACAACATCGCGGCCAGGGCGCTCTACACCTCTGCCGGGTTCGTTCCCACCGGGCAGGTCTTCGGCAGGGAGGACGTCCTGGAGCTCCGTCTGCGAACGGAGCACACCGAAGCATCCAGTGACGTGCATGATCCTCGAAGAGGAAATCCCGGAAGTTGATGCACGCCGCGCTCCACCGCCTGCCGAGCCTTGACGTAGCCCAAGAACGCCTCTCGTCAGCCGGGGTCATCGACACGCAGGACGAATCTGCAGGAGTGGGTCACGGGGCTGGATGTGCTGTTCGGGCGGGTGGCTGGCCGGTTTGCGCGGGTGGAGCCGCCTCGGCAGGCACGGGCCTGTCTGCTGGGACTGCCGGCGCCGATCGACCGCCGCCCCGAACCGGGATCAGCCGAACAGTATCGTCACGTCCAAGCCGCCATCGGCGCGTGGAAGGGCCGTCAGCCGTGCGCCGTGCGCCTGGGCGACGGCCCGGACGATCGCCAGGCCCAGCCCGTGACCGTCGGTCGTGTGGGTGCGTGGGGCGCCGAGCCGCTGGAACGGCTGGAAGAGCCGCCGCAGGTCCTGCGGCCGGATGGGCGGGCCGGTGTTGCCGATCGTCAGGCGGGCGCCGTCGCCGGTGAGGCCGGTGGCGATGGTGACGTGTCCGCCGGGAACGTTGTGGTGGAGCGCGTTGTCGACCAGATTGCCGATCATGCTGGCGATCAGATCGGGGTCACCGCTGACGGGCGCGGGGTCCAGCGACGTACGAACCGTGACCGTTCGCCCGGCGGCCTCCGAGCGGCGCGACGACACCACCTGCTCGGTGACCTCGGCCAGGTCGACCGGCTCCCGGTGCTCGATGCCCTTCTCTCCTTCGGCCAGCGTGAGGAGAGCGCCGATCAGGCGTTCCTGCCGCACTCCGAGGGCGAGTGCCTCCTCGCACGCGGCCCGCAAGCTCGCCTCACCCGCCTCGGGGTCGGCGAGCGCTACCTGGAGCACGGCGCGCTGACCGGCCAGCGGGGTGCGCAGCTCATGCGAGGCGTTGGCCACGAAGTGGCGCTGCGCCGCGAACGAGGAGTCCAGCCGCTCGAACAGGTCGTCGAGCGTACGCCCCAGCCTGGTCAGCTCGTCGTCCGGGCCGCGCAGGCCGAGCCGACGGTTGAGGTTGGTGGCCGAGATCTCCCGGGCGGTCACGGTCATGGCGCGCAGCGGGCGGAGGAAGCGCCCGGCCAGCCACCACGCGGCCAGCACGGTCAGGACCACGACGACGATCCCGGTGACCGTGAGCACGGTGTCGACCTGCTGGGCGGAGCTGTCGGGCGGTGGAGCGGCGTCCCCGGCCCGGAGGCGGACCTGGTCCCTGCCGAACAGGAATCCGGCGACCAGCATCATCGGGACGACGACGGCCAGAACCAGTCCGGCGTACAGCGTCGTGAGCTGCGCGCGGAGGGACGGCCGTCGCAAGTGGCGCCGAGCGCGGCCGGTCACCGTCAGGTTCATCGCGGGACCCCGATGCGGTAGCCGCCCTCACGGACGGTGCCGATCACCGGTGGTTCGCCGAGTTTGGCCCGTAACCGGCGCACGGTCGTCTTGACGGCCGTGGTGAACGGGTCAGCGGCCTCGTCCCAGACCCGTTCCAGCAGCTCCTCCGTGGACACGACCCGGTCACCGGCGGCGAGCAGGCACTCCAGCAGCGCGAACTCCTTCGGGGTCAGCTCCAGGCGCCGCCCGCCGCGAAAGGCCACCCGCCTGCTCGGGTCCAGGATCAGGTCCTCCGCCCGGAGGATCGGCGGCACGGCGGGCGCCGAGCGGCGTCCCAGCGCGCGCACGCGGGCCACGAGTTCGGCGAAGTCGAACGGCTTGGGCAGGTAGTCGTCCGCGCCCAGCCCCAGACCCTCGACCCTGTCCCGTACGGTGCCCGCGGCGGTGAGCATCAGCACCCGCGACCCCGCGTCACCGGCGGCGATCGCGCGGCACACCTCGTCGCCGGGCGTGCCCGGCAGATCGCGGTCCAGCACCACCACGTCGTACCGGGTGGCGGCCAGGCGGGCCAGAGCGTCGTCGCCGTCGAGGACGACGTCCACCGCCATGCCCTCGCGCCGCAACCCGGTCCCGATCGCCCGCGCCAGAACCTCGAAGTCCTCGACGACCAGCACTCGCACGACCGTCCTCCTCACCCCGGCGGTGGCGCCGTTCCGTCCACCGCGTCCGGTCACTGGACACGATGCCAGGGATCGGGTGTCGGGTGGGTGTCAGCGGCTGACACCCGGCCGACACCGGCCGTGCCGTACAACCGTCCGTGATTCCCCTTCGGAAAGGACGAGACGTGACAGATCCGCGGTTGACCCGGCGCAGGTTCCTCGCCGTCACCGGGGCCGGTACGGCCGCCGGCGGACTGCTGACGACCAGCTCGACGGCCGGCTCGAAGGGCACGGGCGAGGTGTTCGCACGGGGCCTCACGCAGGCCGTCCTGTCGGCCTTCGAACACCACCGGCTCGTCGCCGTCGGCGAGTCGCACGGCCAGCAGGAACACGGTGACGCGCAGCAGATGCTGCTCACGGACCCGCGGCTGCCGGACGTGGTCGACGACATCGTCGTCGAATTCGGCAACGCGCTCTACCAGCCGGTCATCGACCGGTTCGTCGCCGGCGCGGCTGTCGAGGACCACGTGTTGCGGCAGGTCTGGCGGAACACCACGCAATCGCCCGGGGGCACCGGCGACCAGCCGATCCGTGAGCAGTTCTTCCGTACGGTCCGCGCCGTCAACTGGACGCTGCCCGCCGCGCGGAGGATCCGGGTGCTCCTCGGGGACCCGCCCATCGACTGGTCCCGCATCACCACCCAGGACCAGGTGGACGGCTTCCTCGCCCAGCGTGACACCCACATGGCGTCCCTGGTGCGGCGGGAGGTGCTCGCCAGGAACCGCCGGGCGTTGATCTGCTACGGCAGCGGGCACGTGACGCACTCGCCGGAGCGAGGCCAGAACGCCGACCACGCGGTTCCGCTGATCGAGGAGCAGACCGGCCGGCGCGTGTACGTGATCGTGGCCGGCAGCCATCCCCGCCTGGCGGCCTGCCCACGGCGTACCGTGATCGCGTGCTCCGGCAACTGGCTGGCGTCGGCCGACGCGGGACAGTTCATGGACGCGCCCCGGCTGTGCGGCTTCCCGCTGGGGAAGCTGGCCGACGCCGTCCTGTACCTGGGGCAGCTGAAGGACCTGACGCGGCCGCTGTGGAATCCCGCGATCTTCCTCGATCCGGCGTACTGGGCGGAGCTGCAGAGACGCAACGCGATCAACGGGAACCTCGTCGACCTGGAGGCGTACCGGCGGCAGCAGCCGATCTCCCTGCCCTCGTCACCTCCCGTGGACTGCGCCTGACAGCGCCGGCCAGGGCGCTTCCGGCCCCACCCGTGCCGTTCGTCTCGATTGCGCAGGTACGACGTGCAACTTGGTGGCCGGAGAGTTTCGTCAGCTGCGGTCGCGGGAGGCTGATGAAAGTTTCATGGCGACGCTCTCGCCGGCCCGCCTCGATAAGTCAAGGTGAGCGCGCTCGGCGGCCGCCTCCTCCGGCCGCCGCGCGCCATGGCGTTCTTGACAGCGCCTTTCCGGCTCGTATTTGCTCCCTCCGTCCCTTCCATCGGCCAGAAGAGCTCGACCGGTTAGCGCTTTGTTAGCGCTAACACACGAGAGGTGGATGCATGAAGCCAGGCGAATCGCGCAGGACAAGGCGCGCGGGCATCGGAGCCGCTCTGGCGGCTGTGATCACGGCGGCGGTCACCGGTCTGTCCATGCTGCTGGTGGGCGCGCCGCAGGCGTCGGCGGCGGTCCTGACCGAGGTGACGAGCTTCGGGGCCAACCCGGGCGGGCTGCGGATGTACCTCTACGTCCCCGACAGGGTGGCGGCCAGGCCGGGCGTCCTGGTGGCGATGCACGGCTGCAACGGCTGGGCTCCCGGCTTCCACCAGGGCACCGAGTTCGCCTCGCTGGCCGACCGGTACGGCTTCATCGTCATCTACCCGCAGGCGAACAAGAGCGCCAACGGCCTGTCGAACTGCTTCGACGTGTGGTCGAACGAGGCCCTGCGGCACGGCGGCGGCAGCGACCCGGTGTCGATCGTCTCCATGACGAACTACGTGCTGCAACGCTACGGCGGCGACCCGGACCGGGTGTTCGCGACCGGTTTCTCCTCAGGGGCGATGGAGACCGGCAACCTGCTCGCCACCTACCCCGACGTGTTCAAGGCGGGAGCGCCGTTCTCGGGCGTCCCCTACGGCTGTCTGGGGCCCGCCGGATGCGGGGACAAGACGCCGCGGCAGTGGGGCGACCTGGCCAGGAACGCCTACCCCGGCTACACCGGGCCCCGGCCGCGCGTGATGGCCTGGCACGGCACCGCCGACTCCGTCCTGCCGTACACGATGTTGCAGGAGCAGGTCGACCAGTGGACCGACGTCCACGGCCTGAGCCAGACCCCGACCTCCACCGACAGCCCGCAGCCCGGCTGGACCCGGCGGGTGTTCGGATCCGGGCAGGTCGAGGCGTACACCGTCACCGGCGCCGGACACGACCTGCCCCACCCGGGGATGGCGGCGCTCGCCGTCCGCTTCTTCGGCCTGGACGGCGGCTCGTCCACCACGACGCCGACTCCACCACCCGCAGGTCAGATCAGGGGAGTGGCCTCCGGCCGCTGCGTGGACGTGCCCAACGCCGGCACCGCCGACGGCACCGCCGTACAGCTGTGGGACTGCAACGGCCGCACCAACCAGCAGTGGACGCGGACCTCGGCCGGAGAGCTCAGGGTGTACGGCAACAAATGCCTGGACGCCGGAGGTACCGGAAACGGCGCCAAGATCCAGATCTACTCCTGCTGGGGCGGCGACAACCAGAAGTGGCGCCTGAACCCCGACGGCACCCTCACGGGGATGCAGTCCGGGCTGTGCCTCGACGCCGTCGGCGCAGGCACCGGCAACGGCACCGGCCTCCAGCTCTACACCTGCCACGGCGGCACCAACCAGAAGTGGACCTGGACGTGATGCCCCTGGCCCGCCGCGCCGACCGCGGCCCCGCGACGACCCGGGCATCGCGTGCCGCACTCGCGGCCGCCGCCGTCCTCCTGATGGCCGCCGCGGTGCTGCTGGGCGTCAGACCCGCCGCGGCCGCGTCGCTGACCCGGGTAACCGGCTTCGGCAACAACCCGACCAACCTGAACATGTACATCTATGTCCCGGATCGGGTGGCGGCGAGGCCGGCGCTGCTGATCATGGTGCACTACTGCACCGGCTCGGCCGCCGGGGTGTTCAACGGCGTCGGGCACGACTACGTCACCGCCGCCGACCAGTACGGATACATCATCGTGGTCCCGGAGGCCACCCGCAGCGGCCAGTGCTTCGACGTGTCCACTCCGGCCGCGCTGACACGTGACGGCGGCGGGGACTCCACCGGGATCATGTCGATGGTCAGCTATGCCCGGCAGCGCCACAATGTCGACCCCGCCAAGATCGTGGTCAGCGGCTTCTCCTCGGGCGCGATGATGACCAACGTACTCGCCGCGCAGTACCCCGACGTGTTCTCGGCCGCCGCGGCGTTCTCCGGCGTCCCGGCCGGATGCTTCGCCACTACCAACGGATCCTTGTGGAACAGCGAGTGCTCCGGCGGCCGGATCGTCAAGACCGCCCAGCAGTGGGGCGACCAGGCCCGCGCCATGTTCCCCGGCTACACCGGCGCCTACCCGCGCATGCAGCTCTGGCACGGCACCGTCGACACCACACTGGCCTACGCCAACTTCGGTGAGGAGATCAAGCAGTGGTCCGGCCTGAACGGGGTGAGCCAGACCCCTGCGTACACCGACAGCCCGCGCTCGGGCGTCACCCGCACCCGGTACGGCGGCACCGGAGCCCAGCCGCGGGTCGAGGGGCTCAGCTTCGCGGGGGACGGCCACTCCCTGCCGTTGACGGGCATGTTCCCCCACGCCCTCTCCTTCCTCGGACTCGACGGCACCTCGCCCGGCCCGGCGCCCGGCGGCCAGGTCAGGAACGCCGGGTCGGGCAGGTGTCTCGACGTCGCGGGCGCCTCCCAGGCCAACGGCGCCCAGGCGCAGATCTGGGACTGCCACGGGCAGCCCAACCAGCAGTGGACGTCCACCGCCTCCGGTGAGCTGCGCGTGTACGGCGGCAAGTGCCTGGACGTCGCCAACCGCGCCACCGCCGACGGCAGCGGCGTGATCATCTGGGACTGCAGCGGCCAGAGCAACCAGCAGTGGCGCTTCAACGCCGACGGCTCCATCACCGCCGTCGGTGCGAACAAGTGCCTGGACGTGCCGAGCAACAGCACCGCCAACGGCGTCAAGCTCCAGATCTGGAGCTGCAACGGCGGCTCCAACCAACGCTGGACCCGCACCTGAGGCCGGTGGCGCCGCCGGATCACGCCGTCCGGCGGGCCCCGGCCGGGCGTCGGACACCGGCGCGATGTCTGCGACAGCGAACGTGATCACAGGAGGTCCTGATGTCCCAACCAGCAGCGGGGTCGATGCGCGGCCCGCATGCCTCAAGGGCGCGCGACGCGTCAGCGCGGGCGTCATCGGCCGACGCGCCCGGGTCGCGGCCGGTCGTGAAGGGGTGAGCATGCGTACCTGGAGGCGATGGCGGGCCGCCGTGCTGACGGTGGCGACGGTACTGGCGGTCGGCACGGCGATGGGGACGGGGGTCGCCGGAGCCGAGACCAACGGCGGGGTACGGGTCATGCCCCTCGGCGACTCGATCACCGAGGGCACGCAGGTGCCGGGCGGCTACCGGATCGGCCTGTGGCAGCGCCTGGCCGGGGGCCGCTACACGGTCGACCTCGTCGGTTCACAGTTCAACGGGCCCGCCGGCCTGGGCGATCATGATCACGAGGGCCACCCAGGCTGGCGGATCGACCAGATCGACGCGAACCTCACCGGCTGGCTGCGTACGTACACGCCGCGCACGCTGCTGCTGCACCTGGGCACCAACGACATCCTGCAGAACTACAACGTGGCCGGCGCTCCGCAACGGCTGTCCACGCTGATCGACCACATCACCGCGGCCGTGCCGGACGCGGACGTCTTCGTCGCGACCGTCATCCCGCTGTCCAACGCCGGACAGGAGTCCGCCGCCCGCACCTTCAACGCGGCGATCCCCGGCATCGTCCAGAGCAAGGTGAACAGTGGCAAGCACGTCCACCTGGTCGACATGCACAGCAGGTTGACCACCTCGGACCTGATCGACGGCGTCCACCCGACCGCCGGCGGCTACGACAAGATGGCCGCCGCCTGGTACGCGGCGCTGCAATCGGTCCCCGGCAGCATCGGCCAGCCGCAGGGCGAACCCTCCGGCGGGACGGAGATCAAAGGCGTGGGCTCGGGCCGTTGCCTGGATGTCACCGGCGTGTCGCAGGCGAACGGCGCGCAGGCGCAGATCTGGGACTGCAACGGCCAGAGCAACCAGCGCTGGACGCCGACCAGCGCCGGTGAGCTGCGCGTGTACGGCGGCAAGTGCCTGGACGTGGCCAACCGGAGCACCGCCGACGGCGCCGGCGTGATCATCTGGGACTGCAGCGGCCAGAGCAATCAGCAGTGGCGCTTCAACGCCGACGGCTCCATCACCGCCGTCGGTGCGAACAAGTGCCTGGACGTGCCGAGCAACAGCACCGCCAACGGCGTCAAGCTCCAGATCTGGTCCTGCAGCGGCGCCGCCAACCAGCGCTGGACCCGCGCCGGCTCATGACGACACCCAGGAGGTGGAGAAGCGAAATGCGGACAATTCTCGGCCTGACGACGGCCGTGTTACTGGCGGCCGGCTCCCTCGTCGCGATCGGCGTTGTCACGTCCCCGGCCGTCGCGCTGGAGAACGGCCTCGCCCGTACCCCGCAGATGGGCTGGAACGACTGGAACAGCTTCGGCTGCAACGTCAACGACGGCCTCATCCGCCAGACGGCCGACGCCATGGTCTCCAGTGGCATGGCGGCGGCGGGCTACACCTACGTCAACATCGACGACTGCTGGTCCACCAAGAGCCGGAACGCGAGCGGCGACCTGGTGCCGGATCCGCAGAAGTTCCCCAACGGCATCAAGGCCCTGGCCGACTACGTGCACTCCAAGGGGCTCAAGCTCGGCATCTACTCCTCGGCGGGCACCACGACGTGCGCGGGCTACCCGGCCAGTCTGGGCTACGAGCGGCGGGACGCGGCCCTGTGGGCGTCGTGGGGGATCGACTATCTGAAATACGACAACTGCGGCGACCACCGTGGCATGAACGGGCAGCAGCGGTACACGGCCATGCGGGACGCGCTGGCCGCCACCGGCCGCCCGATCGTGTACAGCCTGTGCAACTGGGGTCAGGAGAACGTGTGGACCTGGGGGGCGCCGGTGGGCAACTCCTGGCGTGACACCGGCGACATCGCGGCCAACTGGAATTCCATCATGGGCATCCTGGACCAGCAGGTCGGGCTGGAGTCGTACTCGGGCCCGGGGGGCTGGAACGACCCGGACATGCTGGAGGTCGGCGTCGGTTCGGTGACGGGCACCGAGGGGCGCGCGCACTTCAGCCTGTGGTCGCTGCTGAACGCGCCCCTCATCGCCGGCAACGACCTCCGCACGATGAGCGCCGACACGCGCACCATCCTCACCAACACCGAGGTCATCGCGGTCAACCAGGACTGGGGTGGCCGGCAGGGCCACAAGATCAGCGACAACGGCAACCTGGAGGTCTGGCGCAAGCCGATGAAGGACGGCTCGGTCGCGGTCGTCCTGCTCAACCGGGGCACCTCGACCGCGACCGTCTCCACCACCGCCGCGGCCCTGGGGCTGGGCTCGGCGTCCTCCTACTCCGTGCGTGACCTGTGGGCGCACGCGACGTCCTCCTCGCCGGGGACGATCAGTGCGCCGGTCCCCGGGCACGGGGCGGCCATGTATGTCGTGACGGGAGGCGGCATCGTCCCGCCCACCGCGGTCGCGATCAAGGGAGTGGGCTCGGGAAGGTGCCTCGACGTCGCCGGCGCCTCGCAGGCCAACGGCTCGCAGGCGCAGATCTGGGACTGCCACGGCCAGGCCAACCAGCAGTGGACGCCCACCGCGAGCGGCGAACTGCGCGTCTACGGCGGCAAGTGCCTGGACGTGTACGACGGTGGAACCGCCGACGGCACCAACGTCATCATCTGGGACTGCAACGGCCAGAGCAATCAGCAGTGGCGCTTCAACGCCGACGGCTCCATCACCGCCGTCGGTGCGAACAAGTGCCTGGACGTGCCGAACAACGCCACCGCCAACGGCACCAAGCTGACCATCTGGTCGTGCAACGGCGGCGCCAACCAGCGCTGGACCCGTAACTGACCCGTCATCCCGGGAGCGATCGTGAGAATGGCATTACGGTTGCCGGCCACCACAAGAGCCGGACGCGGAATCGTCTGGGTGCTGGTCCTGCTCGGCCTCGTGGCGTTCCTGCCCGCCCACCCGGCAAGGGCGGACAACCCGATCATCCAGACCGTCTACACCGCCGATCCGGCGCCGCTGGTGCACAACGGACGGGTGTACGTCTACACCGGCCATGACGAGGACGGCTCGACCTGGTTCACCATGAAGGAGTGGCGGGTCTGGTCCTCCGCCGACATGGTGAACTGGACCGACCACGGATCCCCGCTGAGCCTGACCACCTTCAGCTGGGCGAAGTCCGACGCCTGGGCGGGGCAGACCATCTACCGGAACGGCCTGTTCTACTGGTACGTGCCCACGACCAACCGGGCGACCGGCCGGATGGCCATCGGGGTGGCCGTCTCCGACAGTCCGACCGGGCCGTTCAGGGACGCACTCGGACGGCCGCTGATCGAGAACGGCGAGATCGACCCGACGGTCTTCATCGACGACGACGGGCAGGCCTACCTCTACTGGGGCAATCCGCACCTGTGGTACGTGAAGCTGAACGCCGACATGACCTCGTACTCGGGAAGCGCGACGCAGATCCCGCTCACCACGGCGGGATTCGGCACCAGGACGGGTGACGCCAACCGCCCGACGCTGTTCGAGGAGGGGCCCTGGGTCTACAAGCGGAACGGCCTGTACTACCTCGTGTTCGCGGCCAAGTGCTGCTCGGAGTTCATCGCCTACTCCACGGCCCCCGGCCCCACCGGACCCTGGACCTACCGAGGGACGATCATGCCCACCCAGGGCGGCAGCTTCACCAACCACGCGGGCATCGTCGACTACCAGGGCGGCTCGTACTTCTTCTACCACAACGGCGCGCTGCCGGGCGGCGGCGGCTTCACCCGTTCGGTGGCCGTGGAGAAGTTCGCCTACGGCGCCGGCGGCACGATTCCGACGATCAACATGACCGCGTCCGGGGCGCCCCAGGTGGGCACCCTCAACCCGTACGTCCGCCAGGAGGCCGAGACGATCGCCTGGGAGTCCGGGGTCGAGACCGAGCCCTCCAGCGAAGGCGGGATGAACGTCGGCTGGATCGAGAACGGCGACTACGTCAAGGTCAAGGGCGTCGCGTTCGGCGCCGGCGCCAGGACCTTCACCGCGCGGGTCGCCTCGGCGTCGAGCGGCGGCAGGCTCGAACTGCGCCTGGACGGCGTCAACGGCCCGTCGGCCGGGACGTGCACCGTGCCGGGCACGGGCGGCTGGCAGACCTGGACCACCGTGTCGTGTCCGGTCAGCGGCGCGACCGGCACCCGCGACCTGTACCTGAAGTTCACCGGCGGCAGCGGCTACCTGTTCAACGTGAACTGGTGGCAGTTCAGCTGACGTCGCCTCTCCCGCGCGTCACCGGTGTCACCGCCACCCGCCTCCTGCCCCGCCGGTGAGAGGGGGTGGCGGTTCCCGTGCGACTGACACCCGATCTTCCGGCGTCAGCGGGGGCGCCGGTGGAAGCGGGTGCGGACGCGCAGGAGGCCGGGGACGAGGGCGTACACCACGGCGGGAACCACGATTCCGGTGAGCACCAGGGTGCGCAGCGGAAGCGGCAGCGGCGCGAGGACCGGTCCCATCACGGCCTGGACCAGCATGATCATCGAGTAGACCGACAGCCAGGTGATCGCGGCGCGCTGGTGAACGGAGGGAACGGGAGTCATGATCAAGCCTTTCGAGACGCACTTCCAACTCTCTGGTTGGATATTGGCACGCCAGACTCCAACTGTCCAGTTGGATTTCCGGCTATGATTCGGCCATGGCCTGGAACACGGAGAGAACGCGGCAGCTCCTGCTGGACGCGGCGGTGCGGGAGTTCGCCGACCACGGCCCCGAGGCGGCCCGGCTGGATCGGGTCGCCGCCGCCGCGGGCGTCAACAAGGAGCGCATCTACCAGTACTTCGGCAACAAGGAACAACTGTTCGCCGCCGTGCTGACCTGGGCGCTGAAACAGCTCGCCGAGGCCGTGCCGCTGGACGAGGAGCTGGCCGGCGACCTGCCGGAGTACGCCGGCCGCGTGTACGACTACCACCGCGAACATCCGCAGTTCATCCGCCTGCTGCACTGGGAGGGGCTGCACCGCGCCACCGGTCCCGTCGTGGCGGGGGAGCAGCGCGGCGCCCACTACGCCTCCAAGCTGGCAGCGCTCGCCGCCGCCCAGAAGGCGGGCGCCCTGAACGCGGACTTCGCGCCGGGCGAACTGCTCCACGCCGTGATCGCCCTGGCCGGATGGTGGTACGCCACGCCGCAGCTCGTTCACATGATCATGGGGCCGGACGGCGCGGACGACGCTCGCGACACCCTCGTCCGCCTGGTCGCCAAGATCGTCGCATGACGCCACTCCAGAAGCAGACCTTGCCCGCATGGTGAGCGCTCACCGTCCTCGTGCCCGGGGCGGCCGTCCCGGGCCGGGGCGCTCGTGAGGGCGTGCTCCACCGATCGGTTGATCGGCTCCACCACCTGAACGGTCACCCGAATCCACCGCCCACTCGGAGGATCGGGCGATCCGCGCGGGGCGCCTCCGTTGCGACGCTGGATCCCGTCGGTGAGCACCAAGGACGGAGATGGTCGAGATGCGCAATGTGGTGTGGCTGGTCAGAGGGTACGTCCTGGTCAGCGTGCTGACGCTGGTCACGATGGTCGTGTTCCGGAACGACGCGGCGATGGTCCCCGACTCGGTGTGGATCCGCGGCTCGCTCGTCGCCGTCGCCTCGCTGGTCACCTGGTTGTTCGCGGTACGGGCGGCCAGAGGTGAGCGGAAGATGTTGCTGCGGCTGCGGATCGTCACCTCGATCATGCTGGTCGCGATCGTGGTGATCATCGCGCTGCCCGGTCTGTTCCCGCTCTGGTTCAAGCTGGAGCAGGGTGTCTGCGGCCTGCTCCTGCTGCCCGTGGTCGTCCGGCTCAACCGGCGGCCGGCGGACCGGCGCTGAGCGCGCCGACCGACGAGGCGGCGCTGGAGCGCGCCGACCCGAGGGCGCCGGGCGGCGCTTCCAGCGGTGCGGGAGTCTCGACGGCGGCGGCTAGATTGTTCTGGGAGCAGGTGAGCGATGGACAATTGGCAGATGGCCGCGCCGGCGGGCTGGGAGCGACGGCTCCTTCCCATGGTCACCGTGGTCCCGTACGTGCTGCTGGCCGTCATGGCCGCGCTGACGATCGTCGTCAAGCACGACCAGCCGGGCTCGCTCGCCCTCGACCTCGCGCTCTGCGCGGCAGCCGCGGTGTGGAAGCTCGTGCTCTTCACGCTGCACCCGCAGTGGCGCGGGCGAGTCGGCGTGATGAGCGTGTTCATCGCGGGCCTGATCCTGTTCGGGCTGGTCATGGTCGTACGCGATCCGTGGTTCGGCGTCTACACGCCCGCGCTGTACTTCTACGCCTTCCGGATCATCGGCTGGCCGCGTGAGCTGTACTTCATCGCGGGCGTCGCGGTGGTGGCGGGCACGGCGCAGTCGGCCGGTCTCGACGTCGGCACCTGGATGGGCCTGCTGGAGTATCTGGGAGTCCTGGCCGTCAACGTCGTGCCGATGTGCCTGATGGCCTGGCTCGGCGAGGTCGGCGCACGCTACTACGCGGCACGGGAGACGGCGCTGCGCGAGAGCAGGGAGGCCAACGCCCGGCTGGCCGCGGCCCTGGCCGAGAACGCGGCACTCCAGGAACGGCTGGTCGAGCAGGCTCACGAGACCGGCGTCCTGGACGAGCGGGCCCGGATGGCGCGGGAGATCCACGACATCCTGGCCCAGGGCCTGACCGGCATCGTCACGCAGTTGCAGGCGGCCGAGCAGGCGGCCGACGACCCGGCCGCGTGGCGGCGGCACCACGCGGCGGCGACCGCGCTGGCCAGGGAGAGCCTCACCGAGGCGCGGCGCTCGGTGGACGAGCTGCGCCCCGAACCCCTGGAGTCCGGCCGTCTGGCCGACGCCGTCACCGAGGTCGCCGCCAAGTGGTCGGCACGCCACGGCCTTCCGGTCCAGGTGGCCGTCACCGGCGAGACCCGGACGATGCCGCCGCAGGCCGAGGTCGCCCTGTTACGGGTCGCCCAGGAGGCGCTGGCCAACGTCTTCAAGCACGCGTCCACCGCCACCCGTGTCGGCCTCACCCTCCTACACGGATCGGCAGGTGGTGCTCGACGTCCGCGACGACGGCCCCGGCTTCGACCCGGACGTGCGCGCCGGTCATGACGGGGGCTTCGGGCTGGTGGCGATGCGGCAGCGGATCGAGGCGCTGTCGGGCGCGTTGCGAATCGAATCAGAGGTGGGCGGCGGGACCGGGATCTCGGCCTGTCTGCCCGCGGACACGCCGGAGGCAGGCACATGAGTGACGCCATCAGGCTGCTCGTGGTCGACGACCACCCCGTCGTGCGTGACGGGCTGAGCAGCATGTTCGCCCGCGATCCCGAGTTCGTCGTGGTGGGGGAGGCGTCGGACGGGGCCGAGGCCGTCCGGCTGGCCGAGGCCCTCGTGCCGGACGTGATCCTGATGGACCTGCGGATGCCGGGCATGGACGGCGTCACCGCGATCGGCGAGCTGGCCAGGCGCGGCGTGCCGGCCCGGGTGCTGGTGCTGACGACGTACGACACCGACAGCCACGTGCTGCCCGCGATCGAGGCGGGCGCCACCGGCTACCTGCTCAAGGACGCGCCGCGCGAGGAACTCGTCCGTGCCGTACGCTCGGCCGCGCGCGGCGAGGTCGCGCTCTCGCCGTCGGTGGCCGCCCGCCTGGTGAGCCGGCTCCGCACCCCGGCCCCTTCGGCCGGGCCGTTGAGCCAGCGCGAACTGGAGGTGCTACGGCTGGTCGCGGCCGGCCACAGCAACCGCAAGGCCGCCGTCCGGCTCTTCATCACCGAGGCCACGGTCAAGACGCACTTACTCAACATCTACGCGAAGCTCGACGTCAACGACCGCGCGTCCGCGGTGGCGGAGGCGTACAACCGCGGCCTGCTGGGGACGCCCGAGCGCCCGTAGCCCCGCCGCCCCGCGCGCGGAAGCCGCCACGACACCTCGTCTTGAGACGGCGAGTACGGCCGCCGGTGTCATTTCTCCACCCCGGTACTCATGATGCCGCGCACGAACGTGCCGAACGCAACGTGCGCAGCGCCCCTCGTCGTCACGGCGGCGGCGGGCACCGCCAGAGCCGCGATCGCCCTGGGCGAGACCGTCGTGGTCCTCGGGCTCGGCCCGGTGGGGCAGCTGGTCGTCCAGTACGCGGTCGCGCATGGAGCCTCCCGCGTCATCGCCGTCGACACCGATGCCAGGCGGCTCGGCCTGGCACGGACGAGCGGCGCGAGCGACCTGCTCGCGGTCACCGCGGCCGACGCCCGCGCCGCCGTCGCCGACCTGACCGGCGGCCGGCTCGCCGAGGTGGTCTTCGACGTCACCGGCAACCCCGCCGTGCTCTCCCAGGCGGTACGGCTGGCCCGTACGCTGGGCCGTGTCGTCCTGCTCGGCGACACGCCCACGCCGTCCCGGCAGATGCTCGGCCCCGGCGTGGTCAGCAACTCGCTGACATCCTCGGGGCGCACGCCGCCCTCGTCTCCGACGACCCGTCAGCCGGCCCGCTCAACCGCGACGCGGTGGCCGACCTGTACTTCCGCCGCCTCGCCTCCGGCACGTTCCGCACCGCCGGAATGATCTCCGAACGGGTGTCTCCCATGGACGCGGAATCCACCTACGCACGCCTGCGGGACGGCGGCGCACCGCCCGGAGCCCTCTGCTTCGACTGGACCGACCCGAAGGGCGAACGGTGACCGCCAAGATCGCGCTCGCTGCCCGCGGATCGGTGTCCACGATGAGCCTGCGCTCGACGCCTCGCCGACGGCCTGGCTGGTACGCCTCGAAGAGGACGGCTGAGAACGCCTGAGCAGCGGGTCAGGCGGGGATGTCGGCGGCTGCCTTCCGGAGGGCGTCGCCGGCGTCAGTGACGGGGTCGCCGTGGCCCACGCAGGCCGTCCGGACGTCCAGTTCGGCCAGCCGCCGGAACGAGCGGAGCATCTCGTCACGGTCCATGTTGAACACTCCCGGCATGACCAGCCCGGACACGTGCGCCACGGTGTCGCCCGTGAAGAGGACTCCGTGCTCCGGCAGGTGCAGGGCGATGCTGCCGGCGGTGTGCCCGGGGGTGGCGATCACGCGGGCCCCGCCCCCGAAGGCGATCACGTCGCCGTCATCAAGCTCGCGGTCCACCCGGCACGGCGGCGCGGGCGGCAGCAGGTGGGCGCCCAGACTGCGATGCAGGGCCCGCTCCTCGTCGGTGAAGTTCGGCGGCGGGGCGGGCACGTCCCCTCGGATCACCGGGGCCTCCAGGCGATGGGCCATCACCGTGACCTCGCCCCACGCCGTCACGTCCGCCGCGCCGCCGCAGTGGTCCTCGTGGTAGTGGGTGAGGACGACCCGCCGTACGGCGTCGGTGCGCAGCCCGAGCCGGCCGATCGCCTCGGCGATCTCCCCGGCCGAGGTGGCGATGCCGGTGTCCACCAGGGTGAGCGCGCCGTCGTCGTTCCACAGGTACGCCTGCCCGAACGTCAGCCGCAGCAGGTGCAGGCGCCGGTCGACCTCCACGACCTCCATCGCGGGACCCCCTCTCATCAGCACGGATGTCAGGGAAACAGGTAACCGGTCCACCGGCGGCACTGTCCAACAGCCAGGGGACCGCGGATTGACAACCGATGGTTGTCGATGCAGGGTCTGGGCGTGGAAGCAGACGTTTCCGGCGTACGCGCCTTCATCGCGACCGCCGAAGAACTGCACTTCGGCAGGGCCGCCGCGGGCATGTTCATCACCCAGCAGGCGTTGTCGAAACGCGTCCGCAGGCTGGAGGACGCCCTCGGCACGCCGCTGTTCGAACGGAGCACCCGGTCCATCGAGCTGACCGCCGCCGGAAGACGGTTCCTGCCCTTGGCCGTGGCGGCGGTGGCGGCGTTCGACGAGGCCGTGGGGGCGGTGCGCGTGGTGGACAGCCCCGTCCGCGTGGACGTCTACGACGAGCGCTTCACGCCCCTGCGCATGGTCAGGGAGGCGAGCGAGCGCGACCCGCGGCTGCGCGTGGAGGTGAGCATGCGGCAGGGGCTCGCGGTGGCGCTGCCGGCGCTGCGCCGCCAGGAGATCGACGCGGCCTTCGGACGGGCGCGCGACCTGCCGTGGCCGGAAGAGCTGGCCCAGCGGCTGGTCCACCTGGAGCCCCTGGCCGCGTTCGTCCCGGAGGATCACGCGCTCGCGCACCTGAGGGAGCTGCGGCCCGCCGACCTGCGGGCGGGCGGCATCGCGATGCCCGACCCGGCGGGCGCCGCCGAATGGCGCGCCTACCTGAGACGCCTCGCCGACCGTCTCGGCGTCCCCTTGCGCTTCACCGAGCCCGCCATCGGCCAGGGGCACCTGGTCCAGCAGTTCCTGCGCGAGAAGAGCGCCGTCGGCCTGGGGGAGTGGAGCATCGGCGCGACGGGGGGCGGGCTGCGCCGCATCCCCATCGTGGACCCGATCCCCCTCCTGCCGTGGTGGGTGGTCTGGCACCGCCGCAACCCGCACCCGCTGCTCCGTACGCTGCTCGGCCAACTTCCACGCGTGCGCCCGCCGGACCCGTCGGACGGGCGGCACTGGATCCCCGACGCCGACCGTGCTCTCCCGTAGGGTCGCCCGCCTCTATGGCCGGACTCCGGCCGGCAGTTCGCCGGTGAGACGAGACAGGCGTGCGGCGTCCGCGGGTTGGGCCGTCATCCGCTGCCGCCGGAGGGGGCCGCGGTCCGTTCACGCGTGCGTCCTTCGTGGCCGGCGGGAGGGGGGGCGGAGCAGGGCGTACCCGATCAGGAACGAGACGGCCAGCACCACGCCGGCGTCCACGGCGGCGGCCAGCCGGACACCGCTCAGCAGAGCCGGGGCCGCGGCCTGACCGGCGGCCTGGAGCGCGGACACCTGCGCCATGCAGATGGCGCTGAGGATCGGGGTGCCGACGGTGATGCCGATCTGCTGGGCGCTAGTCACCAGCCCGGTCGCGACCCCTTGAGCCGTGTCGGGAAGCCCGGACGTCACGGTGACGCCGTAGGAGACCACGACCGACATGTGCCCCACGGAGGCCAGGCAGATCACGGCCAAGGCCGGCCAGGCACCCTCGGTCACGGTCATCGCGGCGGTGCAGACGCCCTGCAGGGCCAGCCCCGCGACCAGCGTCCGCCCCGCGCCCAGCACCCGGATCACCGAGGAGGAGACCATGCCCGTCACGGCCAGGACGACGCCCTGGCCGCCGAAGAACAGACCTGTCCACAGGGGTGACAGCGCCACGACGTCCTGCAGGTAGAGAGTCAGCAGGAAGATGAACGAGCTCATCATGGAGAAGGTGATCAGGCCGCCCAGGCTGCCGAAGGCGACCGTGGGCCTGCGCAACATCGTCAGCGAAACCAGCGGCTGCGCGGCTCGCGACTCGATGACCACGAACCCGCCCAGCAACAGTACGGCCGCCGCCACGGCCACCACTCTCACCGCTCCCACCGCCGACAGGGCAAGGATGAGGCAGACCAGGCCGCCGCTGACTGTGGCGGCTCCGGGCAGATCCAGCCGGGGAGAGCGGGCGCCCCGGCTCTCGGTCAGCAGTCCGGGCGCCGCCACGGCGAGGACGCCGCCCGCGACGGCCAGCAGCGCCATCGTCGAACGCCACCCCAGCGTGTCGGTCATGGTGCCGCCGACCAGCATGCCGACGGTGAATCCGAGCGATAGCACCGACCCGCTGGCGCCGAGCGCCCGGTTGCGCTGCGTTCCTTCGGCAAAGGTCGTCGTCAGCAGCGACATGCCGGTGGGAATGACGGCGGCGGCCCCCAGCCCCTGCAGGACCCGCCCCGCGACGAACACCCCCGGGTTCCACGCGAGGGCGGCCACCACGGAGGCCACGGTGAACAGCAGGACGCCGCCCAGGAAAAGCCTGCGCCTGCCGTACAGGTCTGCCATGCGGCCGAACAGCAACAGGCATCCGCCCGAGGGCAGCGCGAACGCCGTGATCGCCCATTGCAGGTCGGCCTGTTCCATCCCCAGCTCCCTGCCGAGATCGGGCAAGGCCACATTTAGAATCGAAAAATCCAAAGAAATGATGAATTGTGCGGCACACAGGATGGCGAGGATGAGTTTGGCACGCGTGGTGAACCGAGCGCCGTGCTCCCCGGAGGAGGTTCCGGCACCGGCCTCGGCGTCCCTGGACAAGGGGTCGATCGTCATGGCGTCCACGCTCGGCCATCACCGGTCTGCGCGGGGAGAGCGTGGTGACACCGGTGGTGGCACCACCAGTCGAAGCGGTGCGCGGTGAGGCCGGGAGAGGAACGTCGCCGGGACCTGCGTGACTTCCTGGTGAGCAGACGCGCCCGCGTCAGCCCCGCCTCCGCCGGCCTGCCGGCGGGCGGGCGCCGCCGCACGCCGGGGCTGCGCCGTGAGGAGGTCGCGGTGCTGGCCGGGGTGAGCCCGGGGTGGTACCAGTGGCTGGAGCAGGGACGCGACATCAACGTCTCCGCGCAGGTGCTGGACGCCGTGGCCCGGGTCCTGCAACTGGACGAGGTCGAACGGCGGCACCTGTACACGCTGGCCGGGCTCAACCCGCCGCCTCCGGCCGGGCACCCGCACGCCTACTGCGAGGGACTGCAACGACTGATCGAAGCCTGGGACCCCAAGCCGGCGACCATGCTGGACGCCTCCTGGAACCACGTGGCCTGGAACGAGTCGGCCAGGCTCGCGCTGGACATGGCGCAGGCCGAGCGCAACTGCCTGGTGGGCTTCTTCCACGACCCGCGGTACCGACGCCGGGAGCGGGCCTGGCAGGACCTGGCGCCGACCGTGGTGGCGGCCTTCCGCGCCACGGCGGCTGAGCAGCCCCGCGATCACGACATCCACGACGTGGTCCGCGCACTGGACGCGACCAGTCCCGAGTTCGCCCGGCTGTGGGCACGACAGGACGTCCAGGCAGCGGGAATCTGGATCAACGAGGTCGACCATCCCGTCGTGGGCACGCTGACCTTCGAGAGCAGCCAGCTGAGACTGCCCGCCAGACCCGACCTGACCATGGTGCTGTACAACCCGCTGTCCCGCACCGACACCGCGGACAAGCTCGCCTGGCTGCGCTCCGCCACCGCGCCCGTCTGAGACGGGCGCGGTGACGGAGACGGGCGCATCGGCGGCTCGTCAAGGTTGCTGCGCCCGCCTCAACGCTCCTCTGGCTGGCAGGTCTGGTCTGCCGGGCCGCTCAGGTCGTCACCTTCCAGCGCGCGCCGGTCGTACGTGTGCTCTCATTGCCGCCCCCCAGGACGCGGCCCCTGTTCCCGGTCTCCCTCCCACGAGTGAGAGTGCCTTCTCGGGACGAACTTGTCGTCGTCGCTGACCAGGACCAGGGGGATCAGGTACTGGTTCCACTGGCCGATGAAGTTGAAGATCCCGACGCTGATGAGCCCCGGCCGGGCCGGCGGCAACATGACCCGGAAGAAGATGCGCGCCTCGCCGCACCCGTCGAGCTTGGCGGCCTCGGCGACCTACTCGGGCAGCGTCCGGAAGAAGGCCACCAGGAAGAACATCGAGAACGGCAGCGACTTGCCGAGCCCGAGGTTCTGGACGACGAAGAACAGCGGGACCAGCGCCATGAAGACGGGAAAGGTCATCCCGGCGATGAAGAAGTAGTACAGGGCGTTCTTCAGCCGGAACTCGAAGCGGGCGAAGATGTAGGCGCCCATGGCCGACAGCAGCAGCGTCAGCGCGACGCCGCCGCCGACCACGACGACCGTGTTGCCGAAGTACGTCCCGATCGATGCGGTCGCCCAGGCGCGGGCGAAGTTCTCCCAGCGCAGGGCTCCGGGCAGCGACCGCGCGTCCGCGACGATCTCGGGATCGGACTTGAAGGCGCTGACGACCGCCCAGACCAGCGGCAGGATCGACACCACGGCCCACAGGACGAGGAACGCCTGCGCGACGGCGACCGTCGGGCCGACGGAACCGCGCCGCCCAGGCCGCGACCCGCGCGGGCTCGCGGCCGTCCGCCCGCTCACCCGGTCATGCGTGGCGATGGCCATCAGAATTCGATCCTCTCTCGGCGGGTCGCGGAAAGCGTGAACGCGGACCGGGCCAGGGTGACGCCGAAGAGCACGACGCCCATCGCCGAGGCGTAGCCGAACCGGCCGTAGGAGAACGCGTTCTGGTGGAGGTAGAACGAGCCGACCTGGGTGGAGTCGTTCGGCCCGCCGCCGGTCATGATCTGCACGACGGCGATGGCGTCAAGGGCGGCGATCCCCAGGTAGACGGCGGCCGTCCTGATGTTCTCCCAGATCCGACGCCGTTCCAGACCAGTACGGCGAGCACGGCCCAGAAGGCCGGCCGTTCGTCGCCGAGCCACGACGGCTGCACCCCGCCGAGGCCGACGGCCCGCAGCGCGCCGTTGAGCAGGCCGTTGATGGGGTTGTAGACGTTCATCCACAACACGCCGATGATCGCGATCGACTCCCTGCCGCGGGGGCCGGCCGCGACGTTGAGCTGGAAGGCCAGGAACAACGCCAGCCCGGATGGTGACGAGTGGCAGCGTCACCAGGAGGATCACGTTGTTGCCGAGGGCCTTCCAGAACACCGGGTCGCCGGCCAGTTCGGCGAAGTTGCCGAGCCCGACGAAGCCGAGCTCGGCCGACAGGCCCCGCCAGTCGGTCAGGGCGCTGTAGAACGCCTGGACGTAGGGCGAGGCCACGAACACCGTGTAGAGGAGGACGGGCGCGGCCAGGAATCCGAGGATGATGCGGCTCTGGTGCCGGTTGCGCATGGATCGTCCGCCTCGGCGCCGGGCCGCGTCGGTGAGGCGCTGGGCCTCCGTGGCGAGCTGGGCGGCCTTCACGTCGCCGTTCATGAAGCGGCCCATCACCATGGCGATGTCGTTCCACAGGCGGCTGTTGCGGGTGTCGAGCTTGACCCCGAAGACGTTGTCGCCGGCCTCGGCCAGCGCGGCGTTGATCGACACGAGCCCGTGCCTGGCGTCCCCGTGCAGCTCGGCCCTGCGGTTGGCCGACAGGGTGCCGGCCTGGGCGATGAAGCCGGCGGCGCTGTCGTCGGCCAGCATCGCCCGCAGGAACTCCAGGCCGCCGGCGGTGTTGGCGGCGTCGCGCGGGATGACGTACGGCTCGCCCGCCTTGGCGCACAGCGCGCCGAACGGCCGGTCGTCGGCGGTGGTGATCGACGGGACGCGGCAGATCGACATGTCGAAGCCGGCCGGGACACAGCCTGCTGCTCGGCCCGCACGAAGCCGCCGCCGTCTACGGCCGCGCCGTTGAGCACGCAGCCGCATACCGGACCGGTGCGGCCTACGAGGCTCTCTGCGGTCGGTGCAGCCAGGGAAGCGATTCATCTGGCCGGCTCACGCCTACGGGTGACGCTGGTGAAGCGCGGATCCCCTGGTCTCAGCGTCTCGCTGGAGTGGCAGGGTCTGCGGTGTCGGCGGGAGCCGAAGGGGTGAAGATCGGGAGCCTGCGACCGGCGCGATCGGCCAGGCTGCGCAGGGCGATCAACCCGTCTCCGAGCAGCACGAAGCACACGGCCAGCGCCAGGGCCATGAGTGCCACCCCGTCGTACCCGAACTTGTCCACATCCAGAAAGGGATAGGGATACCGCTTCCACGCGCCGGGAGGCAGCAGGGCGCCTCTGACCAGGGCGAAGGCCAGATACGCCATCGGGTAGACCAGCCAGCTGAGCGCGGCCGCCCATCTTGGCCGAGGAGCGTTCCGGTCGAAGAACAGCCAGTCGATCACAGCCATGACGGGCGTCACATAGTGGAGGAGGAAGTTGCCCAGACCGTAGCCGTGCAGGGAGAGGTGTGCAAAGGGGCTCGCTCCACGCATGCGTAGAAAGTGCCAGACCAACCCAGTGATCACGATGTAGAGCGTCACGGCTCCCTTGAACTCGGCCGAGGGGCGCCATCTGCCGATCACTTTCCAGGTGTAGAACCCCATGAGCAGCAGATTGCTCTGCACGGTGAAGAGCACGAGCGGGTTCAGCGGGCTGCCCAGGCCCATCCAGGTATAGATCAGGCCAACCATGGCAGCCGCTATCAGCATCAAGCGGTACGCCGTCACCCAAATCACAGGGATCATGGTCGCACGAAGCGCATCGTACCGACCCGGAATGCGCCGATCGCTGGAACGCCGCAGGCAAGGATCGGGCCCTGGCCGCGGTGGCCTCCTGCGAGGCCACCCATCCCATCGCCCCAGCCTGGTTCCGGAAACGATCACTCCTGCCGCGGGAAGCGATCTCCCAGGGTCCCCAGTCCGCCGAATGCTCTTCACGCTTGCTAGCCATAATATGACTAGTTAGAGTATGACTATGGCGCAACGTTCCGTCCTTGGACTCATCGTGCTGGGGTTGCTCACCGAGGAACCCATGCACGTCTACCGCATGCAGAAGCTCATCGAGCTGTACGGCAAGGACCGCGTCGTGAACGTCAGGCGCCGGGCGAGTCTCTACCAGACCATCGACCGGCTGACCCGCCTCGGCCTGGTGGAGGTGCTGCAGCGGGAGAGCACCGAGAGCCACCCGGACCGCACCGTCTACGCCATCACCGACCTGGGGCGCGAAACCGCCGAACGCTGGCTGCGCGAGATGCTGCGCACCACGGGCGGCGAGTTCCCCGAGTTCGTCGCGGCCATCTCCATACTGGTCGGGCTCCCACCGGAAACAGCGCTCAAGGAGCTGGAAACACGCGCCCACGCGCTGGCCGGGGCCCTGGCGGAGGTCGAGTCGACGCTGAAGTCCTCCGGTGAGGTGCCACGGCTGTTCCTGCTGGAGGAGGAGTACCGCCGCGCGGTGCTCACCGCCGAACTGGAGTGGGTCCGCGGCGTGATCGAGGACCTGCGGCAGGGACGGCTGACCTGGGACGAACCATGGCGGCGCGCGATCGCGGCCGCCCTCGAACCACCGGAGGAAGAGACATGAGCAAGGAGCTGTACTACGAAGTGACGGGCTCGGGCCCGTTACTGCTGCTGATCGCAGGCGGCACCGACGACACCAGGGACTTCGCCGGGATGACGCCGCTGCTGTCCGACGGCTACACGGTGGTCTCCTACGACTGCCGCGGCATCTCCCGCAGCCGGTCTGACGGCCCGCCTCCGGACGTGTCGATGGAGACGCAGGTGGAGGACGCCCACTGGGTCCTGAAGGCCGCCGGCGGTGGACCGGCGCACGTCTTCGGCAACAGCAGCGGCGGTCTGATCGCCCTCGCACTCGCCGCCCGCCATCCCGACCTGGTACGCACGGTGGTCACCCACGAACCGCCCGCGATCTCCCTCCTCTCTGCCGACGATCCCCGCAGGAAGCTGGGCCACGAGGTGGACGAGGCGTACCGAAGCGGTGGGGTGGATGCGGCGATGACGCTCTTCGCGGCCGGCGCCGGTTTCGACAAGTGGGACCCGGACCCGCCGGGCGGAATCGCGGAGTCACCGGAAGCGATGGCGCAGATGCAGGCCAAGCTCGCCCGGATGCAGACCAACCTGGAGTTCTTCTTCGGGCATGCGGCACTGCCGTACATGTCGTACAAGCCCGTCGTGGACCCCTCGATCCACGTCGTGGTGGCAGTCGGTGAGCAGTCGCGCGGGCAACTGCCCCACGACACGGCACTGGCGCTGGCCGAACGACTGGGCGTCAAACCGATCATGGTCCCGGGCGGGCATTCAGGCTTCGTCACCCACCCAACCGCATTCGCCCACAAACTCCGCCAAATCCTGGCCTACTGAACACCCATTCCATCCTCGCGCGGCCTGCGCGGTGATGACGAGTTGGCGGCCGAGAACAGGCGGCGGCAGGTGACGGCCACCCACCCGGCGGAGTACGGTCGCCCCCAGTACCCCTCAGGCATGGTCGCCGGCAAGGCCAAACTGAACCCGCTGGACGACGACCGCTACCCGGCCGTCCGTCCGGCCGCGTCAACGAGTTCGCGAGCACCCTGCGCCTCTGACCCCGGTCAGCCGCGCAGCAGGGCGGTGAGGTCGTCCCAGCGGGACATGAGCAGCCCGGCGACGGCGCCGAAGACGCCGACGACGGCGGCGAGCGCGAGGTCGGCGGGCTCGGGGGCCGACGCGCCGGCCAGCCCGAGCAGGGCGACCGCGAGAAGGACGAGGTTGCGCACCACGTGCGGCACTCCCATGGGCGTGGTCGAGGCGCCGAAACAGCGGCACGACACGGCGGCCCCGCTCCGGACGACCCGCACGATGGCGACCGTGAGGCAGGCCAGCAACCCGGCCGCCAGCACGAACGCCGCCGTCCCCGCCCACGGCAGCGGGATCGCGGCCAGGACGACCACGAGGGCCTCCGCCACGGCGGCCGCGACGGCGACCGGCCGGGCCGCCTCGCCTCGGGCGACCCTCATCGCCCTGACGGACTCGACGAACTCTCTCCAGGCCGTGCGGCTGGTCACCTTGCTCGCCAGCGCGAGCGCGAACGTGGTGAGCAGCAACAGCCGGCACGCCACGTCGACGTACTGCATGATCGCAACCTCACGAATCGGGCAACGGGGATGACGGGCCGGAGCGCGGCCGGGACCCGTCGGTGGTGGAGTCGCCGGCCCGCACCGGGCGCGCCGAGGCCAGTGGGACGGATTCTCGCGGTTGATCCCTTACCGCCCGCATGCTGGCAGGTGATTCCCGCCCAGCGCAACACCCCCGATCGGCCGGCCGGGCCGCGGCGTCCGGAGAACCGGCGCTCTGCCTGGGCCGATGGGAGGCCGTTGAGAAACCATTGAGAAATCGTTCAGGAGGGTGACGCATGCTGCGGCCACCAGGCCACCGACCGAAAGGAAGGCTTCATGCGTGCCATGACCAAATTGGCCGATCGGCTGCTGGAGATGGTCGCCCCGCACACCGTCGCCCGGGCGACCGACTGCGACTACCAGTGTTGCAGGGCGGACTACTGGAAGTACTGCTGCTACTACCCGAACGGCACCTCGTACTGCGGCTCCTGCATCACCAACTCGAGCGCCAGGGATTGGTGCTGAGACCGACCGGTGCCCGGCTGCCGTCCGGCGGCCGGGCACGTCGTTCGTGCCCCTCTCCGGGAGTTGGACAGTGTCCTACGCAATTGCCGTGCCGGCTCTCGCCGGCGTTCTGTTCCTGATGAACCTGGTGCTGGCGCTCGCGGTGCTGCGGCGCCTGCGCAGGCACACCGCCCGCATCGACCACCTGTACGAGGTCGTCGCCGGCGCCCCCGACCTCGACGGCCCCGCCGCGGGCGACCTGGTCGGCGACTTCTCCGCGACGGACCTGGACGCGGCCCCCGTGACACGGGACTCGCTGCCGGAGGGCGGCGTGGTGGCCTTCCTGTCGCCCGACTGCGAGGGCTGCCGGGCGGAGCTGGCCGAGCTGACCGCCTGGGCGGCCGGGCAGGACCGGTCGCGGGTCCTGGCGGTCGTGGACGCCCGCGCCGGGGACCCCGCCCGGATGGTCGCGGCGCTCTCCGCCGTGGCGCGGGTGGTGGTGGAGCGCGACCACGCGCACGTCGCCGAGGCCTTCGGGGCGCGGACCGTGCCGACCGTCTTCCGCGTCGCCGCGGGCGGGACGGTCCTGTCCCGCGTCCGCAGCGTCACGCGGCTCCCCGAGACCGCCGGGAGCCGCGGGGCCGAGCGGGCGGCGAGCAACCCGTCGTGAACGTCGAACCGGAGGTGAACCCGTGACCCCATTGCTGATCGTCTCGAGTCTGTTGTGCGTGTTGTGCCTGGCGGGCCTGGTGCTGATGCTGGGGCTGGCCCGGCGGCTGCAGGAGCACGGCAAGCTGCTCGACGCCCTGGACGAGGTCGTCGAGCAGCGCGGCGGGCCCGGCGCGAAGGGGCTGGCGGCCGGTGAGGTGGCCGGCGCGTTCGACGTGCGGACGGTCGACGGCGACCGCGTCGCCCGCGACCTGCTGCCCGAGGGCGCCGTGGTCGCCTTCCTGTCCTCCGACTGCGGCCGGTGCCGGACCGAGCTGCCCGAGCTGGCCTCCTGGGCGGCCCGGCAGGACCGGTCGCGGGTGCTCGTGGTCGTGGACGCCGAGCCGCTGGCCCGCACGCTCGCGCCGGTGGCCCAGGTGGTCGTCGAGCCGGACGGCGGGCCGGTGACCGGCGCGTTCCAGGTGGACTCCTTCCCCAGCTTCTTCCAGGTCGCCGCGGGAGGCGGTGTCCTGGCGCGCATCCGCGGCGTCGCCCAGCTGCCGGCCGGCTCGGCGGCATGACGGACGGGCCGGGCCCGCGCGTCCTGGCCGCGTGCGCGGTGCGGGGCGTCGGGCTGGTGTGGCGGGCCGCGCCGCTGTACGTCCTGGGGTACGTCACGGTCACGCTGGTGAGCGGCGTCACCCCGGTCGTGCTCGCGTGGCTGACCAAGGCGGTGCTCGACGGCGTCGCGAACGGGCGGGTCGCCTCGCTGCTCGGGCAGGCGCTGGCCGTCGCGGCCGTCACGACGCTGGCGGCCGGCGCCGCGCAGGCGGCCCAGTACCTGCGGGCCGAGGTCGACCGGCAGGTGTCGGTGCGGGCCAAGGCCGAGCTGTTCGCCGCGGTGTGCGGGTTCACCGGGCTGGCCAGGTTCGAGAGCCCGACCTTCCTGAACCGGCTGCGCATGGCCCAGCAGAGCGCCAGCAACCCGGGCAGGCTGGTGGACACCGCGCTCTCGACGACCAGCAGCGTGATCACCGTCGCCGGGTTCGTCGGGTCGCTGGTGGTGATCAGTCCGGCCTTCACCGGGCTGGTGCTGCTGTCGGCGGTCCCCGCGCTGCTGATCGAGCTGCGGCTGGCCCGCCAGCGGGTGGACATGATGTGGCGCATCGGGCCGGCCGAGCGCCGGGAGATGTTCTACGCCCACCTGATGTCCACGACCGACGCGGCCAAGGAGATCCGGCTGTTCGACCTCGGGTCGTTCCTGCGGCTGCGCATGCTGGGCGAGGCGTGGACCGCCATCAGGGCCCGCCGGACGATGGACCGGCGCGAGTTCGGGATGCAGGCGGGCCTGGCGGGCGCGTCGGCGCTGGTCGCCGGGGCCGGCATGGTGTGGGCGATCCTGGCGGCCGGCCAGGGGCGGCTGAGCGTGGGCGACGTGGCGATGTTCGTGGCGGCCGTCGCGGGCGTGCAGGCGGCGCTGAACGTCACCGTCTCGGCCGGGACGATGGCCCACGAGCAGTTGCTGACCTTCCACCACCACGTCACGATCCTGGACTCGGGCCCGGGGCTGCCCTCGCCCGCGCGGCCCGTCCCGCTGCCGGCGCTGCGCCGCGGCGTCGAGCTGCGCGACGTGTGGTTCCGCTACAGCGACGAGCACCCGTGGGTGCTGCGCGGCGTCGACCTGTTCATCCCGTACGGGCACACGGTCGCGCTGGTAGGGCGGAACGGCGCGGGCAAGAGCACGCTGGTCAAGCTGCTGTGCCGGTTCTACGACCCGACCCGCGGCTCGATCCTGTGGGACGGCGTGGACATCCGGGACGTGGCCCCCGAGACGTTGCGCGCCCGCATGGGGGCGGTGTTCCAGGACTTCGTCCCCTACGAGCTGACCGCGGCCGACAACATCGCCGTGGGCGACCTCACCGCGGAGGGCGATCGCGACCGCCTGGAGCGCGCCGCCCGCGAGGCCGGCGTCCACGACGCCCTCTCCGCCCTGCCGCACGGCTACGACACGATGCTGAGCCGCGAGTTCGCGCCGGAGCAGGACGAGGAGGAGGACGGCGTGCTGCTGTCCGGCGGGCAATGGCAGCGGCTGGCGCTGGCCAGGGCCTTCCTGCGGCGCGACGCCGACCTGATGATCCTGGACGAGCCGAGCGCCGGCCTCGACGCCGAGGCCGAGCACGAGGTCCACCGGCAGCTCGCCCGCCTGCGGGCCGGACGGACCAGCGTCGTCGTCTCCCACCGGCTCGGCGCGATCCGCGACGCCGACGACATCGTGGTGCTCGGCGACGGCGTGGTCACCGAGCTGGGCACGCACGGCGAGCTGATGGCCCTGGACGGCACGTACGCCCGGCTGTTCACCCGGCAGGCCAGCGGCTACCGGGACGACGTGGAGGTGTCCGGATGATCCTCACCGGCCTGGTCGCCGGGCTCGTGCTGATCGTGCTCGGGCTCGCCTGGCTGCGGCGCGCGTACGTGGTGGTGACCGTGGAGGGGGAGAGCATGCTGCCCACCTACCGGCCCGGGGAGCGCGTGCTGGTGCGCAGGGCCGGGCCGCGGCGGCTGCGCACCGGCCAGGTCGTCGTCCTGGCCCGGCTCGTGGAGGCGGCCGAGGACGGGCAGGCGCGCTGGATGATCAAGCGGCTCGCGGCCGTCCCCGGCGACCCCATTCCCCGCGCGACCGTGCCCGCCCTTCGCAGCGTGCCGGGAACGCGCGTCCCGGACGGCCACCTCGTCGTGCTGGGCGACAACCCGCGGCGCTCGCTCGACTCCCGACGCACCGGCTACCTGACCGCCGACCGGCTGCTCGGCGTGGTGCTGCGCAAGGTCGAGAGCACGGATGCCCCTCGGGTCCCGCGCGCACCATGATCGGACGAGCGCGGAGTCGGCGTGCGTCAGCGGACCGGTCGGACGCCTTTCGCGATCTTCCTCAACTCACTCATGGCGTCGATCTCCTTGGCGTACTCGGGGCCGATCAGCACCTTGACGGCCAAATCCTTGCGGAGCTTCCAGGTGACCGAGGGCGTGACCGGGCCGCCGGCGCCCCCCGAGTCGCCGTCCTTGGACAGTCGCGCGGGCCTGCCGTCCAGGTCCACCGTCTCGGTCCGCGGTTCCGGCCGGAAGTCGTACAGGGCGTCCGCGGACGCGCCGTGGGCCACGATCACCTGGACGGCGTAGTCGGCCTGCTGGAGGCCCGGCTTCCGGAAGCTGGTGGTGTAGCTCTTGCCGGGGCCGACCACATCGTCCTTCGACCATTTGCCCCATTCGAGCCCGTCCGGCAGGTAGGTGAGCCGGATGCCGCCGAACTTCCGCCCGTCGCCGAGGTCCCCCAGGGCCTGCGGCGTCGGTGCGGGCGGCAACTGGACGTGGAGCGTGACCGTACTGCCCCGCGCGACGACCTCGCCGGCAGCCGGTTCCTGCGTGCCCACCAGGCCGTTGTCGCTCCGCATCCCGGCGAGCGCGACCTTCAGCCCGGCGTCCTGGAGCGCCTTCGCCGCCTCGGTGGCGCGCCGGCCCGTCATGTCGGGCACGGTCACGTCGTCGCGCATCACGACCTGGTTCTGGCCGTTGTCGGCGGGTTCGCCGGGATTCAGCATCACCGGCACGGTCACGGCCACGGCCGCCGTCACGATCGCCGCCCCCGCCACGCGAAGCCTGGTCACGCGGGCGCGGTGCCCCCGGCGTACGGCACTGCCCAGTCCGGGCCCGGCCTGAACCTCGGCGACGTGCGCCGCCATGGCGTCGGCGAGGTCGTCCTCGATCGTCATCTCGTCACTTCCCTTGCGGCATCCATGTTCTGGCGGATCCTGGCGAGCCCGCGCGCGGCCTGGCTCTTGACCGTCCCGGCCGAGCAGCCGAGCAGGGCCGCGGTGGCCTGCTCGGACTGGTCCTCCCAGTAGCGCAGGACGAGCACGGCGCGCATCCTGGGCGGCAGCCTGCGCAGCTCACCGATGAGCGTGTCGCGCAGGTCGAGGTCGGGAGAGTCGGCGGCGGTCTCGGGCGGCCGGGCGAACATGATCTCCTGGACGACCCTGCGCCGCCTCGCCCTGCTGATCGCCGCGTTCACGACGACCTTCCTCGCGTACGCCTCGGGGTTGTCGTGCCTGATCCGAGGCCAGTTCCGGTAGACCTTCTCCAGCGCGTGCTGGACCAGGTCCTCGGCGTCGTGCCGCGTCGCCCCGCACACCAGGATCGCGGTACGCAGCAACGAGGTGCTTCTTGTGGCGAGGAAGTCGTCGAAGGCAGCCTCGTCGTCATCTGTCATCAGTGAAGGTCCCCTTTCGCCCTCCCCAACGCGCGAGCCCGCCCGGAGGTTGAGTGCCTTCTCGAAGAGTCGAGGTCAGATGACGACGCCGTCCGCGCGCATGGACGCCCGGCTGGGCCTTCGCGCTCTCGTAAGCTACAACATCATTTCGTTACGGACAGTAACTGTCCGAGTGCTCAGCGTTCATAATGGGCGAGCAGCGCGTGCTGCACTTGGACCCCCGGAAGGAACCACGATCGTGCGACGCACACTCACCACCCTGGCCACATTCGCCGCAGCCGCCGCACTCACCATCACCGTCCCAGGGGGGCCCGCCTTCGCCATCGACCACGTCGAATGCCGGGGCGGCGAGAACTTCCTGAAGATCTGGTCACACTCCGGCGGACGCCAGAGCGTTGACTGCTACGCCAACAGGGGCAGGACGGACTTCGGCGGATGGTGGGTCGACCGGATCTCCACCGGCAACAACGATCTGATCTACTACGACGCCAACGGCGACTCGGTGAGGATCAATCGCTGGACCGAGATCAGCTTCCCGAATCGCCCTCCGAAGGTAGCCTCCATCGAGATCCTCTGAGACGTCGCCGCCCGGGGCGGCCGCCGGACGGCGACCCGGTTCCGCCCTGGGCGCGGCATTCCGGCGGCGGGGTGCGGCGCCCGGAGGGGCACCGGGTCGGGAGCGCCGAGCTTGTCAGTGGCGTGGCGGCGGCCCCGCTCCGGCCGCGGTTCGCAGACGGCAGCCGGCCGTGGCTTCACGCCGCCAGCGAGGCGGAACCACGCCGGGAGTACGACCACTTACGCGCGGGCCCGCCGGCGAACTGGCCCAAGTCCCACGATCGCCGACAGTTGCCAGTAGTTCGCGGACCTCGTACGCGTCCGCGATGACCTGGCCTCCCCCGGCGTTTGCCGGAAGGCAGCCGTTCCCGGCGGGGATCCAGAGGCTGGATACCTGGTCAGTGCCCGTTTTTGGCTCTAGGGCCGTTCCAGGCCGGGTCTAGGCCTCCTCGCATGCGATCTCGGGCGGGCAGCTGACCTTCGCGCCGCCGAACCTGACCCGGGTACCGCCGGGCACGCTCAGCCGGTAGTCGGCGCCGCAGTCGCCGCCCCCGCATTCGTAGTCGATGGTCATGCGGTGCTCGTTCCACGACTCGGTGTGACGCTTGGGGCCGGTCCAGCGCAGCCTGCGGTCGACCACGACCTCGCCCGCCGGCCCGGTGACCACGGTGATCGTCACCGGGCCGCTGGAGTCGACCTCCAGCTCGTCTCCGGCCAGTCGGTACGTGCCGCGGGTGGTCTCCGAAGCGGGCACGACCGGCTCGCGGCTGTTGCTGTGGATCAGTGTCGCGCCCCCGGCGATCGCGGCAGCAGCCAGCAGGGCGGTGGCTCCGAGGATCTTCTTCATGCCTCAAAGGTAGGAACTCGCGGCCCCGGCGAACGATGGTGCTGCTTTCCCACTTGAGGGTGGTGCTGGCCCCACCCTCGAACCGGGGCCTTGGGGTGCTGGCTGATGGCCGACGTGGAGCACGCCGGTAGCGGCGCCGCCGCTACCCGGCCTGCCGCACCCCAGAACGTGGCGTCGGCGGGATCCTCCTCCTCGATGGCGGTCTTCCTCATTCGGAGGCGCGGATTTGTGTAACCCCCTGACCTGCGCCTGAGGGCGTCCCGGAAACGGTCGTTCGCGGGACGGTCGGCCGGACCCTGCCCGTGATCGATTTCTCGCAGGAGCGATTGTCCCGACGCCACTTCCCAAAGCCTGCGCGACCTGGCCTGTCGAAACGAAGTTGCCACGAAGTACATCCGAAGGCTGCTAGCCAGGTCTGGGGTATCCCTGCACCATGGGGGATCTCGTCAGGAGAGGAAGATCGCGCCTTTGAACACCGACAACTTCCGTGCACTGTCTGTTCGAGCCGGCGGAGCGGTCGATGCCGAGGCCCTCGTGATCCTTGATCCCGTCGCGAGATCCGATGGTGGCGAGCGGCGCGGCAGCATCGAACGTTGGTGCCGCGACGGGTCCGTCCTTGTAGCCGGCACCCCGGCCGGGCTGGTCGGCTACTGCGTCGTTGAGTACACCTTCTTCGAGCAGGGGTTCGTGACGATGCTCATGGTGGCTGAGCCGGCCCGGGGTCATGGCGTTGGCGAGAGGCTACTGCGCGCTGCGGCAGCCTCATGCCAGACCGTGAAGCTGTTCACCTCAACGAACCTGTCCAACCATCCCATGCAGCGACTGCTCCAGCGGGTTGGCTGGCAGCCGGTAGGGATGGTGCACGGCCTCGATGAAGGTGACCCTGAGGTCTTCTACCTCTGTACTTCTCCGAGCACCGAAAGGGCAGAGTGATTCCGGACAGTGCACGGATGTGCTGGGCGTTGTCAGGCGCACACTTTTGAGCGGGGCGTCCTGACGGCCTCGGATGAGAGGTGGGACGTGGCGGTGCACCAGGCGGAGGTGATCGGCCGCCGGGCCGCTACACCGACGCGCTCTCCGGCGCCTAGCCCCACGCCCGTCGGACACCTGACCCCCGCCTGCGCGGTAGCGGCGGGTGGCAGGTGGATCCGTGGTGTCCGCGGCCGGCTGCCGACGCGTCATGGCCGGCGGACGTACGCCTCGCACCGTCGGACCCCGGCCGGCGGCCGTGACCAAGGCGACGGCCCGCACCGCCTCAGGCCACAGGACGGCGGATCGTCTAGGTCGTGCCGGGGGAGGGTGCTGCAATGAAGGGCATTTCTGGAGCCGCCATCCCAGGTCACGCGGGGGTTTGTGTGTCGAACGGTCAGAACCGTCGCGTGTACGAGGGAGCAAGATCCTTGCTGGCAGGCCCTTACCGAATCGCCAGGCAGACCCTACGCCGACGCGTTCGAGCGTGCTGACCACGGCGATCCGCGCCGCTGGCTCCTCGCCCGCCGGCACGGCGGGTGACGGGCGTGGACGGGTTGCAGAGGTGGGGTCATGCGGAGTTGGTCGTGGTGAAGACGCGGGCAAGCTGGTGGTCGATCATGGCTACGGCGTCCTCGGCGGACCGCTGCCTCAGCAGAACGCTCGACTGCATCCCCTCGGCGCCTGCCACCAGGAACGCGGCCTCGGCCGCGGCGTCGATGGTCAGGGGCACCTGGCCGGACTCCTGCCCTTGCACGAGCAGGCCCGTGACCAGGTTCTCCAGCGCGCGCGGTGCGTCTTGGGCGACCTTGGCCAGTGCGGGGTCGGTCAGGAAGCGGACGAAGTAGGCGGCGTACACCAGGTGCCGGCTGCGCCGTTCCTCATCCAGCGGGAGCAGCTCGAACAGCACTCCGCGCACGATCGCGTGCATGCCGGGCGCTTCGCCGAGCTTTTCGAGGCGTTCGCGGGCCCGCTGCTCGGCGTCGTCGTTGAGGATCTCCAGTGCGCCGAGCAGCAGCTCATCGCGGGTGCCGAAGTAGTACTGCAGCAGCCGGGCGGAAACCCCGGCCTCCGCGGCGACCTGCCTCAGGGTGACGTCTTCCAGACCACCGCGGGTGGCCAGGCGCCATACGGCTTCGGCGATCTGGCGGCGGCGCTGGTCGTGGTCCACCTGTCGGGGCATGCCATCCGTCCTCGCTAATCGTCTGTGGTGCGATCGTACCAAAACCGGTGTTATGGTTCGATCGCACCACAACTGTGGAGGGCGTGTTCACGCCTGCCGTCACTGCCTTTCGGGGCGATGGGAGACAAAGCGCACATGAAGCACGTCACCGTGCTGATCATCGGCATGCTGCTGCTGGTCCTGGGAGCACAAGGTGCCATCCGGCTGCTGGCCGACCACGACAACGCCGGGCTGCTCGCATGGCTGCCCGGTGGATTCGCGGTGTGGCTGGCGTGTCACGCGGTGGCCGCCATCACCGGAGCCTTGCTGGCCGGCTGGGGCAGCAAGAAGGCCAAGCAGAGCGGGCACGGGCGATGACCGGCCGCACTCCAGCGCCGGCCGCGATCCTCGCCCTGCTGGCAACCGCATGGACGCTCGTGGCGGGCGGCACCACCGCCCATGCCGACGACATCTCCGACCCGGTCGTCGTGACGGCGTCGGGCAAGGTCCAGGGCAAGAATCAGAATGGGGTCCGCCGCTTCCGCGGCATCCCGTACGCCGCCTCGCCCACCGGAGAGGGTCGCTGGCAGCCACCCCGGCCGGCGAGTTCCTGGACCGGCATCCGCGACGCGACGAAGGCAGGACCGGCGTGCATGCAGCCGGAGGCGCCTGATATGCCGAAGGGCACCCCGCAGAGCGAAGACTGCCTGACCCTGGAGGTGACCACACCCGTCCGGCCCGGCAAGGGGCGGCCGGTCATGGTCTGGGTGCCCGGCGGCGGTTTCATCACCGGCGCCGGCTCGATCTACGACCCGGCCCGGCTGGTCAAGGCCGGCGACATCGTGGTCGTGACGGTCAACTACCGGCTCGGTGTGTTCGGCTTCTTCGCCCACCCCGAGCTCGGCGAGGCCGGCAACTTCGGCCTCCAGGACCAGGTGGCGGCGCTGCGCTGGGTGCGCGCCAACATCGCCGCGTTCGGCGGCGATCCCGGCCAGGTCACCCTCGCCGGAGCCTCGGCCGGCGCGATGAGCACCTGCACCCTCATGACCTCACCGGCCGCCCGGGGCCTGTTCCACCGGGCGATCGTCCAGAGCGGATCGTGCCGTACCAGCCACCCGGCCGGAGCGATGGGCACGGGCATGCCCGCACTCTCCTCCTGGCACCCGATCGGCACGATCCGACGCGCCGGCCAGGCCCTGGCCGAGCAGCTGGACTGCGCCGACGTGGCCTGCCTGCGCCGCAAGAGCGCCGGCGAGCTGCTGCCGCACACCGCCCGGTTCCCGCTACTCGCCTACGGCACCAGCCTCGTCCCGCAGGAGCCGGCCGAAGTCTTCGCCGCAGGCAAGCAGGCGGCCATACCGCTGCTGCAAGGCAACACCCGCGACGAGCACGTCGAGTTCACCCTGGCCGTCCACCCGCACGGCATCACCGCCCGCCAGTACCCGGCCATGCTCACAACCGCCTTCGGAGCGGCCGCACCACGTGTCGAGCGACGCTACCCGGCGCGACGCTTTCCCTCCCCCATCGCGGCGGCCAGCCGCGTGTTCAGCGACAGCGGCTGGATCTGCCCCTCCTGGAAGTCCGGCCGCGAGCACGCCGGCAAAGCGCGCACCTACGCCTACGTGTTCACCGACCCGTCCGCGCCCACCCCCAGCGGACAGCCCCTGCCCGCCCACGTCCGCCCCGCCACCGCGCACGGAGCCGAGACCTTCTACCTGTTCGACTTCCCCGATGGCCCAGGGCTCACCGCCGACCAGCGGCGCCTGGCCGACCGGATCGTCGGCTACTGGACGCGGTTCGTCCGGACCGGTGACCCCAACGGGGCGGGCAGCACCACCTGGCCCCGTCTCGACGCCGCCGACCGTGCGCTCAACCTCGCTCCGGAGTCGGTACGACCGATCAACATGAAGAACGCCCACCACTGCGGCCTCTGGTTCTGACGACCGGATCTCGACCGAGACGCCTCAGTGTGAAAGCTTCCGAGATCACGAAGCGCGGTCCGGGCGCTCGCCCCACCCGGCTCCCCGCCGCCTACGACACGCGTCAAGGGTCACGTCGAGGAACTGCGGGCGGGGCGGAGCCTTGGGCGGTGGCTGCTCGCGGCTCAGGTGGTGGCGGGCTCGGGGCGGCCCAGGGGGCCCGTGAGGTAGTGCTGGACGGTGGGGGCGACGGCGGCGAGGAGGGTGGGCAGGTCGCGGTCGGCCAGGGCCGGGAGCCCGAGCAGGTGGCGGCCCAGTGCGATGCCGAACAGGTGGTTGAACGCCAGGACCAGGCGCAGGTCCGGGTCGTCGCCGGGCAGCAGGGAGCGGACGTCTTCAGGCAGGGCGGCGGTGAGCAGCGCGCGCAGCTGCTCGCGGGCGCCTTCGTGGGCGAAGGCCGACGCCACCGTGGCGCGCAGGGCCCCGGCCAGGCCGGGGTCCTCCCACAGCGACAGGTAGGTGCGGGCCAGGCGCTCGCCGAGCTCGCCGACAGGTCCGTCGAAAGCGCGCTGGATCTGCTGGACCGCCTGGTCGGGCAGCTGGAGGGTGGCGGCGAACAGGCCGTCCTTGTTGCCGAAGTAGTGGGCCAGCAGCGCGACGTCGACCCCCGCCGCCGCGGCGATCGACCGCATGGTCGCCCCGCGGAACCCCTTGGCCGCGAACTCCTGCCTGGCCGCGGCCAGGATGCGGTGCCGGTTGCGGCCATCGCCGCCGGGCGGCCGTCCAGGACGTTCGGAGTCCTTCTCGCTCATGCGGGCACTCTACCGGGCATCAACAAGTGTTGACATCAACAGATGTTGAAATACAGTGTGGTGGTCCGGACCCCGATGTGCGACCCGCGCCCAGCAGGGGATCCGCACCGAGAACCCCTGGAAGGCCCCTGCGCATGTTCTCTGCATTCGATGTCGAGTTCGCCTGGATCGGCCTCGGAGCCGCGATCGTCTTGACGGTCGTCCTCCTGGCAAGCGATGCGCTGCGCGGCAGCCGCGCCCTGTCCCGGTGGAAGGACCCGGCCTGGCTGGGCTGGGTCGCCGTCGTGGTGTACCTGTTCCACAACTTCGAGGAGTACGGCATCGCCGCCGACGGCGCCCACCACGCCTTCCCCGACTCCCTGTGCACCACGCTCAATCAGGGCGCCTACCCGGAATGCCCGATCCCGACAGAGTTCTACCTGTTCGTCAACATCGGGTTGATCTGGGTCGTGGCGGTGATCTGCGCCCTGCTCGCCCGCAAGCACCTGCTGATGGGGTTCGCGTTCTACGGCATCGTCATCGTCAACTGCTTCTTTCACATCGTCCCCGCCCTCGCCACCGGCACGTACAACCCGGGGTTGCTCACCGCGGTCGTGATGTTCCTGCCCGCCTCGGCCTGGATGATCAGCGTCTTCCTCAAGCACCAGGACCCGCCGCTCGGCAAGTGGCGCCTGCTCGGCATCGTCGCCGTCGGCGTGGCCGCCAACGGCTCCCTGCCGCTCACGATCAACCTGTTCCTGAACGACGTCATCTCCCGACCCGTCCTCGACCTGCTGCAGCTCCTCAACGCAAGCCTCATCCTGCTGGTCGGCGCCCTCCTCCTAAGGCCCGCGCCGTTCTTCAAGCGACGCCGACTTCCACTGCGGCCGCCCAGCTCACCGCCCTCGGGTGCCCGTGCTGCTGCGTGCCTCGTGCCGACAACGCACCCTTGACACCTGGGCTGACCGGCTGCACCGGCTCCCGCTGGTCGAGGAAGCCCTCGGCCGCCCCGCAGGTCGAGATCTCTCACCTGGCCGAAGCTGCCGAGTCGGCGGGGAGATGGATCCGTCGGGTCAAGGTCAGCCCGGTGGCCGAGGCGCAGATCAGGGCGATCGGGATCCACGCAGGGTCGGCAGCCTTCATCGGCATGACGGTCATGAGCACGAGTTGGCCCAGTGCCGCGACGTACACGAGGGGCGGGATCAGCAGTAGCCGGCGAGTCGCCCTGTCGGCGGTGCGCCAGCGGGCACCGAGTGAGGCCAGCACGAGGAGAACGGCTGTGGCCGAAAGGATGACGGCCGCGGGCTGCATCCATGCAGCGGCCTTCCACGGCAGGCTCATCGGGTTGCCGCCCGCGCCGCCGTCACCGCGCGGCCAGTTGTCTCCCGCCACCACCGTGGAGGTCACTCCGGTCGCCAGCGCCGACACCCACACGATGCTTCGCCGGCGCACCACGCCGTCCGGGTACAGGGCCACGGCGATCAGGAGTATCAGCCACGCCTGCGGCACCCACAGCCAGTACGTCAGCCAGTAGTCGAATCCGACACCGTCGCCGATCTCGACAATCGGCAGCCCGAGCTCTTTCCACAGCTCCAAGACCGGCTTGACCGTGCCAAGGACCCCGCTGACCAGGAAGACCGAGCCGACGCTTCTGGTCGCTGGATGACCGGCCAGCCAGCCGCCCGCCACCAGCGCGCTCACGACTAGAAGCGTCACGCCGATACCGGGCGGATCGTCCCTGGCTGCGTCGATCGCGTAGTGCGTCACCGTCGCGGCGAGAGCGAGCCCCACACCCGGCCAGATCGCGGCACGCATGCCATGCTCCCTATGCCGTACGGGCTACCGGCCGCCCGTGTGCCGCATGCCGCCCGTGAAACGGACGCCGCCGCCCACGCTCGCGGCCCAACCGCCCGTGTCGCTGTGTCTCGTCATGATGGCGAGCCTGCCAGCGCCCCCTGGCCGACCACAAGCCGCGCGGCCTCGAAGCTCGTTCTGCAGTTCCTGTTCCTGTCTCTGCTCTGGTCCCGAGGCGACGCAACAGCGGGGGAGCGGCGGATGTCTGTGGGGAGAACCGGTTCGTGTTGTCGGCAGGTGGGCCATGAGGGGATGCCGAGCCCGGAGCAGTCGGATCAGACGTCGAAGTCGAGCACCCGCAGCCCACATGAGCTGGGCTAACGCTTTCGCTCCCGGCCGGCACTTCATCCCCCACCAGTAGCCCCACCTCGTCCCCCACCGCCTCACCCTCGAACACCGAAACGCCCCCGGAGAGTGAGAAGAAGGCCGCGTTTGCCGCCTTCAGCAAGGCGATGTGTGGCGCACTCAAGACGGGACTCGGCCCGAAGGCGCCCTTCACCTGCAAGAAGGGCACCTCTACCAAGACCACGATCACCTCTCACCTCACCGGGACCGCCAGTCCGGCCGATATGCGCAAGGTGTTCACGTCACTCGCCTCCGGCAAGCAGGCCGAAACCCTCGCCAAGTCACTGACCGCCATCGGCGCCGAAACCTGGATCATCGACTACGAGGGCGTGCAGATCGCGAAGATCCGTGCAGCCAGGTAGGACCAGCGATGCTCGAAGCCTGGCAGGCCCGGCGTCCCGGCCGCAGGCTGGATGACGTCGACCAGGCCGGCGGGCGGCACCGGGAACTGCGGCGCCGGCCGCCCCCTTTCTCCGGTCCCGTCAGTCTTCCGCGCCGATGGCGCGGTCCATCGTGTCCTCGTTCAGACGCCGGGCGCCAGCCTGAGGACGGCGGCCGGCAGCCCGCGCAACGCCTCGGGGACGACGACCCCGCCGGAACGGTCCACCGCGGCCGGGCCGTCACCCCAGGTGGCTCCGGCCCGCGCCCGTTCGACCAGGTCGCCGGCGAGCGTCAGCCGTCCCGCGGCCGGGTCCAGGGCGATCACGTGGAGGGCGCCGTCGGGGGCGGCGGTGTAGCGGACCGGGTCGCCGACGGGCTCGGCGTGCCGGACCCACGGCCGGGTGCCGTAGATCGCCTCGCCGTGGGCCGCCAGCCAGGCGCCCAGGTGGCGCAGCCGTTCGACCTGGGACTCCGGCAGCGAGCCATCGGCCCGCGGCCCGATGTTGAGCAGCAGGTTGCCGTTCTTGGCGACGGTGTCGACCAGCAGGTGGACGAGCTCGTCCGGCCGGACGAGGTGGCGCTCGTCCTCGGCCCGGTTGAAGCCGAACGACTGGCCGAGCCCGCGCGTGGCCTCCCACACCCACGGGGAGGTCTGCTGCTCGGAGACGTACTCTCGGGTGCGCGAGCCCAGGTGCGGCACGCCCCAGCGGTCGTTCACGATGCCCTCGGGCACCCGCTCGTAGTAGTGCTCGAACAGCGCCTGCAGGCTGTGCGGCCCGGCCGCCTTGCCCGAGTCGGGCCAGTCGATGTCGTTCCACAGCACGTCGGGGGAGTGCCGGTCGATCAGCTCCATGGCCTGCTCGAAGCAGTAGCGCGCGAACGCCTCGTCGTTGCGGCGCAGCGTGAACAGGTCCGTCATCGACTGGATCGGCGGGAAGTCGGACACGTGCCAGTCCAGCGCGCCGGAGTAGTACAGGCCGAACCGCAGGCCCGCCGCCCGGGCGGCGCGGTCCAGCTCGGCGATCAGGTCGCGGCGGGGGCCGCGGCGCGCGCTGCTGAAGGCCGTGGTGGCGGTGTCCCACAGGCAGAACCCGTCGTGGTGCTTGGCCGTGGGCACGACGTAGCGCGCGCCGGACCCCGCGATCAGCCGCATCCAGGCCGCCGGGTCGAACGCCTCCGCCCGCCAGGAGTCGGCCAGGTCCTCGTACGGGGTGCCGACCCCGTACTCCCGCTCGTGGAAGGCGCGGGCGGGCGAGCCGGGGATGCGGACGGTGTTGGCGTGCCATTCGGCGTACTGGTGATAGCTGAACTCCAGCTCCACGGGCACGTGCTCGCCGGGCAGCCGGGCGGTCGCCCACGCGGGCACCGAGTACAGCCCCCAGTGGACGAAGACGCCGAACTTGGCGTCCCTGTACCAGTCGGGCACGTCCCTCGCCGGGTAGTCGGCGCCCAGGTCGGGGCCTACACGGCGGTCGAAAAACAGCACTATGGTCCTTTCAGCGGCCGGCGAGACCGGCGGTGGCGATGCCCTTGACCAGATGCTTCTGAAGGGCGAGGAGGAGCAACAGCGTCGGCAGGATGGACACGATGGAGGCGGCCATCACCAGATGCCACTGGTTGCCGTTCTGGCCGAAGAACAACTGCAGGCCGAGCGGCACGGTGCCGCGCTCGGTCACGTCGTTGACCATGATGAGCGGCCACAGGAAGCTGTTCCAGTAGTTGATGAAGGTGAACACGGCCAGCACCCCGAGCGCGGGCCTGGCCAGCGGCAGCATGATGGACAGGAAGATCCGCGCCTCGCTCGCGCTGTCGATGCGCGCCGCCTCCTGCATCTCGCGCGGCACCGAGCGGAAGAACTGCCGCAGCAGGAACGTCCCGAACGCGGTGAAGGCCCACGGGAAGATCAGCGACTGGTAGCTGTCCACCCAGCCGAACTTCTGCATGAGGATGAACATGGGCACGACCAGCACCTCCTGCGGCACCATCAGCGTGGCCAGGAACAGCAGGAAGACGCCGTCCCGGCCGCGCCAGCGCAGCGAGGCGAAGGCGTAGGCGGACAGGGCGGAGGCGGCCAGCACGACCAGCGTGCCCACGCCCGCCACCAGCACGCCGTTGAGGATGTAGCGCTGGAACGGCACGTACGTGAACACGTCGCCGAAGTTCTGCCACCGGATCCGCGAGCCGACCAGCGACCCGGGATCGCTGAACGTCTCGCCCGCCGGCTTCAGCGCGGTGGCCACCGCGAAGATCAGCGGATAGAGGAAGGCCAGCGTCACCGCCGCCAGCAGCACGTGGGAGACGACGGATCTAACTCTCATAGTGCACCCACCGTCTCTGCCCGAGGAACTGCGCGGCGGTCACGAGCAGGATGATCGCGAACAGCACCCACGCGCCCGCCGCCGCCAGCCCGAGCTCGCGCGACTGGAACCCGGCCTGGTAGACGGTCATGACGAGCGTCTCCGTGGCGTTGCCCGGCCCGCCGGCCGTGAGGATGTACGGCTGCGTGAACACCTGCAACGAGTTGATCACCGTCATCGTCGTGGCGAAGAACAGCGCCGGCGAGATCAGCGGGAGCTGCACGCTGACCAGCTTGCGCAGCCCCGTGGCCCCGTCGAGCGAGGCCGCCTCCAGGACCGACGGCGACATCTCGTTGATCGCCGCGGAGAAGACGATCAGGTTGTACCCGAACCCCTGCCAGACGCTCATGGCCACCACTGACACCAGCGCGGTGCGCCCGTCGGCCAGCAGGTTCGGCTCGGTGCCGACCATCTGGAACAGCAACTTCCAGATGACCGCGTTGGCCACCATCGGCGTGATCGCCGGGATGAAGAACAGCACCCGCCACAGGTTCTGCCACCGCGACCTGCTGATCCAGAACGCCAGCGCCAGCGCCAGGACGATGTTGAGCGGCACGTACAGGCCGGTGAAGACGAACGTGTTGCGCAGCGCGGACAGGAAGGCCGGGTCCTCGCCGAACAGGTAGCGGAAGTTCTCCAGGCCGATGAAGCTGCTCCCACCCAGCATCGGCCAGTCGAAGAAGCTCATCACCACGGCCATGCCGACCGGGAACAGAGTGAACAACCCGAGGCCGAGCACGCTGGGCGTGGCGAACCCCAGCGCGCTCCACTGCTCTCGCGACCTCACTGCCCGCGCGCCCCCTGCTGCTGGATGGTGGCGAGCGCCTCCTTGGCGCCGCTCGCGCCGGTGTAGACCTGGAGCAGGTGCTGGGCCATGAGCTTGGTGACGTCGTCCCAGTTCTTGGTGGTGAACAGCGGCACGCCGCCGGCCACCGCCTCCTTGACCGCCGACACAGCCGCCCGCACGTCGTCGGCCTTGTCCTGGTTCTTGCCGACCAGGAAGTTCTCGTACGCCGACTGCTCGGAGGTCATCGCGGGGAAGCCGCGCCCCTCGCCCGCCAGGTACGCCTGCGCCTGCCTGCCGCTGAGCACGGAGACCGCCTTGACCGCCTGCTCCTTGTACGGGCAGCCCTTGGCCACCCCGAACCCGGAGTTGGCCACGTACGTCTTCGCACCCCCGGACCCGGCGGGAAGCTGCGCGATGCCCACCCGGAACTTGGCTTCCTTGATCGTGGATCCGATGTTCCAGGAGCCGTCGACCGCCATCATGGCGTTGCCGTTGACGAACTGCGTCTCGCCCCAGCCCAGCTCCGCCGACCCGGCCGGCACGCTGGCCGACTTGTTCCCGGCCAGGCCCGCGTACCAGGTGGTGGCCGCGACCATGGGCTCGCTGTCGAGCTGCAGCTTCACGTCGTCGGTGACCGGCTTGGCGCCGTTGTAGGACAGCAGCATCGACAGCAGGTGCAGGTCGGAGAAGGACATGCCGAACCCGTACTTGCCGCCGGTGGTCAGCTTCCTGGCGGCCTGCTCGAAGTCGGCGGTGGTCCAGCCGGGCTTGGGCTCGGCCAGGCCGGCCTTGGTGAAGGCGTCCTTGTTGTAGTAGAGGAGCATCGGGCCCAGGTCGTAGGGGAGGGCCAGTTGCCGGCCGTTCATCTTCAGCGCGTCCAGCGCCGCGGGGGCGAAGCCTTCGGGAGCGGTGAGGGGTTCGAGGAGATCGGCGTAGGCGCCCAGGCGCAGGCTCTGCATGGAGACCAGGCATGGCTGCTCGCCCGCGGCGAACTCGGTCTGCAGCTTGGTGAAGTAGGCGTTGAAGGGCGCGGTCCGCAGGTTGATCCTGATCTTCGGGTCCTGCTGGGTGACCAGCTTGGCCAGGTGGTCGAGCTGGGCCTTCTCCTCCTCGCTGCCCGCCCACATCTCCCAGTCGAGGGTGACCGTACCGTCGTCCTGTTCGGCGCCGCCCGCCGTGCCCGCCCCGCCGCCGCCGCACGCGGTGACGCCGGCGAGGAGTACGAGCCCCGCGGCCAGGAGTGCCTTCATGGGGGGACCTCCGTCAAGGTATATTTTTCGGGGTCGAATTTATTATTGATGCGGAACCCTAGGCTTGCTCCGGAACACACGTCAAGAGGGAGGACCGCGGATGCGCGAGGACCTGGCCAGGACGGAGATCCTGACGACGCTCGGGTCCGGGCCGCTCAACCGCACCCAGCTCGCCCTCAGGCTGGGGCTCGGCGCGGCGACGGTGACCGAGCACACCCGGCGCCTCATCGAGCTCGGCTACGTACGCGAGCTGGCGCCGCAGGCGGCCGGGCGTGGTCGCCCGAAAGTGCCCCTTGAGCTGGTGCCGGACGCCGCGTACACGCTCGGTCTGCGGGTGCACCACACGCACGTGGTCGGCGTGCTCATGCGGCTCAACGGCAGCGAGGCGCGCCGCTTCACGGTGCCCTTCGACCCCCGCGCCGACCCCGTCGGGCAGCTCGCCGCCGTGTGCGCCCGCGAGCTGGCCGACCCCGCCGCCGGCGGCCGGGTGCGCGGCATCGGCCTGGCCGTCCCCGGCGTGATCGACCAGGCCAGGGGGATCGTGCGCATCTCGCCGCACCTGGGCTGGTCGGACCTGCCGCTGCGGCCCCTGCTGGCCGAACGCCTGCCGGTCCCCGTCCTCATCGACAACGACACCCGCGCCAGCACCAGCGCCGAACTGCTGTTCGGCGCCGGGTGCGACCACGACGACTTCCTGGTGCTGGCCGTCGGCGGCGGCATCGGCATGGGCATCGTGCTCGGGCGGCGCATCCATCGCGGGCCCGACGGCGTCGCGGGCGAGTTCGGGCACGTGCCGATCGACCCGCAGGGGCCGCCCTGCGTGTGCGGGCGGCGCGGCTGCCTGGAGTCCTACGCGGCCGACTACGCCCTGGCCGCCCGCGCGTACGAGCGCGGGCTGACGCCGGTGCCGGTGCCGGTGGCCGAGCTGCCCCGGCTGGCCGCCGAGGACGTGCCGGGCGTGCGCGACCTGATGGCCGAGGCGGGGGCGGCGCTCGGGAGGGCGGCCGCGGGCGTGGTGAACGTCCTGGCCGTACGGGCGCTGGCGGTGATCGGCGAGAGCCACGTGCTGTGGCCGTATCTGGAGCCCGGGTTCCGGCCGGCGGTGGAGAGCGGCGTGCTGTCGGGAGTGGAGATCATGGTCCGCCCCTGGGACGACAGCGGCCACGCCCGCGGCGCCGCCACCCTGGCCCTGTCGGCCACGGTCGCCACCCGCTGACCGGCGGGGCTGATCGCCCGAAGTGTCTCGGGCAGTGCCGGCGCTCAGTCCTCCAGGTGGGGCAGCACCAGGGACGCGTACCGTCAGCTCGCCGGGGTGTCATGGGAGAACCGTTCCGGGCGGAAGTCGGCGAGCCTCTCGTCCCTCCTCCCGCTGACGATCTCCGACGCGAGCAGCCGGCCGATCACCGGCCCGAGCGTGATGCCGCTGTGGGAGACGGCCTCGTAGTAGCCCGGCACGGACGGCACCGATCCCACCGAGGGGTATCCGTCGCCCGGGATGGGCCGGTCGACCACCCGTGTCCCGACGATGCGGGAGTACTCGAACCCGGGAACGACGTGCCGCGCCGACTCGTGGAGCAGCCGTTCGAGCGCCGCTGGATCTTCGCCGGCGTCGATGAGCGCGTCGACCTCGCGGCTGTGGAGGACCACCGAAGCGTCTCCGTCAGGACGGATCGCGACGCGCGGCGCGTGCATGGTCCGGCGGATCGGCGCCTGGGCACACTCGATCCGGGTGACGAGGCCGGGCTCCCGGCGCATCGGCAGGTGCCGCGCGACGAGCCCGGCGACGTGGGCGGCGCCGGGTCCCGCGGCGTTCACGACGACGTCGACGTCGAGGCGGCTGCCGTCGGACAGGGCGACGGTCCGTACGCTCCCGTCGGCGCCGGTGCCGACGTCATGGACCGTGGTGCCGAACCGGTGCTCGGCGCCGGACGCGACGGCCTGGCCGACCAGGCGGCCGACGAGATGGCGTCCGTGCACCCAGGCTTCGTCGGGGAAGAACACGACCGGAATCTCGTCGGACACCGTGAGCGCGGGTTCGAGGTGGCGGCGTACCTCGGCTCCCGTGCGTACCTCGGCCCGGTAGCCCCAGCCGGCCAGCAGCCCGGCCGTTTCCAGGAGGCTCGCCTCCGCCGCGGGGTCGTCCGCCCAGCGCAGGTGGCCGCCGGGGTGCCACCATGGGTCCGGCCCGATGATCCCGGCAAGCTCGCGGTACGCCGCCATGCTCGCGACGTTCAGGTCGAAGTAGGACCTGCTCGCGGTCTTCGCGCTGGCGTTGACCCACGAGAACGACCAGTCGGTGACCCCTTCACCCGGCCGGCCCGCGTCGACGAAGACCACCTTGACGCCGTGCCGTGCCACATTCCAGCCCACACAGGCTCCGAGAACGCCCACCCCGATGACAGCAACACATCCAGGCCGCTCCACGACCCGATTCTCGCACGAACAGCGGATCACGCTGCAGCACGTCAAGGCCATGACGGCAGTCGGCCTTGTCGACCGGGCGGCCTTGGGCAGGCATCAGGCTCTGACGGCGCGGCCGGGCAGGGCGGTCGGCAGCAGCTGCTCGTCGCGGACCACGAACTGGCCACCGACGAGGACGTGAACGAAACCGGAGGAATGCCGGACCGTCTCGGTGTAGTCGGCATGGTCGCTGACGGTCTCGGGGTCGAAAACGGTCAGGTCGGCGTCGCAGCCCGGCTGAACGCGACCTTTGCGCCGCATCGCCGGGACGCCTGAGCCCACGACGTCGGCGGGGATGAGTGTGCACCGGCGCACAGCCTCGGGCAGCGACAGGACGCCGTCCTCACGGACGAGCCTGCGTAGGGTCCGGCCATAGGTGCCGGCAGTACGGGGATGGGTGACGGCGTCGGGACGGAGCGGCCATGAGAGCGGGTCAGGCGCTCCGGAGCGCCACAGGAGGGGTACGGCGTCGGTGGCGACGGCGGCGTCGGTGAAGGTGATGGCCCGCCGGATGTAGTCGAACTGGGCGGGGTCGTCCTCGTCGAGCAGGTGGACGAAGGCGGCCGAGCCGGGTGCGCTCTCGCGGACCCGGCGCAGGGCGTCGGCGTCGGGGATACGCCCATGGGTGCCCAGCAGGCCGATGGAGTGCGGGGTCAGTCCGCGCCGGTGGAGGAGTTCCGGGGCGAGGAAGGCCGCGCCGATGCCGGTCATGCCCGCGCCGTAGGGGTAGGCCTCGGTGGTGACGCGCGAGCCTTCGGCGCGGACCTTCTCCACCAGTCCGAGCACGCGGTCGACATGGCGTATGGAGGTGCTGTTGACGTGGCAGTAGTGCATGTGCGCGCCGGTCTCGGCGGCGGCGCGGAGGATCTCTTCAGCGCCGTCGACGGGAGTGGTGGGGTCCATCTCGACAAGTTCGCGGGCGTGGGTATAGGTGGGCAGCCCGGCGCGGGCGGCGAGGGCGGCTATGGCGAGGTACTCGGAGGGGTCGATGCGAGGGGCGTAGCCGACGAGGATTCCGATGCCGAGGGCGCCGTCGCCGAGGTCACGCTCCAACATGCCGGTGATACGGTCGACGGTCTGCCGAGGGGCGGCACGCTGCCATTCCTCGCGACCGATGTTGGCGAGGAAGTCGGTCGTCAGGTCGCCGTCGCTGTCAAGGCCGAGGAGGACGGCCATGCGGGCCACGGCCCAGGAGGTGGCGAAGCCGTAGTTGAGCGGCCTGCCCTCGGTCTCGGCTCTGCGGTAGGCGGCGGCGACCGGGTAGGCGCCGGCTTCGAGTTCCAGGACGGTGGTGACGCCGTCGAGTGCCTGAAGCCGGTGGCCGGCGACGTCCGTGCTGTGGCTGTGCAGGTCGATGAAGCCTGGGCTGACGACCAGGCCGGTCGCGTCGACATGGGCGACGCCGTCGAGCGGCTGGTCGGAGACGGCCTGGATGACCCCGCCGTTGACGCCGACGTCGCGCACGGCATCCAGACCGGTCTCGGGGTCGATGACCCGGCCGCGGGCCAGGACCAGATCGTACGTTGTCACGCGAGCTCCTTCGTTGCGAGGCTGAACTGCTCAGGGCGCTGGGGCACGATCAACGCGATCAGCGCGCCGAGGACGGTGGTGGCGATGAGCAGGCCGAAAGCGGCGGTGTAGGAGAACTTGTCGACCAGGAAGCCCATGAGGACGGGGGCGAGAACGCCGGCGATCTGACCGCCGACGTTGACGATGCTCATGCCGGATCCGATGATGGCGGGCGGCAGGGCGCGCACGGGCATGCCGAGGATGCCCATCGAGGAGAGGCCCGCCACCCCCATGGCGAGGGTCTGGTAGACGGTGAACCCGACAGCGGACTCGGCCATCAGCATGAGCACCAGGAGCACGGCGGTGACCAGCAGCAGGGGGATGACGTAGAGCCGGGCCCTGTCATGGAAGAAGCGGTCGAACAGCCAGCCGCCGAGGAAGACGGTCGCGCACATGACCAGGCCGGGGATGGCGGACATGACGCCGGTGTTGATGAGGGAGATCCCGCGCTCCTCCAGCAGGTAACTCGGCACCCAGGTGATCAAGCCGTAGCCGAGCATGTTGGTGGCGCAGAAGAGAGCGGCGAACTTCCAGACCGACGCCGAGCGCATCACGGCGCCGAGGCCGAGCCCCTTGTCCTGAACGACGTCGGAGCCGTTGAGGTGGGCGGGCAGCGCCTTGGGCAGCAGCTTCCAGAGCAGAACCCCGATGGCGACGCCGGCGGCGGCGGTGACCCAGAAGGTGTGGCGCCAGCCGAGGACGAGGATGAGCGGCGCGACGATGAGCGGGGCGACGCCGGCGCCGAGCTGGTTGGAGGCGAGCATGGCGCCGGCGGCGGTGGCGCGGACGGCGGGGGTGGTGCGTTCGGCGATGGCCTTGAAGGACGCGCCGGGGAACAGGCCCTGGCCGACGCCGAAGAGGGCACGGATGACCAGGAGAGATGCCAGGCCCCAGGCGATGCCGGTGAGGGCGGTGAAGACCGACCAGAGCAGCAGGGAGACCATGAGCTGGCGTCGGGCGCCGAACCGGTCGGCGAGGATGCCGCCCGGTATCTGGCACAGCAGATAGACCAGGGAGAAGGCGGTGATCAGCCAGCCTTGCTCGGTTTTGGTGAGTGCGAAGTCCTCGCCGATGAACGGCAACGCGACGGCCATCATCACCCGATCGACGTAGTCGATCACCCAGACGCCCATGAGCAGCCCTACGGTGACGGTCGCCGTCCTGCGTATCTGCGCGGGCGCCAGGGGGCGAGTGTCTTCGGCGAGTCCCATTCACAGACCTCCGGAGCTTTCACGTCAATGTTCCAGCAACCCTCCAACACGTGACCCGGGAGTGCTTCGTGCAGGGACATGAAGTCGGAGCCGCCAGCGGTGCAATTGCACCAAGCTCGGTCCGCCGACGTCGAAACGCCTGCAAGATCGTCAGTCGGCCTCGCGGTGTGCCGGCCGAAGGGGCTGAGCGCTTTCGCCGCGAGGTCGCGCCGACAAGCCGGATGGTCCTCGGTCGCGAGATCTCCCGGGAAATGCCCTCAAAGTTCCGGACATCGACATATATGACAGATGATCCAGTTAAGGAGACCGGATGGGAGCCGATCCCCGTAGCCGGTTCGTGGAGATCTACGAATCCGCCTACGAACCCGTACTCGGGTACGTCCTGCGCCGCTGCCGGCACCCGGAGGACGCGGCCGACGTGGTGGCCGAGACGTTCACCACGGCGTGGCGTCGCATCGACGAGCTGCCCGAGGGGGACGAGGCGCGGCTGTGGCTGTACGGCGTGGCGCGGCGGGTGCTCGCCAACCATCGGCGCGGCGAGGAGCGCCACGAGCAGCGTACGGCGGCCCTGCGCCAGCGGCTCGCCGCCGCCCCGGCGCTGGCCCGCCCGCCCGAGGACGAGATGTCGCAGATGGGAAGCGTCTTCCGCGCCCTGCCCGACGACGACCGGGAGCTGCTCTCCTTGGTCGCCTGGGAGGCGCTGGACCATGGCCAGATCGCCCGCATGCTCGGCATCTCCCGCAACGCGGTACGGATCAGGCTCTACCGCGCCCGCAAGCGTTTCGCCCGGGGCCTGGCGAAGGCCGGGATCGACCACCCCCGCGCCGTCGTCCTGGAAGGGAGCTCGCTGTGAACCTCGCCGATCTCGCCCGCGTCGGTGACCAGGATCTCGCCGGAGAGGCGTCCGCGCCGGAGGCTCGGGAACTCATGCACGCGATCATGTCCGAGGAACGCAAGGAGGTCATCGTGACACGGCCCCGCCGCAAGATCCGCCGAAGGCTGGTGCTGGGCCTCGCCACCGTGGCGACGGCCGCGGCCGTCGCCGTCGGCACCGGTCTGGCCGGCGGACCGGTGACCAGTTACGCCAACGCCGCCGTCTCCATCGAGAAGACCGGCGAGTACTTCAGCGTGAACATCACCGATCCCACGGCCGACCGCCGTCGCTTCGAGGAGGCGTTCCGGGCGGTCGGGCTGAACGTCACGGTCAAGGTGGTGCCGGTGGCGCCCTCCGACGTGGGGAAGCTGATCGGCCCGGTCGTCCCGGGCGGCTTCAAGTGGCACGGCAGCATCGGCACTCAGGGGATCACGCCGTGCTCGTCGGCGTTCTGCGCCAGGGTCTGGATGCCGGCCGACTTTCCCGGCCGGGTGGTGTTCGGCGTCGGCCGGCCCGCCAAGCCGGGCGAGCCGTACGTCGAGGACGGCCCTGTCGACCCGGAGGGCGGCGACGAGGCCCTGCCCGGCTACACCAGCCACGGCAGGACGGTCGCGGACGTACGGGCCGAGCTGAGCAGGCGCGGGCTGCAGGTCGGCTACCGGCTGGTCTGGAAGTACAGCGACAAGGACGACGGCGGAACCTCGTGGTTCGACGAGGCCGCGCCGGGGAGCCGGATCAAGGACGACTGGATCGTGGCGTCCACCCGCTTCCACAGCGCCGACACCGTCGACCTGTACGTGACCCCCGGCGCGGACGCGGGCCCGGCCCCCAGCCCGCACCCGCAACCCCAGTGGTACGACATGCCGGGCTGAGCCGGCGGCAGATCGACCTCGCCCCGGTCCGCCTCTGCCCACGTCTCGGGGTGGGCCGGTTCCGGCTGCCACGAGCAGGCCGGGTCGTTCTGAAGGTCAGGTGAGGTGGGCGTGCGGGTTGGTGTGATCGGACAAATCGGTAGGAGAGGGTGTCGATGACGGTGGCGTTGGTGGTACGGCGGTGGACGATCGAGGCGCGGAGCCTCCTGCCTGCTCCTCGCGCCGCCGGCGGCGCGGCTACGCCGCACACCCGGCGTCTGGCCTGGCTGGACGCGCTGCGGGGACTGGCCGCGATGGTGGTGGTCTTCGAGCACGCGCTCGGACCGCTGTGGCCGGAGGCGCGGCTGCCGATCAAGGCCGTCTTCGAGCCTGGCTGGTACGGAGTGCTGGTGTTCTTCCTGGTCAGCGGCTATATCGTGCCGGCGTCGCTGGAACGCCGGGGCAGCGTGGGGGCCTTTTGGGTCTCGCGGTTCTTCCGGTTGTGGCCGCTGTTCTCGGTGTGCATGGCCGGCATGGCGCTGCTGACGGTGGCCGGCTGGGACGACATGCACATCTGGTGGCGCAGCCGGCCGGTGGCACTGGCCCTGGCGCACGCCGGCATGCTGCAGAACCTGCTGTACGTCCCGAACCTGGTCAATGTGCTGTGGACGCTGTCCTACGAGATGGCCTTCTACCTTCTGCTGACGGCCATGTTCACCCTCGGGGTGCACCGGCGCAGCACCGCGGCCGCGCTCACGTTCGCGGCGGCCGCGGTGCTCGGCGCCGGGGTGCTGCCGGTGACGCTCCTGTCGGCCGGCGGGGCGGGCCGCATGCTGACGGTCGTGGTCGTGGTGACCGCCGTGCTGGCGGCCGGGCTGGCCATGGTGCTGCGCGGCGGCAGGCGGGTACGGCAGGCGGGCGCCGTGGCCGTCGCCGGCACGATCCTCCTGCTGCTGGCGGTCAACCAGAGTTATCCCGGGCCGTGGCAGGGACTGTTCATCCTGGCGACCATGTTCGCCGGCACCGCGCTGTACCGTGTCGAGACCGGCCAGATCGGCCACCGGCACCTCGCCTGGGTGGCGCTGGTACCACTGGCGGGATTGTGGCCGGCGCGCGCCGAGCTGGGATCACAGCTGGCGATCGCCGCGGCCTGGCTGACGTTCGCCGCCGGGATGACGCTGCGCCACCGCAGGATGCCGTCGTGGCTGACCTGGCTGGGGCTGGTGTCCTACTCCATCTACCTGTTGCATCCGCTGCTGCTGGAGAGCGTGGAGTTCTTCCTGCCGGACCCGTCGACCGTACCGGTGGCAGTGCGCCTGACGCTGCTGGCGGCGGTGTACGCGGCGCTGCTCGGACTGTGCGCGCTGACCTGGCGATGGGTGGAGTCGCCGGCGCAGTCGCTGGGCAGGCGCCTGATCGGCCGGGCCGGATCCCGTCGGGCAGCGCCCAGCCCGGCGCGGGCACCCGGCGAATGAGGCCGCCGCGCCGCCCGGCAGGGAAGCGTCCCGTCTGGCGGGGCGGCGTTGAGCACGGCGGACGCCGCCCCGCTGAGCGCCGCCGGCGCGGCCTCCATGACCGCCGAGGTGGCGGCGGGCATCGTGAGGCCGGTCCCGAACCGGCGAGCACCAGCGGCGCGACCAGCGTCATCACCTGGCGGGCGCGCTGGGCGCCGCCCTGGCCCAGCGGCTGTTCGCGCTGGAGTGGTTGCGCAGGGGACGCGTCCGGCGCGCCGTGCACCTCACGGACGAGGGCCGCATCGGTCTCCACGACACCTTCGGCGTCCCCCTCGACTGGGACCGGACACCCGCATCGGCGAGACGATGAAGTCACCGGACGAGTACAGCGCTGCTGACCGCTCGTGAATTCACGCGTACCCAGCAATGCCGAACGAAGAGCGCCGTAGGGTGGAGCCTCACGACAGACCGTCGAATCAGCCGGGGACAAGGCTGGCGTAGCGAGGGTCTCGGGCGCCGGCATAGACAACGACCATCGTGAAGTGGGCCGGCTCCGGGCCTTGGCTGCTGTAGGCGTGCGGGCGGTCGCCTCGCATACGGAGCGCGTCTCCCGCGGCGAGTTGGAAGAGTGCCCCGCCGACGGTGACCGCGACGCTGCCCGAGTGGAGCTGCAGCAGTTCCCGGGTGCCGGCCGGATGCGCGGGCGTGGAGATCTTGTCGCCGGCAGGCAGCCGGAACTCCCAAAGCTCGGTGAAAGGCGGCTGGCTGTCGTTGATCAGGAGCCTGGCGCGGCCTTCGGAGCGAACCACGGCGTCGGCGGCACGGGAAACGCGGCCAAGCTCCTCCGGGGGCTCCACCAACTCGCCGATCGAAACACCGAGCGTGGCGCTGATCCGGGCGAGCGTCGCGATGCTGGGGTTGGTGCGCATGGTCTCGATCTGCTGGAGCATGCCGCGGCTGACGCCGGACCGTGTGGCCAGCTCTTCCAGCCGCCAGCCCCGGTCTTGACGTGCAGCGCGCAGGTTCGCGGCGAGGGTGTGGCCTACGGCCTCGGCGGGATCGTTCATGGCGCAATGCTGCCCTAGGGTGCAAAATAGTGCGACTATGACACAAGATACTGGTCGTGCCGAGCGTCGAGCGGTGCGGCGGCTGCTCGGCGCCAGCTTCGTGGACTTCCTTGGCTCGGGGCTCTTCTTGGCCTTCTCGGCCGTCTACTTCACCGGCGTGGTGGGGCTAGCCGCAGGCCAAGTCGGGCTGGGCATGAGCATCGCGGGTGCCGCGGCCATAGCCGCCGCGATACCGCTGGGCCGGGCGGCCGACCGCTACGGTGTCCGGCGAGCGCTGGTGCTGGTGCATGCCCTACGTGCTGCCGGAACCGCCGCCTACGCCTTCGTCGGAGACTGGTGGGGGTACCTCGTGGTCGTCACGATCATCACGGTCGCCGACCAGATCGCGACTGCGCTGACCCAGGCGTACGTGGCAGAGATCGTCGAAGGGAGCAGCCGGGTAAAGGTGCTGGCCTCGTATCGGACGGTGATCAATCTGGCGATCAGCATCGGCGGTCCACTCGGCGGGCTGCTGGCCGGCACCGGACTCTTCCGGACCATCATCCTGGCCAACGCGGCGGCCTATCTTCTGGTCACTGCGGCCTTCGCCACCCTGCCCCAACCGGTTCGGGCCGAAGCGCCCGCCCCGGTCCGGCGAGGCTTGGGCGTGCTACGCGACCTGCGGCTACTCTCGCTGGCTGGTGTGGACGGCGTACTGCAGCTCTGGCAACCGATCCTCAACCTCGCCTTTCCGCTGTGGCTCGCCCAGGCGACCACACTGCCGGACGGCTTACTCGGGGTCCTGTACGCCGTCAACACCGTCCTCGCGCTCGTCTTCCAAGCTCTCATAGCACGCCACATCACAAGCCTCAGAGCTGCCCGGCGATGTCAGCCCGTCGCAGCGGCGTTCGCTGCCGCTGCCTGTCTGTTGTTCTGGCATGCGGCCGAGTCGATGCCTCTTGCGCTCTTCTGTGCTGCGCTGGTGATGCTGACCGCGGCGGAATTGATCGCTGTCCCCGCGGCCTGGACGTTGTCGTACGCCTTCTCTCCGGATGACCAGAAAGGCGAGTACCTGGCGGCGTTCGGCATGGGGCGCTCGGTCAGTCGCTACGTCATCGGTCCCATCTTGATCACCGGCATGCTCCAGCTGGCGGGCGGTTGGACCTGGGGCGTCCTGGCGCTGCTCTTCGTCGCCGCAGGCATCATCGCCCCCCTGACCATCGGGACCGCAGACGCAACACGGTCGGCCGCGAGCTGACCAACATCTGCCCGGCACCTGAGGCTCAACCAGGTCCTGGCCGACGGCGGAAATACGTGACCGACCCGAATCCAAACCTCATCGAACGTCACGACCGCAGGTGGGCTGAAGGGCAGCCCGGGAAGTCGGCGGACGCAGCTCTCCGCCGTAAGGCCTTGGCCTGTCCTGTGAAAAACCGCATCGGCGCGCCCCTGACGCAGCCCCGCCTCGGGGCTTGCCGGGCGGATCAATCATCCGGCCAGGTCAAGCTGCATGCCGATGCGCTCGACATCCACCAACGTGATCGATTCGGGGCGCCCTGAAGGAGTAGATTCCTTCGGTCAAGAGGAGAGATACTTCCATACTTCAAGCAGCTCATCGACACCTGTAATGCCCAAGAATGCGAATGTGGAAGCCGCGAGGCCGGACAGCACGGTCCAGTATACTTCCCAGGACATTCTCCCTCGATGCACTTCCTTGTGAAAATGATCTCCGATCGAAAAGGAAAGAATCGCGGGGCCGAACATCAGGCCTACGAGGAATAGACCCTGCGTGGTTGGTAGTTTCTCCTCGCGAGTAATTCCCGCGGATTGCGCATATTTCACCGACAGAACAAGTCCGACGATAAGCCCCAGGATCGCCCAAATCCAAAGCAGGACGTCGCTTGAATGGTTTTCGGTGTCATCCGCCATTCGCCCACTCCCGTTTGTCATTGATCGAGCCACGAAGTGTTCCGTTGCGAGGTGCGTTGCGCAACAGGCGGCGTACGTCGTACAGTCATGGCGGCCGCGGCCTGGTCCATGAGGTTCAGCCGGTAGGTGCTCTACTTCCGGCCGCCAGACGAGACACCTACTGAAGTGTTGTTTCCATGCCGGTCATTCTGGCCCAATGTGCGTGGATCGCGCAGCGATTCCCTCGACATGAGGACTGCCGTTATGGCTCCTGTGACACGGACACCGGTATCGGTGCCGGACGTGCCGGCTGGGGATGACAGGGCATTGCTGGTGGCGGCGGGCCGACCCATTCATAGGCTCGGCGTGCTGTCGGGTACGCGTCTTTCCGAAAGAGCTCGCGGCACGTCGTCGGCGACCTCAACGGCTGAGCCACTCGTCCATCGCTGGCCGCCTGGAGGAGCCGGTGCGCTGCGCCGGTCGTCAGCGCTTCCGGTACGTCCTGGAGACGGCGGCCGAGTTCGTGCTGGAGCAGCTCGGCTCGTCCTGTAGACCGGCCGCGCGGGGACGACACCGGAGCAGCCCCATCGTCCCTGCGCGGCTCCAACCTGAACGGGGAGCAATCCCGTGACCCCGGATGTCCGAGACGGCCCAGGTCGCTGAGCCGAAGGGGATGACCGCCGGTATCCCGCTGGCCAACGCCAACGACCGGGGGGTTGCAGAGCCCGGCACCGCCTCACCAAGGCCCTGAGCCCGGCGGGCGTACTGGCTGACCAAGGCTGCGAAGATCCCCGCCATGGAACGAGCCTCGATCGTCGGTGTGTACGAGCCGCCCACCCGCGGCCGCCGTGGAGGTGTCCGGTCGCTGCCCGCCGTCGATCTCGGCCTGGCGGACCCGGCTGCGCAGCGCTTCCCGGTGCGCGCCGAGCTGCTGGGGCACCCGCGCGATCGCGCCGGGCGCATCGCCGCTCTGCTCGCGGACCTCGAAGACCGTCCGCACCGCGCCCGCGGAGGTGGTCGGGGTACTTCCTGGGGGCCGGCATCGCGTGTGATTCGCCCTTCCGCCGGCACGATCATGCTGGCTTCAGGGCCTCCGAAAGAGCCGGAGTGGTTCGCCTTCACGCGTCCCTCGGTGCTGGACGGCATGCACTCCTCGCCAAGATATCTCGCACTCTCCGCTAACGACACGGGTCACCCGGCGTCGCAAGACTGCCTTTCGACGAATCGACATGATCGGGACAGGTGTGCACGTGGGCGCTGATGCCAGAGCCAGGACGCCCGCGTTCCCCGCCGCCCTGCTGGTCGTGTCGATCGCTGCGTTCGGCGGTTAGACGCGGTTGGACCCGGATGGCTGAGATGACCCTGGCAGAGCGGTGGAGTGACCGTCGCCGTATGAAAGCGGGCGACGCCACTGTGACGACCTGGAAGGGGGGACCGGGACGCGCGCGGATGATCGGCCGGGTGCTGCTGTCCGCCGTGCTGGGACTCGGCGCCGCCGCTGCTCCGGCGGCCGCCACGACGGCGGACGTCGAGTGCAGCCCTGAACCGGGCGTGGTGAAGCTGCCCGGCGGAGAGCCCTGGGCACAGACGCGGCTCGACATCAAGACGGCATGGCGGCTGAGCACCGGCGCCGGCGTCCGGGTGGCGATCATCGACAGCGGCCTCGACGTCAAGCACCCGCAACTGCCCTGGCTCTCCGACTACGTCGACTTCACCGGGACCGGCTACACCGACTGCGTCGGTCACGGCACCGCCGTCACGGGGATCATCGCCGGGCGCGTCTATCCGGGCGTCGCCTTCCACGGCGTGGCCCCGCGGGCGACCGTCATGGTGCTCAAGCAGAGCAGCCAGGCCGAGGGCCACGTCGCCACCCTGGTGGCGGCCATCGACAAGGCGGTCCAGCTCAAGGCCGACGTCATCAACATCTCGATCAAGGCGGCCGACAATCCCGCACTCAAGGCGGCCGTCCGGAACGCCCTGGCGAGGGACGTCGTGATCGTCGCCGCCGCGGGCAACATCACCGACAAGAAGGAGGACGTGCCCGCCTATCCGGGCTCCTACGAGGGTGTGCTGGCCGTGGGCTCGGCCACTCCCGACGGGCGACGCGCCGACTCCTCCAACACGGCCACGCCCGTCGGCGTCCTGGGGCCGGGGGTCGGCATCATCGCCCCTTGGCCGGGGAGGTCGTACAAGCTGGACCTCGAGGGTTCCAGCTTCGGCGCCGCCTACGTGTCCGGGACCGCCGCACTGGTGCGCGCCCGCTTCCCGCACCTGGACCAGGAGCAGGTACGGCGGCGCATCATCGCCACGGCCGACGGCTCCATCGGCGAGGGCACGGGTGCGGGCATGGTGAACCCGGTGCAGGCGGTCAGCGCCGTGCTGCCCTTCGAGCCCGCGGGCCGCCCCCTGGTGGCCGCGCCGCCGCCCGATCCCATCGCGGCGGACGCGATCGCCCAGGTCCCTCCGGAGAACCTCGCGGCCCGGAACACCGCGCTGGCCGTGACAGCGGGAGCGCTGCTCCTCACCGCCGTGGCCGGCGCCCTCGCGCTGGTGCTGCCGCTCGGCAGAAGCCGTGGATGGCGCACGGGCCCACCGCCCCATGACGTCAGTTGACCGCTGATGCAGGCGCTGCCCGCAGCGCAGCGCCTGGATACGAAGGGAACCTACGATGCACCCGTTACAGCCAGACGATCCACCGAGGCTGGGCGACCACGACCTGTTGGAACGCCTGCCGGAGGGGCCGCGCGGGGTGGCCTTCCTCGGCCGCGAGTCAGAGGACGCACCCCTCCGGGTGATCAAAGTGCTGGCCGCGAAGCCGGACGCCGATGCGGAAGGCGTCGCGCGCTTCGCCAAGGTCCGGCGCCTTTCCAGCTCGTCCATCGCGCGGACGCTGGACGCCGGCCTGCGCGAGGGCCACCTCTACGTCGTACGTGAGCACGTCGAGGGGCGCAGCCTGGCCGAGACCGTCGCCGCCGACGGGCCGCTCGACCCCGACGGGGTGGAGCGGGTGGCCGTCGGGACGCTGACCGCGTTGACCGCCGCGCACCTGGCGGGCGTCACGCACCGGGGACTGACCCCCGGCAACGTCATCATGGGCGCCGACGGCGTCCGGGTGACCGACCTGGACCTCGGCGAGGCCGCCGGCGAGATCGGCTACCGCTCGCCCGAACAGCTGAGGGGCGAGCCGTACGGCCCCTCCGCCGACTTGTTCGCCTGGGCCGCCACGGTGGTCTTCGCGGCCACCGGGAAGGCGCCGTTCGGTCAGGACGCCGACGAGGTGCTGACCGGCACGCCCGAGCTGGGCACACTCGCGGAGCCGCTGCGGAACGTGGTGTCCGCGGCGCTGTCGAAGGACGCCAAGCGGCGGCCTGCCACGGACGCGGCGCTGTTGCGCCTGCTCGGCGGCCCGCCGGCGGATCAGGAGGTCACGGCGAAGCTGCCGTCGCCGGACGCCTCGGCCAACACCCCGGCCTTCGTTCCTCCGGCTCTGGCGGCGGCGGAGGCCGCCGAACCGCTCGAAGGCGTGCCGGTGCAGCCGCCCCAGCCCCAGCTCCAGCAGCCGCAGCAGCCCCAGCAGACCTGGGAGCCGCCAAGGGTGCAGCAGCCCATGCGGGAGGCGCCGCATCGGCCCAAGGTGTGGCAGGCGTCGGTCGTGGATCCGGCCGCCCCGCGCCGGAAGTTTCCGGTCGGCCTGACGGCGTCGGTCGCCGCGCTCATGGTGTTGTCAGGGGTGGGCCTGTGGGGCGCCAGCCGCTACACGGACACGAACCGGATCGACTCGGTCGGCGTCGCGGCCGAGGGCAAGTCCACCGACGGGGCCACCGGGTCCGCCGACGCGGCCGGGAACGGGACGCCCGGCCCCGGTGACGGGACGGTTCCGCAGCCGGGCGAGCCCGGCACCGACCAGGCCGACGTGGCCGTGCCCTGGGCCACGCCGTCCGACGCCGACCCGTACGGGGTGGGCCCGCTCATCCTGCCCACCGAGGAGCCGTCCGGCGTGCCGACCGCCCCCGTGTACAGCACGGTGCCGACGCCTTCGCTGCTGTCCACCCAGCCGGTCAGCACCCCCCAGCCGACCACCCCGCAGCCGACGGCCTCACAGCCGAAGAGCCCGCAGGCGACCAAGACGGTCACGGCGACGCCGACGGCCAGGGACACCAGGACGCCGGAGCAGTCCCAGGAGCCGACCCCGACCCCCAAGAAGAGCACCGAACCCCCGACGCCGGCCCCTCAGAAGAGCACCGAGGCCCCCACCCCGGCCCCCAAGAAGAGCACGGAGGCTCCGGCCCCCACCAAGAGCACCCAGCAGGCGCCCGCTCCGCCGCCCACGACCGAGGCCCCCGCGCCGGAGCCGCCCGAGAGCGAGGCGCCGCCGGCGGCGCAGCCGGAGCCGAAGAACCCCTACACGCCCACCCAGGTGTGCGGGTCCGGCTTCTACGTGCAGCGTTCCCAGTCGTTCAACGGCGGCGAGACCTTCCAGCTGTACAACAGCGGCACCAAGCAGAACTGCGTGGTGACGATGAAGTACGCGGGAGTGGGCAAGGAGAGCCCGGTGAGCGCGACGCTCGACGTCCAGGACGGGGACAGCGCGACCGACAGCGGCGACTACAAGTACTACGCCGGGCCGGTGAAGCTGGCCGCCCCGGGCAGTTGCGTGAAGTTCTCCGGCAGCGTCGGTGCCGGGAGCACCGCCGCGGGCTGGGCCAACTGCGGCTGACCGGTCCGGTGCACACCCTGCTCGGACGGCTCCGGGCAGGGTGCGTCGCCGTTCCCCGACGGGCGCCGCCGGTCAGTAGGGCTGGTAGCCGCCGCCCCGCTCCAGGGACTCGATGCCGGGGTGGCCGGCGAGATTGCCGTACCTGCTGTAGGTGTACAGCACGCCCGCGATGATGTTGTCGACCGGGTCGAGGATCTTCTCGTGGCCCGGCAGGGCGTGCGCGTTGAACGTGGGCGGGATGGTCTGCATCAGGCCCTGGGACGGTATGCCGTTCTTGGCGTTGATGTCCCAGGTGTTGACGGCGTTGGGGTTGCCGCCGGACTCGTGGTAGATGATCGTCCAGATGCGCTGGACGTCCTGGGGGTCGTTGGGGTCGAGGTCGGTGACGTCGATGCCGCGCTCGCGCATCGTGTCCGCCATCTCGGGGGATCTGATGACGGTCAGCGCCTGCTTGATCCACTCGACGACCTCGGCCTTCGGCGCGGGCGTGGACTTCGCTGACGCGTCCACACCGCCCGCCCCCGGCCCGCCGGAGCCCGGCCCGCCGCCCGAGCCGTTCTCGCCCGACAGTTGCGTCTTCTGCTGCGGGGTCCGGTTCCAGATGACCTTCTTCTCGCCCGGATCGAAGTCCGTGCCCCCGGGGAAGGGGAGGTCGAAGAAGAAGCCCATCCCGGCCTTCGCCTGGGGCGCGACGGTCCGGACACGGCTGGTCAACATGGACCTGGCGGTGCCGATGGAGTCCTCGGCGTCCTTGACGAGCGTCTTGGCGCGATCGATGTCGCGGTTCATGTCGCCGGCGAAGGACGCGTCCGCGGCCAGCGCGCCCCTCGCGTCGGCCTGCTCCTTCGTGGGGTTCGCGGCCATGTAGTCCCGGATGTACCTCTGCGCCCTTCCAACAGCGTTGTCGCAGAGTGTCCGGATCTCTGCCGAGCCCCTCTGCAGCGCCGCCGCCACTTTGTCGACCGCTGCCGAGCAGTCGTGGACGGCGGAGTTGAAGTCGGTGCCCGCCTTCGGGAAGAGAAGCATGTAGCGGTTGAAGGCGTCCGCGGACTCGCCCTCCCACTTCTTGTCGACGTCGGTGATCTTCTCGGCCAGCGCGGCGGTCTCGGCGGCGACATGGAACGAGCTCGCCTTCCAGGTCATGGTGATGGCCTTGATGCCCTCGGCGTTCCCGGTCACCTTGTCGAGCAGCGCCTGCAACTCCGCTCCGCGAGGCAGCTCCGTGATGTCCGGCGCGGTGATGGTGAACCGGGGGTCGTCGCTCATGCGCCCGAGGCCGTCCCCGCCGTGCGGAGGTTGTTCTCCACGTCGTCCAGCGCCCGCTCCGCGCTCTCCAGCTTCAGCCGGCAGCTCTCGATCTCGACCCGGATCGCGGTCCAGGCAGCGTCCATCAGCGCGGCCAGCTCGGGCGCGCCGTTCAGCTTGCCGAACAGGGAGGCATCCGTCTGGGCGGGCGGCTTCGACGGGCTCAGCCGGAGGAGGTCGTCGAGGAACATCTTCTTGGCCGCGATGTTGATCTGTGTCCGGCACTCGTCGAGCGCCTTGTAGGAGACGTCAACCAAGCCTTTGCTCATGAAGATCGAGCATAGTGGAGATCATCACGAAAGATCAGGCCCGATTTCCTCCTCTTCCAGCGACGCGGTCTGGATCAGCCGGTCCCCGGCCCTGCGGTCCACGAAGAAGGCACGTCCGGGCGGGAGCGGTTGCGGTCGCACCTTGCCGAACAGCACGCCCTCCTCCCGGTTGCCCGACATGATCAGCGCAGGGCTGGCCATCTCCTTGAGCCGCTGCACCGCCTGGTCGTACATGGCGCGGTTGGCGCCGCCCATCTGCCGGGCCAGGATGAGGTGCAGCCCGATGTCCCGCGCCTGCGGCAGCAGCTCGGCCAGCGGTTGCAGCGGGTTGCTGGAGGTGGCGACCAGGTCGTAGTCGTCGACCACGACGTACAGGTCCGACCCCTGCCACCAGCTGCGCTCGCGGAGCTGGTCGGGGGTCAGGTCGGCGGGCGGTAGCCGCTTGAGCAGGGCGAAGCGGACCTCCTGCACCAGCTCCGCGGCCGCCGCGCTGGAGACGGCGTACCCGATGCGGTGCTCGGTCGCGGCGGTGTCGAGCAGCGACCGGCGGTAGTCGATCACGACCAGCCGGGCCTGCCTGGGTGTCTTGCGCGCGACCAGGCCCTCCATGATCAGCTTCAGCACGTTCGACTTGCCGCACCCGGTGTCGCCGAAGACGACGAAGTGCGGATCGGCCTCGAAGTCGACCGCGACGGGCGAGAGCGTCGCCTCGTCAATGCCGATCGCGATCCGGTTCCCGCCGGTCTCCTGCGGGCCGGGCAGGGCGGCCGCGGGCAGCAGGGACGGCAGCAGCCGGACCGGCCTGGCCGCCGGCCCCTGCCAGGACTCGGCGACGACCTCCACGAGCGAACGCAGCCCGTCGGCGAGGTCGTCGGCACCGCGAACCCCGTCGATCCTGGGCAGGGCGGACAGGAAGTGCATGCCGTCCTTGGTGAGCCCGCGTCCCGGCGTGCCTTCGGGCACCGCGAGCGAGGCGCTGCGGCTGACCTCCGACTCGTAGGCGTCGCCGAGCTTCAGCTCGATCCTGGTGCCGAACAGGTCGCGGATGCCCGGCCGGAACTCCGACCACTTGTTCGTGGTCGCCATGACGTGCACGCCGTAGCCGAGCCCGCGCGCCGCGAGGTCAGTGATCACCGACTCCAGGCTCTCGTACTCCTGCCGGACCGTCAGCCAACCGTCCACGACCAGGAACACGTCGCCCCAGCCGTCGTCCTCGACGCTGCCGTCGGCCACCCGCTTGCGGTACGTCGCGATCGAGTCGATGCCCTGGTCGGCGAAGTCCCGCTCGCGCTGCTGGAGGATGCCCGAGATCTCGGCGACCGTACGGCGGACCCGGTCGGCGTTCTGCCGGTTGGCCACGCCGCCCACGTGCGGCAGCCCCTCCAGGGCCGACAGCGTGCCGCCGCCGAAGTCCAGGCAGTAGAACTGCACCTCCCGAGGCGTGTGCGTGAGCGCCATGCTGGCGATCAGCGAGCGCAGCACCGTGCTCTTTCCGCTCTGCGTGCCGCCCGCGATGCCGACGTGCCCGGCCGCGCCGGACAGGTTCAGCCAGTACGGATCGCGCCGCTGGTCGAAGGGCCGGTCGATGATGCCGATGACGGCGTGCAGCCGCCCTCGGCCGTCCCAGCCGGGCGTGGACAGCCCGAGCTCCGGGGTCACCGACAGCGCGGGCAGCAGGTGAGCCAGCGTCGGTGGCTCGGCCAGCGGCGGCAGCCAGATGCGGTGCGCCGCGGGGCCGCGTCCCCTCAGCCGGCCGACCACGATGTCGAGCAGGCTCGACTGGGCGCCGCTCTCCTCCGGCTCCGCCGGCGTCTGCTCCGCCGGCGTCTCGGCGGCGGGCAGCGGCGCATAGGCGTGGCCGTACTCGATGACCTCGCGCGCCGCGGGCTGCCCGCTGTCGGTCACGTGCCGGGGGTCGGGCTGGTAGGCGGCGGAGACGTACGCGGCCTTGAACCTGGTCATGCCGGTCGTCTCGAACTTGAGGTAGCCGTTGCCCGGCGCCGAGGGCAACTCGTAGGCGTCGGCCACGCCCAGCACGGCCCGGCTCTCCATCGCCGAGAACGTCCGCAGCCCGATCCGGTACGACAGGTGCGTGTCGAGCCCGCGTAACCGGCCCTCGTCCAGCCGCTGGGAGGCCAGCAGCAGGTGCACGCCGAGCGAGCGGCCGAGCCGGCCGATCATCACGAACAGGTCGATGAACTCCGGCTTGGTGGACAGCAGCTCGCTGAACTCGTCGAGCACGACGAAGAGCGTGGGCAGCGGCGACAGGTTGGCGCCCTGCTCGCGGGCCCGCTCGTAGTCGCGCAGCGAGGCGTGGTTGCCCGACGCCCGCAGCAGCTCCTGCCTGCGCACCATCTCGCCGTGCAGCGCGTCGTGCATGCGGTCGACCAGCGGAAGCTCGTCCTCCAGGTTGGTGATGACGGCCGAGACGTGGGGGAGCGAGTCGAGGCCGAGGAAGGTCGCGCCGCCTTTGAAGTCGACCAGGACGAAGTTGAGGATCTCCGACGAATGCGTGACGGCCAGCCCGAGCACCAGGGTGCGCAGCAGCTCCGACTTTCCGGAGCCGGTGGCTCCGATCAGCAGCCCGTGCGGGCCCATGCCGCCCTGCGCCGACTCCTTGATGTCGAGCTCGACCATGCGGCCGTCCGCGCCGAGCCCGATCGGCACGCGCAGCCTGTTGCGCCCGGCGCGCGGACGCCACGTGACGGCCGGGTCCAGGCCGCGGGGGTCGCTGATGCCGAGCAGGTCGGTGAGCGTGGTGTTGATCGACAGCATGTCCTCGCCGTCGCCGCCGCTCCTGGACGAGGCCCGCAGCGGTGACAGCTGCCTGGCCAGCCCTTCCGCCCACACGAAGGACAGCCTGTCCGGAGCGCCCAGGCGCGTCCTGCGCTCCTTGCCCGCGTGGTCGATCTTCACCATGTGCAGGTCGTCCCGCTGGACCTCCAGCCGCAGCGTGTTGCCCTCCTCGACGGCTCCGGTGGAGCCGGTCAGGTCGATGACGGTCACGCCCTGGATGGCGTCGCTGCCGAGCTGGGAGTCGTGCGGCATGTGCCCGCCGTCCACGATCACCAGGTGGTACGGCAGCTCGTCGGCCGGAGAGCCCGGCTGGAACCTGGGACGCTCCTTGAGGTCCCCGCCGACGAGGCGATCGAGATCGCCCAGGTCCTCGGCCATCAGGCGGACGGGCCCGGACGCGTCGGCCAGGTCGGGATGGTGGGCGTGCGGGAGCCACTTGACCCATTCCCAGTGGGGCATGCGCTCGTGGTCGGCGCAGACCATGATCCGCATGTCGTCGGGGGAGTGGAAGGTGATGACCTGCCCGATCACGGCACGGACGAGGTCCCGCGTCGCCGCGAGGTCGCCGGTGAGCCGGATGCGCGCGAAGGAGGCCAGGGCGACGGCGACGGGCAGCCGGGCGAGGGTGGAGTGCGCGCGCATGAACCTGCGCAGCGCGCCGGAGGAGAGCGCGTCCAGGTCCTCGACGGGCTTGGAGTCGGGCGGGAAGAGCTGGATGGCCAGCTTCTGCACGCCGGTGCCGAGGCGGATCGTGCTGAAGTCCTCGTCGCGGGGGCGGCGCTCCCACAGGCGCGGGCCCATCGCGATCCACCACAGGGAGTCCGGCTCGGGCCCGCTCCACTCCAGGGCCTCGCGCTGCTGCTTGGCGGCGCGCCTGGCCTTCCTGCGGATCTGGCCGAGGTAGCGGAAGTAGTCGCGGCGGGCGCCGTTCAGCCGGTGCTTGCGCTCGCCGGACTGGCGTCCCATCTGGCCGATGCTCATGCCGAGCATCGAGACGGCGAACAGGCCGCTGGCCACGTACATGACCGGGCTGGTGTTGGCGCCCCCCGCGGTGAACATCAGCGCCATCGCCGCGGCCCCGGCCACCATGGGCAGGTAGGTGAGTACCGCCATGAAACCCTGGCCCTGAACCTCCGGGATCTCCGGCGGAGACTCCAGCATGACTTCTCCGCGAGGTGGCTTCGGGCCGGGACGACGCTCCGGGCGCCGGACAACCACTTTGCTCACGCGACGTTCTTACCAGAATCGACCCGCTATGGTCTGTGCTGTCCGTGATCCTTTTGGGACGGAGTGGACCGTGGGATCGATGGTTCAGAAGCCGCCGCCGCCCGAGTCCCGGCCCCCCGCCGGGGAAGCCGCCGAGCCCGCTCAGGCGCCGTCGGGGCCGGTTCAGCAGGGCGCGCTCGCGCAACTGCCGTTGCCGCTGCCGACGTTGTGCAACGTCACGATCGTGGGGCCGGGCCGCAAGGCCGACCTGACGCTGCCGGCCGACATCCCCCTGCCGCACGTGCTGCCGGGGCTGCTGCGCATGCTCGGCGAGGTGGGCGGCGACGCGACGTCGTCGCCGGGATGGACGCTGCAGCGGCTCGGCGGCTCCCCCCTCGACCTGGAGCAGAGCCTCAGCGCGCTCGGCGTGCTCGACGCCGAGATCCTCTACCTGCGCCCCCGTGAGTCGATCCTGCCGGCCGCGATCTTCGACGACGTCGCCGACGTCGTGGCCACCGGCGTGCGCGAGGGGCCGGGCAAGTGGACGGCGGCCCACACCACGGCTGTCGGCGCGGCCGGAGCCACGGGGCTGCTGGTCCTCGGCGCCGTCGGCCTGGCCCTGGCGGGCCTGCCCCCGCTGGTCGGGCCGGTCGTCTTCGGAACGCTCGCGCTGCTGCTCATCGCCGCCGGAACCGTGTTGTCGCGGGCCATGGGCGACTCCACGGCGAGCGCGCTGATCGGTCACGCGGCGCTGCCGTACGCCTTCCTGGCCGGGTTGTTCACGCCCGCCGGGACCGGCGGCCTGGCCGGTGCCGGCGCTCCTCACCTGCTCGCCGCGTTCGCCTGCACCGCGCTCGCCGCCGCCGTCGCCGGGATGACGATCTCGCACGGCATTCCCGGCTTTCTGGGTACGTCCATCGCCGCGGCCTGTGGCGCGGTCTGTGCGGCGGTGGTCATGTTGACCGGAACCGTCCCCGCGGGGGTGGCGGCCGTGGCCATCGCCGTGCTGCTGGCGCTGAGCCCGCTGGTGCCGACGTTGTCGTTCCGGCTGGCCCGGGTGCCGCTGCCGGCCATGCCCACGACGGCCGAGGAACTGCGCGCCGACAACCAGCGGCTCGACGCGGCGGCGATCCAGGAGCGCACCCTGGTCGCCCAGCGTTACGCCACGGCGCAGATCGTCGCCGTCGGGCTGGCCGCACTGGTCGCCCAGGCGCTGCTGGTGCTGCACGACGGCCTGATCGCGTACATCATGACCGGAGCGATCTCGCTGACGGTCATCATGCGCGCCCGCGTGTTCTCCGGCGTCGGCCAGCGGCTCTGGCTGCTCGGGCCGGGCATGGCGGGGCTCGCCATGACGGCCTTCGCGCTCAGCTCCAAGGGCGGGGTCATCGGCGCGCTGGCGGTGGCGGTCTGCGTGTTGTGGGCGTCCCTGCTGATGGTGGGCGTCGGGAGGGGGCTGGCCTCGGGCAAGCCGTCGCCGTTCTGGGGACGGGCCGGGGACATCCTGGACCTGCTGCTGATCGTCGAGCTCTTCCCGCTCGCGGCCGGCGTGCTGGAGCTCTACACCTGGGTGCGCGGGTTGTCGGGCTGATACTTTGCTGGCCGTTTCGAGCGGAGGAGTGAGGCTGTGCAGGAATTCGGAGACTTCGCGAACATCGACGTCGAGAAGCTGCTCAAGGGGGCCGACCAGCAGTTCGCCCGCATGGAGGAGTTCCAGAAGAAGATGGACTCCTTCGTCGGACGGGCCCAGGACGAGCAGGGGCTGGTCACCGTCGAGTGCGGCCAGGAGGGCGTCCGTGAGCTGCAACTGCACCCCAAGGGCCTGCGGTTGTCGTCCGGCGAGCTGGCCGACCTCATCAAGACGGCGCTGAACGACGCCACGGCCGACCTGCAGCGGCAGGTCGCCGAGGGCATGAGCGAGACGTTCGGCGACTCCGAGGACAACCCCATGACGTACCTCAGGGACCCGGACGCCGCGCTGAACCAGATCAAGGAGGCGGAGTCCGCTTACAACCGCACGTTCGAGGACGTGATGGGCGAACTCGACCGCATCCGGCGGCGGCTGGAGTTGTGAGCTAGGCCGGGCGCTGCGTGGGCAGGTCGGCGATGACGACCTGCTCGAAGGCGGGTGCGTCCTTGCCGGTGAGCGTGACCGCCTCCGACATGCCCGTGTCCTTGAAGGCGGACATCAGCCCGCTCGCGAGCCAGGCCAGGGCGGCGGCCGAGCCGTACACCACGAGCATCTTGGAGAAGAACCGCCTGAACGCCCCCTGCGCCTGCACGGCCGCCGAGGCCGCCAGCGGACTGCCCGGGAGGAAGTGCCCTAGGGCCGAGAGACCCAGCAACAACCCGCTCAGGGAGACGGACGACACCGCACCCGTGTGGGACATCTTGGCGAGCTGGTCGAGGGTGTGGGCCAGCTCCTTGTACACGCCGCCGGTCTTGGCCACCTCCAGGGTGAACTTCTCGGCCGCCTTCTCCATCTCGGGCCGGGCCATCTGCTCCCAGTCCTGGCTGGAGACCCCGGCCAGAAGCTGCCGCACGCTCTCCTTCGCCTGCTCGACCTCGTGCGTCGCGGCGCGCACCTCGCGGGCCGTGCCGTGGATGTCCTCGGGGCTGGAGAGCATCGTGCCGATCAGCGCGGCGCACATCTTGCAGACGACGGAGAGCACCACGTTGCTCTTCAGCATGGCGCCCGCGTTGCAGGAGGCCACGGCCATCGTGTAAAGGGCCGTGCCGTCGCGGTAATGATCCATGGTCCCTACTTCTTCAGCGTGCTCTTGTCGTTGGCGTCCCTGATGACCTTGGCGCCCTCGTTGAGCTGGGTCTGCCAGCGGCCGAGCTGGTTCTTGGCGTGCTTGAGGTAGTCGGCGGCGGAGTTGCGGGCCGCGTCGTAGGCGCCGTCGAAGGCGAACTTGCCGACCAGGCCGAAGCCCGGGAAACCGGGGGTGGCGCCTCTGACCGTGCGTTCCACCGCCCTGAACCGGTCTCCCGGCGTCTGCGTACCGCCCGCCTGCGTCGGGGCGAGGTTCTGGCCCAGCCGTTCCATGGCCTCCGGGCTGGCCTTGCGCCAGTCGCCGGACACGCCGCCGTTGCTCAGCGCGGTCGCCTTCGGATCCTGGGGGCGTTCCTTGCCTGAGCCGTCCCTGTTCGCGGCGGCGGGGGTGGTGGGGGTGGCGGCGGTGGGGTCCGGGGTTGCGCCGGTGGGGAGGCCGCCGCTCGGCGTCCCGCCGCCGCCGCTGCCCGCCGGGGCGGCTCCCTTGGGAGATTCCTCGGTGTCGTTCGCCTTGGGGGTGGTGGCCGTGGGGGGTTTCGCGGCGTCGGGCGCCTTGGTGGTGTTCTCGGGGGTGGTCGCGGCCGGTCGGCCGGGCGTCGGCTCCCCGGACGACGGGGTCTCCTGGGGACGGTCGGGGGTCGTGGGCGACGGGGGGCGCTCGGCGTCGGGGGTGCCGGTGCCCTCGGAGTCGGCGGGTGGGGCGGTGGGCGCGGGCGTCTCGGGGTCGGCGGGGGGATCCGAGGGGGTGGAGTCGGAAGGGCCGGTTTCCAGGGTGCGCGGGCTCTGGGGGGCCGGGTCGTGCTCGGCGGCCGGGGTGTCCTCGCGGGCGGGGGCCGTGGGGGCGGTGGGGGGCGGGTCGTGTGGCTCGGGTGGGGGGTCGTCGCCGGAGATCTCGACGAGAGCGCCCGGGTTCCCCGGCTCCACGGCGCCGTCGTCCGGCCGGTGTTCGCCGTCGTCCGCGACCTCCTGGACGTACGGCTCCTGTCCGAGGCCGGCGACGGCCGTCGCAGGAGCGGCCGGTCCGGCCTCACCCGTGTCGCCGTCGCTCATGACGACCGTGGCGGACATGCGTCCGGTCACCGCCGAGTCCTCGGCCGTGGTCCAGTTGACAAGGCTGTCGATGCTTCCGAACTCGGCCATCCGCGCCCCCAGAGCCTGCGACCCGCCCAAACGATCAGAAACACTAACCGCGTGAACGGTCAGCCGTACAGGTCGGCCGTCGCGGGCCCGCCCGCGGGTCTCAGCCGATGCGTTCGTACACGCCGCCGGAGTCGGCGGTCCTGACGCCGCCGGAGAACTTCACCCAGGACCCGGTCGGCGCGGCGTGGTAGACCGGCACGGTGTGCAGAGGGGTGATCTCCTCGTTCTTCACCACGCCCGCGCCCTTCACGTCCACCGCGGACCAGACCATGCTGCGCGTGCCCACGTCCTTGGTCTTGAACGTCACCGCGCAGGCGTTCTGCTTGCCGGGGTTGTAGAGCAGGTAGGCGACGCCGCCGGCGAACGCGGCCTGGCGCTGGACGGTGTAACCCGGGCCGCAGACGACGGCGGGCGTCTCGGCCGCCTGGCGGGACGCCGAGGCGGTGGTGGCGGTGAGGACCGCCGTCGTGCCGAGCACGGTCGCGAGGACCGCACCGGCCGTCCTCTTCGTGATTCTCACGTTTTCATCCCCAAAAGAGCGAAAGGCGATTTGTTCGAGGAGCAATCCTGTGATGCCGGGTTCTGTGCGTCTTTAGCACAGAGCGCAGAATGTTTTGGCATTGAGCGCAGAATTCTTCTCGTCGGCCGGACGGTTGTGATCGCTGGGACGGGTGGTGGTTAACATGCGAGTCGATGTTGTTTCGCAAGGGTTCGCCCTATTCATGTCGGCCAACCGGTATGCGAGACACGGAAATGTCCACTTGGAGGTCCAGTGGCACTGTACGGAGCAAGTCCGACGCAGCTGACCAACGCCGCCGGGTACTGCGAGGACACCGCGCAGTACATCGAAGGCATGCGCCAGCGTGTTCAGACGATCAAGGGCGACCTGACCACCCAGGGGTGGCGGGGCGGCGCGGCCCAGAAGTTCAGCCACGCCCTCGACGAGTGGGACGTCGAGTTCAAGGCCGTGATCAAGATCCTTGAGGACATCCACGACCGGCTCAACATGGGCGCCGGGGTCTACCGGAACGCCGCAGACCAGAACATGGAGCTGTCGGGGTCCCTGGCCAGGGACGGCTTCACGGGCCGGATCGACAACGTCATCAACAGCAACTAGCCGGCCGACGCCACGGAGATCCCAGTGACCGTTCCCGATGATCACACATACGTCAAGTTCGGCAGCATGGAGCAGGCCTACGAGGAGCTCAAGAAGGTCGTGACCGAGCTCGACAAGGTCACCGACGACCTGTTCGCCGACATCAAGAAGGAGCTCGCCGCCAGCTGGGAGGGCGAGGCCGAGCAGTTCTTCAACACCAAGAAGGACCAGTGGGACGCCCACGAACGGGCCATGGGCAGGCAGCTCTTCGAGGCCGCCACCGCGGTCAACATCGCCAAGGGCAACTACGAGGCCGCCGAGCGGCGCAACATCGCCATCTGGACGGACTGACGCGCCTCCGCCTCCCGGTCGCCGCGTCGACGTGGTGACCGGGGTCTCGTATCAGCAGGGGTGAGCCGATGGGCAACCAGGAACCCGAACCACGAACCGACCCGCTGGGCATCCCGCCGCACACGGCCGGCAAGTTCCAGGGCGACGGCAGGGTGCACGAACCCTCCGTGATGAGGTCGATCGCCGCGGCCATGTCGAAGAATCTGCAGGCCATGGAGAAGCCGGGCGTCAGCGGGCGCGCCCTGGCCGACGTCCAGCCCGGCGCCGCCCAGTTCGGCGAGTGGATCGACGCCAAGGTGTTCGGCTCGACCGCGGGCAGGGACGGCGCGGGGCAGAAGTTCGGTCAGGTCTACGCCGAGTTCGTGAGGGCGTACAAGAGCGTCATCGCCGCGATCGAGGCGAGCGCCGCCAACCACGCCGAGGCGGATACCCGGAACGAGGGCGGGTGACCGTGGCCGGCGCCGGCTCCAGGCGTGAGACGCTCGTCATCCGGGGCGACCAGGTCCCCTCCGGTGAGACGGAGGTCCATCCGAAGGCGGAGATCCAGCGCCTGCTGGCGACGTCACAGCCGGACCTGGTCAAACTCGCCGGATCCACCTACATCAGCACGGCCGAGGCGGTCCTCAACGCGGTCGTCGGGCTCGAGGACGACGCGGGCCGGATCCTCACCATCTGGAAGGGGCCGGACGCCGACCGGGCCCGCATCGCGCTCGAGCTCCTGTACGCCACCGGCAACGAGCTGGCGCGCAAGCTCGCGGAGATGGGCCGCAGCCTGGAGGGCTACGCCGCCTCCATCCCCGTGGCCATCGCCGAGGTCGAAGGCATCAAACTGGACAAGAACGACCCGGACGTCCAGGAGGTCGTACGGGTCCACCGGGCGCTGTACGGGCTCGACCGGCAGGGCGACGACGAGGCCAACGCCGTCGCCCTGCTGGAGAACATGCGGGCGCAGGCGGCGCTGCGGAAGCTCAACGAGAAGATCCGCGACCTGCATCTCGGCTCGGTCCCGTACGACATCACCTACGAGTTGCCGGCCGTCAGGGTCCCGGGCGGCCCGCTCGCCACGACGAGCGTCGTCTACGGCGGGACGGGTAGGAGCGACGATCCCACGACCGGCGCGGGCGACCCGGCCGGCACGGGCACGGGCGACGGGCGCACGACCGGCGCCGGCGACCCGGGCACGCAGGACCAGACCTCCCGGGACGGCGCGGACGACGCCGCTCCGGGTACGCCCCCGGACGACCAGCCGGCCGGCTCTGACCAGCCAGCCGGCGGTCCCACACCCGGACGACAACCCGGCGACCAGGCCGGCGACACGGGCACGGGCGCGGGCGCGGGCACGGAGGACGGCACCACCCCGCCGGTGATCGGCGCCCAGGACAGGACCGAGCTCGACGACGCCACCCCCGAGGCCGACCCGGGCCGGACCGAGAGCTCGTTCTACCAGCCCACGATCGGCGACCGTCCACCCCTCGTGGCGACCCCCGGTAGGACTGCGGCGCCGGTCGCCACGAACCAGCCCGTACCGTCGGTGATCGGTACGCCGAACAGCGCGTACACACCCGGCGGGCGACTCGGGACGATGCGCGGCGGCAGCGCGGCGGCCCTGTCCGGCACACCATTCCTCCCGATAACGGGCGGCGCGGGCCCGATCGGGGACGCGGGCGGAGACCTGGAGCGCACCACCTACCTGTCGGAGGACAGGTCGGCCTGGAACGGCAACCATGACGTGACGGATCCGGTGATCAGGTGAGCGACCAGCAGAAGAACGGCGCCGGCGGGCAGCCGAACGGGCAGCCGACCGGGCAGCAGCCCTACGGCCAGTACGGCATCCCGATGAGCACCCAGCTGCCGGTGCCGTCGTCGGGCATCTCCTTCACCGACGGCGCGCTCAGCGCGGCGAGCGGCCAGATCAACGGACAGACGGCGATCATCGACGCGCTGCGCGCCAAGTCCGGCCACATGGGGGTGCCCTTCCCCGCCTTCGGCGTGATCGGCTACGGGCTCACCCATGCCCATGACAGGGCGATCGCGGCCCAGTCCACCGCCCTGGAGCGGGGCAAGAAGGCGCTGCAGAGCTGGCAGGCCGCGCTGAAGGCGGCCGACGCCAACTACCACAAGGCCGAGGAGGAGAACGCCGGCCTGTACCGCAAGGACCAGGACTACGACCCGACCGGCGGCGGAGTGCCGACCCCGAAGATGCCCGACTCGCCGGAGCTCGACATGCCGGACGCCGACCCGCCCGGCGCCGACCTCCCGGACGCCGACCTGCCCGACATGGACCGGCCGGATACCGACCTGCCCGGCACGGCCCCGCCGAAGGGCGACCTGCCGGGCGCCGACCGGCCCGGGAGCGACCTTCCCGGCAGCGACCTGCCGGGGATCGACCGGCCGGACTCCGGCCTGTCCGGCGCCGGCGACCCGAACATGAAGGTCCCCGACATCGACTCGGCGATCAACTCGCCGCGGGACACGACCGGCCTGTCGTCGTACGACCCCAGGGCCCTGAACGGGACGCCGAACCCGAACCTGACCGACCTGAGCACCCGGCCGGGGACCACATGGGGGTCGCCGACCGGCAACGGCGCGGGCTCGGGCGGTGGCGCCGCTGCCGGTCCGAAGGTTCCCGGCATGGGCACGTCCGGGGGGATGGGCAGCGGCATGCCGATGATGCCCATGATGCCGATGGCCGGCTCGGGCAACGGCCTCGACGAACGCGACCGGAAGGAAGGCTCGCTGCTGTCGGAGGACGAGGGCGTCTGGGAGGACGACGAGGACATCGCCCCCGAGATCATCGGCAAGGAGACGTAGATGAGTTACGAGGAGGGCAAGGGCCTGTACTACACGGCCTTCGCCACCGCCTCGGGCGCGGCGGTCCTGATCAGGCGTCCCTGGGCCTTCTACATCGTGCTCATGATCGGGCTCATGATCTCCGATCCGGGGCGCATGTCGGGGTCGTCCAAGACCTGGCGCACCACCGACAACGGCGGGACGACCTCCGAACTGGCCGCGCTGGAGGAACAGCTCAAGCAACTGCAGGCCACGGTCACGGGCACGGGGACCACCTGGGAGGGCACGGCACGCGAGAAGTTCGACGAGGCCTACGCGGAGTTCACCAAATCCCTGGCCACGCTCAGGTCGACACGGAACGCCACCGGCGAGGCGGTCGACCAGAGCGCGAAGTTGTACCACGTGGGGGCGCTCACCTGCGTCTGCGTCGCCGGATACCTGGCGCTCTACGCCATGACGCTGTTGGCGCTTCGCCACAGCGTCTACGGCAACTTCATCGCGTACGCGCTCGACCTCAAAGTCAGCAGGACCACGACCACGTCGATGAAGAAGGTGCTGATCAAGCACGGCATCGCGGTCACCGTCCTCGGCACCCTGTTCTACCAGGCCGTCCAGCAGTCCGAGGCCAGCGGGAAGTTGTTCCCCACGATGAAGGGCATACCGAACGAGCTCGACACCCTGAAGTCCGGCGACCTGCCGGAGTTCAGCAACACCGCGCTCGAGTACAGCGTGGAGAACCACTCGCTGATGCCCAAGCTGGACACGAAGGGCGGTCTCCCCCGCACCTGAGCGGACGGGCTTCAGGGGCGGCGGGGGAGGCGTTCGGACGACGTCTCCACGACGGGATTCCGCGCGGCGGCGGGGTCCAGGAGCGGGCCCTCCGGGATGAGCCGCAGCAGATGCGCGGGCACCGGCGCCACCTGGGCGGCGTCGTAGCCCAGCGTGCCGACGAGGTCGGGCGAGGCCAGCCGGAACCGTCTGCCCTCGTCGGTGATGAGGGAGTACTCGTGGATGGCGTCGGTCCGGCCTTCGCCCGAGAGCTGGCCGGCCAGCGCCGCGCCGCCGGGCGGCAGCAGCACCTGGTCGACGCGGTCGGGGTTGCCGCTGCTCGGCGGCTTCGGGATGGCCAGCGTCGCCCCGGTCGTCAGCCGTGCCCGGACCGAGCCCCTGACCGTGTCGGCGTACACCGCGCACAAGGGGGCGTCTGCCGCGGGGGCGCGGAAGCGCGGCATGGTGACCGGCAGCCCGCCGCCCAGGAGGCGAAGGGCCGACATCTTGGCGGCGTTGACGGTGGCGGCGTCCACGGCGATCGGGCGCACCCGGCCGCCGCCGTAGGCGATCTTGGTGTCCGGGTCCTGGAGCAGCAGCGTCGCCTGCGTGTGGGTGACGGGCGCGAGGCCGTCGGCGAGCAGCACGTACCAGCGTTCCGGCACCCCGGGCACGGCGGCCGGCGTGAAGACCTGCCCCACCCGCGCGGGCCGGCCGCCGGGGCCCGGCACCCGCTTGCCGCGCTGCGCGATCGCCGGTGCGGCGAAGTCCGGACCCGCGGGGATGGAGTTCACCCAGGAGATCGGCACGCGGCGCGGCGCCTGGTCGGTGAGCCGGCGCGGACTCCTGACCAGCATGCGGTAGTTGTTCCACAACACCCAGTTCTGCTGGCCGTCGTCGACGAGCAGCGCGTCGCTGCCCACCGGTGTGCCGCCGACGTCGATCCCGCCCAGCAACGTGACGTACGGACGGCGGACCCCGGTCGCGTCCTGCTGTTCGACCACGCAGACCGTCCACGGAGATCTGACCAGCTTCTGGGGCTTCGGCAGCGAGTCGGGCGCGCCTGAGATGCCGACCTTCTGCCCCCGTGCGAAGCCGGCCAGCGACTCGGCCGACACCGTACGGACCTTGATCTCCTGGCTGTCCAGCAGGAGCCTGGCGGAGACGTAGTTCTCCACCGGCTGGAGCTTGCCGTCGCTCTGGTTGTAGACGTAGGAGGCGCCGGTCTCCTCCTCCACGAGCAACTGGCCCGCCTCCTTGAGCTTGGTGGCCCCTCCGGGGCTGAGCATGCCCCAGATCCCGAACCCGGCCGTGATCAGCACCAGCAGGATGATGCCGGCGAAGGTCGCCACGTTGTACCGCCGCATGGGGGACTCGGGCAGATCGGGCTCGCCCTGCAGCAGCGCCAGACCCAGGCGCTGGGCCATCAGTTTGTGCGCCTGGTAAAGATCCTTTCGGGTCTGCATGACGGACAATGTTACGCAGGTTGCGAAAGAAATTTAATGATGATGGATATCACGCTTTTATACGGCATGGCTGCCTAGTAGGCTCCTTGATCAACCACATGTGGGAGGCTGTCATGGCATCAACCGACAATGGTTGGCATTTGGAGCAGAGCTGGCCGGGTCTGGTGGCCGACAGGGACGGCGTTGAATCCAGTCCCTCGAAAATCGAAGAGGTCGCCAACGCCTTTATGGAGAAGCTGACGGAGCTCCTCGCTGCCGGCCAGACACCCAGCCCTGAGATGGTTGCGTTCGGCAGTTCGCTGGAGGCGTTCACCCAGCCGCTGAAGACGATCAAGAACTGGGACGGCGGCGTCAACTTCGCGGCAACGCTGATGCAGGGCCACCAGGAGCTGACCAAGGTGTACAACGAGGTCAACGAGAAGCTGGTGCTCGCGATCGGGCTCATCTACACGGGCGCGGGCAACTACAAGCGGGCGGAAGCCCTGAACCTGTCCATCGCCCCTAAGAAGGACGCGGGATGGCAAGAGATCTGAGGGCCGAACACCCGATTCGCCCCCCGGGGCAGGTGTCCTTCGCCGTCGACACCCACCAGAGCGTGGCTGCGGTCAAGGACCTGATCATGCAGCTCACCCCGCAGACTCTCGAAACCGTGGTGGCGGGCTACAAGACGGCCGCCACGCGGCTCACCTCGATGAACCAGGCCCTGGAGTCGGGGGCGGCCCAGATGGCCAAGTACTGGGACGGTGCCTCGTCGGTGGAGGCTCAGCAGGCGCTGCGCACCCTGCACGCCACGATCCGGGAACTGGCGGCGAAGTTCACGGCGATGAGCGGGCCGCTGGAGGGGCTCGTCAAGAGGCTCGAGGACCACCAGGACTTCGTGCAGCACAAGTCTTTCGCCTGGAGCCAGTCTGACGGAAGGACGTGGGACGACGACTTCCCCGGCGTGTACATGACGATGGACAAGGGGCTCGAACCGGGCTCCCAGAACCACCTCGCCGGTCAGCATCTCCGGCTGCTCAACAACGACCTGCGCACGGTCTTCGAGAAGCTGCCCGCCAGCGTTACCAAGGTCGTGCCCGATCTCAAGCCTTCCGCCACCCCCGTTGCCGACACGGGCCCGAGCGGCGAGAAGGACGAATACCAGATCGACCCGACCTTGTACAAGGATCCAGGCGGCGACCCGCGGGCCGACGACATCGACGACATCGACATCGACGACGTCACGTCAGACGACACGGGCGGGTCCCGGCTGCCCGGCGACACCCTCGGCACCTATGGCGGCTACCCGGACACCGGGACCGACACGTCCGCCGACGGCCGCCACCCGGACGGAGCCTCCGACGGCACCACCGGATCGGGCGCCGACGCACCGGGCGGCGTCGACGGCACCGGCTCCTACCCCGGCGGCGCCGGCTCGTACACCGGCGCCGGGACCCCGGGCAGCGGCCGTCTGCCGGACGTCCCCGGCTCGGGCACCACCCTGGAGGACTTCCAGCGCCCGGCCTCCTGGGCCTCCGGCACCTCCGCCCCGAACGTCGGCTCCCCCTACCCGTTCGGGGCCGGCGGCCCGGGCAACGGCGTCGGCGGCGTGCTGCCCGGCGTGGGCGGCCTCCCTCTCGGCGCCAGGTCCGCGACCGGCGCCGGCATGCCGTTCCTGCCGATGGGCGGGGCGGGCGCCGGCGCGAACGAGTCGGAGGACAAGGAGAACAGCACCTGGCTGCACGAGGACGACGACGTCTGGGGCGGTGGCGGCGACGACGCCGTCTCCGGCAGGATCGGCTGACCGGAGCGGCGTAGCTCCCGTCACCCGGCCGGGAGGAAGACGCGGAGCTCGCCGGGCATGCGTCCCGGCCCCCACGCCCGCAGGTCCCCCTGCGGGGAGAGATCCACCGTCCCGTTCGAGGCGATCACCGCCCGGCCCGTGGCGTCGGCCAGCTCCTGGGGGAACGTCTCGTCCGCCAGGTCGCTCCCGGCGAGCAGGATCGCGTCGTCGGGGCCCAGCCCGGGAACGGCCAGCAGCAGCGCGGCGAGCGTGCCCGGCTCGATGTGGTCGCGGCGGATCAGGGCCACGTCGCCGCTGAAGCGGCCCTCCACCACGAACGCTCCGGCGACGGGCCGTACCGGGGTGGAGGGGGAGAGGGGCATGCCCTCGCTGTGCAGCCGCACCCCGGCCGCAGTCCGCTGTACGGACTTCATGAGAGGCGCGATCGCGGGATCGAGCGCCGGCGGCGCGACCGGGATCGTGGTGGGCCCGGCGGACGACTGGACCAGGAAGTAGTGCTGCTCGCCGTCGGCGGTGGTCTGCACGGCGAGCACCCTGAACCGGGCGTCCGACCTGAACGCGGCGTGGTTCTGCTTCAGCGACATCTCCGAGGCGGCCGCGTAGTCGCTGGCCAGAACCGTCAGCCGCACGCTGTACGGCCGGTCGCCCAGGATCCCGCCGTCCTCGACGCCCTCGACCACCTCGCCGAAGGACAACTCCGACCCAGGTCCGGTACCGGGCGGGATCAGGCCCGCCGGCACCCGCGCGGACACGTGGCCCGCCCGCACCGGGAGGCCGGCGAGGTCGTCGTCGGTGAGGGGGGCGGGGGGCGCCGGCTGGGCGACCGGGGCCGGTGCCTTGGGTGAGCCGGCGGCTCGCGGCAGGAACACCGGAGCGTCGGCGAGGACCCCCTTCAGCTCGTCCAGCGTGTCCAGCAAGCTGTTGAGCTCGTATTCGAGGTCGGCGAACATGAACTCCATGCGCAGCCCGTCCAACCGGGACCTGACCTGGTCGATGTCGTCGGAGAGCAGCATCGAGCCGCCGTCGAGGAACGTGCGCAGGAACGGGTTGACGGCCAGCGCCTGCTCGGCGGCCGTCCCGTGGGCGAGCAGGACGTAGAGCGCGCGGGCGGCGAGCATCCCCTTCTCCGCCTCACCGGCCGGCGGTTCACCGAGCCGGTGCTCGTAGACGACGGTCGGGCCGGCGCGGTAGTAACCGGGCTCGGCGTCCCTGGCGGCGTGCCGGAGGTCGAGCAGCGCCTCGTACTCGTCGGCCTCCTCGGCGGTGTCGAACACGTGACGCAGGGCCCACCGGCCGTCGTTGAAGATCACGAGGTCGGCGGTGAGGGAGAACGCGGGCGCGTTCATCGTCTCCCTGATCCCCGTGGCCGCGCTCGTGCGCAGCAGGTCGCTCCCTACCGAGCGGTGGACGACGCCGTTCTTGTCCTGGTGCACTGTGGGCCCGGCCAGCCCCAGCGCCCGCCGTACCAACGCCTCCAGCACGGCCCTGGGCGCGTGCTTGGACGCGAGCCTGAGCGCCTCCGAGCCGTCGCGGAACGTGACGACCCGCCCCTGGGGATGCGGCCGGCCGGAGACGCTGCCACGGGCGACGTTCTCCGCGAGCCGCGTCGGGTCCTCGGCCGGAGCCGGGGCGCTGGACACCAGTTCGCGCCGCCCGCTGTCCACCCAGGCCAGCTCCTCCAGGTCGGCGAAGCGCAGCGGCCGGTCCGGACCGGCGTCCAGCACGCTGTCCGTGCCGATCGCGTTGGCCGCGATCTCCTCGTGCCTGGCCAGGACCTCGTCGAAGACGATCAGCTCGGCCGGCTGCGTGAAGCGGCGACCGGCGCTCTGGAGGATCTCCCCGAGCCGCGCGACGTCGGAGGGCGACAACGGGTTGGACCGCCAGCGGCCGTCCCGGTGGAAGAGCCGGGCCAGGCCGTCCCCCGGCTCTTCGCAACCCTCGAACGGCGCGTGGAGCGGGACCAGCGACCCGTCCTCGGCGACGACGAGCCGGTTGTCCCGGTTCTGGATGCCGAGCAGCGCGTCGAAATAGCCGATCAGCACGGCCTGCGGTGTGGTCGGCAGCCCCTGCGAGGTGGGCGGCAGGCCCTCGACCCACGGCACCAGGATGTGGCGGTCACCGGCCGGCGAGGAGGAGGGGAGATTCACCCCGAGCAGCCTGCCGAGCTCGGTCACCCGAAGGTGCAGGTCCCTCTGGCCGGTCGAGGGGAACTCCAGGAGCATCGCGGACGAGCCGTCCGTCAGCGTGACCTGGAAGGCACCGTCACCGACGGGCAGGGGATCGCCCACGATGCCCATGGCCTCGAACTCGCTGGGCGGCGGCCCCCAGTTGATCAGGCCGTCGATGCTGCCCTCCTGCGGGCGCGTCCCGGTGCGCGCGGCGAGATCGTCCTCAACGGCCGTGATCTCCTTGAGCAGTTCGAGCTGGGCATCGGTGTCCCCGGCCGCGTACGCCTCCTGGAGTTTGCGCCGCAGGTAGCGCAGCTCGTTGCCGCGCGCGGTGACGCACTCGTCGCGCGTCCCCTCAGTCGATCCGGTGTGGGTGTGACCGTGTCCCTCGGCCAGGCGCTGCAGGACGTCGCTGATCTCGTGCAGGATGAGCCTGGCCACCTGCCCCTTCGCGACCCGGGGCGCGAGGGTCATCACGTAGTGGCCCTTCCGTTCGGGGTCGGCCTTGGTACGGCCGAGGTACCCGTCCGGTACGGGCTTCACCCGGACCTCGAAGGTGAGGGTGCCGAAGGAGTCGGACTCCACCGTGATCGTGTCGCCGCCCCTCCAGCTGAGCAACCACAGGTCGTCGGTGCCGAAATCGGTGAATTGGAGGTCCGTGAACGCCTCCCTGGCCTCGTCGACGGTGAGGTCGTCCTCGCCCTCCGGACGGCCGTCGGCGACGAACAGGGAGTCGGGGAGCGGGACGGCGGTGGTGTAGCCGTCGTCTCCCGCACGGTCCTGCGTGTCGTCGGGTTTGGTCTTCACCGGCCAGCCCGGCGCGGGGGCCGTGGACGGCAGGACGGCGCGTCTGCGCAGCTCGTGCCGTAGCGACTTGGCCAGGGGCGTGTCGAGGGCCGTCGCGTCGTGCAGGGCGCGCAGGTCGATCCCGTGCTGCTCGGCGAGCGCGACCAGGGCCGTCGGGATGCCGGAGAAGCGCCGTCCGAAGCCTCCGTCCGCCCCCTGGGCCCGCAGCCGGCCGTCGGGCGTGGCGAGGTAGGTCAGGGTCGAGCCGTCCGGAAGGTGGACGGTGACCCACAGCTCCCCGCCGAGCGCGCGGGCGGCGAGTTGCGCCTGCCTGAGCTGCCCGTACGGCGGCCGGGAAAGGTCGGCGTCGAGATGGACGACGGGTTCCGGCAGGGCTGCGAGCGCGGCGGCGAGCTGCCGCGCGTCGAGGCCGCCCTCCAGCATCGCGGTCAGGGACCGTGGCGGGCCCGGCACGCCGGGCGGCTCCGGCTGCGCCGGGAGCGGCGGCGGGTCCTCGGCCTGCTGCATGATCGCCGCGAGCACGTCGTCGGAGACGAGCACGTCGGCCTCGCCCGTCGCGACGCGCCGCATCCCGCCCCCGTCGTCAGGGGCGGCGCCGGAGTCCGGCGTGACCTCGAAGCGCACGGTGTAGTCGACGCGGAAGCGAACGGCGCTGCCGCTCTCGCCCTTCTCGAAGACGCTGGTCTCGTCCCGGTTCCCGCCGCTGACCGACGAGCCGTCGCTGGACTGGTCCCGGACGCCTGCGGTCACGCCGAACCAGTCCGTGAGGCTCATCGTGAGCCGGCTCAGCAAGTCGGAGATGAACGACCCGTCGTTCTCGCTGGAGGAGCCGGAGAGCGAGAGCGGGCGCAGCCTGGTGTCGCTCGCGTCGGCCTTGGTGGTCCACTGGCGTCGGTCGACCTGGCCGATCTCCAGGCCCGCGAGACCCGCGGCGATCGTCGCGGGCTCGGACAGAACCGCTCCGACATGGATCGCCACCTCCTTGCCGTGCAGCCCCGGCACCTTGAGCACCATGTGCCCGTCCTTGGCCAGCATGTACGGGAAGCTGACGTTCCTGGAGCTGCCCGACAGAAGCCGGGCGAGCTTCCTGGAGTCCTCCCGGGAGAGCTTCACGCTGTGCTCGGCTTCGAGCTGCCGCTCGACGGCCCTGGCGAGCCCGTCCGCCCGCGTGCTTTCGGGGGTGAAGCTCACGGGCACGGGAAGGGGCCGCGGGTCCGGGACGGCGACCGGCGCCGGCACCTCTCCCTTGCCCGCGGTCATGCCGGGCGGGATGAGCCGGTCGATGGTGCCGGACAACCGGGTGCGGGCAGGCCGCACGTTCCGGGAGGGCCGCCGCACCTTGATGGAGAGCGTGATGCCCTGCCGCACCTCGGCCCTGGCTCCGTCGAACGACGCCGCCCGCCGCAGCTGGGTCTGCTGCGAGTTGCTCGCGCCCGTGCCGCTGCGCCCCCAGTCGGTGGTCCCCGTGAGCGACGTCTCGCCTGCCGCTCCCTTGGAGCTGGGGGACCCGGTCAGCGACGACGATTCCGAGATGTTCTCCTCGGACATCGTGTAGAGCTGGAGGATCTGCCCGTAGTCGAAGACCTCGCCCCGGTACTGCACGTCGTCACCCAGCTCGGCCCGTACGACGATCTCCAGCGGCTCGGTGTCCCCGTCGATCTGGACGGTGTACTCGCCGCCTGGGTGGTCCGGGTCGAGCATGTCGTCGATCTTCCCGAGCCACGTCTCGCCGGAGAAGTCGGCCGTCAGCGCCCGCCACAGCAGGGTGTCCTCGGCGAGCGCGCCCGGGGCCACCTTCTCCACCGCGGCCATGATCTCGGCCAGCAGCTCCACCTCGGTGTCCGGTTCGCCGGTCGGGTGGAGGCTCACCCCCTTGACCGTGCTCATGCCGACGGCGTGCTGGTAGGTCGGCGCGAGCTGGGCGGACACCTCGCCGTTCGCCAGCCGCGCGGCGGCGGCCAACAGGCTCGTCAGGATCTGAGTATGGAGCTCCGGCCTGCTCAGCATGCGGTCGATGGTGTCGCCGGCCGGCTCGCCCGGACGTTCCTCGGGGATGCCGGGCGGCATGAACTCGGCCAGCCGGTCGGCGTCGAACAGCTCAAGGAGCGCGGCGAGCGCCCGGCCGACGCTGTGGCCCGAGGTGAGCGGGATGCCGGGCAGGGTGGTCAGGCCCGCGACACCCGACGGGTGGTTCTCCCTGGCCGCCTCGAGCTCCTCGAGGTATCGGGCCATGAACGGGATCGCGACCCGGCGCCCGAGCTCCAGGTCGCCGTTCATCAGGCGTTCGGCCGCGTCGGCCAGCTGGTGCAGCGGCAGGCGCACCTCCCCGCTGACGTACAGTTCGAGCGCGTCGCGTTCGGCCAGCAGGTAGACGACGGTCCCGTCGTGGAGCCGGCTCTCCCGCGCGCCCGCGGTCAGCTGGGGGGTGACGTTCATCGCGAACACGTACTGCTTGCCCGTGTCGATGCCCAGGCGTTCGGGCCCCGAGATCGCCTTCTGCTCCTCGGTGGTCGTGCCTCCCCAGGAGACGGCGGCCCCTCCGCTGCCGGGCTCCACCTTCCAGGAGAGCGGCACGCCCAGGCCGCCCGTCACCTCGCGCGGCTTGGACGTCCGCTGGACGCCGTTGTGGGCGGCGAGCGTGAGGTTGATGTCACCGACCACCATGTCGGTGACGGACAGGAAACGGGACTCCCCCGGCTCCAGGCGCAGCGTGACCGGCTCGTGCCGCGTCCCCTCCGTCGTCCGGGTGTCCACCCCCGTACGGTGACCGCTGGAGAGTGCCTTGTCGCCTCTGGGCTTGCCGCGTACGTCGGGGAACACCTCGCCGTGGCTGATCAGGGCGCGTACGTTGAAGAACGCCGCCAAATGCTGGAACTGCGGCGAGTCGCGGTGGAGCGACGTGTCGAGCGCGTTCGCGGCGGCCGTCGCCACGTCGCCCACGTCCAGATGGGCGACCGTGGCCCGCCGGAGCACCGCGGACCCGGTGCGGAACCGCGGGCCCTCCGGGCGCGGGTGCCCGTCCTGCGCCCGCGCGAAGGGCAGCAGGTCGGCGGGGAGCACGATCCGCGCCTGGCCCGCCTGGCCCTTGACCACCGGCTGGCTGAGGTTCGGGCCGATCATCCGGTCCACCTGGATCGTGTGCGGGACGCGGAAGACCGCGCTCAGCCCGTTGCCCTCGACGAGCTTCACCTGGTTGACGGTGCTGCTCGTCCCGGACTCGCTGGTGTTGGCCAGGCCGAGGCCGACGGAGCCGCTGGCATTGCCGACGTCGAGGCCGGGGTCGTCCTGGAACCCGGCCCCCAACCGGACTCCCCCTTTTCTGGAGCTGTCCCTGGTGAGGGCAGAGGAGTGGGTGTCGGAGCCGATGTCCAGGTTCGTCATCCGTTCGGCGCTCGTCACCCCCTCGTAGTCGACGGCGCCGAAGTCCTGCCTCAGCGTGATGCGCAGGGTGTAGTGCTCGGCGGCGAGGCCCTGCCGGTGATGGACGAGGTTGATGAACAGGCCCTCCTGGGCCGCCTGGTCGTAGCCCGTCTCCAGGCGTTCGGCGGAGAACTGTTCGGCGACGAGCTGCTCGTTGGCCATCTGGCCCGCCCTGACCCAGGGGATGCGGGAGTAGACGGGCACGCCATCGACGAGCTTGGGCAGCACGCCCCTTCCGCGCAGGTACTCCTCGACCTGGGCGCGGACCTCGTTCATGCCGGTGACCTGCTGGACCAGGGCGGGACCCGCGCCCCGGGTGTGGTCCGGAGGGGGGCCGAGCCAGGTGGGCAGCCTGCCCTCCCTGCCGGGCGGGTTCATCTTGACCGGGTCGTCCCTGAGGACGACGTTCCCGTCCGCGTCGCGTGCGACCTCCGCGGCGGGGTCGACCGGCAGGCCGTAGCGGTAGGCCGCCGATTCGGCCATGCGGAACAGCCCGGTGCCGCCTTCGGTGAGCCGGATCGGCGGGTGGCCGTCCACCTGGATCGTCACCGTGTGCGTCATGCCGAGCAGGAAGCCGGCGGTGTGGCCCACCGACTTGTGCACGCCCGCGCGCATGCTGACCGTGGTGACGCCGGCCGAGGCCGAGGACGCCTGGCCCCAGTCGAAATACGGGACGATCTGCGGCGTGAACTGCTCGTCCTCGTCGATCCCGATCGGGTGGTCCGCGTCCGGGTCCTTGGGATTGAGGTTGGCGCCCACGCCGCCCCCCAAGCCGTGGTGCTTGTTGCTGGAGCGTTGCCGGCCAGCGTGCGAGGACGCGTTGCGCAGCGCTTCCTGAGGATGCTCGAAGCTGGTGCCGCCGACGGGCAGGGCACCGGGGAGCACGGTGGTGCGCACCGTCACCACGGCACGGGCCACGCCGTCCACCGTGATGGTACGACGCAGCCCCGACGGATCGTTGACGGCCTGGCCCAGATAGCTGGGCAGGTCCTCGGTGATCGTGGTGAGGATCTGCTGGCGGGCGACGGGACTGAGGTCGAGCCCGTCGATCTGCTCGGCCGCCCGGTCCGCCAGCTGGCCCAGCCCGGTCATGGCGGTGACGACATGTTCGGGGAAGGGGATGCGCTGCCGCTCGTTCTCCGGAAGCTGGAGGGGGTTCGCGGGTGAGTCGAGGAGATAGGTGTGCGGGATCCAGAGGCTCTGACGCTGCTTGGTGTCCCCGGCAGGCATCGTGTCGCCGACCGGCGGCCCGGATGACGTGCGGACTTCCACCTCCCAGCTCGCCTTCGCCGCGAACTGGGAGGATTTGCCGCGGTAGTCCTCGACGTTGCCGCCCTGCCAGTTCTCCTGCGAGGAGGTGGAGACGGCGTGCGCGTCGCCCCAGCCGAAGTGGGCGCGCACCACGGCGTACATGAGGATCTGCCGGACGTGCTCAGCCGGTAGCCTCCTCAGCCATCTGAGCAGCTGCACCAGGTCCTTGTTGAAGTCGAACCCACTGGTCCTGCGGTCGGTGCGGCTCGACTGGCCGCCGCCCTGCCGCATGCGGCCGAGAATCGTCTCGGAGGAGCGGCGGAGCGGCTTCGCCACCTCCTCCAGGTCGGTCAGCTTCAGGCGGATCCGCACCGTCGCGCCCGCCGCGTTCAGACGCAGGATCATGCCGTCCGGCGAGACCGCGGCACGGAACGCCTGGTAAATCTGGCGTTCCAGCTCCTCCTCGGTGAAGCGCGCGGCCACGCCCTGACGGGCGAGCAGATCGTTGACCAGCTTGGTCAGCTTGGTCAGCTCGGCGACGGGGCCCGCCGGGAAGACGCCCAGCAGGGCGAGCGGCGACGGCAGGGTCGCCTCCCGCGCCGCCTCGTACGCAGTCCACCGGCTCTCCAAATCCGCCAACGCCGACTCAACCCGTCCGGCGGTGGGGGATTCCGTGCCGCTCGTCTCGATCAGGGCGGTCAGCGCGGCGTCGACGGCTTCGAGGGCGTGCGCGGCGGCCTCAGCGGCGGCTTTGTACCGGCGTGCCACGCCGGCATGGAAGTCGGCGGTGGCCGACGCCGACCTGGCGTCCTGCTCGGCCTTGCGCCTGCGCTCGGCCGCGCCGTCGTCCCTGGCCACACGCGTGCGCCTGGCCCCGGCGTGGTCGGGGCGGGTCGCATTCCGCCGCGCGGTCCGGGCGTCCTGCTCGGCGTCCCATGCCGCGCGGCGGTGCCGCCGGGCGAGCGCGAGGGCGTGCTCCCTGGCGGCCTCGATCGCCCGCGCCCGGTCCTGGACGTGCCTCCAGAGCCGCCTCACTTCGGTGTTCGGCCGGCCGTCCGTCCCGGGCGGTGCGGGCGACGCGGGAGAGGGCGCCTCCGCCCGCAGCTCGGCGAGCATCGCCCGGTACCTCGCCAGCGCCTCGGCCGCCGCCTCGATACGGGCGCTCAGCAGAGTGTGGTCGACCGCGTTCCCCTCGTCCAGCAGGACACGGAGCTCCCGTTGGGCCTCGCGGGCCTCGATCGCCAGCGCCTCGGCGCGCTCGTGCCGAGCGCCGAGCGCGCCGAGGTCGGCCGCCTCGGCCCGCCATGCGCGCGCGGCCTCCACCTTCTTGCCGGCCAGGGCGTTCGCCGCCTGCTCGTACGCCCTGCTCGTCGCCTGCTCGTAGGCCCGTACCACGTCACGCTGGGCCTTGACGGCCTCGCCCGCCGCCTCCACGGCCTCATCGGCGGCCGAGCGCAGCGCCGCGACCGTGGCCTGGCGTTCCGCCACGCTCCCGCGCAGGGCGGTGTGCAGCGCGTCGATGTCCCTGGCGGCACGCGCGCTCTCCGCCTCCTCCTGCACGGCGACCTGGCGGTAGTGCTGCTCGTAGCTGCTCGCGAGCCTGAGCAGCTGCGAGACGAGCGCGGGCGGCGGGGTGAGCAGGTAGCGGCGATCCTGCTCCATCCGGTCGAAGAGCAACTGGTACGACTCGGCGGCACGCAGGGCCGAGTCCGCCGCCGCGTTCCTGTCCGCCGCCGTCGCGGGGGAGCGCCGCGCCGCCGCGGTGAGCTCGCCGGCCGCGGCGCGCAGCGCGCGGACGTGCCCGCGGAGCACGTCTTCCTCTGGCAGGGCGGCGTCGGGCAGTGCGGGGACCAGGGCGAGGGTGTTCACCTCCGCCTCGAAGTGCTGCTGGAGCAGGCGGGCCCGGTGCAGCGCCGTGCCGAATTCGGTGATCCGCGTCTCGGAGCTGCCCGCCAGGTGCACCAGCGCCCGGGCGTCCTCGTACGCGGCCCTCGCCTCGGAGACCGCCTCCAGTAGCTTGTTCCCGCGCCCGGCCGTCGTGACCATCGCCTGGAGCTGCAGGTCCGCCTCGATGCGCAGGAGCCGGTCGATCTGCGCGGTCAGCGCCAGGTCGAGATCGAGTACGGCGTACTCGATCGCCCGGCCCTGCTCGTTCATCCTGGCCACGAGGCCGGTGATCGACGGCGTGGCGGGTGCCGGAGCCGGTTGCTGGGCCGAGGAGGACGGCGGCCACATGCCACGAGCCTGAAGAAAGTCGCGTACGACGGCGCGCTCGGCCATGAGCACGTCCCGCTGTGTCCCGGTCACCGCGCCGATCCGGCGGGTCAGGAACACCTCCTCACGTACGCGCGCCGCCAGGCACTCGTCCCGGCCGTTCGGCCGGCTGATCAGGCGGCGGAGCAGGTTCTGGCGAGGGTGGGCGCGGGCGTGCAGCGTGTCGGCGATCTCGTGCAGCACCAGCCTGGCCACCTGGCCGGGGGCCACGCCGGGAGCGAGCCGGCCTTTGTTGACGTTGCCTGCGTACGCCACGGTACGCCCGAGCCGTCTACGGGAGACGTGGCCCACCTCGAAGACGAACGTCTGGTCGGGGCGGTCGCTGAACTCGACCACCAGTGTGCCGGGCCCGGTCCAGCGCAGGGCGGTGACGTTCTCGCCGATGTCCGACGCGCGCACCTCGGCCTGGAACGCCGCCCGCGCCTCCTCCACCGTGAGGGGCGGCACGCCGCTCTCGCGGCCGTTGGCGACGAAGGACTCCCCGAGGGGACGGCCGCCCACGACCGCGTGCGAGCTCTTGACCAGCCGAGCCGCCCCGATCAGCCGGGAAACCAGCGTCCGCGCCCGCTCACCGGTGACCGCCTGCTGGACCACCGGCACGGGCGCCGCCTGCTGCGGGGCAGGACCCTGCTGTCCCGTCATGGGGGATCCGGCCGCCTGCGACGCCATGCCGGTGATCACGGTCTCGGACGTCCTCGCGGTCTCCGGCGTGGTGGACGATTCCGCCGCGTTCACGGAATCCGGCGTGCTCACGAGGTCGAGGTTCTGGGGGGCGGCGGTGTGGTCGGGGGCCGCAGCGGTGGGGGCCTGCGGGGTGGCGTCGGACTCGACCGGCGCGCTGGTCGAGTCCGACGCGTTCGCCGCTCCCGGGTCGCCGGTCGGGTCAGGAGCGCCGGCCGGGTCCGGGGTGGTCGGCTGGGAGTCGGGGGCGCCGGTCTTCTCGACGGTGGCGGGGGTGTCCTGGGCAACGGCCGAGGGCTGGTCGGGCGCAGGGTCCTGTACAGCCGGCCGCTGGTCCTGAGCCTGGCTCTGGTCCTGGTCCTGAGGCTGGCTCTGGGGCTGGGGCTGGGGCTCGGGCTGGGCCTGGGGGGCCTGCTGGGCTTTCGTGTGGTGGGACGGTTGCGATTTGAGCGTCTGGGGCGCGTCGGGGACGGCGAGGTCGGGCGTCTGTGCGCCCCGGCCTCCTCGTGCCCCGTAGTTCTGCGGCACCATCGGGGTCGCGCCGGAGTCGGACGGGCTGGCTTGGGGACCGGCCGTGGACGAGAGGTCACCGAGAGAAGGACCCGCCGTGGCGGCGGACCCGTTCTGCTGGGCCGCCATCGCCTCGTTGAACACGTTGCTCAGCGAGGTCACGGGGGTGACGGCCGCGTGCAGGACCTCCAGATTGGTCGGGCTGAGGGTGTTCGTACGCCCCGCGCCGCCGAGGAAGCCGCCGTAGAAGCCTTCCGCGCCCGGCAGCGCGAACTGGTCGTAGACGGCGTAGTTGGCGACGATGCTGCCGGCGGGCGAGGCGACCATGTTGTTCAGGCCGGTGTTCAGCGCGCGTCCGGGGAAACGCAGGAAGGCGTTGCCGACGCCGCGGTTGTCGCCCGCCATCCGGTTCAGCCGTGAGATGCCGGGCAGGTCGTTGGCGAAGCGCGACATCGGATCGCCGAGCCTGGTGCCCGCGATCGCGCCGGCGCCCGCGCCGATCGCCGCCGCCTTGACCTTCTTCCAGTCCAGCGAGTCGCGGGTGCCCATCTTGATCTGCTGGTACTGGGTGGTGAGGTCGATCAGGAGCTCTTCGGAGATCTCCTCGAACAGCTCGTACGCCAGCGCCTTGTTGAAGAACGACCCCGCGCCGGCTCCGGCGAGCTTGCTGACCTGGCCGCTCGCGGTGACCGCGCCCGACCTCGACGCCACCAGCGCCAGGCGCTGCATGATCATGGCGATCCTGGTGCCTCCGGCGGTGCCGACACTGCGCAGGATCAGGCTGGCGAGCGGGAAGAAGCCCGCGGCGATCAGGGCGATGAACGCGGCGATCACCGCGATCCAGAAGGCGACGTTGATCGAGAGCTTGGTGTACTGCGTCTCGCGGGCGAAGTTGTCGACCATCTTCGCGTAGGAGAAGGACTCCTGGGCCTTGGCGACCACGCCGGCCTTGTCGTCGTAGAGCTTGGCGAGGCGCTTGAAGATGGCGGGCTTGGCGGGTGACTGGAGGCTGCCGTTGAGGGTCTGCACCGTGGCGGCGGTCGGATCGAGGGTGCTGATGAGCAGGTTCATCAGCTTGACGTACTCGACGCGTAACTCCCAGAGCTTGCTCTCGCTTCCCTCGGGCCAGCTCTGGCCCGCCGTGAGCAACGGGATCAGGTGGTGGACCACCCAGCCGGGCAACGCCTCGGTCTGCCAGACGGGCTCCACGTCCTTGGTGGCGATCCCGCCGTCGAACGCGCCGGTGCCGCCGGCCGGCTTCCGCGCCTCGTCGGTGGCAGTGGTGACGTCGCCCTTGCCCGCCATCATGCCTTTCGGTGGGCGTTCGACAGGCCCAGGTCGATCGCCTGCTCGGTGGTGAGGGTGTTGGAGACCGTCGCGCGCAGCAGCGGCCCGGAGCCGGAGATCTCCTTGATCAGATCATCGGTGTCGCGCAGGAATCTCTCAGGGCCCCCGCCCGCCAGGTACTGCCTGCTGAAGGACACGCCGTCCGGCCCGTCGCCCTGGGGACGGGCGGCGTTCAACGCCCGGATCCGCGCCGCGATGGCGGGCCAGGCGGTGCCGAGGTCGGTCGCCATGGCGTCCCACTGATTCAGGCTGTGGCTGATCGGTTCGCGGATGTGCACGTCCGCCCGGTCGTCGGTGCTCATCGGCGGCGTCTTTCTCCCGGCAGCGGGCCGGAGAGCTGATCGAGCACGGTCTCCAGGTCGCCCTCCAGATGGGCGCGTAACTGCTCGGGCGGCACCACGGGCTCGAAGAGGTCGACCAGCTCCTCCAGCGCTTTGGCGGTGGCCCGCCGGATGGTGTCGGTGATCGCGTCGGCCAGCCCCCTGGCGTTGGGCCGACGGTACAGCCGGGGGTCGAGATCGAGCCTGATCAGCTCGCCGCGGACGCTCACCGTGGCCGAGACGAGCCCGTCAGCGGATCTCTCCGTGACCCGGATCGCCTGGGCGCGGGCGTTGAGCTCGCTCGCGTCGCGCTGCATGCGCATGAAGGTCTCGCGTAACTCGTCGGCGTAGGCCTGGAGTCCTACTATGTCAGCGTCTTCGGTCAAGGCCCCACCCCCTAACTGGGGTGAATATAACAACAACATCATCTGGCTCGAAAGAGATCATCAAGGATGTTGTTCACCGGGCGCCCCGATCATCACAGCCTGCTCGCCGAGCGCTGAGACCTCCTCCCGCCGCACCCAGGCGCGGTACACGCCGCGCTCGATCCGTTCCAGGCCGAGCCCGGCCGCGTGCGGCGCGTTCCCGCCGGTGTACTCGACGAGCAGCTCCGCCTCCCGTTCCGCGTGCACCAGGAAGGGGGCGCCGCGCCACTCGCAGACGGTCGTCACGTGCCAGACGGCCGCGCAGCCGGCCGCGGGAACCGCGCGTACGAACCGGCCGGGCGCCACCTCCTCGAAACCGTCCGCTGGGGCCGGGGCGTACAGGCGCATGAACAGCCGGCCGTCGACGAGGTCCGGCGAAGCCTCGTAGTCCGTCCCGTCCCAGCGGGCGCGGTACGACTCCCCGTTCACCGGTCCGCCACCATCAGCCAGCGGCCCAGGTCGGCGTCGTACCTCGCCTGGACGCGCTCCTCGCCGTCGGACCCCAGCTCCACGATCTCGGCGCCGTGCGGCAGGCCGACGCCGTCGATCTTGTACTCCCTGATGGTCTCGGCGGCGTTCGGCACCAGGCCCATGCCGGCGAACGGCGGCTCCTCGATCACCCAGCCGGCCATCGCCGTCCGGCCCCGCTCGTCGACGCCGCCGTACGGGGTGCGGTAGAGCTCCACCCCGACGGCCGGCCAGCGCAACAGGTTGACCGCACCCTCCGCGGTCAGCGCGTCCTCCTGGAGCAGCGCGTCGGCGAGCACCGAAGGGGTCGCGATGTGCTCGACGTCGAGCGCGTGGTGGCAGTAGCCGGACACGCGCGGCCGTTCGTTGTCCAGCAACTCCTGGATCTGCGCCACCTGCAGCAGCTTCTGCACGATCGGGACGCCGTGGCCGGGCTCGGCCACCAGGTCCTGCTCCAGCGTGGGCACCGCCAGCCGCGCGACCGTGCCCGACTCCAGCAGGAACGCCGGTTCGAGCCCCGGGTTGACCGCCAGCCCCCAGCGCGGGTCGGGCCAGCCGGCCGCCAGCTCGACCAGCGACAACACCCGGAAATGCCGGGCCGCGCCGCCCGTGGCCTCCCGCATCGCCTCCTCGGAGGTGAACACGGTCACCCAGACCCGGTCGGCCCCCGCGTACGTCGGCCAGGCCACGGCCTCCTCGCCCCGGGCGGCGGCGTCGCTGACCGGGCAGGCGAAGTCGGCGTGGCGCAGCAGCGCGAGGCAGGTGGTGAGATCGTGCCGCCCGTGCGCCTCCTGGAGCCGCTCCTCGAACGCGGTCGGTGCCTGCATGGCGACACCCTAGTGGGTTGATCCACTTCCCTGTAGGTTGCGCGTGTGACGGATCGGCCGATTGCCCGCACCCGCGACGAGGCTCTCGTGTACCTCGACCTGAACCCCTGCGCGTGCGGCTCGATGGAGACCGAGTGGGACAGCGGCGTGGTCAGCGTCCAAGGCGCGCTGGCCACGTGTTACTCGGGCGTCTGCGAAGGCTGCGGCGCCGAGCGGGAGCACCTGTTCTCGCTGCCCGCGCGGGAGGTCCTGCCGGTCGGCTGGCCGACGTTCGGCGGGCCGGAGCCGTCCGAGCTGCTCGACGCGGGGGAGTGGATGTGGCTCGCCGACCTCACGGCCGGCAACGTCCCCGACGACCCGGAGGACGGCCGCAGGGCGCTGTCGATGGCCCGCGCGGCCGTGGAGGAAGTGCTCAAGTTCATCCCCGAGGGGCAGGAAGACGTCCCGGCCGGCGCGTTCTGGTCCGCGCGCGGGCGGGAGGTGCGCGCCGCCGAGCCGCCGCGGTTCCGCCGCGACCGGCTGACGGTCGTCCGCGACACCTACCGCGACCTCGCCGCCCGCTGAGACCCGTGCCCGCCGCGGCGGTCAGGGCGTGTCCTGCTCCGCGGGCGGCGGCTGATCCTCGTGCCCGGCGAGCGACCGGCGGCGGTGGTCCCTGGGGCTGAGGCCGTACGCGGTGCGGAACGCGCGGCTGAACTCGGCCCCGTTCCTGAAGCCCCAGCGGGTGCCGATCTCGCCGATCGGCTGGTCGCCCAGCCGCGGGTCGGCGAGGTCGGCGTGGCACCGTTCGAGCCGGCGCCGGCGGATGGTGGCGCTGACGGTTTCGCGCTGCTGCTCGAACAGCGCGTGCAGGGTGCGTACGGAGATGTGGTGGTGCGCGGCGATGCTCGACGGCCCCAGATCGGCGTCGCCAAGATGCTGGTCGATGAAGGCGTCGATCCGCGCGGCCAGGATCCGCTGCCGGCTCTCGACCGGCAGTTGGCGGCCGGCGTCGATCCGCGCGGCCAGGAAGGCGGCGGCCAGGTCCACGCCGATGGTGCCGAGACGGGGCAACTCGGCAGGGTGGCAACCGTCGGCGTGCTCCAGCAGGCCGGTGAGGTAGCGGGAAAGCAACGCCCCTGAGCCGGTGGCCGCCCGGAGCCTGGTGGCCAGCAGCCGCTCCATCTGGCCGCTGGTCAGCGGCAGCGCATCGCGTGGCAGGAACAGCAGCGTCACCCGGGTCGGCCGGTCCGTGCCGAGGAACTCGGTCACGTACGGGGAGGAGGTGTCGAACAAGCCCATGTCACCGGCTTGCAACAAGGATTCGTTGCCGTGCTGTCGCAGCCGGTTCGCGTTGTTGTGCAGCAGAAAGAGCTCGTAGCCTTCGGGATCGTGCCGGCTGATGTGGGCCGGGGTGCGCCGGCCCTTCAGCGGCGACATCGTGAAGTCGCCCACCCGCACATGCGACAGGTCGATGGACCGCACCCGGCCGTGGAAGTCCTCGGCGTGCTCGCTGGACAGCGCTGTGGGGACGACCTCGTGCGCGGCGATGTGCGCCCACCACTCCAGGCGATCCTTCTTCGGGATCGCGTCGGTGGACAGAGAGACCACCGGGCTCGGTCTGACCGTGCGGTGGATCCAGGAACTCCGGTACGGGTGATCGCACACCGCGTCTACGCTGTCGGCCACCGTCCAAGGGTCCACAAGCCTGGCCCTGGCCGCAAGACCAACAGCGCGTCAACTCGCCGCCCGCAATCGATGGAGAGCCCGAACGCTCTGTCTGACCCCTACCTTCGGGGCCGTGACCGCCGAACAGGTCGAGGGAGGTGCAGGACGCCGCCGCGCAGCGGCCCGCGGCCTGCGCTCGTGGCGTTGCGGCCGAGGATGACGAGCCCGCCGGCCAGCTGTTCCACCTCCGCAGCGACAGTCGGCGGGAGCCCGGAGGCGACGTGTTCTTCGTCGGGGCCGTACTCCCGGCTCCAGGCGTCACTCATCGGCGGCGTCACGGCGGGTGTGGTCGGTGAGCTGCCGGATCTTGGCCGGCGCCGAGCTCACCTGCTGCCGGTCGCGGCTCTCGGCGACCTGTTCCTCCAACGCCGCCAGGCGTGCGGCGAGCGAGGGCTGGCGGCGGATTGCCATGAAAGTCCTGCAGGCGGCGACGGCGGCCTGCTCGGCCGTGGCCTCGACCGGAACGCCGAACACATCGGCTGGGTGCTCTTCCGGGACGAGGACGTCGAGCAGGTCGGCCCGCCCTCGACGTCGTGCACCCCGGGCCGCAGTCCTCCAAGGTCCGCAGTGCGCAAGGCCGGGTGCCGCACGGCCCGCGGCGCCCGGCCCATGGCGATCCAGGTCGCGGCCGGCCCGTGCCGGGTCGAGCATCACGGAGCGGCTCCGGCCCGTGTGGCGCTCAGGAACACCACGCGCGCCCGGCAGGGGCGTTCAGGAGTGGACGGCGCGGATCTCCGTCACGGTGAACGCGTCGACGATGTGCCGGTTCTGCACCAGGAACCCCACCACTCCCGCCACCGCCTCCACGCCCAGAGCGGCTGTCACCCGTGCGCTCAGAAGGTAGACCAGCGGCGTCGACGGCTGGGTCAGAGTGAGCCCGCGGTCGTGGCGGTGCACGTCCTGCAACGCCCTGATGGGGATCGGCCGCTCGGTGGTGAACCACGCCGCGACCTCCCATTGCGGATGTGCCGGATCGGCGTCGGCACAGGCGTGATAACAGGCGACGCAGCCATGGCCGGCATGCCGCCCATGCGGGCAAGTCCATTGGGCGATCTCGGCCGGGCTCTGGTCGTGGGCGCTCAGGACGGCCGCTTCGGTGACGCGGCGGCGCGCCGGCTGTGGCCGGTCCTCCGGCGGAGAGGCAAAGTCGCTGCTGATGATCGGATCCCTTCCCGGCTGCATCCCAACACGTCGGAGCCTAGCGGCGGCGGCCTGTGGGACCGGTCGAGGGCTTGATGATCGCGGTCCAGTGTCTGCACCCACCGTTCCATGATGGAGTTCATGCGCGGCATCTGGATGCCGGTGAGTACGGTCTGGATACCGACTTTGGCGAGGATCTCGTCCATGAGTGCGGTGAACTTGCCGTCACGGTCTCGAATCAGGAACGGGGCCCGGCAGCCCGTATGGCGTGCTCGATGACTGCGCCGGCAGTTTCGCCATCCGGCCGAGGCGCCGGTCCACCTGTTGATCGAGTGGCTCATCGCTCGCGACCGGCCCGGCCGGGACGAGTGGTCCCGGCTCGGGCGTGCGTTCGTCAGAGGGCGCGGCGCGGGCCCGCCTGGGCGCGGATGGCGGTGGTCGCGGCGTTCAGTTCCTGCTCGTCCTTGATGGTGCGGTTCTCCTCGTACGTGACCCCGGGTGGCGGGGCGTCGTGGCCGAGCGGGTCGGCGTCCCAGAAGTTGCCCCGGTAGACGACGTTCTCCAGCGGCGGGCCCACGTGCAGCACCGCCGTGTTGTCGGCGCGCGCGACGACGTTCTCCTCCACCCGCACCCAGGAGGCGCCGTAGTCGGTGTAGAGCCCGAAGTTGTACGGCGTGCGGGTGTCCTCGATGACGTTGCCCAGCACCAGCGCCCCGTCGTCATGGGAACCGCCCTGCGGCCCCGACACGTACACGCCGCCGCCGTCGGCCAGCACCTGCATGGTGTCGACGGTCCTGTTGCGGACGATCCGGGTGCCCTCGCCGGGCCCGGCGGTGATCCCGCAGTGCGGCACGTCCCTGACCTCGTTGTGCGCGACGACGCACCCGGACGTCCCCATCACCGCGATGCCCGGCGATCCCGGATATTCGAGTCCGACGCCGCGCACCAGGTTGTCCTCGATCAGCGTGCCCCGGCTGCCCGTCACCACGACGGCCCCCGCCGAGAGCGTGTCGAAGTCACAGCCGCGCACGACGTGCCCCTCGCCGCCGGACACCCCCAGCCCGGACGCCCCCAGCCTGGTGAACCGGCACCCCTCGATCACCACGTCCGAGCAGTCCTCGAACGTGACGCAGGCGGGAATCGTCACGGAAGCCGTGGGATACGTCACGGACGCCCCCTCGCCCAGCTCCGCCACGCCGACGCCGCCGCCCTCGTAGAAGCCGCTGCCGTGATAGTGCACGAAGCCCTCGGGACGGCTCGGGCGCAGCCAGGTCGCCTCGGCGAACGTCAGCCCGCGGAAGGTCACCCGCCGCGCGCCGGACCCGCGTACCAGGGTCTCCAGCGCGGGGGCGACCACCCGCGTACGGGCCGGGTCCTCGCCGGGACGCGGCAGGTAGCGCAGCACGTGGTGGCCCGGACGTGAGCGGTCGAGCACGAAAGTGCCCGGCTCGCGCAGGAAGCTCGGGTCGTTCTCGATCCTGGTGGGCAGGCCGGGGCCCGCGGAGGTGGTGCCCTCCCAGGTGGAGTTGTACAGCTCGGCGGCCCATCCGAAGGCGGGCGTCGCCATGGTGATCACGGTCCGGTCGCCGTCCTGGGCGACGTCCGCGACGGGCAGGCGGCCCTCGGTCCACGGGTACACGCCGCGGTGGACGAACTCCACGTCGCGCGGGCTGGTCCAGGCCAGCGGCGCGGCGCTGTCGGTGACGTAGCCGGTGGCGGTCGCGGCCGGGGACGAACCGGGCAGTCCCTCGATCCCGGCCCGGGCGGCGCGGCGGCCGTCCACGTAGAGCTGGCGGGTCTCCAGGTCGCCGACGTCGGCCAGCCAGACGCCGTCGCGCACCTGCCAGCCGGTGATCGTCCGGCCACCGCTCAGGACGGCCTCCTCCTGGTCGGGGGTGCCGTGGCCGTACGCCTGGTAGACGGTGCCCGAGTCGGCCTCGGTGAGCTCCAGAGGCTCGCCCAGCACGTGGACGCCGCGCCTGAGGTGGACCACGGACTCCCCGCCGGACTCCCCGGCGGCCTCCCGGGCGCGTTCCAGGGTGGCGAAGGGGCGTTCGAGGGAGCCGGGCCAGGAGTCGTCCCCGCCGGGTGCGACATGGAAGTGGAACACAGGTATCCCCTTTGCTGTTTATGGTGTACACGGAGTAATACACCATAAACGAGGGAGGTGCCAATGACGCGAGGTGTGGCGGGGGACCCGGACCACGGGGTCGAGCTGCTGTGGCGGGACGCGGAACGTGAGCCGCGGCCCGGCCTCAGCCTGGGCCGGATCGTGCGGGCCGCGGTCGAGCTGGCCGACGCCGAGGGCCTGGAAGGGTTGTCGATGCGCAAGGTCGCCGACCGGTTGGGCTTCACGACCATGTCCCTCTACCGCCACGTGCCCGGCCGCGACCAGCTCGTGGACCTGATGCGCGACGAGGTGCTGGGCGAAGCCCTCGTCACCGCCTCGGACGGCCCGGACGCCGCCTCGGACGGCCCGGACGCCGCCTCGGACGGCCCGGACGCCGCCTCGGACGGCCCGGACGCCGCCTCGGACGCCGATGGTGGCTGGCGGGGGCGGCTGGAGGAGGCGGCCCGGCGGGCGTGGGAGCTCCGCATGCGGCACCCGTGGCTGGCCGAGGTGCGCGGCTCCCGCCACCTGCCGGGCCCGAACGCGGTCGCCCATTACGACCACATGCTCGGCGCGCTGACCGGCACCGCGCTGCGGCCGTCCGAGGTGGTCGCGGTGGTCGGCCTGCTAGGCCGGTTCGTGGACGCCGAGGCGCTGCTCCTGGCCGAGACCCGGCGCGAGGAACGCCGCAGCGGCGTGTCGGAGGAGGAGTGGTGGGGCGCCCGCGGCTCCCTGTACGAACGCCTCGACCGCTATCCCGCCCTCTCGCGCCTGTGGGAGACGGGCGGCTGGGACGATCCGGAGGACTCCTTCACGTTCGGCCTGCGCCGCCTCCTGGACGGCGTCGAGATGCTGATCCGAGAGCGTGACGAAAGCCGTGACGAAAGATGCCCTGAGTGCGGCACACTCCTGCAAACCGCCCCCTCGGGCCGCCCTCGCGTCTACTGCTCGCGGGCCTGCCAACAACGCGCCTACCGCAAGCGCAGGTCGGCCGACTGACCCGACCCGGCGGGCCTGTGCGGTGCCAAGACGCGAATACCGTTGCTGACCTGGGCGTTCGTAGAGCGATCAGGCTGCTCTTCGGTCAGGACCTTGCGCAGGTGCCGCTCGACAGGGATGAGCAGGTAGTGGCGGCACTCACGGCGTAGCGTTCCTGCGAAACCGTTCGGTGGCGGAGCCGCCGGAGGCTCTCAGCCGATCAGGTTGTAGGCGGCGGCCACACTCAGGTAGGCGAGCGCGGCGAGGACCACGACGGTGCAGTGAACCCGCCCGGCCAGGGTCCACCAGCCCTTGACCCAGGCCAGCCCGGCGGTGACCAGCGTCACGCCGGCCCCGGCCGCGGCCAGGACGGGCAGTGTGGTGATGGTCGTGAACAACGGGCTGCCGCCCAGGAAGAACTCGGCCTGGTTGGCGTCGAAGTCGGCGAACATCGCCACGAGCGATCCGGCGGAGGCCGTGACGAGCACCGCCGTGATCCACGCGGGCAGCCCGGCCAGGCGTGGCCCGCGAACCGGCCGCCGGCGCGCCGTCCGCCCGCCTCCGGCGGCAACCCCGAAAGCACCCGCGGGTGCGGATCCGCCGCCGGCCCCGCCGGCCCCGCCGGACCTGCCGGACCTGCCGGACCTGCGGCGTCGCGCGAGGCGGACGGCATGCGCGAGGGGTCCGCCCACAGCCGACAGCAGCAGCACGGTCAGGCTCACGCCGAGCACGCCGAGATGAAAGGTGGGCGACTGGTACCAGGCCAGGCGCTCCAGCGGCCCCGCCGGGTTCTCCGTGGCCAGCAGGCCGTCAGGACGGAACCGGATGGTGCGGTAGCCGTTCTTCTCGCGGAACAGGGCGGGGGCGATCTGGGTCCACTGGCGGCTCTCAGCGGGGCCGAGCGCGACCGCGCCGGTGGTGGTCAGGAGGTCGTCGCCGGCCGCGCTGACCGTCACGGTGCTGGTGAGCGAGCTGAGCTTGCCCAGGTCGGTCATGTCGGCGGCCAGGGCCGTACGGTAGGTGCCGGTGTACTGGGCGACGTCGGGCAGCGGCCCCGGCGTGCCGTCCGCCGGGGCGGGGGCCGGGGCGAAGCGGTCGGCGAAGGCGTCGACCAGGGACCAGGCGGAGTCGGGGCCGCGCTTGCCGATGCCGTTGTAGGAGGCGTAGACGCCGATGCCCCGGTCGGGGATCAGCGCCATGATCGCGAAGTAGCCGGGAATGTTGCCCCGGTGCACCAGCAGGCGCCGGCCGTTCCTGGTGTACTCCTGGAAGCCGTACCCCATGCCGGCGGTGCCCTCGGCGTTGCCGAAGTGGCGGCTCTGCATGAGCCGCACGCTGTCCGGCCTGAGTATCCCCCCGCCGCCGGTCAGCTGGGCCAGCATGAACGCGGCCATGTCGGTGGCGGTGGAGCGGAAGCCGGCTCCGTGCGGCGGCATGTGCCCGTATTTGGCCCCTTCTGCCCGGACCTGGTGGCCGTCCTGGAGGCGGTAACCGGGGGCCAGCGCCGGGGCGACGGGGCCGGGTTCGGGCTGGGCCATGCTGGAGTGCGTCATGCCGAGCGGGCGGAAGATGTTCTCCTGCACGTACTGGTGGAAGGGCAGGCCCGAGCGCACCTCGACCAGGTAGCCGGCCAGGCCCATCCCGTAGTTGGAGTAGACGGCCCTGGCGCCGGGCGGCCGGATCCGGGGCGGCTGGTGGTCGGCGAGGTGGGCGCCGAGCGGGTGCACATCACGGGCGGTGGCCGCGCCGGTGCCGAAGTCACCGCCGGCGAACCCGGCGGTGTGGGTCAGCAGGTTCGCCATGGTGACCGGCCGGCCCGGGTAGGCGTCGTCGATCTTGAACGTGGTGAGGTATTGGTTGACGTCGGCGTTCAGGTCGATCCGGCCCCGTTCGACGAGCTGCATGACGGCGGTGGCGGTGATCAGCTTGGCCACCGACGCGGGGGCGAAGACGGTCCGCTCGGCGTCCACGGGACGGCCGGTCTCCACCTCGGCGACGCCGTACCCCTGGGCGAAGACCCGACGGCCGCCCGCCACGACGGCGATCGCCGCCCCGGGGATGTGGTGCTCCTTGAGCTGGCGGGGCACATAGGCGTCGGCGAACTGCCGTGCCGACCGTGCCGGATCGGCCGCGGTCGCGGCGGCCGGGGCGCTCACTGCCAGCAGCGGCGCCGCGACCATCAGCGAGCACATGAGGGCACGCCAGCGGGATGATTTGCGTTCGAGCAGCATGAGCTGCTCTCCTTTCTGTGGGAGCACGTACGCGTCAAAGGCACGCCGTCACGGCGTGGTCGTGCGGTTCCGCCGTCCGGGGGTGAGTTGCCGCTCGCCCCCGGACCTGTGTCACAGGCTCGTCAGTCGACGCTGAGCAGGATCCTCTCCATCGCCGCGACCTTCTCCGTCAGCTCGCCCAGCCTGGCCTGCACCTCACCCTGCCGCTGCACGGCCTGCTCGGCCAGCTCGCGATATCTGGCCATCTCGGCTGCCAGCACGTCGGTGCGGTGCCGTTCGAACCGGAAGTAGAACGCCATGCAGGCCGAGATCGCGCCGAACAGAATCAGCACGACCACGATGGGGATCACGATGGAACCGATGTCGATCACTGCGGGGTCTCCTGCACCTGATGGGGTCCTTCCTCGTCGTCCGCGCGCAGAGCCGCGAGGACGGTGTCGATCGTCAGGGTGAGCTCGAAGGGCAGCAGCTCGATGTACTTCATCGCCTTGCCGTCGGCCGACAGCTCCAGCCGCCCTTCGATCAGCCCCGCCTTCTCCAGCCGCTCCAGATGCATGTAGAGCAGCGCACGGGACACCTTGATCCGGCGGGCCAGCTCGCTGACGTGGATCCGGCCGCCGGCGAGCTCGGCGAGGATCTGCAACCTGAGTGGATGCCCGACCGCGCCGAGCAGGCGGAGCAACTCTTCGCTGGTCGGCATGTCGTCCTCGGGGAGGGTCTGTCTTGCACCTGTTAGTTCAGTCTTACAGGTGCAAGTGTACGCGTCAAACCAGGGACGCTGAGGTCGGCCACGTCGTGGAAGGGCTGCGTTGCGAGGTCCGGAGGGCGTTGTCGCCGGTCAGGGCGGCCTTGCGCTGAAGTGGGCCGAAGCTCGAACCGAGCAGGTCCAGCGTGTCCGCGGCCTCGGCGCAGCCGGACGACTCGGCGAAGATCTCGGTGGCGCCGACGCCGCGCAGGAGCCCGGCCAGCTCGCGGCTCAGGGCGGCGGCACGCTCGTCGTCGGCTTCCAGCTGCGTGCGGAGTTCGGCGAGCAGTTCGCTCTCGGCGAGCTCCCTGCTGGGCGAGCGCGTCCCGTCGGCGAGGCGGACGATCAGCGCGCTGAGGATGTTCGTGCCCAGGCCACCCGTCGACGAGATCAGCTCGGGGACGGCCTGACCGGTCGCCACGCTCACGATGACGGGCGCGGCGCATGCCTGTGCGCAAGTATGCGCTGTGGCAGGGGACGGGGATGCCCTTCGATCACACTGATCGCTGTCACCGGACGCCGTTACGGCATGTGCCGGCCAGGGCCTGGCGCCGGGCGGCGGCTTTGCGGTAGCTCCAGGCGTTGCCGGTGAGGACGCGTTCGAGTCGGTGGGGAGGACGACCGGTCAGAACTTGCCGGGCTCGAACCTTCGGACGAAGACGTAGGTGTCGGATCGGCTGACCAGCTCTATCACTCTTCTGCGCGGGTGCTCCAGCATGGTGACCTTCACGCATTTCAGCGTGACCCTGCGCCGGCCGAGGAGCGCGTCGTAGGAGAGGTACATCTTGTCGAAGCCCCGGTTGTTCCTCATCCCGACGCCCAGCTGTGTGCGGAACGTCCTCGATCCCGGCGGGTTGAACGGTTTGGCGGCCACGATCGCGTCGGTGGCCTCGGCGGGGCAGCGTACGAGCACGCGAACGTAACTGTCCTGACGCGGGCGACGCGGCCTGATCTTGACCCCCGTCCAATTGCCGATCCCCGCCGGCGCCGCGGGCCGGCCCGCCGCTCCCTCCGGGTTGGTCTGGTCATCGGCACTGTCGCCCTCCTCCACCGGAGGGTCGGGCATCGGCAGGACGGGCGCGGCGGCCGCGATCGTGCAGGGACTTGCGACAAGGGCCGCGAGCAGGCCGAATGTCGCCACAACCCTCATGATCTCCCTCTCGACGGGCACGTGAAGCGATTGACGATGGGAGGGGAGTATCCCCAGTATGCGGGCGAGCCCGGGCAAAGAAGGGGATGCCACGCCGTTCACCAGGTGTTCGACGGTTCCGGGCGAGTCCGCGCCGGTTGCCGGCGACAGATCTTCTTGGAGGTGAGCGTCGCGCCGATGCGGGCGTAGAAGCGTTGCGCGGCGACGTTGGCTTCGGTCACCTCCCAGCGGATCACCTTGCCGTCGGCGGCTTCAGCCGCGGCTTGCATCAGCCGTTTGCCCACGCCGTCGCCGCGTTCGGCGCCGGTCACGTACAGGTCGTCCAGGGCGAGGTAGTCCTGGCCGGACCAGAAGCTGATGCGCTCCAGCCAGGAGACGTAGCCGACGGCCCGGCCGCTCCGCTCGGCGAGCAGGTAGGTGACCTCCGGGCGGGCGAGCATCCGCTCCAGATCCTCGACGCCTACGGTGATGGCCGAGGACTGGCCCTGGTGTTCGGCCAGACCGCGAATGAGGTCGTGCACGATGGCGGCGTCTTCGGGCGTGGCACGACGGATCGTCGTCACAGTGATCCTTTCCGGTCGGGTGTTGCGGCGGGGCGGTGTGTTTCAGGCCGCTCGCCGACTGCTGGGCGAGCTTCGTCGTGGGCGGGGGAGTTGCCGGCGTGTTGACAAGCCGTAGCGCCGGCGAGCGGGCGGTCCTCGCTCACTGAGAGCCGGTTTGCGCCGTGGGTGACGGGCGGCCGGGCGTTACCAGCGCTGCGACGACCGCGCCGCCCGCCGATGCGATCGCGGCCACGGTGAATCCGCTGGTGAAGCCGTTCAACGTGGTCCCGGCCAGGCTCGCGGCTGCGACGCTGGAGATGACGGCGGCTCCGATGGACGCGCCGAACTCGTGGAAGGTGCTCACGATGCCGGAGGCGATCCCGGCCTCGTGGGGCGCCACTTGACCGAGCGCGGTCGCCGAGGCGATGACGAACATCGCGCCGGTGCCCGCCGCCGCGACGGCCACGCCCGCCACGACGCTGACGACGTTCGTCGAGAAGGCCGGTACGGCCATGCCGATCGCCGCGACCGTCAGACCCGCGACGGCCAGGGCGCGCCCGCCCCACCGGCCGAGCAGACGCCCGGTCAGGTTGGCGCCGAGCATCGTCGCCGGCGCGACCGGCAGGAACAGCAGCCCGGCCTGCAGCGCGCCGTAGCCCAGGGCGTGCTGGAAGTAGAAGGTTCCCAGGAAGAACACCGCGATCATCAGCGCCGTGGCCATCAGGATGAGGAAGGCCCCGACCGCCACGGGACGCCGGGCGAGCAGTCGCACGTCCATCAGGGGTGAACGCGCCCGCCTCTGCCACAGCGCGAACAGCAGGTAGCCCACGGCAGCCACGAGCACGAGCACCCCGGTGAGGGCGCTGAGCCACCCTCGCTCACCGGCGGCGATGAGGGCGTAGATCAACGACGCGCCGGCGGACGTCGCCAGGATCGCACCAAGTACGTCGAGCCGGGGCCGGGACGCGGGCGAAGGCGTACGCGCCGGGAGGAGTACGGCGAGGACCACGGCGATCACCAGGCCGATGGGCACGTTGACGTGGAACACCCACGACCATCCCGGACCGGCGGTGAGCAGGCCGCCGAGGAGCACACCGAGCGCGGCGCCGCCGCCGCCGAGCGCGGACCAGACCCCCAGGGCCTTGTTCCGCTCCTCTCCGTCGAACAGGGCGACCACCAGCGACAGCGCCGCGGGCGACAGCAGCGCGGCCCCGACGCCCTGGGCCACCCGACCGGCGAGCAGCATGCCCGCCGACCCGGCCAACCCTGTGACCAGCGATGCCACGGTGAACAGCAACAGGCCGGTGATCACGATCCGCTTGGCGCCCAGCAGGTCCGTGATGCGGCCGCCGAGCAGCATGAGGCCGCCGAAGGTGAGCGTGTACGCGCTGACCGTCCAGGTCAGGGCCTCGCGACCGAGGGCGAGGTCCGTCTCCATGTGAGGCAGCGCGATGGCGACGACGGTGACGTCAAGGATCAGCATGAGCTGGGCCACGCCGAGGAAGCCGAGGATGCGCCACCGGGCCGGGAGCGGCTCGCGGAGCTCTGCCTGGTGCAATGCAGGACGGGTCATCAGATCCTCCAGCCGATAACTCGTATGTCGATATACGAGTTCTGCTGGTCACTATAAGCCGTATACGCGCATACGAGATAGGCTGGGGGCATGGCTGCACCTCCTGCGCGCTCCAGGCGCCGTGCCGATGCCGAGCGCAGCATCGCCCGCATCGTGTCCGCGGCACGCGAACTGATGCGCTCGGACCCGCATGCGACCACCGACGACATCGCCCGCGCTGCCGGCGTCGGGCGGATGACCCTGTACGGGCACTTCCGGACCCGGGCCGACCTCATCGAGGCGGCACTCGTCGAGGCACTGCGAGACGGTGACGAGCTCCTGGCCTCCGTCGACCTGACGGGCGACGCGCGCGAAGCCATGGGCCGCCTGCTGGCGTCCAGCTGGGAACTGGTGGCCGAATCAGCGGCCCTGCTGGCCGCGGCCGAAGGAGTCCTTCCCGCGGGACGGGTCCGAGACCTGCACGCTGAACCCGCCCAGCGCATGGCCGACCTCGTCCACCGTGGCCAGGATCAAGGCGTCTTCCGTACCGACCTGCCCGCCGCCTGGCTGGTCAGCCTCACCCACTACATCCTGCACGGCGCGGCGAACGAGGTACGCCAAGGACGCCTGGCCCGTGACGATGCCGCCGACACGGTCACGAAGTCCATCCAGTCGGTACTGGCCGCCTGAGGCGGGAGCCTGGTTCCGGGGTGAGGTGGCGGACTCACCGCATGCGTGGCCTGGGCAAGATTCAGAGCAGTTGTGCTTGCACGAATCCGGCGAGCAGCACAGCGAAGCCGCCGATTTCGCCCACGATGAGCGCCGCCATGAACGCCGTTGTGCCGCGGACGGGATGGCGGAACTGATTGCCGGTGTCCCGGCGCCAACCGTGCAGGACATAGCTCACGATCGCCGCGACGAAGAACACCACGACGACTCCCGCCGCGACGAGATCAACTGCCTCAGGCCAGCCGCTCAGCTCGACGAAGACAGCGATCAGCAGGGTCGCGAACGAATACAGCAATGCGGCACGATGTGCGATGTCCACATAGGGGTGAGCCCTGTGGCGCTCCGAGTGGATCATCTGCCGGTATTTCCATACGCCCAGCACCAGGGCCGCCATGAAGATCAGTCCTGCCAGCAGCAGCACGACGATGGTGTCGTCCCCCAGAGGCACGGCGCTACGCATGACGGGCCTCCGGGAAGAGGCTCGGTGGCGAGGCCGGCTCTGACCCGTCGTGAGAAACGGCGAGTCCGCCGCCTGAGGCGACCGGTGTGACCGTTCTGGCCGACCGTGCTCTGTACCGTCCGATGAGACGGACCGGCAGGTGGCGTTCCTCATTCTCTGCCGGGAGAGGGAAGGGTGCGTCGGCGAAGCGCTGCCCCTTCTGGCCGGCAGCTGACCACTGCGCCGGGTGTGCCACGCCCTTGGGGCGGATCGTCTGATGCAGGCGCAGACGCACCCCCTGCGGGTCTCCGGGCGAACCGGCCGTTGCCGATGCTCGTCCCTCTCTCAGCGCTTCTCGCGGTGCCACGCCCCACCACCTTCCCAATAACTCGAACATGTATGTTCGAGTTATTGGAGCCTATCTGACTCTCCGGCGCAGGGGTGACAGCTAAGGGCTTCCGCACCGAACCCTGCGAGATCGACGGCCGGGCCCTGTTCGACCCGGTCATCCGCCGCCGGCCGCGCCGCCCGGTAACTGGCTGCGGAAATCACTGCCCAGCTCCCGTGCTGTTGCCGGAGCGTTCACCGGCTTCACCGTCCCGGCTCATCACCTGGTGCCCCGCTTCCTCGAGGACGCTGATGGCCTGTTGTTTCCTCGGCTTGGGAACCAGGACAAGGTCGGCATGGAAAGTCGAGGCTACGAATACCGGGATCGCCGCCTCCGCCAGCGGCTTGACGATCGCGGACAGCATTCCGGGAATGTCCAGGCCATGTGCTGTGGCGCCTCCGTAGAAGCCGATCCACTGCTCCGCCGCGTCCACGCCTCTGGCCTCGCGGACCACGGTCAGCCCTTCCGGGGCGCGGACGAGCACCAGCCAATCGTCCTCGGGCACCCCTTCGTGCGGCAGATGCTCGACGGCGAAAGCGGGAGACATGATGCTGAGATGCTGGGCGGTGGATGCGTTCATGGGCATGTGTCTATCAGGCACCCTTTATTTCGACCCCTGTCTATCTTGACGAACATCTAAGTAGCGTGAGATCGTCATGCCTGATTCGACATAGGTCGAAGTGTTGACGGTCTCGACCTCACACCGGCAGAAGGGAAACCATCATGACGACGGACCAGACCAGTGGCGGCTTCATCGGCGACCTGGCAGAGGCTTTCGCGCCGCCCGCCGCCGGTGGCTGCTGCGGAGCTCCCGCCGCCTCCGCGGCCAGGGGCACGGCCGAGCAGGCGGAAGCAGCCGCCAACGCCTGCTGTGGCAGCACGGCCGCCGCCCAGCAGGCCGCTCAGGCCGGTTGCTGCGGTCAGGCCCCAGCCGCCACCCCAGCCGCCACCGGCTGCTGCGGATGACCTCCACCATGCCGGACCTCCCTCAGGCGCCCGGCCTGGCCACCGCCGTGGAGCGGGTGTCGGCGGCGCGGATGCTCGCCACGGTGCGCGAGCTGGCTCGCGACCACTACGCCGGGCGGCGCGTGGACACGCCCGGAGGTCGCGCCGCCGCCGCATGGCTCGCCGAGCGGCTGCGCGAGCTGGGCGCCGAGGTCGAACTCGACTCCTTCCCCGTTGCCGACGTGCGGGAGCTGTATGCCACCCCGGTGCTCGAATGGAGCGCAGGCAGCGAGGTGCTGCGCCTGGAGCACCGCCGCGACTTCGTCGAGCACCTCGCCACCGCCGACCTGCCGACCCCGCACACCGCGCCGCTGGCCGCCGCCTCCGAGGCCGACCTGCACGGCCGGTGGGTCCTGGCCGAGGACGGGGACTGGGCGCAGGCGTGCGAACGAGCCGAGGCCCACGGCGCGGCCGGAGTGCTGACCGCGCGCGGCGCCGACGCCGAGGGGTGGATGCCCAAGATGATCGCCGGACCGGCCCCGCGCGCCGTCCCGATCATCGCCCTTCGCGCCGACCGGCACGCCCACCTTGCCGACGCCCTGGCCGCCGCCAAGGTGCAGGTGACCGCGTCGATGCCGCTCCGGCAGATCTCCACGGACGGCCACAACGTCCACGCCCGCTTCTCCCACGCCGGGGGAGAAGGGAGCGGGCCGCGCGTCCTGCTGGCCGCGCACTACGACGGCGTCGGCGACGACCCCGGCATGCGGCTGCCCGCGGCCGCCGACAACGCCTCCGGTGTGGCCGCCGTCCTGGAGGCCGCCCGCGTCCTGACGGCGGGCCCGGCCGTCCGGGCCGAGTTGTCGGTGGTCTTCCTGGACGCCGAGGAGGCCGGGGCATGGGGCTCGGCCCACCACGCGCCCGCGCTGCCGTCCGACACACTGGTGATCAACCTCGACGGCGCCGCACACCTGCACCACGCCGCCTCGGTCGAGGCCGGGGGACCCGCCCACGCCCTGCTGGCCACCCTGGACCAGGCCGCCCGCCTGACCGGCGTGCCCCTCCGAGCGGGCGCGATGGCCTCCGACAACCGCCGCTACGCCACCGCCGGCCTGGCCGCGATCGGCATCGGCATGGGCATGCCCGGCTACCAGACCCCCGCCGAAACCCCCGACCGCGTCGAACCGGACACACTCATGGCGGCGGCGAGGCTGCTGGTCGCCGCCGTAGGGCTGCTGGCCGCCCGGACCTCAGTCTGATCAGGCCCATGGCCTAACCAGTGACGTCGAGTTCGGCGTACATGCCGGCCGAATAGTGGCCCGGGAAGTTGCACAGCAGTTCGTATCGGCCCGGTCGCAGTGTCAACGTGGTCCAGCTCGTGGATCCAGGAGCTATGCCGTTCCCGGCGCCCGCCCCACACGTACGGGACGCCTCGCCGAGGCTACCCGCCTCGCTGACGCGCCCGTCCGAACCGGTCACCCGCTGTCCCGGCGCGTGCCCCGCCGGGAGCGGCAGCACGACGACCTCGTGGGCGAGGACCCCCTCGTTGTACGCACGCAGCGAAACCTTGCCGGCTGGAACGCTTGAAGGCGTGGCCGTCAGTCTCATCCGCGTGCCATGCGGCCCTGAGCCGTCCGGGCCTTGGGTGCCGGGCATCATGCCACCCGGACCAGGAGTCCCGTACGATCCGGGACCACGAGGGCCAGGGTGAGGGCCAGGGCCCACCATGCCTGATCCCATCTCCGCGAGGGACACATCCACCACATGCCCTTGAAGCGGTGGCGCAGTGCACGCAGGCTGCTGACGTGGCGTGACCGCCGCACCCAACGCGGCTCCTCCCAAGCCGAGGTTCGCGCACATGACGGCGCTCATCGCTGTGTAACTGATCTTGTGCAGCCGCATGCTCGGCACCTCCGTCGCTCCGCCTCCGCTTGAGGCCGGCCCTCCTGAGGCTCTGGGTGAGGACACCTCACCCAGGTCCCCCTGCCCCGACGGAGCCATGGCATGCCCACACCCACATCCAGTTCGTGGCCGCCTTCGCCCGCCAGAACGAGCGAATCCGAGTCAGCCAGGCAGCAACCCGCCGAGCAACTTCTCCACTTGGCAGCGGATGTCGTCGCGGATTGCTCGGACGGCGTCGATGCCCTGTCCGGCTGGGTCGTCGAGCTTCCAGTCCTCGTACCGCTTGCCGGGGAAGATCGGGCAGGCGTCGCCGCAGCCCATGGTGATGACCACGTCGGAGGCTTGGACCGCGTCGACGGACAGGACCTTGGGGCGGGCGGTGGTGATGTCGATGCCGACCTCGGCCATGGCCTCGACGGCGACCGGGTTGACCTGGTCGGCCGGGGCGGAACCGGCCGAGCGGACCTCGACGCGGTCGCCTGCCAGGTGGGTGAGCCAGCCGGCGGCCATCTGGGAGCGTCCGGCGTTGTGCACGCACACGAACAGGACGCTGGGCTTGTCAGGCATGCTTGGGCTCCTTGGTGAACAGGCGGCGGCCGGCCAGGCTGACGTAGACCAGGGCGACCAGGACGGGAACCTCGATGAGCGGGCCGACCACTCCGGCCAGCGCCTGGCCGGAGGTGACGCCGAAGACGCCGACCGCGACCGCGATGGCCAGCTCGAAGTTGTTGCCGGCGGCGGTGAAGGCCAGGGTGGTGGAGCGCTCGTAGCCCAGGCCGATCAGCTTGCCGGCCAGGAACGACCCGCCCCACATGAGCGCGAAGTAGGCCAGCAGCGGCAGCGCGATGCGCGCGACGTCGCCGGGCTGGGCGGTGATGGTGCCGCCTTGCAGGGCGAACAGGATGACGATGGTGAACAGCAGCCCGTACAGGGCCAGCGGGCCGACGCGGGGCAGGAAGCGGCTTTCGTACCAGTCCCGGCCGCGGGCGCGTTCGCCGAGCTTGCGGGACAGGTATCCGGCGGTCAGCGGGATGCCGAGGAAGATGAGCACGTACTGGGCGATGTCCCAGGCCGAGACCTGAAGTGCGGACTGGGCGAGGCCGAGCCAGCCGGGCAGCACCTGCAGGTAGAACCAGCCCAGCGCGCCGAACGCGACCACCTGGAAGACCGAGTTGAGCGCCACCAGCACGGCGGCGGCCTCGCGGTCGCCGCAGGCCAGGTCGTTCCAGATGAGGACCATGGCGATGCAGCGGGCGAGCCCGACGATGATCAGGCCGGTGCGGTACTCGGGCAGGTCGGGCAGGAAGGTCCAGGCCAGCGCGAACATGACGGCCGGGCCGAGCACCCAGTTCAGCACCAGCGAGGAGAGCAGCAGGCGGCGGTCACCGGTGACGGAGCCCAGACGGTCGTAGCGGACCTTGGCCAGCACCGGGTACATCATCAGCAGCAGTCCGAGGGCGATCGGCAGGGAGATGTCGCCGATCTTCACCGCGTCCAGCGCGGTGTTCAGCCCCGGGACGAGCCGTCCGAGCAGCAGTCCGGCGGCCATGGCCGCGATGATCCACACCGGCAGGAACCGGTCGAGCGTGGACAGGCCGGCGATGACGCCCTGCGCAGGTGCGGTGGAAGAGGACATCGCGCCGCTTCTCAGACGGTCGCGGGCACGTCGAGCAGGGCCGACAGCTCGCCCAGCGTCTCGGGCACCAGCCGGTAGTACACCCAGGAGGCGCGCCGCTCCGAGGTCAGCAGCCCGACCTCCTTGAGCACCTTCAGGTGGTGGCTGATGGTCGGCTGGGACAGCTCGAACGCGCCGGTGATGTCGCACACGCACACCTCGCCGCCGGCGCGGCTGGCCACGATGGACAGGATGCGCAGCCGTACCGGGTCGCCCAGCGCCTTGAACACCCGCGCCACCCCGGCCGCCTGTTCGGCGTCCAGGGGCTCGCGCATCAGCGGCGGGCTGCACTCCAAGAGCTCCAGAGGTTCCACATCTTCTCCGTATAGACAGGCGTCGAAATCGATCCCTCTCTATATTGGCATATATCAAAGCCAGGAAGGGCCCGGCGGAGCTTGGGGGAGATCTCGTACGGCGAAGGGCGCAACGCGGCTCCAGCCGAACGGTAGTCCGCGAACCGCCGTCCCGAGCGGCGACTCAGACCCCGGTCAAGGTGCTGCGGCGCTCGATCAGCAGCACGTCCCGCCAGAGGCCGCGGTGACAGCCGACGCGTTCGCGGGTGCCGACCACCCGGAAACCGAGGCCCTGGTGCAGGGCCAGGCTGGCGGCATTCTCGGGGAAGATGCCGGACTGGATCGTCCAGACGCCGGCGTCCTCGGCGGCGGCGACGAACGCCCCCAGCAGCGCCCGGCCGATGCCGTGAGCCTGGCAGCCGGGGTGGACGTAGACGCTGTGCTCGACCACTCCGGCGTAGACCGGGCGGGACGACACCGCCGAGGCGGCCACCCAGCCGAGCACCTCGCCGGAGTCGCTGTCGGTCGCCACGTACCGCAGCTGCGGCAACCGGCTCGCGGCGAACCCCTCCCAGCTGGGCGCGGTGGTCTCGAAACTGGCCTGGCCGGTGTCCAGCCCGGCCTGGTAGATGGCCAGCACCTCGGCGGCGTCGCCCTCGCGCATCGGCCGGATCTCCAGGCCGGGCCCGATGACGGGCTTGACGGCCTGGACGATGGCCGACTGCACCCCGTCGCCGTGATCGGCGGCCGGCGTGATCGTGACGGCGACGAAGCCGGCCGCGACGAGCAGATCCCGGTACTCCTGCACGGTGAGCGATCCGGCGGCGCAGCCGATGCGCTGCCCGTCCCGCTGCCGCGCCTGCTCGTCGAGCACCTGGGCGGTGACGACGTCGCTGATCCCGAACCGGCCCCCCGGTCGCAGCACCCGGAACGCCTCCGCCAGCACCGCCGCCTTGTCGTCGGACAGGTTGAGCACGCAGTTGGAGATGACCACGTCCACCGTGTGGCCGGGCGGGATCGCTTCGATCGTCCCGTGCAGGAACTGCATGTTGGCGACACCCGCCTGTTCGGCGTAGGCGGCAGAGTCGCGGTCGGCGATGCGCTGCCCGCTGAGCGCGTTGCGGGCCAGGGCGGAGTAGTGGTCGACGATCTCGTCGTGCGCCATGGGATCTCCTCAGTCGCAGACCGGTGCGGCCGGCACGGGGTTGCCCATCACCACGTCGGCGGCGGTGGGGAAACAGCTCACGCAGGCTTCGTTGATCCGGTACAGGCTGGACGTGCCTTGCTTGTCGACCAGTACGAACCGCACGTCGGCCAGGATCTTCAGGTGGTGCGAGACGGTGGACTGGCCTACCCCGGAAGCGGTCACGATCTCGCCCACGCTCATCGGCGCTCGCCTCCGCGCAAGCAGCGACACGATCTGGATCCGAGTGGCGTCGGCCAGGGCCTTGAACCAGCTCGCATACTGCTCGGCCTCGGCGCGCGGCAGAGGCCCCTCAGTTTCGTTCATCGAACATCGACGATAGTCGATTTATGGCGAGCATGGAAGCCTCTCATGGCACACGCCGCGAACACCGGCTCGCTGGACGCGACCCGCTCGCCGCGCCTGCCGTCGCGACTTGGAGTCCCCGACGCCGTCCCCCACCACGATCAGGCGGCGCTCGGTCAACGCCGACACCTCGGCCTTGATCAGGGACGGCAGCCCGGCCCAACGGCTTGCGGGCGCACTGCACGGACGAGGATCTGAGCAGGGCCGGACAGGGAGTCGAGGGGACGCCATCGGGTCCGAGGTCGATCAGGCCGTTTCCGGTGACGCCTCGGGCGGCAAGTTCGAGCTGCGCGGGCCGACGTGGGGTGCTCGCCGCGATCCAGGCAGGTGGCGAGGCGATGTCCTCGCATGTGGAACCGCCGCGCAGGCGGACAGCCTTGGCGCGGATGCAGGCGCCGGCGGAGCTGACCTTCGGAGAGTGGCGGCCCCGGAGGGAGCCGGTGCCCACGACGAACCGAGGGGCGCAGGCCGCGCGAGAGCGGCGAGAGGCCCCGGCCGGCGCTGACTGGTCGGGGCCTCTTCCTGACGCGGACGTCACCTACCGCTGTAGACGGGGAACACGCTGGAGTCGCCGTAGTCCTGGGCGTGCAGGTTCTTCAGGGTGTCCATGTCCGCCTCGGAGATCTCGAAGTCGACCTCGGCGTTGGAGCGCATGTGCTCCGGGTTGGAGGTCTTGGGCAGGGACACGGTGCCCAGCTGCAGCGTGTAGCGGATGCACAGCTGCGGGACGGTGACGCCGTACTTCTCCGCCATCGCCACCAGCTCGGCGTTCTTCAGGATCTCGCCGTGCGCGATGGGCGAGTAGGCCTCGACGAGGATCTGCCTGTCCTCGCAGTACGCCAGGAGCTCGGTGGGCGTGTTCCCGGCGTGCACCAGCAGCTGGTTGACGTGCGGTGTGACGGTCGCGCCCCGCAGGATGATCTCCAGGTCCCGCTGCAGGAAGTTCGAGACGCCGATCGAGCGGATCCTGCCCGCCTGGTGCGCCTCCTCGAGCGCGCGCCAGGCCTGCCGGTTGCCCTCGGCGTAGTCGTCGCCGCGGAAGTCGTCCCACGGCTGCGGACTGTGGATCAGCATCAGGTCGACGTAGTCGAGCCCGAGCTTCTCCAGCGACCCGTCGATCGCGGCGACAGCCCGGTCGTGGTCCTTGATCTCCGCGGCCAGCTTCGTGGACACGAACAGCTCGTCGCGGGGTACGCCCGCCGTGCGCACGCCCTCGCCGACGCCGCGCTCGTTGCCGTAGGCCTGCGCGGTGTCGATGTTGCGGTAGCCGATCCCGACCGCCTCGCGGACGGCCCCGGCTGCCTTGTCGTCGTCGATGAACCAGGTGCCGAGGCCGAGCCTGGGGATCTGGACGCCGTTCGACAGGGTGTAGGTCTCGTTCAGGATGGTCATGCGCTCGTTCCGTTCTTCGGCGGCGAGCCGTATTCCTCGTCGGTGACGGGCTCGAGCCATTCGTTGCCGAGGTTCTCGCCAGGGGTGATGAAGGCGACGTGGGAGAACCACGCGTCGGCCGTCGCCCCGTGCCAATGCTTGGTGCCGGCCGGGACGCGGATCACCGTTCCCGGCTCCATGCTGACCGGGTCCTCGCCCTCGGCCTGGTACCAGCCCGACCCGGCGGTGCACATCAGGATCTGGTCCCCGCCGCCGTCGGCCGGCGGGGCCAGGTAGCTCTGGCCGATGAAGCGCCGCGCGTAGGCGTCGTTGGGCTCTCCGAGCGGGAAGATCTGGTCGAACTGGATGTCAGCCACTCGTTGTTACTTCCCAACCTCATTCGTACGCCACTCCGGGCGCGGTGTCCGATCAGCGGGTCCGGAACGGTGGGGGTGGCCCTTTGGCCTCCTCGATGATGGGTGGTGTCAGGTCCGGGAAGCCGGAGGTGTGCCAGGTGGCGCCGGTAGGAGTGACGGCGAACCCTTCCACGCCGGAGAGCCCTTCGATCCAGGCCCGGGCCGCCGTGCCCATCGCGAAGGCGGCGGTGGCGTAGGCGTCGATCATGGTGAGGCCGGTGCCGGTGAGGGTGATCGAAGCCAGGTCCAGCGCGGGCCGGCCGGTGTGGGGGTTGGTGATGTGCGGCCCGCGTTCGGCCGTGCCGGAGGTCGCCACGGCCAGGTCGTCTCCGGCGATCACCGTGGCGGTCGTCCCCGGGCGCAGGGGGTGGGCGACCGCGATCCGCCACGGCCGGTCGGGCGCGGGTCTTCCCGCGCACTGGAGGTCTCCGCCGCCGTTCAGGCAGTGATTCACGGCTCCGCAGCGGGTGAGGATGCGTGACGCCTGCTCGATGGCCCATCCTTTGACCAGACCGGACGGGTCGAGGTGGCCCGAGGGACGGGTGGTGAAGTACCCGCCGGACACCTCCGTCACCGACGCGCACAGTTCGAGGACGTCGGCCACTTGCGGCGGGCAGTCGTCCAGGCCGATCTCGCCTGCGCCCAGGCGGCTGACGGGGCTGTCCGCGCGGTAGGTCGAGAAGACGGCGTCCACCTGGTGCAACCAGGCGACGGCCTCGGCGACGGCGTGCCGCCCGTCGCCGAACGGGGGGCGGAGGTCGAAGGAGAAGACCGTGCCCATGACGTGCTCGACGTGTCGCATCACAGCCCGGCCCGGTCCAGGGCGCTCTGCAAGGATTGGACGTAGCCCTCGCTGGTGTACGTGGCCCCGGAGACAGCGTCGATCTGGGCCGATCCTGCGGCCAGCGCCTCGTCATTGAGCGTCGGCAGCGCCTGGCTGTTGATGGCGATGTCGCGATGATTGCCGTCGGGGGCCTGGAGCACCCGGATGCCGGCCATCTTGCCGCCGGCCAGGACGAGCTCGATCTGCACGGGCCCCCAGCGAGTGGTGGCGACGTCACCTGTGATGACCTTGTCCCCGCCGGTGGCGCCTGCGACGGCGCCCGGCCCGGTCCAGGTGCCGCTGACCTGCGGGACGGTGGCGTCCTGCCGGGGAATCGAGGCGCTGTCTGCCTTCCCGTTCTCGTCCTCGCTGTCGTCGTCCACGTCCTTCTGCCGGCGGCCGGCGGGAGGCTCGCCGGCGCTGGACGGCGGGGCGGTGGCCTGGGAGACGGCGGACGGCGGGGACGCCACCGTGGTGAGCTTGTGCGGCTTGAACGACAGGAGCAGCACCAGGCCGACGGCGGTGACGAGGATGGCGAACATCGCTCTGCGCATGGGGATTCCTCAGAACTCGAACGACTCATGATGGATGTGGCGATCCGGTATTCCGGCGGCGCGCAGCGCGGATACCGCCGCGCCGGTCATCCCGGTGGGGCCGCACACGTAGACCTCGTGCCGCGCCAGCTCGGGCACCAACCTTGCCAGGACCTCCGGCGTGAACGGATCTCCGACCTGGTCGCGCGGGCCGACGCAATAGTGCAGGGCCGCCTCACGCCGGCCGGCGATCTCCTCCAGCTCCGTACGGAACACCAGATCCTCTTCGCTGCGTGCGCGGTAGAGGAGGGTGAGATCGCCGGGCGCGGCGGGGATCGACTCGAACAGGGCACGCAGCGGGGTGATGCCGACCCCGCCTGCCACGAGCAGCACCTTGCGCCCGCGGCGTCGCCGGCCAGGGGTGAACGCGCCGCTGGGGCCTTCGGCGACGACCCAGGTGCCCGGTCGCAGGCGAGCGAGACGTCTGCTCTGGTCTCCCAGGTCCTTGACGGTGATGCGCAGTTCGTCGGGCTGGGGGACGGCCGACAGCGAGTACGGGTTGGCTGACCACCACAGATCCCTGGTGAGGAACCGCCATCGGAAGAACTGACCCGGCTCGGCCTTCAGCCTGTCCAGGCGGCGGCCGGAGAGGTGGACGGAGACGACGCCCGGCGCCTCCGGCTCTACCCGGTCGACCCTGAGCCGGTGCCGCAGCGCCTGGCGGATCGGAGTGAGGAACCGGTACCAGGCGAGCACGGCCGCGACCCCGAGATAGAGGGCGTACCAGGCGGCGCGGGCGACGGGCGAGCCGACGAACTCGCTGCCGGTCGACAACTGATGCCCGAAGGCCAGCCATGCCGCCAGATAGGTGTAGAAGTGCAGATGGAACCAGGTTTCGTAGCGCAGGAGCGGCCGGATCGCGCGTGCCGAGATGATGCCCACGCCCACCAGGAGCAGTACGGCCACCGTGGCCGCGAGCACGTCGGGGTACGACAGGTTCAGCGTCACCGTCTCGCTCGCCACGTCGGTGCCGTCCGCCACGGCGTAGCCCCAGATGATCAGCAGCGTGTGGGCCGTCGCCAGTGCGACCACGTAGCGACCGCCCATCGCGTGCCAGCGGGCGAGGCGATCGGAGCCCACGCCGCGCTCCAGCGGCGGGATCCTGGCCATCAGCGCGAGCAGCACGGCGATCCCGTATGCGGCCAGCAAACCGGTGATCCGGCCGGCCCCGCTGAGCCAGTCCCCGAGGCCGGCGACACGTGGGGTACCGGTCCACCACAGGCCCAGCACGGCCGGCACCCCTGCGGCGATGACCGACAGGACGGCGGCGGGACGGGCGCGGACGGCTCCACGCCGCCCTGTCCCTGTCCCTGCCCCGGTCGCGACTCGTCCGGCCGAAGCGATGCTCACGATCGTCCCCCTTGGGCGGAGTTCCTTCTCCATCGCGAGCACACTGCCAGCCGAACTTCTCTGTTCCCTCTGAACGAGGCATATCCCAGCCGTTCAGAGGGTTCTCATAGGTGAGACTGAGGGTCCGCAGAGCGGACAGGGGGATCCTGATAGACACCATGCAAGCCAGCGCCCGTGAACTTCCCGAACTGCGCCGCGCCGACGGCGCGCCCGTTCGCGTGCTCGTCGTCGAGGACGAACCCGACCTCGCCGAGGTGCTCGGCACCGTGCTGCGCGAGGAGGGCTGGCAGGTCCGCACCGCGGGCGGTGGTGCCGTCGCCGTGAACGTGGCCCGTGACTTCCAGCCGGACGCGGTGCTGCTCGACATCATGCTGCCCGACCTGGACGGCCTGGAGGTGCTGCGTCGCCTGCGGGCCGACGCGCCGCAGGTGTGCGTGCTGTTCCTTACCGCCAAGGACGCGGTGGAGGACCGGATCGCCGGGATCACGGCAGGCGGCGACGATTACGTCACCAAGCCGTTCAGCCTCGCGGAGGTCGTCGCCCGGGTGCGCGGCCTGCTGCGCCGAGCCGGCATGGCCCAGATCGCCGAGGGGAGCCGGCTGGTCGTCGGCGACCTGACCATGGACGAGGACGCCCGGGAGGTGACCCGCGCGGGGGAGCTGGTGGAACTCACCCCGACCGAGTTCGAGCTGCTGCGTCTCCTCCTGCGTAATCCGCGCCGGGTGCTCAGCAAGGCCCAGATCCTGGACGAGGTCTGGTCCTACGACTTCGGCGGCCAGGCGCACGTGGTGGAGCTCTACATCAGCTACCTGCGCAAGAAGATCGACTCCGGGCGCACGCCGCTGATCCACACGGTGCGGGGCGTGGGTTACGTGCTCAAGCCATCATGAGACCGCATACCCTCCGCGGCCGGCTGATGGCCGGAGTGCTGGTCCTGCTCGCGCTGGCCTGCGCCACGATCGGCGTGGGCACCTCGATCGAGCTGGAGCGCTTCCTGGTGGACCGGCTGGACCAGCAGTTGTCCATGGCGGCCGGCCGGTTCGCCGTCACACTGGAGCACCGCCGGGAGGAGGAGCGCGAGCGCGGCGACAGCCGTGGTCAGTCGATCGGCACCCTTGGCGTGCGCATGGTGAACGGCCAGGTGATCAACGCAGCCGTGGTCCGGTCCCGCAGCGCGGACGACGCCGAGCCGAGTCTCTCCGCCCAGGACGTCGCCGCCTTGGCCGCCGTACCGGTGGACGGGCGCGGCCATGCCGTGGAGCTGTCCGAGCTGGACGACTACCGGGTCATGGCGACCCGGGGCAAGGACGGCGACGTGCTCATCGACGGGCTCCCGATGGAGGGAGTCGAGGCCACGGTGCACCGGCTGATCTTGGCTGAGTTGGTGGTGTTCGCCGTGGTGATGGCCGCGGCGGGGACGGCGGGCGCGCTGTGGGTGCGGCTGTCCCTGCGGCCGCTGCAGCGGATGGCTGCCACGGCGCAGCGGGTCAGCACGCTTCCGTTGTCCAGCGGTGAGGTGGCGCTGCCCGACCGCGTGCCGGTTGAGGACCAGCGTACGGAGATCGGCCGGCTGAGCGAGGCCTTCAACCGGATGCTCGGGCACGTGGCCGACGCGCTCACCCGGCGGCACGCCAGCGAGCAGCGGATGCGGACCTTTGCCGCCGACGCCGGCCATGAACTGCGAACCCCCCTGGCCACCATTCGGGCTCACACGGAGCTGGCTCGCCGTCATGCCGCCGAGTTGCCGGTCGCGGTGGGGCACTCCTTGGAGCGGATCGAGGCCGAGTCGGCACGGATGGGCACGCTCGTCGACGACCTGCTGTTGCTCGCCAGGATCGACGCGGGACGGTCGCTGGCCCGCGAGGAGGTGGATCTGACCCGCGCGGTGATTGACGCGACCGGCGACGCCCGAGTCTCGGCCCCCGACCACCTCTGGCGACTGGAACTGCCGGAAGACCCGGTGACCGTGATCGGCGACGCCGCGCGTCTGTACCAGGTGGTGGTGAACCTGCTCAGCAACGCCGCCCTCCACACTCCTCGGGGCACCACGGTGACGGTATCCGTGCGCGTCCTGTCAGAGGAGGTGGAGCTGACCGTGACCGACGACGGGCCGGGCATCCCCGAGGAGATCCAGCAGGAACTGTTCGAACGGTTCGTCCGCGCAGACAAGGGCCGCTCGCGTGCCGTGGGCGGCAGCGGGCTCGGGCTGGCCATCGTCAAGGCCGTGACCCTCGCCCATGGGGGAGCCGTGTCCATCCGGAGCCGGCCAGGCCGTACCGCCTTCCGCGTGACTCTCCCCGCCGCCGCGAGCCGTTCTGAGGCCGGACCGCATTAGACGGTCGAGCGAGGCCGACGACTTGCTCACCGTGGCCACCCTCTACTGGGCCACCAGCAGCGTCGGTTCCTCCTTCCGTCCCTACTGCGACCTGGCCCTCACAGGCGTCGCAGCGTCCCATCGATGAGTTCCCACCCGTCGATTTCGTGATTGGCGTGCGGCGTTCATGGGCGCCGAGCCGTCCGCCTGCCTACGCGCGGCCGGCGAGGGTGTGGGCGACCAGGGCGTTGGCGTGGCCGTGGCCAAGGCCGTGCTCGGTCTTGAGCCAGGCGACCAGTTCCATGTGCTTGGTCAGGGGCGAGGTGTTGATGAGGTCGATCCAGTCCTGGACGGGACGTCCGTACCTGGTCTCGATCGAGGGGAAGTAGCTGGCGGGGTTGCCCTTGGCCGGTGCGGTCATGTTCTGAAGCTCCGTTTCTGCTGATGAGGGTCAGGCCAGTGCCGTGCGGATGATGTCGGCGCTGGTCAGAGGGTCCGTCGCCAGGCCCTGATGGTCGCCGGGGAACACCAGCGGCACAGTGCCGAGCCGGTCGGCCAGCGCCTTGGCCGACAGGGCGGGGACGCCGTCGCCGGAGGCGGCCCCGACACCGACGGAGATCGGAACGGAACCGGCGCTCAGCGCGGCGACGTCCGGCTCGAAGCGCAGCACGGGCAGCAGGACGTGGCCCAGGAAGTAGTCGAGGTTGCCCTGGATGCGGCCCATCGCCTCCAGCGCTTCCGGGGCCGCGCTGGTCGTAGGTGACCACGGTGTAGCGGTCGGCCAGCATGGCTGCCAGTCCGGCCAGCGTTCCGGCGTCGGCGGGGGCGCCGGGGATCATCAGCAGGAGCGGCCCTGATCCCCGCACCTCGTAGTGCAGACGCGCACCGGGCACCTGGAGCGTCTTGGTCTCGGCCTTGGTCTGGACGTCGTTCATGAGGGTTCCGTTCTCGGTCGGTGGGGGTGAATCGAAAGGGGGATCAGGCAGGCCGGTAGGTCAGGTCGAGGACGCCGTTGGTGAAGGTGACCGACCGGCTCAGCTCCAGCGGGACCGGCGGGGCTCCCTCGGGGAACAGGCGCATGCCGGTGCCGACGACCAGTGGGTGCACCAGGAGCCGCAGTTCGTCCAGCAGACCGGCTGCCAGCAGGGCGCGGACCAGGCTGATGCTGCCCGACAACGTGATGGTGCCGCCGGGCCGGCCCTTGAGTTCCTTGACCGCCGCGACCGGGTCCCCCTCGATCAAGGTGGAGTTGTTCCAGGTGACCTGGGTCAGGGGCGTGGAGGCCACGACCTTGGCGATGCCGTTGATCGCCTCGGCCATCTCCTCGCTCAGGTACGGGAAGTGCCACCGCTCCGGCGCCTCCACCACGCCGTCCAGCGAGACGAACAGCCCAGCTACGACCTTCCGGTTCATTTCACGAACTCCTGACCAGGTACCGCCACGGCAACCTGCATCAGGCGCTCGTGGAGGTGGGCACCGAACTGGCCCGCGCCGGAGGCCCGGACGCGGTCACCCTGCGCGAGGTCACCCGGCAGGCCGGGGTCGCCCCCAACGCCGCCTACCGGCACTTCCCCAACCGCGACGCCCTGGTGCAGGCGGTCTCACTCCGAGCCATGGCCGAACTCGCCCACGCCATGGAGGCGGACCTCGCCGCCCTCGATCCGACCGGCGACCCGGCCCGGACCGCCCTGGCCCGCTTCCGCGCCGTCGGCACCGGCTACCTGCGCTTCGCCCGCACCGAACCCGGCCTGTTCCGCGTCACCTTCTATGTCCCCGACGACATGACCCGGGCCCAGGTCCCCGCCTCCGCCGGACAGGGCGGCCTGACGCCGTTCCAACTGCTCGGCGCCGCCCTGGACGACCTGGTCTCCTGCGGCCTGATGTCCCCCCAACGCCGCCCAGGAGCCGAGTTCCTGGTCTGGTCGTGCGTCCACGGCCTGGCGGTCCTGCTCATCGACGGCCCCCTGCGCGGACTCCCCGACGAACTCGCCGATCCAGCCGTGCACGACCTGATCGACCTCATCGAAAAGGGCCTGCGACCGGACGCCAAGTAGTTCAGATCTGGCGCAGGGCGCCGCCGTCCACGCGATGACCCGGGCCACGTCCTCGGGTCGAGTTCGGCAAGAGCCGGCATTTCTTACCGAAGCACCGCCCGCTGCCTGAACGGATCCCACTTCACCGCGACGACCCCCTTGTATCGCTCTGCGAGTCTGTGGCGCAGATCCTGGTCGAGGGTGTTCGTCTCGACGACGACCCGGTTGGCCTCCTCGTCGATCCACCCCGAAAGGACGGCGGGCTCGTCCTGCAGCTCATCCGCGTCGAACACGCGGCTCAGCGCCGCTTGACTGTTCGTCACCCGGCGCACCTCCGGCACGATGTCGTACCTGACCTGTCTCCCCTCGGACCAGTACGTCCCCGAGAGCACCGCAGCGGCCAGCGCGCGTCCTCGCGCCGTGACGTAGGGGGCGACGAGCCGGTACGGTCCGCCATGGGCGATGTACGGCGGAGCAAGGTCGTCCGGATGCGCCTCGGCCCGCTGCTCCGCCAGTGATTGCGCTCGGTTGAAGGGCTCGATGCCCTCGTAGGACCTGAGCATCACGGGCGAGACGGGCTCGTAGTACACCTCGGCCGCGTCTGTCGTGGCCGGCTGGATGACCACGCGCAGCTCACCGGGCAGGAACAAGGGCGCCGCCGTGACGGCGTAGACCAGGAGCAACATGAAGATCATCCTGAGGCGCATGCGCGCAGAGTGTAGCGGGAGGCCGCACCGCCGTTACTGAGCCCGTTTCCTCGTCGGCGGACGCTGCTTCCGGGGCGGGGGCCCGGCCGGGTTCCGCGTCACGTCTCCTGTCCCGGGTGCGGTGTCCTGCGTCCAGCGGCGGCGGTAGTCGCCGGGGGTGGTCCCGTACTGCTGGCGGAAGGCCAGGTGGAAGCCGACCGCCGAGTGGTAGCCGACGCGTTCGCCGATCCGGCTGTGGGGAAGCGTGGTCTCGCTCAGCAGGCGTGCGGCCTCCTGCATGCGGCGGGCGGTCAGGTGCCGGATCGGCGCCTCGCCGACCAGTTCGCGGAAGGTCGCCGCGAACGCTGAGCGCGACATCCCGGCCTGGGCCGCCAGCGACTCGACCGTCCAGGGCTCGGCGAACCTCGTCTGTACGGCGTGCAGCGCCGCCCCGATCGCCGGGTGACGCAACGCCCGCAGGACCGGCGAGCCCTCGGCCATCGCGCCCAGCGCCGCCCGCAACGCCAGCACGAAGACCAGCTCGAAGGCGCGCAGCGCGACCAGCGTCGCGCCGGGTTCGGCCAGGTCCCATTCGCCGGCCAGCCGTCCGAGGGTGCCTCCGAGCAGCCCGTGACCTTCCAGCGTGGCCCGGTCGAGCACCAGGACGGGCGGCAGCGCCCGGTAGATCGGCGAGCCGGCGGCCCGTTCGTAGTGGAGCCCGCCGCACAGCAGGACGGTCCGCTCGCCGGGCCCGCCCAGCTCGACGGTGCGCACGCCGCCCTGCGGCCGCTCGGGCAGCACAGCCGCGAGCGGCACGGCGGGACGCCCCGGCCGGTCGCCCAGCCGGTGGGCGCTGCCGTGCGGGAAGACGGCCAGGTCCCCGGCGCGCAGCAGGACGGGCTCTGCGCCGGGCAACTCGACGGCGCACGTGCCCTCGTGCACGTAGTGCAGCAGCGCGCAGTCCTCGGCCTCGCCCGCGACGCCCCAGGGCGACCCGGCCTGCCAGCGGCTGTGGAAGACGCCCTCCAGCCGCAGCGGGGCCAGCAGAGCGCTCAGCAGGTCACCATCCACCGGACGATCCTTAAATAAACCGATATTTCGCTTTATAGAGCGTATCGCCGACTCGATAGAGGCTGTCCGGCATGACCTTTCTTGTGATCGGCGCGGCAGGCGCCCAGGGCGGCGCGGTCGCGCGGCGGCTCGTCGCCGAGGGGCACACGGTGCGCGGCCTGACCAGGAGCGGCCGAGTGCCGCACGGAGTGGAGCCGCTCGCCGGCGACCTCGGCGACGCCGAGGCGGTGAAGGCGGCCTTCGCCGGGGTGACGCACGCCTCGGTGACGCTGCCCATGGTCTACGAGCCGGACACGGTGGCCGCCCACGTCCATCATGTGCGCGACGCCGCGCTGGCGGCCGGGGTGCGGCGGCTGGTGTTCAACACCGCCAACCGGCTGCCCGAGGCCGCCACGCAGGTGGCGGCCTTCGAGACGCGCCGGTGGGCGGTGCGGACGCTGCGGTCGGCCGGGCTGCCCGTCGTGGTGCTGTGCCCGCCGGTCTACCTCGACAACCTGGCCGCGCCGTGGGTGACGGGGCCGCTGGCGGCCGAGGGCGTGCTGCGCTACCCGCTGCCCGCCGACCTGCCGGTGCCCTGGCTTTCGCACGACGACCTGGCCGCCGCCACGCACGCCGCGCTCGTGCGTGACGATCTGGAGGGAGCCGTGCTGAGGCTCGGCGGGCCCGACGCGGTGACCGGCGACGAGCTGGCGGCCGCCTTCGGGGCCCGTTACGCCGCGCAGGATCCGGCCGAGTTCGAGTCGGGCCTGACGATGGCGCTGGGCGCGCCGACGGCCGCCGCGGTGGCGGCCACCTACCGCTGGGCCGCCGCCGACCGCGACCTGTTCGCGGCCGACCCCGCGGTGGCCGAGCTGCTGGGTCTCCGGCTGACGCCGCTACGCACCTGGATCGCCGCCCAACCCTGGGCGAACCGGTGAACGGCGTCGAGGCGGAGATCGTCCGTCACCACGAGGTCATCGAACGCTGGCTGACCGGCGCCGCCGCGCGGGAGGAGTTCGCCCGCTTCGCCGACGCCCACGCCCCCGGCTTCACGCTCATCACCCCCGACGGCCGGACGCTCACCCGCGACCAGGTCCTCGCCGAGGTCGAGACGCTCCACGGCAGGGCGCCAGAGCTGACCATCGAGATCCGCGACGTACGGATCATCGCCTCCGACGGCGCGCTCGTGGCGGCCACCTACCAGGAGGTCCAGCCGGATCGGACCCGGCAGTCCACCGTGGTCCTCCAGTCCGCCACGTGGCTGCACCTGCACGAGACCTGGCTCCCGTGATGTCCGGTGCAGGTTCGAGTCGTGCTCGTGGCGGGCGCCGACGCGTTCAGGACGACTTCGACGCCTGGGAGGAGCTCAGCCGCTCCACCGACTTCCACCGAAGGCGGCGTGACGGTCGCCAGCCAGCCGAGGGCCTCACCAGCAGGTCAGGTCGGGGTTGGGGGAGGGGCCGCAGGGTCCTTGGTTGCCGCCGCCGTCGGCGACCGTGCCCGGAGGCGCCCAGATCAGATAGCCGGCATTGCCGGTGCCGACGAACACGTTGTCGGAGACGGGATCAGGGCCGGCCCGGTTGCTCCCGTACGAGTTCTCCGCGAGGAGGCCGACGGTTCTGTTGCCGTTGAACACGATCTTGTGAACGATGAGGTGCTTCAGCATGGAGCGGGAGTGCAGGCCGATGTCGTTGCCCGTGAACACGTTGTACTCGATGGTGTTCGCGTCCTGCGGCAGGAAGGTCTCGCCCGCGCCGATGCCCGCGGTGGGCGAGTTCGTGAAGACGTTCCCCCGCACGAGGTTGCGGCGGCTCTCGTCCGACAGGCCCATGGGGAAGGCGTCGAAGACGTTGCCGGTGAAGACGCTCCGGTCTGTGGCGCTGACGTACAGGGACCCGCCGGTCAGGGCGCTGTTGCGGATCGTCGAGCCGGAGCTGCGCACCAGGACGGTCTGCCCGGTCACCGAGCACCGGTCGGCCGTGAGCAGCCCGTCGACCAGCCTGATGCCGGACAGCAGGCAGGCGTCCCCGCGGGTGCCGGTGAAGGTGACCGTGCCCGGCCAGACGTCGACGGGGGAGAGCAGCCGTACGTCGGTGGCGGTGAGGACGGTGCCGCCGTAGCCGCCGTAGATCCCGTAGGTGAAGCCGGTGATCGTGCCGTTGCGGAGCGTGGTGCCCGTCCGGCCGGCGACCATCAGCCCGTTGCCGGTGCCCGAGCCGGTGATCGTGTGGCCGTTGAGGTCCAGGTCGACGTTGTCGGCCCCGATGGTCAGGGCGCCGCCCGGACAGGTCAGGTCGGCGGTGAGCGTGGTGCTGGTGGTCAGGACGTCACCGCAGGCCACCGCCGAAGTGGTCGCTCCCGCGGGGTTCGCCGACATCAGGGTGGCCGATAAGAGGAGCAGGCACGCGGCCGCTCCGCGCGCGATCGCCACCTTGGGTGCTCCGGGCATGATGATCTCCTGTCGGTCCATGGAACAGGGGGTCGTGATCAGAAGCAGGCGCGAGATGATCCATGCGGGGGAGCCACTCGATCGCGACCGGCGAGTGGGAAAACTGTGGCCGCCGCAGACGTAACGCATCACACCGTGTGCCGTTGAGTGGGATCACCGCGAGCGGGGGTCGTACTGTGCGCCGACCTACGTCAGCGCGGCGGATCGGACCGTCGGCAGCCGTTGGCGAGGGTGGCTCGGAGCCGGTCGTGCTTGAACTGGTATCTGGCTCCGGCGGTGCGCAGCACATGACGTCGGTGGGCGTCTTCGAGGAACCGCATCCCACGCAGCGGAAACAGCCTCCGCATGCGGAGCTGGGCGAAGAGCAGGCCGGTGCGCCAGACGTCGGAGATCGCCGCGATGGAACCAAGGGTGATCATGATGCCGAACCCGGCGGCGGTGACGATCCCGGCCGGCAGGCCGTGGGCACGGCCGTTCTGGAAGCCCAGCGCCATGCTGATGGGGATCGCGGCGCTGCACGCCACCAGCAGGGCGCGCCGGCGGTCCAGGCGCCAGCGCATGAGGGGAGTGGGCGGGGTGTCGATGTCGGCGATCGGGCGGGCCACGCTGACCATGAGCCCGAACCCGAAGGCGGCGATCAGCCCGGCGAACGTTCCGTGCGGCGGCGTCTTGCTCAAGCCGTAGGCCAGCCCGATCGGCCCCCCGATGGCCGCGGCGGCCAGCAGATCGACGCCACCCGGACGCAGCCTGCTCCACCAGGAGCCGGTGCCGGACGTGGAGCGGATGCGGGTGGCCGCGTGCCCGGCGACGGCCGCCGCGACGATCCCGGCGGCCAGGCCGTACGGGTAGGTGCTCTGGTTGCCCACCGCCATGGTCACCACCACGAAGATCGCCAGTCCGGCTGCGGTGTTGAACGCCGGGCGAGGCCATCGGCGCGGCAGCCGGGCGGGCCGTCCGCCGAAGGCGGCGCTGAGCTTGTCCGCCCAGCCGGAGCGGGGATCGCGCAGTTCGGAGACCAGGCCGGCCAGTAACCCGAAACCCCCGCCCATGAGGGCGCCGTACCACACGCCGAACGCCGTTCCGGTGTCACCGGCGACCGTGTACCGCCCGATCGGGCCGAACACCAAGGCGCCGATTCCGCTCATCAACAGCATTCCGGCAAGGGCGTTGATCAGGCAGCGCTCCCACATCGGTGCCCAGTGGTGCATCTGCCACCATGCCAGGTCGCCGCGGCCCATCCGGGTGGCCAGAAAGCCGAGCCACCTTCGAGCCTGCTCCGCTGAAGGGCCGGACCGGTGTGGCGGGTAGGTGGCGGGAACGACGCGATCGAGCAGGAAGTCCTCGGCCTGCTCGCGCGTGCTGAAGCGGCCTGGCCGGAGCAGGTCGGCGGCGGCGTGCGGGTCCTCCCGCAGGAGGGTGAGGGTCAGTGGCGTGTCCAGTGCCTGGCTGACCGGGTCGTCGGGGTGCTGCCGGAGACGGTCGATCAGTCGGCTCATGGAGTCGTCATCGGCAAGCCGGTCGGGCTGGTGGTCCTGCAGATATCTGATCGCTTGCTCACCTGCGACCGGCAGGAGCTCCACCGCCGCGGCGCCGTGCAGCGGACTGGTCCTCGCCTGTACGGCGGTGCTGAAGTCGTCGGTGCGGGCCAGCAGCAGGAGCCGGAAGGAACGGCGCTGCCGATTGATGTGGTGCAACGCCTCGATCTGGCGAGGCTGGTCCATCTCGTCGAAGCCGTCCAGGAGGAGCGAGACCATGCCGTGGCGGACCAGTTCGCCCGCTGCGTCCGGGCCGTATTCGGGGGAGGTGAGGAAGTCGTAGGCGGTGGCGAGTTGCCGGGCGAACCAGTCACTGAGACCGTGGCGCCGGGGATCCCAGTCGCAGGCGTTCAGCAGCACCGGAACCGGCGTGCTCATGGCCTGCTGGAGGGTCAGGCGGACCCGGTGATCCAGCGCCTCCAGCAGTAACAGGATGGCTGTCGCGCTCTTGCCGGTGCCGTGGTGACCCATGACGACGATGCGGCCGGAGCCCAGCCCCGCGTACAGGTCGAACAACCCGGCGAGCCCGCCGCCCTCGACCGCCTGCGCCGTTGCCTGCTGGACGCCGGACAGCGGCATGAAGCGGGGCCGCTGCGGGTCGTCCAGAGCCACGCGCAACCGGCTGGCGACGGGCCGGGAGGTTCTCACCCAGCGCGGGGGGATCGGCGGCGGGTTGTCCAGTCCGCGATCGGCCGCCTCGTCCTCCCACTGCACCCGCAGCCTTCTCGCCAGCGCGTTGGCCGCCCTGGCCAGCCGGACGCGATCCTCGCCCTCAGGCGCGATCCTTGACAGAGCAACGTCGTCCGGACCCGGGCGACATCGTTCCTGAGCGAGATCAGGGGGAGACGCAGCCATCTCCGGACACCTTTCCTCCGGCGGGCCGGGTTCGGACTTCTTCTTCATATCACGTGCGGTGTCCGCCGTTTCATTTCCACCGGCAGCCATTGGCGCAAAGATGCCGCGGCCGCCCGTGCTGCGAATGGGGACATCGACGGTGTCGGACACCCTGGATTCGGCGAGCACGGTTTTCACCGAGCCGCCGGTGGCCGCTTCGCGCATTGTCCACGCATGATGAGCGCGGCGCGCAAGGTCGAGGAAGGCGGCGTGCTCGGGGTGGCGGACTTCCAGTCCTGCCCGGACGAGCACGGAGGAGATCAATGTCTGGCGCGGGAAATGCCGCTCTTTGCGCCAGTGTCCAATGGTGGAGGCACTCAGCTCCAGCGCCTTGGCCAGGTCGATGTCCAATGGCTTCCCGCCGCCCTCACGGTGGGCCTGCCGCCGATTTGCATGCTCGGAGCGTCGGGCCGCCTCCTGCACGTACCCGAAGAAGCGGCCGAAGAACTCGGCGATGGCGTCATCTTCCTCGCTCGGTGTCCGATTAGTTCCGACCATGCCTTGTTCGACCTCCTGGTTCTCGGTGGGCAAGTCAGGGCATTTCCATCTCCACCGTATCGCGTCCCGGTGCGGCGCCGCTTTCCGGCGGAAGCGTCCGGCCGCTGCTCCGCCAGCACAATTGCATGTGCAATGCAATTGTGTTGGGGCAGGTCGCGGGCGTTGCCATTTGCATTTGCGCCCTTTCCGGCGGAAGGGCTTTACGGTTCGAGTCAAGCGATGATCTCCTTTCCGGGACGCCGATCACGGCGGTCGGCCAATAGTGCGACCCCGGGCGATTGACGCGCTCGGCCGTCGGCGAACCTGCCGACCGCTTGGGAACACAAAGGGAGAATCACCATGCAGAGCACAAGGAACGTCAGATGGGCCGCCGCTTCGTTCGCGGCGGCGGTTCTCGCCGGCAGCCTCACGATGACGGCATCCGCCTCTGCCGAGGCTGCCGCCACAGCGCCGTGCGGTCTCAGCTACACGACGGGCGACGTGCCCGGCGGCCCCCTGAAGATCGTCTACTACACGATCCGCAACTGCCACGCCTACACGGTCAAGCGCAAGCTGGATATCGCCGGAACCACGGATGAGCCGTGTCTCACCATTCCCGGCGGAGGGACCGTTTCAAGGACGCGGGTCATCGCGGGCTGGGCGGGCGTCAGAGGGATGAAGCCCTGCTGAGTCCGCGCACCAGGCACTGAGAGCGCGACTCGTTCGCCACCGGGGGCCGGCCTGTCGCCTGGCCCGCCCCCGGGGGCAGGCCGAACCGCTGCACCTACGCCAACGTCTCGCCTCTGACCACGACGGCCGGACCGCAATGCATCGGGCAGCTGCAGAAACGTAACCGCATTCAGGGGGCCGGGGCCAGGCATGCAAAGACGTATTCAATACGGCGGCGGCATGCCGGGGAAGCCCCGGCCAGGTACTGGGGGAGTCGCTTTCAACGAGGTCGGCGGAGACGCGGGATTCATCGACACCGCCGCGTTCGTCGCCCGACTGCCAGGACGCCGAAAGGTGCGGCTCGCGCTCTTCGGACAACTCACTTCCTGGCTGCTGGATCTCGCCGATCTGCACGCCGGTCGGGGGCGTGGACCAGTGGGAATGTGAAGAGCGTACTATGGTTGCGCAGCATCACGTAAGGAGCGGCTCGTTGAATGAGGCCATCAAAGAGCGACTGCCCGAAAAGGAAGCTCCACCAGTTGTTTGGCGAACGCTCTGGACGCTGTTGTTCGTGGCGACGCTGCTTCTCGCAGCGCTGAGTGAGCTCATCCCTGTATACGATTATGCATGGGATGACATGACTCCAGAACGGGTCGACGAAGACGCACTGACGGTAGTACGGCTCCTGCTCTGCTTCGCTTATATCCCTGCAATAGTATCTGCCGCCCTGCCGGTCAAGTCGCGAACGTTGCGGATCTGCTCGGTAGTGCTGGGCTGCGTCATCTCGGTGCTGTTGATGAGGCTTCCAGGGTGAGGGGCAGAATCGACATATACCGATTGTCCTCGTCCGCCTCACGTGAGGCGGACGAGGACAATTGCGGTTCGCTCTCGGTGGCCCCATCAGACCGATAAGCCGGCGGCGGCCGTCTCCTCTTGTCCTCCTCTACAGCACGCGGACGTTCTCGGCCACGTAATCGAAGCTGTCCTGTGACCGTTCGACGACGTCGAACTCGACCTCGTCACCTGCCTCCAGAACGCGATAGCCACTCGCCGCGATATCGCTGAAGTGCACGAACGCATCACGATCTGCCGGAAGGTCGGGGGAGGAGATCGCTCCCCAACCCTTCTCGGCCAGGAAGAACTTCACCGTGCCTCTAGTCATGATCGTATTCTCGCTGTCCCTCTCTGGAACGACCACTGGGTTTCGAGGCGGCTCAAGGTCGCTCGGGTGGAGAACCAACGGCGGATCCGACGATCGAGAGAAACAGACGCTTGATGTCCGAGACCGCCGGACCGCTCGATGACGGACGAGCAGCTGATCTCGATGCTCGTGACCCGGCCCGTAGTGAGAGGCTGCAGCTGACCGGTGAGCGTGGCCTGCGGCAGCAGCCGACCAAGCGGGTGCTGGAGTCGGCCCTGGAAGGCGAGATCACCGATCACCTCGGCCAACACAGGTTCCGCGTTTCCGCAGGTCGCAGACGTGATGCGATGGCCGTCGCCGTAATGTTCGAACACCACGGCCGCCGGATGGCCGGTGGCCGGCCTCGACCACCCGGTGATCGAGAAGCTCAACCGCCGACGGGCAGCCGGCCGAGTGTGTGCATGATCGCGGCGTGGCCGGTGCGCAGGGCAGCGGCCGGGTCGGTTCCTGCCGGTCCCTGCCAGCGGAGGTAGACCATGGTGGTGCCATGGCGCACACCCACGGCGACATGAGCAATCGAGTGGCGGTCGGCGCCCTTGGGCCGACGCGACGGGTCGGCGTGCTGCACGGCGAAGGTCCTGATCTCGCCCGTCCAGGGGCCGCTGGTGAAGGGTTCGAGTCGGGGATCGATGCTGTAGGACTGTTCACCCTCGTCGGAGAGGCATGAGCCATCCCAGCTGAGCAGCCCGGTACGTGCCTGTTCGGCGCTCTGCTCATCGGGCAGGAACAGCACGTCCTCGCGGACTGACACCTCGCCGATCAGGCGACGGGTGACGGCGGGCGCTCCGTCGTAGGCGTTCTGCTCATGAAAGGGGTCCGCGCAGACCAGCTCATGCGAGCCTGGCGCGCTCCCTGGGACCGGCCACGACACCATCTCCTTCCCGTACGCAGAGGCAGGAGGCAGGGCCGCGGCCATCGTGGCCGAGGCCGACCGCGTGGCGGGAGCGGGCGCGGACCTGGCAGGGGCGCCGCCAACGGCTGCCAGCGCGGACGTGGCCGACGCAGTGCCCTGGAGCAGTACATGCGGGTCAGGCTCGCCGTCCATCTCGAACGGCCAGGCCCATGTCACCTCCGCCAGCAGCCCGCGCCGAGCGGCCACGATCGTCGCCTGGGCACCCGGGTCGCCGTGCTCCGTCCAGGAATCCGTGGTGACCAGGGCCTGCACGCCACGCCACCCCCACTGGTCGAGGTCGGTCACGTCCTTGAGCACGTCATCGCCGGAGCGGACGCACTCGGCGGTGCCACGGCGGGCCGTCGCGACCGCGCGGATCGCGGCCTCCGGGGAGGTGATCCAGAACCGCACCTCCAGCGGCTCGTCCAGTTCCGGGAGCAGCAGCTTGGCGCTGTAGGCGGGCACGCCCTCCGGCGGCATCCGAGTCTCAATGCTCTCCGGCCAGCACCACGCCAGAAAGGGGGTGCTCGGGAGGGTGACGTAGGGAGCGTAGGTGACGTCGTCGTCGAGGTACTCGTGCAGCCGGTCGGCGATCTCCTCGACCGAGGCGGCAGCTCGTGCCGGCATCGGCAGGGCGGGTGTCTTCAGTTGGTCGAAGACGCCGAGGGTGAACAACAGGGTGATGGCCGCGGCCGCGATACGCAACCCCCGGAGCCTGGCAAGATCCACAACAGGTACGACGCGGGGAGCCCGGCCGAAGTCGACCCAGGCGATGTCTTCGTATGGACGCCATGCAGCAGCGAAGATGCTCCGCCGGCGGCCTCACCGCACGTCCGTGTGACGGGTCCCGCCGGTGCGCGGCAGAAGCGGGCCCCGGGACGGCAGGGCCGCTGCTCAGTGGCCGCCACCGGCGGCGTGCTCCCGGCGGTCGAGGTCGGCCCGCAGCTGGGCGAGCCACTCCCGGCCTCTTCTGCGCCCGTCGGGGAGCTGGTCGTCGCGGTCCCAACGCCAGGAGACCGCGAGGGCGAGGCTGAGGATCCGGCAGTCGGCGAGCAGCGCGGAGTCGGCGCCCGGGTAGTGCGCGGCGACGTCCTCCGGAGCATGGGCGAGGTCGAACTCGACGGGTCCGTGGCAGGCGGTCTCCAGGTCGATGAAGAGCGGTCCGTCCGCGGTGGCGAGCAGGTTGCCGGGGTGCGGTTCGCCGTGCAGGAGCTGTTGCCGCGGGCCGCGGTCCAGGATCGCGCGGCTGATTCCGTGGAGGGTGCCGGTCAGCAGGGCGCGTTCCGCGGCGCCGAGGTCCGGGCTGACGGCGGGGTCCTCGACCACCTGGAGGGCGTCGGCGACGCGGTCGGTGAAGTGCGGTGCGGTGAAGTGCGGTGCGGCGTGGTCAACGCGGCGCAGGCCGGTGTGCGGTGCGGTGAAGTGCGGGGCGGCGAGGTTGATGCGGCGCAGGCCGGCGTGCAGGCGGGCCAGGGCGTCGGCGTAGGCGGCGGGCGGGTGGTCCTCGGGTGCGGCGGTGGGCTCGTGGTAGGTCCAGAGGGTGATGGCGAAGCCGTCGCGGACATGGACGCGCGGCTCGGTCCTCGGATCGGGACCCGCCACCGGGCTGTGGGTTTCGGCGAGGCGCCGGGCGAGCTCGACCTCGAAGTCGAGGCGGTGCGCGAGAGGCGCGACCCGGGCGAGGGTGCCGCTGGGCCGCAGCCGGACGGCGATCCGGTTGGAGTTGTGCAGCACAGTGGCGTCGTCGGCGCCCAGGCCGTACTCGGCGGCCGTGTCGACGGCCGCGGCCACCGCCCGCGGGATCTCGGTGTCCTTCATGTGTTCGGCGCCTCTTCCTGCTGGGGTCGATGTGTGCGGCGCAGGCCCTTGGGCCGGCCGGGTGTCTGATGCGTCGTGACCAGGTCAGCGGGGCCGCGCATGGCGGCCCCCGAAGCCGTGGTCGTCCCCCTGCCGACAGCCGGCCTGCTCGGGAGGGCGCGCGGCAGCGGGAAGGGGCCGAGGTGGCGGCGCCTAACGCTCGCCCGGAGTGACGACGCCGGATTCGTACGCCAATACCACCGCCTGGACCCGGTCGCGCAGCCCGAGCTTCGTCAGAATGCGCCCCACGTGGGTCTTGACCGTGGTCTCCGACAAGAACAACTCGCCCCCGATCTCGGCGTTGGACGCGCCTCCGGCCAGGCTGAGGAAGACTTCACGCTCACGCTCGGTGAGCACCTTGAGCACGGCGTCCGGGTCGGTGTCGGCCTTCGCGACGAGCCGCCCGATGAGCCGGCGGGTCGTGGCGGGCGCGATGATCGAGTCACCCCGGTGCACGTGCCGGATCGCAGCGATGATCTCCTCGCCTGGCGCGTCCTTCAGCATGAACCCGCTCGCACCGGCGCGCAGCGCGGCCAGGGCGTGCTCGTCGAGATCGAACGTGGTCAGCACCAGCACCTTCGGCGGGTCGTCCAGCCGCTGGATCTCCCTGGTGGCGATGACACCGTCCATCCGGGGCATGCGGATGTCCATCACCACCACGTCGACGCGCCGCGACTCCAGCGCCGACAGCGCCGACAGGGCCGCCAGGCCGTCAGCGGCCTCGGCGGCCACCTCCATGTCGGGCTGGGACCTGACGACCATGGCCAGGCCGTTGCGCAGCAGCTCCTGATCGTCGACGATCATGATCCGGATGATGGGAGACTCCTCGGCTCGTAAGGCAGGGTGGCCGACAGTTCGAAGCCGGCGCCGGAGCGTCTGCCGGCCTCCAGGGTGCCTCCCACCATGCTGAGACGTTCGCGCATCCCGGTCAGCCCGACGCCGGCCTCCCCGGCGGGCGGCCCGGCGCCGTCGTTCGTGATGGTGATGTGCAGCCTGTCCGCGCGCCAGGTCAGCGTCATGCCGGCGGCGGCCGTCGCCCCCGCGTGTTTGATCACGTTGGTCAGTCCCTCTTGGATGACACGATAGGCGGTCAGGTCGACGGCGGGGCGCAGCGGCCGGGCGTCCCCGACCTCCTCTACGGCGAGCCGGACGCCTGTGTCACGTACCTGGTCGAGCAGGTCGGAGAGATCGCCGAGGCCCGGTTGCGGAGTGGTGCCGCCGTCGGCGCGCAGCACGCCCAGGAGCCCGCGCATGTCGCGCAGGGCCTCGCGCCCGACCCCGGCGATGGTGGCGAACACCTCCGCCCCGGGCGAGCCGAGGTCGGACAGCCTGCCACCTTCGGCCTGGCTGACCATGACGGCGAGCGAGTGGGACACCACGTCGTGCATCTCGCGGCTGATGCGGTCGCGCTCCGCCCGCGCCGCCTCCTGCCGCTCCCGCGCACGGTCGGCCTCCGCGCGCTCGGCCTTCGCTCTGAGCTCGGACAGGAACAACACCCGGATCCGGCTGAGGCGGCCCAGCGACCACAGGCACGCCGCTGCGGCGACCAGGCCGACCGACAGCCCGATCCGCCACGCGACCAGCTCGTAGGAGCCCGACGAGCCGCCCCATGAGGCCGGATTCCACAGACGCGCCAGGACCAGGGCCACACCCGTCAGGGCGACACCCAGGCAGGCCAGGCTGGGCAGCAGGCCGAGCCGGCCGCAGGCCGTGTAGAGCAGCAGCCCGAAGACCAGCGTGCTCGGCAGCAGCACCGCCGGATAGTAGGCGCCGCCCGGGTCATGCAGCGGCGGTAGTGCCACCAGCAGCAGCATTGCCGCGGCGGCCAGGCCGTACGCCACCAGCGGGCGCAGCCGACGCGGAACGACGCACCCGTGCAGCACCAGCAGGCCGAGACCCGCGAGCAGGCGGAGCGACAGAGGACTGTCCGAGGCCCGGAGCAGGCTCAACGAGACCAGGCCGAGCGGCAGGAAGATCAGGACCGCGAGCAGGGCGTCGGTGCTCAGCTGATGCCGGTCGAGAAACGAGCCCACCGCGGCATCGGCGGATGACGGGGACTCTCGCACGCCCACCATTATGGTCGCCGTGCGTGGACGAGGTGCCGGCGGCGGGAGAGGTACGCCAGCGCGGCCACCGCCAGAGCCGCACCCCACAGCGGCCACAACATCTCCGGCAGCCAGGCCCCCGGTTCGGTGTTCGCCCCCGCGGGGCCGACCTGCTCGCCGGTGAGCTTCTTGCGGACGTACATCAGTCCGGCGGAGGTGACGGGGAGGGAGACGGCCAGAGCCGAGCAGGCCGGGAGCCTCGCCGGAATCGCACGTCCGCGCAGGAACGGCACCCAGCGCGGCCAGATCTCGCCCCACGGCCGGACCAAGCCGAAGGTCAGGCCCGCACCGATGAGACCGAGCGTGCTGAGACCGGCGCCGATCGGGGTGATCTCGGCGATGTGGGCCAGGAACTGGTCGCTGATCCCGACAGGCACGCCCAGCAGCCAGCCGAAGCGGGTGACGGCGTAGACGACGGGGACGGCGACCGCGACGGCGGTCGCGTACTGCCCGACCCGTAGCGCGCGGGCGGCGCCACCTGGCCGCCCGGTCCCTGCGATCAGCGTGCGCGTCCCCAGGAGCATCAGGCTGACGCCGGCCGCCATCAGGATGAGCAGGTTGACGCTCGGCCACGTGAGCATGGTGGCGATCATCGAGAACTCGGCCTGGCCGGCGAGCGCGGCGACCAGCATCACCGGCAGATATCCAGCGGTCATCATGATGCGCACGTCAGGCAGGAGCACCGCCAGGCCGGCGCCGACCGCGACGGCCACGGCGGCGGGGACCCGGTTGAGCGGTCCTCTGCCGGCGAGCACGGCGACGACGCCGGCCACCAGCGCCGACACCGCGAGCACGGCCCCGCCGGCTGCCGCCGGAAGAGGGTCGAGCAGGGTGTCGCCCGGACCCGTACGGCCGGCGTCGAAGGGATACGCGGGCCCTCCGAGAGCCCAGAGCAGGCTCAAAGGCAGATAGCTCACCGACCAGACCGCGACGATCACGGTCGGCACGATGGTGGGACGGTTCCGTGGGGGAGAGGTGTTCACCCGGCCCAATCTGCTGCCGCGAGGGCGTCCCGCACATCGTCACCGGGTCTCGGCCGGGTCCTCCGGAGGTCGCGACGGCGTCGTCCCTGAGGATGACCCTCGACCGCCCGTCTGCGAGCGCGGGACGCCCAGGCTGGAAGGCCCGTACCGTGGGTCAGCGGGAGCGGGTCACGGGCTGGTGATGACGCCGCGGGGGGCCAGGTCGAACCGTCCCTCGACGATGACGTTGTCGCCCACCTTGAGCCCGTCCCCGACGCAGCGGGGGTTGACGGTCGCGATGCGCAGATGGTCGCGGTCCTCCAGGAGGATCGCGCCGCTGGCGTTGTCGTAGGTGGCGTCGGCCTGCCCGGTCGCGGTCAGGACGCAGCCGTCGCTGCTCTCCACGCCCACGCTGACACCGGACACCCGGCCCGCGACCTTGCCGGTGCCGGGGTCGAACGCCGTCGCGTCGAACTTCAGCGGCAGGACGTCGGCCGTGACGTCCAGGGTGGCGCCCAGCGGGCCCGCGCAGGTGGCGCCCACGGGAGCGAAGGAGATGCCGGTGATGGAGATGACGCCCGCGCCGGGCAGGCCCGTGCCGCGGCGGGCGCTGACCTTGGCCTCGACGGTCCTGCAGGTCATGAACCAGCCGCTCTGGACGACCCTGGCCGTGATCTCGCCGGTTCCGGTCGCGATGCCGCTCATCGGGACGGTCCAGGTGGGCGCCTGGGCCTGGGCCTCGAACTCGACCGCGGCCGAGCTCAGCGTCATGGTCATGGCGAGGCCGGCGACGACGGCCGCGAAGGCGGTTCTGGGGGGCGTGAAGTGCTGGAACACCTTGGTCATGCGGGGCTCCCGAGAACCTTTCGACGAGGGCTGGACTGCCCCTGCGAGATGATCATGCGGCGGCCGGACGCGTCAACGGTTGCACGGAGATTGGCCACTTCTGGCCAATTGCGTCCATTTTCGCACACCTTTACTCACCCAAGGTAATGCGAAAAGTTCTCACCTTTAATGGGATCGTCCAGCCCTTACCTCCCGAAAAGGGACATAAGGCCCGATAAGGTGAAGACCGAAACCATCGAAAGGCAACCGAAACCGGGATTCGGTCTTTACTGGCCCCTTGACTTGCCGACCGTTTCTGCCGATCCTGGCGGCCACGTACAAGATCACCCAGCACAGGGAGCCCGATGGCCGGACCCGAGGAATGGCGAAGGGCGCGGCCTCTGGTTCGCCAGGCCCGTGACCAGCTCTGGGCGCGATTCCGCGACGACCCCAACGTCGTGGGCATCGGCTTCGGCCCGCCGACGCGCGGCGGCGAGGTGCAGGACACGCCCTCGTGCATCGTCCACGTCATCCGCAAGACGCCCGCGAACCAGCTGGCGCCCAGCCGCGTCCTGCCGAGGAGCGTCGACGTCGCGGGCTCGACCATTGAGACCGACGTGGTGGAGTCCGGCTACTTCTACGCCTACGCCTTCAGCGCCCGGGAGCGCCCGGCGATGGGCGGCATCAGCGTCGGCCATCCCAAGATCACCGCCGGCACCCTCGGCTGCCTGGTCAAGGACCTGCGCGACGGGGAGAAGATCGCCATCCTGTCGAACAACCACGTGCTGGCGGCGGAGAACGACGCGCTGGCCGGCGACCCGATCTACCAGCCGGGCCCGTACGACATGCCGATCTCGACGAGCAACAGGATCGCCACCCTCACCCGGTTCGAGACCCTGCGCTTCGACGGCTCCTACAACCGCATCGACGCGGCGATCGCGCAGCTCGACGACAACTGCGTCGTCTTCGACGACATGAAGGGCGACATGACCAGGCCCACGGTCGCCCAGCCCGCGGTCGGCCTGCTGTTCGCCGGGGGCACAACCCACACGATCCTCAACCCGATCAACGAGGTGACCTCCCGGCTCGGCATCGAGATGATCCACGGCCCGGCCGCCCGGTCCGTGCTGACGGAGGAGGACGTCCGGCCCGACGGCGCGGCGGTCCAGAAGACCGGCCGGACGACCGAGTACACCACCGGACGCGTCACGGCCATCGACGAGATCGCCCGGGTCAGGTACGACGCCGGCGTGGCGACCTTCGACGGGCAGATCATCACCACCGCCATGAGCCAGGGAGGCGACTCGGGATCGGTGGTGTGCCGGGGCGGCTCCGGCGGCACGTTCCTCTCCTTCGTCTGCCCCTTCCTGGCCACCGCCGAGGACCTGACCGGCGTGCCGTTCACCCAGGAATGGATGTCGATCTCCTACGCCCGCGACAAGTACCTCGCCACCACGCTGGTCGGCCGCTGGCTGATCGAGACCCTCTACCTGAACGAGCGGACCGCCATGGTCCGCTCCGGCGAGGTCAAGCCGCAGGTGCCCGACAGCGACCGGGCCTTCGCCCAGGCCCTGTACTCCCAGCACGGCGGCGACATGAAGCTCGTCCTGATGAACCCCGACCGCGACGACATCAGGGTCAGCGAGCAGTTCCTGCACGACGCCGAGGAGTCCCTGGCCAGGGCCCGCAAGTTCATGCTGCCCGACGAGGCGGCCGCGGCCGAGCAGACGATCGCGCTGGTGCGCGAGCGCGGCGTCGTCGGCATGACCGGCCGGCAGCTGATCAACCTGCTGGACGACCCCAACCTGCTGGAGAAGCTCAAGCAGATCGCGGCCGGCACGGGATCGCTGCTGGACCCCGATGGCTGACCGGCCGGGCGTCTCGGGGAGCATCGAGATCGGCCGCTGGCTCACCCACGAGCCCGCCGCCGACCTGCTGACCGGCCTGGACGCCGTACTGGACGACGCCGTGCGGTCGCACGACCCGCACCTGGCCCGCGCCGCCGCCCACCTGGTGGGCGGCGGCGGCAAGCGGGTCCGCCCCGCCCTGCTCTTCCTGGCCGCCGCGTTCGGGCCCGGCGCCGCACGGGAGGACCTGCTGCGCGTGGCCGCCGCCGTCGAGCTGCTGCACGTCGCCTCGCTCTACCACGACGACGTCATGGACCGCGCCGAGACCCGCAGGGGGGCGCCCACGGTCAACGTCCTGCGCGGCGACGCCGAGGCGGTCACCGCCGGGACGTTCGCGTTCGCGCGGGCCATCCGGCTGCTCACCGAGGTGGACGAGGTGGTCACCGCCTGGGCCGGCCGGTCGATGCTGGCCCTGGCGCTGGGCCAGATGCAGGAGGCGGAGAACACCTACAACCTCGACCACCGCCTCGACTCCTACGCCGAGATCGCGGCACGCAAGACCGCCGCCCTGTTCGAGCTCTCCTGCCGCGCCGGAGCCCACCTCGCGGGCGCGCCGCCCCAGGACGTGGACGCGCTCGGCCACTACGGCAGGGCGCTCGGCCTGGCCTTCCAGGCCGCCGACGACACCCTCGACGTCATCGCGCCGCAGTCGGCCCTCGGCAAGCGGCCCGGCACCGACCTGCGCGAAGGCGTGTACGGCCTGCCCGTCCTGATCTCGCTGCACCAGAGCGGCCCGGACAGCGACCGGCTACGGGAACTGCTGCGCCGCGACGACCTCGGCCCGGCCGAGCAGGAGGAGGCGTGCGCCAGGATCGCCGCGTCGGGCGGGATCAGCGGCGCGTCCGCCATCGCCCACGACTACGCGCACCAGGCCGTGACCCACCTCGCCGGTCTCCCCGCCGGGGACCCGAAGGACTCGCTGGCGCGCCTGGCCCGCTACGTCGTCATGCGGCCGTACTGACGACATGTGCCCGTACGAAGGAGCCGAGTCCATGGATCGACCACCCCACAGCCCCAGCCGGCGGGGCTTCATCAGGACGGCCGGCATCGCGCTCGGCGGCGGGAGCACGATGCTGGGCGTGACGGGCGCGGCCGCGGGGGCGGCGGACGTGACCGGGAGCGGCACGATGAGCCAGGCCCGTCAGGCGGGCTTCTCGGCCCTGGCCGAGACGATGGCCGGGCTGCGCACCGCCGGCGACCCCCGGGCGGCCGGCCGCCGGATCAAGGAGTGGTACGCCGCGGCGGACCCCGCCGGGCGGGTGGAGATCGACGCCGCCCTCGACGCCGTGCTCGACCTGCCTGGGGACTTCTCCTCGCTGGGCGCCCGCGACCGGCTCGCCCTCCTCGCCGAACAGCTCGCCGGCCCCCAGGAGAGCCGGATCACCGCCGCCATCGGGCTGGCCGTCGCCGGTCTCAGCGAGGCGGCCGGCAGCGGTCCCGGCAACGCCGCGATGGCCGGCCGCCTGTACGCCAGGACGATCCGCGCGCTGCCCGCCCAGTCCGCCGCCCGCCAGGAGCCGGAGACCCGCTCCGGCGGGGGCGCCGCCGTCTGCCCCGCTCCCAAGGGCTGAGGCGTGGACGGGACCGGGAACGGCACGGAGTGGGACGCGGTCGTCGTCGGGGCGGGCCCGGCCGGCGCCGCCGCGGCCTTCCATCTCGCCCGGCGGGGACGGCGGGTGGTGCTGCTGGAACGTACGGCCTTCCCCCGGGACAAGAGCTGCGGCGACGCCGTCAACAGGGCGGGGGTCGAGCTGCTGCGGGAGATGGACGTGCTCGGCGACCTGCCGGGCGCCTTCGGCATCGGCGGCCTCGAGGTCTCCATGGGCCCGGCCGGTGAACGCAGCACCAGGGCGTTCCGGTACGGCCGGGAGGACCCGTCCGGCGGCCGGTACGGGATCGTCGTCCCCCGGTCGCTGCTCGACGACGTGCTGGTGCGCAGGGCGGTGGCGGCGGGCGCCGTCTTCCGGCCCCGCGTGCACGTGCGCGGCCTGGTCAGCGAGGACGGCGTGGTGCGCGGCGTCGAGGCCGTGACCGCAGGGGGCCGGGAGACCGTCCGCGGGCGGGTGGTGGTGGCGGCCGACGGCAGCACCTCGAAGCTGGCCCGCCAGTCCGGGCTGGTGGAGACCGCCCGGGGCCGGCTGGGGTACGCGATGCGCACGTACTTCTCCGGGGCGCCCGTCCTGGAGGACACGCTGAGCTTCCACATGCCGCTCGACAACCCCGCCACCCATTCCCGGCTGCCGGCGTACGGGTGGATCATCCCGCTCGGCCCTGGCCGCGCCAACGTCGGGGCGGGGGTGGCGGAGAAGCATCCGGGGGTCCGGCTCGACGACCTGTTCGACCGCTTCGTGGCCGAGCTGCGGGCCACCGTGCCGTGGTTCGCCGACGCGCGGCAGGAGGGCCCGCCGAAGGGCGCGCCCCTGTTCTTCGGCTTCACGCCCGCCCGGTCGTGGAGCCCCGGCCTGGTGCTGGCCGGGGACGCGGCGGGCATGGTCAACCCGGGCACCGGCGAGGGCATCAGCTTCGCCCTGGAGTCGGGGAAGATCGCCGCCGAGGTGGTCGACGCGCGCCTGGCGGGCGGCCCGGCCGAGGACCTGTCGGAGTACGCGGCCACGCTCACCCGCCGGTTCAGCGGCCACCTGGAGACCGGGCGGCACGCCGTCAACCGGCACCGGCTGGCCTGGCGGGTGCTGGAGGACACCTTCGACTCCGACCGGCCCGTGTTCGCGCTGGCCCGGCGGGCCATGCTGGCGCCCGACCACACCGCAGGGTTCGAGACCACGGCGCCCGGCGCGCTCGACGACATCCGCCACTGCCTCGACCCGGGGCTGCGGCTGGCCGCGCCGCTGGTGGAGGTGGGGGAGATCCTCGCCGACACCGTGCGCAAGGACTGGCCGTTCCTGGACCGGCTGCCCGCCCTGCTGTCGGAGGAATACCTCATGGCGCCGCGGCCGGCGCTGCTCGTCCTGCTGGCCGCGGCGGCGTACGGGCAGGACCGGCCGCCGGTCGCGCTCGCCGCGGCCACCGACCTGGCCGCGCTGGCCGCGATCGCCCAGGCCAGCGTGGACGTCACCCCGCCCGGCGGGACGCGCGTCCCCCGCCAGAACTGGGGCACCATGTTCGCCGTCCTCACCACCGACCTCTTCCTGGCGCGGGCGCTCGAACTGTGCGCCACCCAGGACGTCCGGCTCACCGCGCGGCTCGCCCGCGCCATCGAGGACGCCAGCCACGGCCGCATGGCCGAACTCGCCGCCGCCCGCGCCGCCGGGCCTTCGGATCCGCGCGCCTGGCTGGACCTGTCGGCCGCGTCGGGCACGGCGGCGCTGTGCGCCGCGGCCTGCGACATCGGGGCGGCCACCGCCGGCGCCCCCGGCGCGGCGGGCGAGGCCCTGAGCGGGTACGGCCGCGCGATCGGAGCGGCGGCCCAGCTCGCCGACGACCTGCGGCGGCTGTCCGGCGGCCTCGACCGGCTCGGCCGCGACGCCCTGGCCGACCTCGACGACCACGACGCCGGGCTGTCGAGCGTCCCCTTCCGGCTGGCGCTGGCCGAGCTGGGCGGCGAGATCCGCCTTGAGGGCTCCTCCCGGCCCGAACGCGCCGCCGAACTGACCGCCCTGGTCGGACGGACGACCGCGCTCAAGCAGACGGCCGTCTGGATCCGCGAGCTCTGCCGGCAGGCCCAGCAGAGCCTGCCCGGCGTGCCCGAGGGCCCCGCCCGGACCTCCCTGCACGCCATCGCCGACCACCTGCTCCGCACCGCCCGGCCTGACCTGGGGGCCCGTTCATGAACCGTCCTGCCCGCCCGTGGCTGTCCGCCGTCCTGTCGTTACTCCTGCTGGCGACACTCCTGTCCGCGCCCCCGGCCACCGCGGGCGCCACGGTCGCGGCGGGGGCGCCGGCCGCCGCGAGCGCGGCCCCGGACGCGCCGCAGCCCGGCCAGTTCTACCCCGTGCGCGGGCGCGTGGCCAGTGCGCTCGACGTCGCGGCCGGAGCCACCGCCACGGTCAAGGTGGCCGGAGTGGCGGGCGTGCCCGCGACCGGCGTGGCCTCCGTGGCGCTCAGCGTGGCCGCCAAGGGCACGGGCGGCGCCGGCTCGCTGGTCACCTTCCCCTCCGGTGCGGCCGAGCCCGCGGTGACCGCGCTCACCTACCGCTCGGACCTGTACGTCCACAACCTGCTCACCGTCAAGACGGGCACGGACGGCAACGTCAGGATCGCCAACAAGGGCGCGGTCACCGTACGGCTCTACGCCGACGTCTACGGCTACACCCTCACCGCGGCCGGCGCGGCGGCGGGCAGCGTCTTCGTCGCGGTGTCGCCCGACGAGGTCGCCGACACCACGATCGCGGCCAACGGCTCCCTGACCGTCTATCCCTTGCGCGAGGCGGGGATCGCCCGCGGCACGATCTCCCACGTCGCCCTCACCCTGTCGGCCGCGGGCGGCTCGACCACGGGCAAGCTCACGGTGTTCCCGACGGGCACGGCCAAGCCCGCCGAGGTCAACCTCGACTACGGCACCGCCGCCGAGCTGCACAACTACGTGATCTCCGGGCTCGGCGCCGACGGCTCGGTCACCATCACCAACACCGGTTCGGGCGTGGCCAAGGTCATGGTGGACCTCGCGGGCTACTTCGTCGCGCCCAGCGCCACGGCGGCCGGCGCCACGTTGCGGCCCCTGCAGCCGGCCAGGATCGCGGCCAACGTCGCCATCAACGCCGGGGCCGCGTACACGCTCGCGCCGCTCGGGAAGGGCGGCGTGCCCGCCTCCGGCGTGTGGTCGGTGGGCCTGTCCCTCACGGTCAAGGGGGCCGACGCCTCCTGCTGCAACGCGCTGCAGGTCTACGCCTCCGGCGAGGCGAACGCCGGCGGGGTCGCCGCCTGGTACGAGAAGGGCGTGACCGGCACCGCGTTCGTCGCGGCCAAGCTCGGCGCGGACGGCAAGGTGATCGTCTACAACAACAGCACGACCAAGGCCACCGTCCAGATCGACGTCTTCGCCTACTTCACCGGCCCCGGCAAGCCCGGCGCGCCCACTGCGGTCACCGGGGTGGCCAGGCACCAGGCGGTGCGGGTGTCGTGGCAGCCGCCCGCCTCCGACGGCGGCACCCCGATCACCGGCTACACCGTGACCGTCACGCCCGGCGGCAGGACGGTCACGACCGCGGGGGCCACGACCGCCAACGTGACGGGCCTGTCCAACGGCACGGCCTACACCTTCACGGTCACCGCGGCCAACGCCGTCGGCACCGGCCCGGCCTCGGCGGCGTCGGCGGCCGTCACCCCGGTCCAGGGCAGACTGCCCGGCGCGCCGATCAAGATCGTCACCGCGCCGGAGTTCGGGTCCGTGCACGTCTCCTGGCAGCCGCCCACCGACGACGGCGGGGCGGACATCACCGAGTACAAGGTCGTCACCTCGCCCGGCGGCGAGACGGCCAAGGCGTGGTGGGGCCAGACCGAGGTCACCGTCAAGGGGCTGACCGACGGCCAGCTCTACACCTTCGCCGTCACCGCCACCAACGTCATCGGCGCAGGGCCGTCCTCGGCGCCGTCGCCGGTGACCGCCCCGGCGGCGCCCACCTCGCCGGGCGCGCCGCTCATCACCGACCTGCTGCCACGCGACGGCGCGGTCCGCGTCACCTGGAGCCCGCCCGACCCCGGCAACGGGAAGATCACCTCGTACGTGGTCACCGCCAGTCCGGGCGGGAAGAGCGTCACCACGGGGCCCGACGAGTACGAGGCCGTGGTGACCGGGCTGACGAACGGCTCGCCGTACGCCTTCACCGTGACCGCGGTCAACGTCGTCGGGAGCACGTCCTCGCGGGCCTCGCCGCTGATCGCGCCCGAGCCCGCGTCCGTGCCGTTCCTGCCCGCCGCGCTGCTGGCCGTCCCCCTGGACGGGCGGATCGACGCGCAGTGGGTGGCCCCCCAGGACGGCGGCTCGCCCATCACCGGCTACACGGTGACGCTCGACCCCGGCGGGCGAACCCTCGACGTCGCCGCCGGCACGACGGTGGCCTCGCTCACCGGCCTGACCAACGGCACCTCCTACACCGTGCGGGTCGTCGCCAGGAACGCGGCGGGGACGAGCGAGGCGGCCCAGCAGGCGGGCGTCGTCCCGCAGGCGGCCCGCGTCCCCGCGGCTCCCACGGAGGCGCAGGCCGCCGCCACCGGCGCCGGGACCGTGGCCCTGACCTGGACGGCCCCCGCCGACGTCGGCACCGCCCCGGTCACCGGCTACACCGTCACGGCCGACCCCGGCGGCAGGACGGTGACGTCCACCGGCACCACCGCGACGATGACCGGCCTCGACCCCGCCCTGTCCTACGGCTTCACGGTCAAGGCGGCCAACACCCACGGGAGCGGCGCGCCGAGCGCCCGCACCCCCGCGATCGTGCCCAAGGTGACGGTGCAGAGCACCCCGGTCGTGCTCTCGGACGCCTCCCTCGACACCCTGCGCACCTCGGCCGCGGACGGCACCCTGTCGTTCGAGCAGCCTCCGGCCCAGGTGACCGGCCTGGCGGCGAACGCGATCGTGGTCGTCCTGCCGACGGCCAAGGTCCCCGACGGGCTGTTCAGGAGGGTCGTCTCCACGGGCACGCAGAACGGGCTGTTCCGGGTGGCCACCAAACCCGCGACGGCAGGTGAGGCGCTGGCCGACGGCGCCGTGGCCGTCAGCGCCGGCATGGACGCCGGCGACCTGGCCAGGCTCCAGCAGGACGCGCCGGGGGTGCGGCTGCGCGGGCCGACGATCAAGGGCAAGACCCTGGCCGAGGGCGCGGCGCAGGCCAAGGTGTCGGTCAAGGGCGTCTCGGCCGGCATCAGGAACGGCAGCCTCGTGGTCGAGATCGCGGTCGGCACCGATCCGCGGTCCAACCCGCAGGGCAAGGGCGGCCGGTTCGAGGCCACCTTCGTCCTGACGCCGCACATGGACCTCAAACTGTGGATGACGCAGGGCAAGGTGTACTTCGACACCTACCTGAGCCTCGCCTACGGCGCCGACACGCGGGTCCGGCTCGGCAACGGCGCCGACGCCGACTACTTCAAGCGGCTGCCCGCGATCAGCCTCGGCCGCAAGGTCGTGTGGGCCGGGCCGGTCCCCGTCGTCATGAACCCCACCTTCAACATCTCGACCAGCCTCCAGAGCCACATCAGCGGGGAGGTCTCGGCGGGGCTGAAGTACGCCAGGCAGGTGGGCGCCCACATCATGCGCGACGACACCGGCGTGCACGCCGAGCCCATCGACAGGTCGCCGGCGAGCAACGGCGGCTCGATCACCATCACCGGCAACGCCAACGCCAAGATCGCGTTGCTCGCGGAGTTCACCCTCATCTTCTACGAGGGCGGCGGCCCCGGCGTCGGGGTCGGCCCCACCGTGGAGTGGAAGGCGGACACGACCAAGAACCCCTGGTGGGAGGAGTGGCTGGGGATCCGGGTGGACGCGTATCTGCGCGCGAGCACGTGGCTGGGCGGCGGGGAGACCCGCTTCGACCGGCTCGTCGACCAGTCCTGGAAGACCCGCGACGCCGGCGGCGGGTTCACCGGGATCGCCGTGGACCCGCCCCGCGCGGACGTCGAGGTCGGCAAGCCGGTCTACTTCAAGGTGACGTTCTTCGGCCTGCCCACCGCGCCGGTCACCTGGAAGGTCACCGCCGGGCCGGGCGCCATCGACGCGGCCGGCAAGTACGTCGCCGACCGGCCCGGCGTCGCCGAGATCACCGCCACGACCTCCGGCCGTACGGTGTCGGCGCTGGTGTTCGCGCAGTGCTGGCTGGAGGCGTCCCCGCCGGCGCTCGGCATGCTGGGGCCGCCGCTCAACGTGGCGGCCACGGCCGGGGCGGCCTCCGCGACCGTCACGTGGGACCCGCCCCGGGTGCTCGGCGGGCTGCCCGTCCGCCGGTACGCGCTGATCACCTCGCCGCCGAGCCGGACCACGTACGTGCCAGCGGACCGGACGAGCGCCGTCGTCCAGGGGTTGCGGGCGGGGCAGGCGTACAACGTGATCGTGTACGCGATCACCGACGTCGCGATGAGCCCGCCGTCGTCGTCCGGCGGCTCCGTCACGCCGACGAACTGACCGAGGGCGCGCGGCCGGCCCGCAGCCGGCCGCGCGCCCCTTGGCGAACCAGGACCGTCCAGGTCAGCAGCCACACCGTGACCACCGGCCGTGACTCGCTGGACGAGCAGGGTCAGGCTGGCGCCCGGAGTGGCGATGACGGGCAGGATCGCCAGGAGGAACGCGGTGACCGCGTACGTGTGGGTCATGCCTGGAGCACGACGCGGAAAGTTGATCGCAGCGCTGGCGCGGGCCGCCATCGAGTTCCTGAGCGGTCCGCAGCGTGAGCGGTTGCGGGCCTGCAACGCGCCGCGCTGCGTACGCTACTTCGTCAAGAGCCACGGGCGGCAGGAGTGGTGCAAGCCGTCATGCGGTAACCGCGCCCGGGCCGCACGCCACTACCAGCGCCACAACGCCACGACCGCCCAAGAGCTGCCCGGGCCCTGACCACTGCGGGATCAACCGGGCGGCAGAGCGTCGATCCTAGGCGGGATGACGCACGCGGCTCACGCCGCGGTGCATGCTCTGGAGTCGCTGTCGCGCGTTGCTCAGCGTCGCCATGGGTTCCAGCATGCGACGGTCGTACGTCTCCAGCGGCAGGCTCCGCGACACGCGACGGGGGAGATCCGGGTTGGCCAGCGCGCCCCGGCCGATGGACAGCAGGTCGGCATGGCCGCCGGACAGCACCTGGGCCGCCTGCGAGAGATCGTGCATGCCGCCGTTGGCGATGACCGGAAGACCGCTCACCTGGCGAGCCAGACTCGTGATCGTGACGCCGCCGTCCAGCCGGGCGGTCTCGATCCAGTCGCGTCCCTCGCTGGCGATGTGCAGGTACGTGGCACCCGCCGCCGCCAGCGCGGCGAAGATGATCCGCGCGTCGGCCGCGCCGCCAGGCCAGCGGTGGACGAAGTCGTTGACCTTGCCCTGCGACAGCCGTACGCCGACGCAGAAGTCAGCGCCGAGCTCGGCCCGGATCGCGGCCACCACCTCGGCCGTCAGCCGGATCCGGTTCGCGACCGGGCCGCCGTAGGAGTCGGCGCGGCGGTTGGTGTAGTCGGTGAGGAACTGGTCCAGCAGGTAGCCGTTGGCTCCATGAAGTTCGACCCCGTCGAAGCCGGCGTCCCGGGCCCGGACGGCCGAGGCCACGAAGCCGCCGATCGCCGCCTCGATGTCGGCGCCGGTCATCTCCCGGGGCGTGGGCCAGCTTCCGGACCCGCCGTACTCGGGCAACATCTCGGCACGCGGCCGCACGGCGGACGGCCCCACCGTGTCGGCGCGATACGGGTTTCCCTGCGACAGCGCGCCGGCGTGCATGAGCTGGAGCACGATGCGGCTCCCGGCGGCCCGCACCTTGCCGGTGATCTCACGCCAGGCCGCCACGTGCGTGGCGGAGACGATGCCCGGCTGATTGAGGTAACCCTGACTGTTGACGGTGTCGGTATAGGTGCCTTCCGTGATCACCAGCCCGAATCCGCCCTGCGCGTACCGCTCGTAGTATTCGGCCATCTCGCGGGTCGGCGTGCCGTCGGGGGCGGCGGACACCCGGGTCATCGGTGCGACGGCGAACCGGTTGGGCAGGTCGAGACCGCCGACCCGGACGGGCCGCAGCGCGTGGTGGTTCGTCATGGATGTACTCCCTTGATGGGTCGAAGCTCTGTTGCGGAGCGCGCACGGCGGCTGATGCGTCGAAGGTCTGTTGCGGATCGCGCACGGTGGCGAGGGCGCGTGCGCGTCCGCCACCTCCCTCAGCAGCCCTCCACGCCGCATGAGGTCTGCACGGGCTCCGCGAGCTTGTCGAGGAGCTCGCGGAGCGCGCCGGCCCGAGGGACGCCCTCGATCCGGTGAGCGCCGTCGATGATGATCGTCGGGACCGAGCGGATCCGCAGTTCGTGCGCCTGCCGGAGCGCGGCCCGGTGCGTCTCGCCGTAGCGGCCGTCGAGGAGGGCGGCGCGGAACTCCGCCGCGTCGAGGCCCAGCCCGGCGGCCAGGTCCGTGAGCACGTCCAGGTCGCCGATGTCGAGGCCGTCCTCGAAGAACGCCCGCAGCAGCCGGTCGTTGTAGGACTCGGCGTCACCGTGCTCCCTGGCGTACTGGTAGCCCTCGAAGGCCAGCCGTGTGTACGGCTGGGGCGAGACGTCCGGCAGGTGGATGTCGACGCCCATCCGCTCCGCCATCGGGTGGATCGTGTGCTTCCAGATGTCCTGGAGGTAGGCGCCCTCGGGTTCCAGAGTCGGAACGGGTTCGGGGCGCAGCTCGAACGGCATCCACTCGACCTCGACGTCACGTCCGGCGACGGCCTCCTGGATCGGCCCCTTGGCCAGCAGGCAGAACGGGCAGACGTAGTCGGACCAGATCTGGATCTTCATGAACGCGCCACCGCGGTCGCGTCGACCTCGATCTGCCAGTCGGCCTGGGCCAGCCGGGAGACCTGGATCAGGGTGTCGGCGGGGTAGGGCTCCGTGAAGAACTCCCTGCGCAGCCTGATGATGGTGTCCAGGTTGGGCTCCAGGTCGGTGACGAGGATGGTCACCTTGACCGCGTCGGTGAGGCTGGATCCGGCTTCCTTCAGCACCCGGTCGAGGTTGGCGAACGCCTGCCGGGCCTGGGCCTCGAAGTCGTCGCTGACGGTGACGCCGTTCTCGTCGAAGCCTGCCTGGCCCGAGGCGAACACCAACCCGTTCACCTTGATCGCCTGCGAGATCGCATAGGGCTCGTACCAGTCGGGGGTGGTGCTCACGCGCTCACGCTTCATGACATCTCCTTGTATGTGCATACTTTGTACGTGCAAGGAGATGTTGCATGTACATATATATTCTTGTCAAGTCCTGAGAGGCGGAGGCGGTCGTCGAGGTGGTCGCCGCGGGTGAGCTGATGGCTCGTGTCGCGAAGCACTGACAGAATCAGGTCGCTCGACAGACGTAGCTCGCCGCACCACCTGACGATTGCCGGAGCATGCGACCCTTTCATCTCGACGTACCGGAGCACGTGCTCGCTGACCTGCGAGTACGCCTGTCGCGTACCCGGTTCACCACAGCCTCGGACCGCACGCGATGGACCGCGGGGGCCGACCCCGCGGACCTGCGTGCCCTGGTGGAGCACTGGGCGGACGGCTTCGACTGGCGCCGGGTCGAAGCCGGGCTGAACAAGTACTCGCAGTACCTGGCCGACATCGATGGCCGGCGGGTGCATTTCGTCCACGTCAGGTCTCCGCGACGCGGCGCGTTGCCGCTGGTGCTCACCCATGGGTGGCCGAGCTGCTTCGTGGAGATGCTGGCAGTGGCCGACCGGCTGGCCGCCGACTTCGACGTGGTCATCCCCTCACTGCCGGGTTTCGGGTACTCCGAAGCACCCCGCGGGCCTTTCACCGGTCAGCGGATCGCCGAGACCTGGCAGCACCTGATGACCACGACCCTCGGCTACCGGCGCTACGGCGCGTTCGGCGGGGACATCGGCGGCAGCGTCACCCAATGGCTCGGCGCCCTGTTCCCGGCCAGCGTGGTCGGGATCCACATGACCTCCGGCAGCCTCACCGCCGGCATCGACTCCTCGGCCGTGAACCCGGACGAGCGGATCTACCTGGAGGCCGAACAGGCCTACGACGCCCAGGACGGCGGCTACAGCGCGATCATGGGAACCCGCCCGGACACCATCGCCGCGGCGCTGACGGACTCACCGGCAGGGCTGTTGGCCTGGATCGCCGACAAGTACCGCGACTGGAGCGACTGCGGGGGAGACCTCAAGACCCGGTGGGAGGCCGACGACCTGCTCACCGTGGCCACCCTCTACTGGGCCACCGGCAGCATCGGTTCCTCCTTCCGTCCCTACTACGACCATCCGCACACCGGGCCCCGCCCGCCGATCACCGTGCCGACCGCGATCACCCTGAGCCACGAGCCCCTGATGGCAGGCTTCCCCCGCAGCCTGGCCGAACGCGCCTTTCCCAACCTGCGACATTTCGCCCGCCCCGACCGCGGCGGACACTTCATGGCCCACGAAGAACCGGACTACCTGGCAGACCAGCTCCGAACCTTCTTCCGCCCCCTGACCTGAACCGGAGTCGGGTGACTCGACGCCCGCCCTGCTCGCGCCCGGGCGACCTGCAGGTGCTCAGGGCACGAGTGCGTTCGACGGGCGGGTCAGATCCAGCCCTGGCGGGCCGCGTACAGGGCGAGCTGGAAGCGGGGTTGCGCGGCGTGTTGCAGACCGGCCTGCGGGGACCCGTCTCCGACGATGTGCTGGCGATCGGCGACGTGCCGCACGACTGGCTGTTCCCCCAGCTGGCTGCCGTCGCCCACCACTGCGGCGCCGGTACCACCGCGAGCGGGGTGCGGGCGGGAGTGCCCACCGTGGCCGTGCCGGTCATGAACGACCAGCCGTTCTGGGCGTCCAGGCTGACGGCGCTCGGCGTGGCCCCGGCCGCCATCCCGTTTCGCCGCCTGACGCCCGCACGGCTGGCCGCCGCGCTCACCACCGCAGCCACCGACCCGGCATACCGGCAGCGGGCCCAGGCCCTCTCGGCCCACGTCTCGGCAGAGGACGGCGCGGCACCCGTCGTCGAGGCGGTGAACGAGCTCGCCCACCGGCCCCACTGACCCCCAACACCACGATGGCCGCCACCCCGACCAGGGCGGCGGCCATCGGCGCCCGTCACCGCTCGCAGCCGCCCCGCTGGGCCTGCTCGCCCACCGCACCGACGACGTGTGGCGACCGCCCTCGCTATCGTGATCACATGGGGGCAGACCACGTACGGTTCAACATTCTGGGCCGGCTTGAGGCGACGGTCGGCGAGCGGCCGGTGCGGCTGGGGGGTTCGCGGGCCCGGCAGGTGCTGGCCATGCTGGCGGCCGGCCACGGTCAGGTGCTCAGCATCGACCGGCTGGCCACCGCCTGGGGCCATAACCCGCCGGCGACCGTCCGCAACCAGGTCATGATCGCGGTGGCGGCCTTACGCAAGGCCTTACGCAGGGCGGGCGCCGAGTCGGAGATCATCAGGACCGAAGGGTCCGGCTATCGGCTGGCCGGCGGCCTGGTGGACACCCAGCTCGCGGAGCAGTGCATCGAACGGGGCCGGCAGGCGGCTCAGGCGGGACGGCAGGCCGAGGCCGCCGACCTTCTGGGCCAGGCCCTGGCTCTGTGGCGCGGCCCGGTGCTCGGCGACCTGGAACTGGAGGAGCTGGCGGCCTTCGCCGGGCGATGGGAGGAACTGCGCCTGGCCGTCCTCGAAGAGCGGGCCGAACTCGACCTCGCCCTCGGCCGCCACCGCGACGTGGTCGGCGAGCTGTCGGAGCTGCTCGCCGAACATCCGCTGAGAGAGCGGCTGCGGGGGCTGCTCATGACGGCGTTGCACGGCTCCGGACGGCGGTCCGACGCGCTGGAGGTGTACCGGCAGGGGCGTGCCCTGCTGGCGGACGAACTCGGCCTCGACCCCGGGCCCGAGCTGCGCCGGCTGGAGGCGGCCATCCTCGCCGACGCCCCCGACCTCGACCTCGAGCCCTTCCCCGGACGCGACGAAGCCAGGCAGGCGCCCGCCGAACTGCCCGCCGACGTGACCGGCTTCGTGGGACGCGAACGCGATCTGGCCCTGCTGCGCCGGCACGCCTGCGCTGCGGGCACCCCCTCCGTCACGACCGTCACCGGCGCGGCCGGCGCGGGCAAGACCGCCCTGGCCGTACGGTTCAGCCATCTCGTGGCCGAGGAGTTCCCCGACGGCCAGCTCTACGTCGACCTGCGCGGGCACGCGCCCCGGCCGCCCATGCCGCCGATGGAGGCACTCGTCCGGATGCTCGGCTCGCTGGGGGTGCCTCCCGAGCGCATCCCCGAAGAGCAGGAGGCGGCGGCCTCCCTGTACCGCTCGCGCCTGTCGGGCCGGCGGATGCTCGTGCTGCTCGACGACGCGCGCACGGCCGAGCAGGTACGCCCCCTGTTACCCGGCGCTCCCGGTTGCCTGGTCCTCGTCACCAGCCGCAACGCGCTCGCCGGGCTGGCCGTCTCCCACGGCGCCCGAGATCTGTCGCTCGGCGTGCTCGACCGGGACAACAGCGTCCGGCTGCTGGCCTCCATGGTCGGAGATCAGCGGCTGTCCGCCGAGCCGGAGGCGGCCGAGCAGATCGTCCGGCTGTGCGGCCGACTCCCGCTGGCCCTGCGCGTGGCCGCCGCCACGCTGGCGACGCGGCCGCGCAGGTCGCTGGGCGAGTACGCCGCCGCGCTGTCCGCGCGAGGGCTGGACCTGCTGCGGATCGACGGCGACGTGGCGGTCCGGGCGGCCTTCGAGCTGTCGTACGCGGGACTGCCCGAGGCCGAGCGGCGCCTGTTCAGGCTGCTGGGGCTGATCCGAGGGCCGGACATCACCGCGCCGGCCGCCGCCTGCCTGGCCGACGTCGAGACCGCCGAGGCCGAACAGCTCCTGGACCGCCTCGCCGCCGCCCACCTGATCGAGGAGCACCGGCCGTACCGGTACACCTGCCACGACCTGCTCCGCCAGTACGCCGGAGAGCTCACGCTCCGCGACGACGACCCCGCGACCGGCGTCCAGGCCCTCGAACGCCTCGGCGACCGGTACCTGGCCGAGGCCGTCGCGGCGGCCGAGAGCGCCTATCCCTCGATCACCCGCCTGCCGCTCCCCGTCACATCCGGGCTCAGGCCCCGCGCCGAGGCGATGGCCTGGCTCAGCGCCGAACAGGCCAACCTCGTCGCCTTCACCCTGCACGCCGCCGACGCCGCCTCCCTCGCCCCCGCCGCCCGCCGGCCTCCGATCAGCGGACCCAGGCGACACGCCTGGCTGATCGCCGACGCCCTGCGCGGCCACTTCGTCCACCACACCGCCACCAGCCTGGCCGACATCGTGGCGGTCTCCGACGCCGCGGTGCACGCGGCCACCGTCGAGGACGACCCGCTCGGCCTGGCGGCGGCGCACCTCAGTGCGGGCACGGCCGCCCTGTGCCGCGCCGCCTATTCCACCGCCCGAGCCGCCTGCGAGCTGGCCGTCCGGCACAGCGAGCGCGCGGACTGGTCCGCCGGCGCCGCCGCCGCGCACAACAACGCCGCCGCCGCCTGCCACGACCAGGGCGAGCTGGGCCAGGCCATCGACCATCTCGTCAGGTCCGTGGAGCTCAACCGTGAGATCGGCGACACCTACGGCGAGGCCCGCGCCACGGGCAACCTGGGCGCCGTCCACCTGGAATACGGCGACCTGGAGGCAGCGGAACGACACCTGCGCGACGCCCTCGCCCTCCACCGCAACCTGCGCGACAGCGAGCTGAGCCACTCCCTCAACGAGCTCGCCACCGTCCGGCGCCTCAGCGGAGACCTGGACGAGGCACTGGACCTCGCCACCGAGGCACTCCGCCACGACCGCGCACGCGACCTGCACGTGCCCGAGTCCAAGAGCCTGGCCACGCTGGCGGAGATCCACCGTGACCGCGGCCGTCTCGATCTCGCCCTTGAGGCTGCGCTGCTGGCCGGTGAGCGTGCGGAAGGAGCGCGCCACGTCTATGCCATGTGCAGCGCCATGCACGTGCTCGGCACCGTCCGGGCGATGACCGGACATCACGGCGAGGCCCTGGACGCCCACCAGCAAGCGCTCACCTACGCCGTCACGGCGGGCATGCGGCGTCTGCAGGTAAGGCCGCTGCTCGGCCTCGCCCGCGCGCATGCCGGCCTGGGCATGCACGACCGCGCGCTCCAGTACGCCCGTCAGGCGCTGGACCAGGCGTCCTCGACGGGCTACCGCCTGCTGGAGGACCTGGCGCTGTCGCTCTTGGCCGACCTCGAAGGGGAGCCACGGCCGGCACCCCGCGAGGGGGACGGGCACCGTACCCGGCGGTGATGCGGCGCGAGGTGCGGGGTCGCGCTGGGAGGCCGAACGGCGCGGGACCTCCGACGCCACGTTGATCAGAGCGGATTCGACGGCGCGTCGGCGGCCGCTCGCTCCTGGGAGACGGCGGTCGCCGGGAAGCACGCCGGGTTGACGCGCGCCTGCTGGGCGAGGAGGTCGGCGAAGGCCACGGTGATGGCGTCGGGACGGGTGCGGGTGTAGGCGGCGAGGGCGCGGCGGACCGGTGGGTCGGGGCGGAGCAGGACGCCGTCGAAGTGGGGCGGGATGATGTTGGCCGGAACCAGGGCCGGACCGAGACCGGCGGCCGCGAGGAGCGGAGCGGCGGAGGTCTGCTCGGCGCGGATCGCCGCCTGCGGCTGGAAGCCCGCTTGGGCGCAGACCTTATCGAGCAGATCAGCGAGACCGTTGTCGGGGGCGTAGTGGACCCAGGCGCGGTCGGCGAGAGCGCTGAGGGCGACCCTGCCGGTGGGGCTGCCGGCCAGTGGGTCGTCGGCGGGCAGGACGATCCCGAACTCCTCGACGCCGAGTTCGCGGATCGGTCCCTCCCAACCGGCGGGCACGGGGCCGACGGCGAGGTCGGCGCGGCCGGCGGCCATGGCGGCCTGGAGCCGGTCGGCGTGCGGGTACTCGCGCAGCCGGATCCGTACGCCGGGGTGCCGGCCGCGCCAGGCCCGCAGGACGGGCGGCAGGATGCCCAGGCTGACCGAGTAGATGGCGGCCACCTCCACCTCGCCCTCCTCCAGTCCGGCCGTGCGCCGCGCCACCCTGTGCAGGCGCTCGGCCTCGGCCAGCGCGGCGCGGGCGTGCGGCAGCACCGCCCTGCCCATCGGCGTCAGGCGTACCGCGCGAGGGAGCCGTTCGAGCAGCGGGCCGCCGACCGCGGTCTCCAGCGCCCGCATCTGGTGGGAGAGCGCGGGCTGGGTGACGTGCAGGTGCTCGGCCGCGCGGGTGAAGGAGCCGAGGTCCACCACGGTGACCAGGTATTCGAGCTGCCGGAGCGTCGCCATCGCCATGAGCACAGTTTATCGATCCGGTAGAAAACAAGCCTTGGACTCATGGCGGGTGGGTGAGCCAGAGTCGTGGACGTGGCCGCCACCGGCGAGGTCGGGCGGCTGATCCCCGACTGTTCGAAGGAGTTCTCCCATGTCCGATGACACACGCTTGAAGGGACAACGGCTCGTCGTGGTGGGCGCGGGTTCGCACACCGGGCGCGCGCTGGCCAAGGCCGCGTCAGCGGCCGGCGCCGCCGTCGTGCTGGCCGGACCGGATCTCCGCAAGCTGGAGTGGACGGCCGGCGAGCTGTCCGGGCCCGCCGAGGTGCGCGTGCTCGACCTCTGCGACGAGCGGTCGATCGCCGACTTCGCCGCACGTCTCGGCCGGTTCGACCATCTGGTCTCCACCGCCGCGGCGCCGGCCAACGGCCCGCTGAAGGACCTCCAAGCGGCCGACGTGCAGCGAGCGTTCTCGGCCAAGGTGATCGGGCCGCTGCTGCTGGCCAAGCACCTGGCGGGGCAGGTGTCCGAGCACGGCTCGTTCACCTTCTTCTCCGGTGTGGTCGCCTGGCGTCCGGCGCCCGCGCGCACGGTGATGGCCACCACCAACGGCGCGCTGGCCTTCCTGGTGCGGGCGCTGGCGGTGGAGATCGCGCCGGTCCGGGTGAACGCTGTCTCCCCCGGCATCGTCGACACCGGCGCCTGGGACGGCATGGGCGCCGACAAGGCGGCGTTCCTGCGCGGGGTGGCCGAACGCAACCCGGCCCGCCGGGTGGGCACCCCCGAGGACCTGATCAAGGCCGTTCTCTACGCCATCGACAACCCCTACGTCACCGGCACCGTGCTGCATGTCGACGGCGGCGGGCGCCTCGCCTGACCGCCGGCCCGCCGAATCGTCCCGACCCGACTGACATCTGGAGCAGTTGATGGATCTTCATCTGGAAGGCAAGGTCTTCCTGGTCACCGGAGCCTCCGCCGGCATCGGCGCGGCCACCGTACGCACCCTCGCCGACGAAGGCGCCTTCGTGGTCGGCACGGCCCGCGGGACGGAGGGCATCGAGCGACTCGGAGCCCGGGTGAGCGCCGTCGCCGCCGACGTGACCGATCCGCGCGCGCCCGCGCAGGTCGTGGCCGAGGTACTGGCCCATCACGGACGCCTGGACGGCCTGGTCAACAACGTCGGCGGCCTCGAATCGCGCGGCGGCTTCCTGGAGGTGACCGACGAGCAGTGGCGGACGGCGTTCGACCTCAACTTCCACTCGGTCGTCCGCATGACCCGCGCCGCACTGCCTGCCCTGCTGAAGCACGGCGGTTCGCTGGTCCATGTCAGCAGCGAGGCCGCTCGCCTGCCGGACGTGCCGCTGGTGGACTACGCCGCCGCCAAGACGGCTCTGCTGTCGCTGTCCAAGACCCTGGCGGGCGAGTTCGGCTCACGCCGGGTGCGCTCCAACGTCGTCGCCCCCGGCCCCACCCGCACCCGGCTGTGGGACGCCCCCGGCGGGTTCGCCGAGCAGCTCGGCGCCCAGTTCGGCCTCGCGCCGGAGGCGGCCGTCGACCACTTCGTCCGCGAGGTGCGCCGGCTGCCCAGCGCCCGGCTCGGCCAGCCCGAGGACGTGGCCCGGGTGATCGCCTATCTGCTCTCGCCGCTCGCGGGCCAGGTCACCGGTGCCGAGTGGGCCGTGGACGGCGGCGCACTGCGTCAGATCTGACCCGTCATCACCCCGTTCTTCCGCCCGGTCGAAGGGACCGGACGGCCATCCCGGCACGCGCCGAGCGTGCCGGCTGATCCGAGGAGTACCGCTCATGCGTTCACGCACCCTTGTCCGCATCGCCGTCGTCGCGGTGGCGGCGAGCCTCGCGGGCGGCGTCGTCACGGCCGCCCATGCGCACGACGACAGTCACCGGCAGGGCCCGTACGCCTGGCCCCAGCGCCTGATCGACCACTCAGCCGACCTGGTCCAGCCCAAGGCGATCACCGTGGACCGCTCGATCGGCGACAGGCGCGCGGCCCAGGAGGTCCACCTGGCCCAGAAGCTGTACACGTTCTGGAACACCGGCGAGCAGAAGTACCTGGACGCCGCGGTCAGCCCGCGGTTCAAGGACGACACCCTGCCGGCCGGCCGGCCGCAGGGCCCGACCGGCCCGGTCTTCGCCTCGAAGAACTTCCGTGCCGCCGTGCCGGACCTGACCTGCGAGCTGGCCGACCTGCTGGTCACCGGTGACAAGATCACCGCCCGGCTGGTCTTCCGCGGCCACTTCACCGGCGTCTTCAACGGCGTCCGAGGCAAGGGCCAGAGCGTCGACTTCAACGCCATCGACATCCAGCACGTCGGCACCGACAAGATCATCGAGGACTGGCACATCGAGGACAACGCGACGCTGCTGAGCCAGCTCGGAGTCAACGGCTGACACCTCGCCTGAGCCCTACGCGGCGTGCCTGGCCACCGCGGCGGCGCCCGTGCCGGCCAGGACGAAGAGCGCGGCCAGGGCGAGCCAGCCCGCCGTACGGTGTTCGACGGCGGTGGTGACGAGGATCGGCGAGACCATGGCGGCCAGCGCGTAGCCGGTCTGGCTGAGTCCCTGGTAGGCGCCCGCGCTGCGCGGGTCGGCCAGTTCGAAGGCCAGGCCCCAGCCGCCCGCCTCGCCCAGGATCTCTCCCATGGTGTGGGCGAAGGCGGCCAGCAGGAACAGGACGCAGGCGACGATCACGTTCCCGTAGGCGGCCAGGGCGTACAGACCGCAGGCCAGGGCGAGCAGCCACGAGGCGCGCCTGACCGTGAGCCCGGCCTGGCGCACGTCGTCGGTGCCCCGTGAGGCGCGCACCTGGAGCGCGGCGACGACCACGGTATTGAGGACGAGCAGGACGGACACGATGGCGGTGGGCGCGTCGGTGGTGGCGACCCAGAGCGGCACGCCGACGGTCAGCAGGCCGAACTGCATGGCCACCACCGCGTTGCACACCACGCTCGCGACATACCTGCGGTCCCTGAGCGGCGAGGGCCCGCCGGAGGCCGCGCGCTGCCTGACGGCGGTCATCCTGGCGGCCGGCTCCGGCACCTGACGCCCGAGCCCGGCCAGCGGCACGGTCGCCGCCAGCAGCAGGACCCCGGCGGCGACCATCGCCACCCGGTAGGCCGCCGCGGTGCCGATCAGCAGCGCCGCCGCGGCGGCGCCCGTGCCCAGGCCGATGAAGACGTTCGTGACCACCCGCATCCGGGCCCGGATCTCGACCCGCTCCGGGCCGGGGTACCACCGGGCCAGCATCGCCTGCTTGGAGGCGGACCCCACCGAACGCATGATCACCGCCATGCAGGCGATCAGGGTGAACACGACGGCGTCGGAGACGAACGTGTAGGCGAGCAGTGCGAGCCCGTTGAGCCCGGTCGCCACCGTCTGGACGCGGTGCGCGCCGACCCGGTCGGCCAGCCACCCTCCCGCGTACGAGGCCAGCACCCCGGTGCCGCCCGCGATGCCCAGCCCGAGACCCACCGTCTGCACGCCGAGCCCGATGACGAGCGTGAAGTACAGCGTGCTGACGGTGTAGAAGACGCCGCTGGAGAGCGCGAACGCCATCGTGCTGAGGGTCAGCGAGCGGGCGACGCGGTCGCTGGGGAAGAACGTCTGGATCACGGGGCCTTTATCCCGTGATAGGGCCTTTGTCGCCAATTGATGTAGCGTATGGCTTCATGGCGGGGCTGATCGAGTACGAGCTCGCAGGGATGGACGTCGCGGACGTCCGTTTCGCCATCTCGCCCCTCAACGAGCTCACGCTGTCGTTGCGCACGTTCCGCGACCCCGGGCGCTACCCGGTGCACCTGCCCTGGCTACGCCGCACCGAGCAGGTCCGCTCCACGCTGGACGTGCCCCTGCTGCGCGCGCTCACCAACGACGACATGTGGACGCCGGACTACCTGTCGCCCCGCCCCCACGCGCCGCTCACCCGCATCGACGACGAGTTCGCCGCCCTGGCCCGCGTGCCCGCCGGCCGCGTGCTCGACGACCTGCGCTCCATCCACCCCCGGCTCCCCGAGCCGTTGCGCGGCGACCCGTCGGCCCGCATCCTGGACGCGCTGCGCGACTACTGGCGCACCTGCTTCGCGCCGTGGTGGCCCAGGATGCGGGCGGTCCTGCAGGCCGACGTGGTCCACCGGGGCCAGGTCATCTCGGCACACGGCCTGGCGGCGATGTTCGCCGACCTCAACGAACGCGTCCAGCTGAAGGACGGGGTCGTCCGCATGCGGCTGATCAGCGACGCCCGCTACCGGCGCGCCACCAGCGGCGAGGGCCTCACCCTGGTCCCGACCCTCTTCAGCCGGGCCCCCACGACCCCCATCTCGCCGTCGGAGCCCCCTTTGGTCATGTACGGCACCCGCGGCGCCGGCACGCTCTGGCAGTCCGAGCCCCATACCTCCCCGGCGGTGCTCACCGACCTTCTGGGCGCCACCCGGGCAGGGCTGCTCACCACGCTCGAAGCCCCCGCCTCCTCGACCGAGCTCGCCGGCCGCCTGGGCGTCACCCCCTCGGCCGTCAACCAGCACCTTCGCACCCTCCGCGCCGCCGGCCTGCTCGCCAGCGCCCGCCACGGCCGCTCGGTCCTCTACCTGCGCTCCGAACTCGGCGACGCCCTGGTCACCGGTTCGGGACTCCGCCGTGAAGGGGATTGAGCAGGGCGCGCTCAGGCACTCTCCGTCCTCCTGCGGAGAACCATGCGCTGCATGGCGACCCTAGTGAGGACCGCCCGCGGCGGCGTCACGCTGACCGCGAAGGCGCCGGTCAGCGGCGGCGGTAGGTGGCGATCGACTCGGAGTCGCCGTTCACGAACGACGCCATCAGCCGCAAAACCGGCCGTTCTCGCCTGCCAGATCATCGCCCGCCGGTCCCACTGCCTGCCGCCCACCGCGACGTACGGGTCCCGTGGACTCGCGCTCGATCAACGCCGGCTGTGACACCCACTCCCGCGCCTCCGTGCGCCCGTTGATCCGCTCCAGTGCCAGGTCGGCCGCGACGCGGCCCATGGCGGTGCCGTACTGGGCGACGGTGGTGAGCGAGAAGCGCGGGTGCGAGGCGAACTGGGTGTCGTCGTAGCCGACGACGGAGACGTCATCGGGCACGCGCAGCCCATGCTCCGACAGCGCCCGCAGGCTCCCGAAGGCTCCCTGGTCGGACCCGACGAACAGCGCGGTCGGCGGATCCCCCCGGTCGAGCAGCGCCGCCGTGGCCCGGTAGGTCTCGGCCTCGCTGCCACCGCAGGTCGCCACCGACAGGTACGCGTCGAGCCCCAGCCGTCGCATCGCCTCGCGGTAGCCGGACTCGCGTACGGCGTGCGGGCTCAGCATGCCGGGCCCGGAGACGTTGTGCGAGAGGTGAGTGATCCGCCGGTGCCCCAGCGTCGCCAAATGCTCGACGGCCAGGGCCGCGCCTGCTCGGTCGTCGTTGACGACGCGGTCGTAATGGTCGCTCGCGTCGTGCCTGGCCACCACCACCGTCGGCAGCCGCTGGGCGAAGGAGTCGAGCCAGGACGCGCGCACCTTCGGCGAGACGACGATGACCGCCTCCACCTCGCGGTCCCACAGCGACTCCATGCCGGGGTTTCGCTCGCTGGTTTCGTGGTCGAAGGGGGAGACGAGCATCCGGTAAGGGCCGGTGTCCAGCTCCTCGTAGACGCCGTCGAGGATGTCGGCGAAGAACTGGCCGCGCAGCAAGGGGACGGCCACCCCGATGGTGCGGGTGGCGGTGCGCATGGCGCGGGCGGCTTCCCGGGGGCGGTAGCCGAGCTCGGCGATGGCCCGCTCGACGCGTTCGCGCATGCGCGGGCTCACGCCGTAGGCGTCGCGCAGGACCTTCGACACGGCAGCCCGTGACACCCCTGCCGCGGCGGCGACGTCGGAGATCGTGGGGCGCGAGGAACTCATGTCAGCAACATAGCGGTCCGGAACTTCCCTCTTGAAAAATGTAGATCGATCCACAATAGTCGCTTCACACAACGCGGACCAGCGGCGTGCGGGCCGTGGAACCCCCTACACGAGGTATCGACGCAGATGACAGAGACGACGGCCAGGCGTGCCTGGAGAACGGCCGCGCTCGGCGGCATGGCCTCCTACATGGACGCGGCCACCATCGTGGGGACCGGCACCGCGCTGGTTCTGTACAAGCAGCAGCTCGGGCTGAGCCCGTGGATGATCGGCACGGCGTCGTCCGTCCTGACGCTGGGCCTGGCCCTTGGAGCCGTGTTCGGCGGACGGCTCGGGGATCTGCTGGGCAGGCGCAGGGTGTTCACCTACGACCTGGTCGTCTTCGTCGCCGGTCTCCTGTTGCTGGCCTTCGCCGTCCAGCCGTGGATGATCTTCGTCGGTGTGGCCGTCACGGGTCTGGCGATGGGCGCCGACATCCCGACCTCCTTGGCGCTGGTGGCCGAGGAGGCGCCGGAAGGCCGGCGTGCCAGGCTTGTCGCCTTCTCGCAGGTGCTCTGGAGTTGTGGCGGATTCGCTGCCTACCTCATCGCGTTCCTGGTCTCAGGGACCGGAGCGATCGGCGCGCGGATCATCTACCTGCACGTGATCGTCGTGGCCTTGGTGGTGCTCGTGCTGCGCCGGAGGCTGCGTGAGTCGGAGGAGTGGGTACGCGAGCGCGACCGGCAGCAGACCGGTCCGGCCGAGGGCGTGCGCGGCGACTCCTGGCGCGTGCTGACGTCCAGGCCGCTGCTCGGCGCCGTCGTCGGGCTCGGCCTCTTCTACGCCGTCGGCAACCTGGTCGCCAACACGTTCGGCCAGTTCCAGACGTTCCTGTTCACCGAAGTGGCCGGGGCGCAGGTGTCGACGGCCACCCTCGTGGGGATGCTGGCCTATCCGCTCGGATTCCTCACCATCCTGATCTTCATGAAGTACGTGGACGGGCCCGCCCGGATGCTGCTCTACACGATCGGTGTCGCGATCATGGCGGTCGGGACGGCGATCCCGCTGATCGTGGGGCTGAACACGGTGACGCTGATCATCCTGAAGTTCGCCATCACGATCGGCGCGAGCTTCGCCGGCGAGGTCATCTTCAAGGTGTGGTCGCAGGAGTTCTTCCCCACCCTGATCAGAGGCACCGCGCAAGGCGTCGCCATAGCCTTCACCCGCTTCGTGGCGGCGGGCTTCGCGCTGGTCACCCCGGTGATCGCCGACACCAGCCCCCAGGCGCTGATGGTGGTGCTGCTCGCCGCCGTGCTCATCGCCGCCCTGATCGCGTGGACGTGGATCTTCCCGCTGCGCCGCCGCATGTCGGCCGCCGTCGATCCCGTGGCGGTCCGGTGAGCGTCGACCTGCGGCTGCACGGCATGCCGGCGCGGCGACCGCGTCTGTCCTGGCGGACCACCGAGCCGTTCGACGCCTACCGCATCGAGCTCACCCTCGCCGGCGGGCGACCCGTCGTCCACACGGCGGAGGGCGCCGACCAGCTCGGCGTGCGATGGCCGTTCGCCCCACTGGACTCCCGCGCCGCCGGAGCGCTGCGCGTCAGCGTCGGCAGCCGGGGCCGCTGGGGCGACTGGAGCCGGCCGCTGGCCTTCGAGACGCCGCTCTTCGGCGCCGGGGACTGGAGCGCGCGCTTCGTCTCGCCGCGGACCCTCGGCGGGGTGCTCACCGCCGCGCCGCTGCTGAGCCGTACCGTGAAGCTGCCCGCGGCGGTGACCCGCGCCCGCCTGCATGTCACCGCGCTCGGGCTGCACGTGACGCGGATCAACGGCGAGCGCGTCACCGACGAGGAACTGGCGCCCGGCTGGACCAGTTACGGCCGGCGGCTGCGTTACCGCACCCACGACGTGACGGCCCTGCTCAGGCCGGGCGAGAACGAGGTCACCGCGCTGCTCGGCAACGGCTGGTACCGCGGCAGGCTCTACTCGCGCGGCGAGCGAGCCCTGTACGGCGACCGGCTCGCGCTGCTGGCGCAACTGGAGATCGAGTGCGCCGACGGCAGCACGCACCTGGTGGTGACCGACGAGAGCTGGCGGGCGCACACCACGGGCGTCCTCGCTGACGACCTCTACGACGGGCAGACCACCGACCTGCGGATCGGGCGCGGACCGGGCGAACCGGTGGAGGTGCTCGACGAGCCGCTCGACCAGCTCTTCCCCGGCGACTCTCCGCCGGTTCGGCCGGTCGCCGCAGTGCCGGGCGGCAGGCGGTACGCGGCCCCGTCGGGGGAGCTGCTGGTGGATTTCGGGGAGAACCTGGTGGGCTGGGTACGGCTGCGCGTGCGCGGACGTGCCGGGCAGGAGGTCGTCGTCCGGCACGCCGAAGTGCTGGAGGACGGTGAACTGGGCATCCGACCCCTGCGCAGTGCCCAAGCCACCGACCGCTACGTGCTGGCCGGTGGACGGACCGAGGTGCTGGAGCCGTCGCTGACCTTCCACGGCTTCAGGTACGCGGGGCTGCGTGGCGTGGCTCCTGAGGAGATCGAGTCGGTCGAAGCGGTCGTCCTCAGTTCCGACCTGCGCCCCACCGGGCATTTCCGCTGCTCCGATCCCGACGTGCAGCAGCTCCATGACAACGTGGTGCGCAGCATGCGTGGCAACTTCCTCGACGTGCCGACCGACTGCCCCCAGCGGGACGAGCGGCTCGGCTGGACGGGCGACATCCAGGTCTTCGCGCCCGCGGCCGCCTTCCTGGCCGACTGCTCGTCCTTCCTGTCCTCGTGGCTGCGGGATCTGGCGGCGGAGCAGTTCGAGGACGGCTGCGTGCCGTTCGTGGTGCCGAACGTCCACCACAACATCCTTCCCGCTGCCGCCGCGTGGGGCGATGCGGCCACGATCGTGCCGTGGACGCTCTACGAGCGTTACGGCGACGCCGAGGTGCTGCGCGAGCAGTATCCGAGCATGCGGGCGTGGGTGGAACGGCTGCGCGCCTTCGCGGGGGAGGACGGCCTGTGGGCCGGCCGGTTCCAGTTCGGCGACTGGCTGGACCCGGCCGCCCCGCCGGACGCGCCCGGCGACTCCCGCACGGACAAGGACCTGGTCGCCACCGCGCACTACATCCGCAGCACCGACCTGCTGGCCAGGGCCGCCACCGTGCTCGGCCTGACCGACGACGCGCGACGCCACCGAGACCTGGCGGCGCAGGTGAGGCGCGCGTTCGTGGCTGCCTACGTCACGGAGCGCGGGCTGATGGTCAGCGACACCCCCACGGCCTATGCGATGGCCCTGCACTGGGACCTGCTGCCGACGCCGGAGCAGCGGGAGGCGGCTGGAACGAGACTGGCCGACCTGGTGCGAGGCAACGGCTTCCGGGTGGCGACCGGATTCGTCGGCACACCGCTGATCACGGACGCGCTCACCGAGGCGGGATACCCGCACCTGGCGTTCCGGCTGCTCCTGGAACGCTCCTGCCCGTCGTGGCTCTACCCGGTGACGATGGGGGCGACGACGATCTGGGAACGCTGGGACAGCATGCTGCCCGACGGCTCGATCAACCCCGGCCAGATGACCTCGTTCAACCACTATGCGCTGGGCGCGGTCGCCGACTGGCTGCACCGGCGGGTGGCCGGCCTCGCGCCCGCCGCCCCCGGCTACCGGCAGATCGAGGTCCGCCCGCTGCCGGGACATGGGCTGACCTGGGCGGAGGCCGATCTGGAGACTCCGTACGGCGATGCGGGCGTGGCGTGGCGGATCAGTGGCGGCACCCTCATCCTTGAAGCGCGGGTCCCGCCGGGGACCGAGGCGATCGTGCACCTGCCGGGGCGCGAACCGTTCCGGACCGGCCCCGGCCGTCATCAGTGGAAAGCCGAGCTGCCGCCGCCGGCGTCACCGGAAGTGATCGCGGACGCCGTCGACGACGCCCTGTTGTGGGAGCGCCTGACACAGGTGATGACCGCCCATGGCGTGACCGGTGATCCGGCGGCCCTGGCCGCTCGCGGGTTGCGCCTGCCGCTGTCCGAGCTGGCCTCCGTGGTCGCCCCACGTGCCACACCGGAACAGGTCGCGCGGCTGCAGTCGGCCCTGGAAGAACAACTGCGACCGTGAGCCGAGGTCGGGCCGGGCGTGGTGGACGGCCTCAGGTTCGGTGGGTGGTGGGTCGTCCATCGAGGCGTCGGGGGGGTGAGCGCACCTTGAACCGGGACGTCAACGCGCCCCGGGCCCGGCACCGGCGGCTGTGGCCCGTGCGGGATTCCCGGCCCAGACCTTGAGCAATCGCGCCCCGGCCAGGGAAGGCGAGCCTGGCGCAGGCAGGCATGAGACGAGCCCCAGCCGTCGCGGACGTGGTCGCCGTGCTCAGGTTCTGGCGCCGGTGGACAGGACGCGCCCGACGAGGATGTCGGTGAACCTGTCCGGCTGCTCGAACAGCGACCGGTGCCCGGCGCCGGGCAGGACGGTGTGCTCCTTTTGGGGCGCCACGAGGGTGGCGTACCAGTCGTCCAGCAGCCGGCTGCGTGCCGGGACCTCGTCGGCGCCGTCGATGAAGTAGACGGGGACGGCGAGCCGCGGGACGCGCGTCCGCAGGTCGAGGTCGCGGGCCCGCGGGTAGTAGCGGTCATAGGCGTCGAGGAAGCCGGTGACGAGGTGCACCTTGTCCAGCAAGGAGTATTCGGGCGCGGCCAGGCTCTCGTCGAGGCCGCCCTGTCCGTTCCCGGTCGCGTAGACCTTGCTCTCGGCGAGCAGCATCGGCTCGTAGCCGTACATGCCGGCATAGGGCGGGGGCCCGGCGGCCTCCAGCGCGGCGGCGAGGTCGCGGTCACGGTGGCCGCGCGCCCAGGCGAGGGTGTCGGCGTACTGGACGCGGTCGGCGGCGCCGGTGTTCACTGCTTGACCGACGCCGACGTAGGCGTGGAACAACTCGGGCCGCCGTTGCACGGCGAGCACCGCCGGCAGGGTGCCCCCGGAGTGCGCCAGGAGGTAGATCCGGTCCTTGCCGAATCGGGTTCTGAGGTAGTTCGCGGCGGCGAGAATGTCGCCGGTCTCGCTCGCCGGGGTCAGCGTGGCGGTGGGTTCGAGCGTCGGGTAGGAGCTGCCGCCGCCACGTCGGTCGAGGGTGGCGACGACGACGTGGTCCTCCAGCGCGGACAGGTGCCTGCGCACCGCTCCGCGTTCGGCCGCGCCGGGCGCGCCGGGGACGAACAACAGGACCGGCTTGGCCGTGTCCCGGCCGCGGATCATCAGCCCGAGCCGGTGTGAGCCGCTCGGGACGGTCGTCAGCTCGGCGACGGCACGCTCACCGGCGATCGGGGCGGTGCTCGCGGGCAGCGCGACGCCGACCGCCAGCGCGGCGACGATCACCGCGAGCACGCCGATCAGCGCCCGGCCGAGCCAGCGCCGGACGCGGCCTGCTCCCGATCCTGAGCGGGCGAGGCCGGTTCCCTGTCCTGAGCGGGCGAGGCCGGTTCCCCAGGCAGCGCCGACGAGCATCGGAAGCAACGCGAGCAGCCCGTGCACGCCCCGCCCGGCGAGGAACGCGAGCACTCCGAACAGCCCACCCTGCGGCGCGTCGACGCTCGGCCCTTCCGCGCCGGTCCGGACGATCTCGAAGACCAGGGCGAACACCGCCGGCGCCGCGATCATCGCCCATCGCGACCTGGCGAGGTATCCGGCGACCCCGCCCACGACCAGGCTGAGCCCGATGCTGGTCAGCGCCGCTGCCGGGGTCAGCGGCCCGCGCGGCGTACTCACCCCCGCGACCGCTCCCCACACCAGCGGTGCGAGTACGGGCGCAACCCTGTTCATGATCATCGCCACCCCTTCACCTGTAGCAGTCGCTACATGCATATGAATGTAGCATGCGCTACATTCACGGGTGGGACTGCTACGGTCGAGCCATGGATCGTCGTGCCGAGCTGGCCGAGCAAGTGCTGGACTACGTGCTCGAACACGGTCTGATCGGGTTGTCGCTGCGTCCGCTGGCCACCGCCCTGAACACCAGCGACCGCATGCTGATCTACCACTTCGGCAGCAAGGAACGGCTCGTCGGCGCCGCCCTCGCGCTCGCGCAGCAGCGGCTGGCCGCGGCGGCCGAACCTCCCGGCGAGGCGGTGCGCAGCGTCGCCGACCTCGTCAGGCATCTGTGGTCCAGCCTCGCGCACCCGAGCGGCACGCAGGCCACCCGGCTCTATCTCGACCTCTCCGTCCTCGCCGCCAAGGAACCCGAACGCTGGAGGGCCGCCGTCGAACAACTGCGCGGGCCGTGGCGCGAGCCGTTGCGAAGCGGCCTCCTCGCCCTGGGGGTCGCGGCGGGCGAGGCGGAGCCGCTCGCCGACCTCATCCTCGCCACACTCGACGGCCTGGCGCTCGACCGCATGGTCGCCGCGGACCCGGCGCGCGCCGACAACGCGGCGGCGGCCTTCGCCGACCTCCTCGACCGCCACCCCGGCTGACCCCGGAAACCCGGCCGGCAGCGCAGTAACCACTAGTAGGCCGGCGCCACCCTGGCGGTCAAGGCAAACCTGCAGCTCACAGCCGTGAGTGGGGTATTGACCCGTTCACCCGACGTCAAGCCCGTACGAAGCGTTCGTTCCCGGGGTGCGGCCCGTCTGATCGGCCGGTGGCCTATGCGCACGTGTTGAAGTACTCGACCTCGCGGATGTATCTCTTCCACTCCGCTGGGCTCAACGGTCCGCGTGCCCGGTCGCAGACCGCCGTGGCGACTCGCTCACCGTCGAGGGGATGCGCGCGCACCACGCCGTCCGGTGTGGCGCTGAACAGCGTTCGGCCGTCCGCGCTGAACGCCAGCGTCGCGTTGCTCTCGAAGCCCACATCGGTATGGCCGTCGAAGATCATCCCCAGGGGTTGCCGCGTGTCCGCGTCCCACAGCCGGATTCTGTCGCCGGCTGCGTACGTGGCGATGGTTCGTCCGTCCGGAGACCAGACAAGGGTGTAGATGCCGCCATCATCCACGGCCGGGAACCGGAAGCCGCTGGTGCCGGTGAAATCCGGATTCCAGAGCGACAGCGGCTCGGCGTCCATGCTGACGGCCACGCGTCCACCGTCAGGGCTGAACGCATACGGCCCGCCGGGCAGGCTTCCCGCTCCTTCCGCCCGCGGCAACCGGGCGCCGCGCAGCGGATCCACCAGCGTGATCTCCGGTGCGAACCCGGTCACCAGCAGCTTTCCGTCAGGACGGAAGGCCATGTTCTCCGATCCGTTCACCTGCTTCACCGTCCTCACGGTGGAGGAGGCCACCGTCCACAGTTCGAGCGGGGAGGACATGGCCCCGTCCACGGTCCAATGAGCGGGAGCGACGGCGAGCGTGGCGCCGTCAGGACTGAAGGCGAGACCGGCGACGCTGTCCGCCTGCTTGCCCGCGACCCCGAAAGAGCTGATCGGCAGGGCCGTGGACGTGTCCACGATCACCACTCCGGCATGGGACCCGGAGGAGTTGGCCGTGCGTGGCATGCCGCCTATGGCGAGCTTTCTCCCATCCCTGCTGAAGGCGAGCGCAGGACGATGCAACGTCCCTTCGCCGACGTCGATGGGCTGACCGAGACTTCTCCGGCCGGCCACGTCCCACAACCGCACCCGGCCGGCTCCGTACAGGGCGAGTATCCGACCCCCCGGCCCGAGGAGGGCCTTCCCCTCAGCCGTCCCGGGCAGGGCGGGGCGGTCGTGCAGGCTCCTCAGATCCATCGTCGACACGGTGCTCGTCAGGCGGACCCTCATGACGTGGTCCGGCTCGTCGAAACGGACCTGGTCGATCGGCGCGCCGAGTTCGCGCTGCAGGACCATCTGACCATCAGTGAGTCGCAGCACGGTCAGGCTCTTCGCACCCTCACCTTCGTAAGCGAGAAACCGGTCGTTGTAGCCGAAGGAGTGGATCTTCCCTGCCGGCCCAGCTCCGTCCCCCTTGAGCGCGGTTCCCGAGGGCACCCTTCTCAGCAAGAGCTTGCTCCCCGCCACACCGGCCTGACCAGGCGGCGGCGGGACGGAGGCCGTGACGGCCAGTGTCCGGCTGTCCTCGCTGAACACGGCACCTTGGACGTCCTTCTTCTGAGGCAGCCAGTCCGCCGGGAGCGCTCGGTTCGTCCTCAGCGCCCAGAGCTCCGCCCGTCCGTCTCCGGTGGAGTAGACGACACCCAGGGTGCCGTCGGCGTTCACCGCGTCCACGCCCGCGCCGGATCCGGCGCGGATCTGGCGACGGGTGGCCAGGTCCCACCAGTGCGCGCCGGTGCGGCTGCGTGAAAGGTCGGGGACGGAGAGGAACCGTCCGGCGGGGTCGAACGCCAACCTGCCCGCGTTGCCCTGGCTCGCTCCGCTCGCGAAGCCGTTCCCCATCGCCGTACCGGTCGGGACATCCCACAACCGCACCTCGCGGTCGTCCTGGACCGCCAGGACTCGTCCATCGGGACTCAGCGCGCCCATCACCGCCGTAGGACTCACGCCCGAGAACTCGCCGGCCTTCCGGCGTTCGCGTACGTCCCAGAGCCTCACCAGGCCGGCCCTGACGCTCACCAGGGTGCGCCCGTCCCGGCTGGTCGCGTAGACGGTGTCGGCGGTCACGTCCGGATCGGTGAACGAGTCGAGCCCGTCGTCCGACAGCGAGTCGTACAGACCGCCGCGCGACTGGGGGATCGAGGGGCTGAGCCGCCATGCCGCCACGCTCAGCCGCATGGCCAGCCGGGGGTCACGCCGGCGCAGGTCGGCCGCGCGCAGCAGGAGCGAACGAGCCGTCGCCTCGTCGCGCTGGCGGCTGGAGACTTCCCGCAGGTGCTCCGCCAGGCCGAGCCCGCCGAGCGTCGCCACGAGCAGGACGACGAGCGTGACCGCGATCAGGCCGCGGCGCTTGGACTGCCGCCTGGCCTGCTTGGCCGAGACGTCGAGGAACTCGCGCTCCAGCGCCTGCGGCGTGATGTCCCGGCGCTCGGAGGAAGCCCAGCCCAGCGTCCTGTCGAGGCCGGAGCCGTGCAGCAGGTCGGCGGGCTTGCGGCCGTGCTCGTCCCAGAACCGGGCGGCCGCGGTGAGCCGCCGGTGAATGTGCAGGCCCTCGCGGTTGTCCGCCACCCAGTGCCGCAGCCGCGGCCAGGCCTGCATCAGGGCCGGGCTGGCCAGGGTGTAGGCGGAGTCGACCTCGGTGATGAGACCGGCGGCCATGTACAGGGACAACAGCGACTCGACAGGTCCGGTCGCCGCCAGCTCATCGCGGGGGACGTGCCTGACGGTCTCGTCGTCCTCCTCCGTGAGACCCACCATCCGGAGGAAGAGATCAGGCGCGAGGGTCCGCTCTCCGTCGGAGAGCTCTCCGAACAGCTCCTCCGCGATGGTGCCCAGATCGGGCTCGGCCGGTAGCGGCGCCCGCACCGCCGCGGCGACGTCGCCGCCCTCCACCAGCAGCCGGTCGTCGTCGCGGTCGTCGTCGCGGACGTCGAGCAGGCCGAGCAGCACTGTTCTGGCTGAGGGCCGTTCATCCGGGTTCCGGGAGGTCGCCGCCGTGACCAGCGCGTCGAGCAGCTCGGGCAGGACGCCGGGATCGGGCCGGAAGCCGAGCACGGTGTTGACCACCGACAGCGGCTCCTGCCCCGGAATCGGGTCGCGGCCGAGCGCGGCGAACAGGACGACCAATGCCCAGGCCCACATGTCGGCGGCCGCCGCGGCCTCGCTCCCCGCGAAGACCTCCGGCGCCATGTAGTTGGGCGTGCCCATGATCGGACCGGTCGTCGTCAGCGGCCCGACCTCTCGGGCCACCCCGAAGTCGATCACTCTCGGCCCGTCGGGGCCCAGGATGATGTTGTCCGGCTTGAGATCGCGATGGACGACGCCCACCTGGTGAATGGCCGTCAGCGCGGTCGCGACACCGATGGCCAGCCGCCGCAGCGCGTCGCCTCCGTACGGCCCGGCCTCGGCGACCACCTGACGCAGGGTGGGGCCGGGTACGTACTCGCTGACGATGTACGGCTCGGCGACGTCGGTGCTGACCTCGATCACCCGGGCGGTGCAGAACGACGACACCCGCTGGGCGGCTGCCGCCTCCTTGCGCAGCCGGGCGCGCGAGGCGGTGTCGCTCAGCCTGGGCACCTTGACGGCCACCCGCCGGCCTGCCTCGTCGTAGGCCTCGTAGACCACGCCCTGGCCGCCTGCGCCGAGCCGTCTCGCCAGCCAGTAGTCACCGAGCCGGTGCGGATCCGAAGGGGTGAGCGGAACAGGCGACATGGGTGGCATTCTGGGCCCTCTGTCGATCTTTCGCGCGCCGCCCGAGGATTCCAGGGGTGCGCTGGACGTGCGTGCCGGCACCCGCCGTCCCGAAACCCGGTAGCCGTTCGCCGACCGCAGTGATCTCGACGCCTACCTCCGGATGGCGGAGGAGTTCACGCGCGCGAGCTCTCCTGCCGCGTGACGGGGATCCCCGGCGTCGGCCCCGTCGAGAGAGATCTGGCCGCCCACGTATAAGGACGTTCGCGACGCGCCTGATCGGCCGGGAAGAGAGTTCGTCTTCGTGGCACGGCGTGCCGGTTGACCTCATCGGTGATCTGTAAGGCTGGACGACGGTACGCACTTGCTCAAAGCATGACCGACCGGGCGCCGTCCTCGGGTATCCCGCGAAATCGATCTTGTCAAGAGTTGATCATTTAAGGCCCGTACCATACTTTTTCGTTCATCCGACCCTGACGGGAGCGACGGATGAATCTGAATGCGGCAGTTGCGACCGGAGCCGCTGCTCAGGTCGTACTCATCGTGGTTTTCCTGATAGCGGCACTGTCAAAGACCATAACCCACCGCGAACTCGGCCGGACCATCGCACAACTGGGTCCGGCGGCTCTGGGATGGCATGCCGCGATCGCGGTGATCGGCGTCGAGATGCTGGCCGTGATCGGCCTGACGGTGGCGCCGTCCGCCTTGTGGCCCCGCGCGCTCATCGTGCTGCTGGCGCTGGCGTTCGCCAGCGCCGGGATCCGCGCGCTGAGCCGTGGCGAGAAGATCAAGTGCGGTTGTTTCGGGAACGGCGGCGCGGTGCTCGGCTGGCGCCAGGTGCTGTACCTCCCGCTGTGGTCGGCGCTTGTCGTGCTGGCCGAGGCGAACCCGCCGACCTGGACCGGGCAGGAGGGCCTGTTCGGCCTGGCCGTGGCGCTGCTGGCCATGGTCGCCTGGAAGCTGAGGGCCGAACTGCGCCTGTTGCGCCCGCTGCGGGAGGACCGGATGGTGCTTCCCGACCCCACCCAACCCGAAGCGGAGGTGCACGCCGCATGACGACGGTGCTGCTCATCGTGATCTGCCTGCTGGCCGTGGTGCTGTTCGTCCAGATCGGCGCGCAGGTGGAACTCTTCCAGCAGGTCAAGCAGATCCGGGGCTACCTCGACATGGAGGACAAGCCCACCCCGGTGGAGCTGGGCACCCTGGAGGGTGCCCCGCCGAGCCGCTTCGGCCTGCCGGCGGCCCTCGACGAGGCCGAGCGGGCCATGGTGCTGTTCCTGTCCAACAAGTGCGAGACCTGCCACAACCTGGCGTCGGCACTGCGTGGGGGAGCGGTGCCGCCATCGATGTGGGTCGTGGTCGTCCCGGTGTCCGGGGACGGCAACGAGTTCATCGCCGAGTTCGGGCTGTACGGCGAGCGGGTCGTTCTCGACGAGGACGAGAGCATCGTCGGCAGCATCGGGCTCGACATCACACCCGTCGCACTCCACGTCACCGAGGGGAAGCTGACACGGGCCCACACGGTGCCGACGGTCAGGCAGATGTACGCGGCCGCTCCCGTTCCCTACAAGCACAACCTGGCCGGCAAGCCCTCCGTACGGCACTGATCCGATTTCACCCCACGGCCAGAGAGGCCAATATGGATCACCTCCACAAGATGTCGGAAGGACCGGACGCGTCGAACCGGCGAGGATTCCTCGGCTGGATGGGCAGGGTCGGTGTCGCGGCGATCGGCGCGGTCGCGGGCGCGACCGTGATGACCAAGCCGGCGGCGGCGGCGAACTGGCGTTGCTGCAACCTCGCCCTCCCCAACACCTTCTGCAAGACCAACAGCAGCGGGCAGTACGTCTGCCCGTCCGGCTACAGCATGAAGGTGTGGCAGTGCTGTAGCGGCTCGGCGCCGTACCAGCGGAAGTACGCCTGCGGTGAGTGCACGAAGGGCGCCGACTGCGGTTCGGGCCCGTTCATCTGCTCGGCCGGCTGGACCGTCAACGCCAACGGCTGCTGACAGCGACCGGGTGGCCGGTCCGGCGCGATGGCCGCGGCCGGCCACTCCGGATGGAGGATGTCGTGTCCCTTGACACCTGGCTGACCTTCGCGCTGCTCCTGCTCATCGCGAGCGCGGGCTTCGCGCAGTTGTTCAGCTTTTGAGGCCTTTCCTTCGTCGGATACCTCCGCCCCCTGGTCCAGGGGAGAGTTCCCGGGGAGAAGCCCATGTACCGGCCGATCCTCATGCTCATGCTCGGCTTCAGCCTCTCCGCGCTGCTCGCGTACGGGCTGGTGCATCTGCTCGGCTCCGGCCTGTTCGGCGGGATGCCGGGGACGGGCGCCAAGCTCGCCGCGGCGACGGTGATGCTCGCCTGCCTGGTCATCGACTCCGGCCTGTTCGGGCTGCGCACGCCCATGTGGCGGCGCCAGACTCCGCAGCAGCATTTCTACCGGTTCGGCCCGGCCAGGGGAGCGCTCCTGTGGGGGCTGGACACCGGCCTGGTCCTGACCACGTTCCGGGTCACCTCGCTCACCTGGGCGGCGCTCGGCGTCACGCTGTTCGGGCTGGTGCCGTGGTGGGCGGGTCTCGCCTACGCGATCGGCTTCACCTGGCCGGGTTTCGCGCTGGTCGCGATCGTGCCGTCGTCGAAGGACCTGGTGGAGATCCCTGAGCCGATGTGGCTGATCGACTGGCTCATGGAGAAGGAGAAGCCGGTCAGGCGGCTGATGCTGGGCCTGCTCACGGTCGTGTTCGCCGGCGTCGTCGCTTCGTCGTTCCTGGGCTGACGCGCCGCCCGCCGCTCGCGCGGGCGGCGCGTCGAAGGTCAGCAGGCGCCGTTGAAGAAGGAGATCTCACGCCGGACGACGGGCTCGCCCGGCACCCGGAACTCAAGCGGGACGCAGGCGGGCTCCTTCACGTAGAAGCCGCCCACGAACATCGTGTCGTGGTCCGAGCACGCGGTGAAGGACACCGAGTGATCGGCCTCGGCCGGGGTGCGGGCGTTCCTGGACGGCTCGGAGTAGAGCAGGCCCGCGCTGTCGTGGAACTTCGCCGGGATGGACACCGTGATCGTCTTGCCCTTCCTGACCAGCGCGCCGACCTTGAACCTGTGGTCGCTTCCGTACTGCTCGGCCCGGGCGTCGCCCCACGCGAGCAGCCCGGGGATGAGCAACGGCCCGACCACGAGGTCGTCCGGCTCGGCCGTGCGGCTCGCCGTCTTCTCTTCCGGGAACTCGCCGTTGCGGTTCGCGCAGTTCAGCACCCGCGGATTCGCCAGGCTTCCCGGCCGGCCGGACGACTGCGCCGCCGTTCGCGCGTCGGCCTCCCCGGCGGCACAAGCGGTCAAGGACGGCAGCAGCGCCACCAGCGCCGCCCAGATCGATCCCCTGCGTACACCTTTGAAGATCATTATCCAGTTGTACACCGCGGTGCCGGAGGTGGCCAGACGTCAGTGGATCACCTTCGGCGCCGTGGTCGCCGTCCGCGAGTGAGTGGCTCGGCGTGAGAAAGATCTTCAGTCGGAGCCCCGGAGCGGGTTAAGATCACCAGCGGAGGCGTCCGGGTGCCTGGTGGCCCTCTCGGTCTTCAAAACCGATGGCGCCGAGCATCTCGGCGCGGCGGGTTCGATTCCCGTCCGCCTCCGCCAGACCTCACCCCTGGAGTCCTGCTGAGCATCGACGCGTTACTGGCCCGGGCACGTGCCGGGCTGCGCCGCCTGCCGCCTGCCGAGGCCTTCGCGGCGGCGAGTCGTGGTGACGCCTTCATCGTGGACACCCGGCCGGAATTTCAGCGGCGCAGCGGCGGCGAGGTGCCCGGCGCCATCGTGATCGAACGCAACCATCTGGAGTGGCGGCTCGATCCCCGTTGCGACGCGCGGATCCCCGAGGCCACCTCGGCGCACATCCGCTGGATCGTCCTGTGCGACGAGGGATACTCCTCCAGCCTCGCCGCCGCGGCTCTCAGGCAGATCGGGCTGGCGAACGCCACCGACGTGATCGGCGGCTTCCAGGCGTGGATCGCGGACGGGCTGAGGGTGAGCCGCCCCGCCGCCCTCACCCGGCCACGCGGTCCGGGCGAACCAGGCACGGACACGAGGCTGACGGCCGCCGAGCGCGCATGTGGGTGATCGCCACCGCCGGGCACGTGGACCACGGCAAGTCGGCCCTGGTCCGCGCGCTCACCGGGATGGACCCTGACCGCTGGGCCGAGGAACGACGCCGGGGCATGACCATCGACCTCGGCTTCGCCTGGACCACGCTCAGCTCGGGCCGGCAGTTGGCGTTCGTCGACGTTCCCGGGCACGAGCGGTTCGTCACCAACATGCTCGCCGGCGTCGGCCCGTGCCCCGCGGTCATGTTCGTGGTGGCGGCGGACGAGGGGTGGCGGGCCCAGTCCGCCGAGCACCTGGCCGCCCTGCACGCCCTGGACGTGCGGCACGGCCTGCTGGTGGTCACCCGCACCGACCTCGCCGATCCCGGACCGGCGCTGGAGGAGGCCCGCCTCCACCTGGAGGGGACGAGCCTGTCGGGGATCGACGCCGTCTCCGTCAGCGCCCGGACCGGGCAGGGCCTGCCCGAGTTGTCCGCCGCGCTCGACCGGCTCGCGGCCGGCCTCCCGGAACCGCGCCGGGACGGCCCGGTGCGGTTGTGGATCGATCGGGCGTTCACCGTCACCGGGGCCGGGACCGTCGTCACCGGCACACTCACGCACGGCACGCTGCGGGTGGGCGACGAACTGCTCGCCGGGCCGGACCGGCTCCAGGTCCGCGGCCTTCAGGCGCTCAACCAGCGGCGGGACGCGGTGTCGGCGACGGCCCGCGTCGCCGTCAACGTCAGGGGCGCCGACCGCGACACGCTGCCCCGAGGCACCCCGCTGCTGACCCCGGACGCCTGGATCACCACCCGGTCGGCGGACGTTCGCCTGGAGCCCGGCGCGGACGTCGGCCGGGAACTCGTCTTCCACCTGGGCTCCGCCGCCGTTCCGGTCCGGCTGCGCCCTCTCGGCGCGGGCACGGCCCGTCTCACCCTGGCCCGGCCCCTGCCGCTCAGGGCCGGTGACCACGGCCTGCTGCGCGATCCCGGCCGCCGGATGATCGTGGCGGGGGTCCGCGTCCTCGACGTACGGCCGGCGCCCCTGCGGCGACGGGGAGCCGCGGCGGTCAGGGGGGCCGCGCTCGCCGGGGTGACCGTGCCCACCGCTGCCGACCTGCTGCGCTGGCACGGACTGCTGAGCCGGGCCGAGCTGACCGCGATGGGCGCCGTCCCTGACGGGGCGCCGGTGACGGGCGACTGGTTCGCCGACCCCGGCCACTGGTCCGAGCTGCGGCGCCGCCTGACGGAGCAGGTGTCGCAGCGCGACCAGGGAATCACGGTGGAGGCCGCCGCCCGGCTGCTCGGCCTGCCCGACCGGCGGCTGGCACGGGCGCTCGTCGCCGAGCCGTTGACCATCAGAGCAGGGGTGATCGTCAACGGCGACTTGGCGCGGGCGCCGATGCCGCCGCAGGTCGAGAAGGCCGTCGCCCGGCTGCGGAGCGACCTCGCCGGCCGTCCCTTCGACGCCCCCACCGCCGAGCGCCTGACCGAGCTGCAACTGACCGGCGCCGCCCTCGGCGCGGCCATGCGTGCGGCGGCGTTGCTGCACATCGGGAGGAACGTCGTCCTCCTGCCGGACGCGCCGGAGCTGGCGGTCGCCGTGCTGAGCACGCTGCCCGCGCCCTTCACCGTCAGCCAGGCCCGCACAGCCCTGGGAACGAGCCGCCGCGTCGCCGTACCGCTCCTGGAGTACCTCGACGCCCGGGGCCACACCCGTCGGGTCGACAACGACTCCCGGATCTGCCTTCCACCCGCCGGGGCCGGCGGCCGTGGGTGATCACGTCATTCCCCGCGCCAGATGACGGCCTGGGTGCCGAGACCGGTGTTCCAGTAGTAGTCGATGAAGCCGACGATCCATCCCCGGTTGCTGATGTCGAAAGCCTGGGAGGAGTTCACCCGCACGTCGGTGGGCAGCGGCAGCCTGCGCGGCAGGGCGGTGGGGCCGGCCCAGAGGGCGGCGAAGCCGTACACCTCGCCGGCCTTGCTGTAGGAGCCGACGATCTGCCCGCTGTCGTTGACGGCATCGGCGCCGGCGTAGTCGGAGGCGTCGGCCGGCAGGGGGAGGGCCGTCATGGCGGAGCCGTCCCAGAAGAAGCCGCGGCGGCGGCCGTCGGTCGTGTCGGAGTTGCCGACCACCTGGCCCAGATTGTTGATCGAGCTGGGTGAGCTCGGCCCGCCGAGCGTGCCGAGTTCGCGTCCGGTGCCGTCGTGCCACAGATACGCCCGGTATGTCGGCAGCGGCGAGCCGGTGTCACTCGCCGTGTAATTGTCGGCGCCCACCACCTGCCCCCGGTCGTTGACGGCGGCGGCCGTCACGCCGGGACGGCGGTCGATGACGGTCCTGACGCCACCGGACAGCAGGAAGGCCCGCTGTTCGGTGAAGCCGGGGGAGGGGGCGTAGGTGGCTATGACGTGCCCGCGGGCGACGTCCGCGCCGCAGAAGCCGGGGGCGCCGTGCGCATCGAGATCGGTCATCCTGCCGTTCTCCCACAGGAACGGACTCCACTCGCCCGAGGCCAGTTCGCTGCAGCCGACGACGCGCCCGTCGTCGTCGATGTCGGAGGCGAAGCTGCTCTGGCCGCCGAGCGTGCCGAGATCGGTCATCTTGCCGTTCTTCCAGAGGAACGCGTGGCTGAGCCCGGACTTCAGCGCACTGTCCCCGACGACGTGGCCGTGGTCGTTGATGCCTCGGGCGATGCTCCACGTGCCGCCGAGGGTGCCGAGGTGGGTGGCGCGCAGCGGTGCCGCCGTGCCGGCCGCGGCGGCTGCCGGGGACGCGAGCGGGGCCGAGCACGTGAGCGCGACCATGGTCAGGGCCGTGGCCATGAGGGGGCGGAGGGATCGACGCATGCTGAAGGTCCCTTCGGGGGGCGGATCGGTGTCGCGATCAACGTAAGGGGCCTTTCGGTGGAAATTCCTCACCACTTCCTTACGTCTCACCCATGATCCGTTCGTGGGCCCGCAGGCCCTCGCGCGTATCCTTCCTTCGTGGCATTGCGGTTCGAGACACGCGCGTCCGATTCACCGTGGGTCGAGGCCGTGTGGAGCTGTACGAGCGAGCACGTCGCGGAGATGACCTCCGTCGCAGCGGTGAGCTGGGGCCTTGTCTTCTGGGAGCGAGAGGGCAGGGCGCACGCGGGCATCTCCGGTCCCGAGACCAGGTCCGGCACCGCGCCGGTGCCGGAGGGCTCCACCTTCGTCGGCATCGAGTTCGCCGTAGGCACGTCGCTGCGCGCCGTCCCCCCGCCGGCCCTGGTCGACGGCGGCATCGAGCTCCCTGACACCACGGGCCGGACCTTCGTGCTGGACGGCGTCCGCTGGGAATCCCCGGCCCCCGACGACGCCGAGGCTCTGGTCGGCCGTCTGGTCCGCGCCGGGGCCCTGGTCCGTGACCCGCTCGTCGCCGACGTTCGCCGAGGTCATCGTCCAGCGGTCTCGGGACGAACCGTCGAACGCCGGTTCCGGGCGGCGACCGGGCTGACCCAGGGCGCCATACGGCAGATCGAGCGTGCACGCAGGGCCTCGGCGCTCCTGGCCGCCGGCGTCCCGGTCGCCGATGTCGTCTCGGGGCTGGCGTATTTCGACGAGCCACATCTGGCCCGTGCGCTGCGCCGGTACGTCGGGCGCACGGCGCGGCAACTCCGGGAGGGCACCGGCGGTGCGATCGCCCTGGACCTGGATCAGCTGACGACGTCGTAGATCAGCTTCACGATCCCGTTGGGGTAGGCAGCCGACGCCCGGAGGCTCAGCACCTGCTTGTCCCTGTCCGCTTCGGTGAACAGGCTCTTCCCGGCCCCGAGCAGCACCGGGAAGACGAGAAGGTGGTACCGGTCGATCAGGCCCGCCTCCGACAGCCGCCGGGCGAGCTCCGCGCTGCCATGGATGAAGATCGCGCCACCTTCGCTCTTCTTGAGCTCGACGACGTCCTCGGCCGAGCGCAGGATCGTCGTCGGCCCCCATCCCTCGACGAGGGCGTCCTCGGACAGCGTGGTCGAGACCACGTACTTGGGCAGATCCTTGTAGGCGGCGTGATCATCCGAGTCGCGCCAGATCGGCGCGAACGCCTCGTAGCTCCGGCGGCCGAACATCAGCGCCGTCGTCTCCTCAAGCTCCTCGCCTTTCAGCGAGAAGGCCTCGGGCAGGAATTCGATGTCCTTGACCACCCAGCCGCCGCTGCGGTGCTCCTCGCCCGGCCCACCGCCCGGGGAGTCCACAACGCCGTCAAGCGACATGAAACCGGTATAAATCAGATCACGCATGTGCTGTTCTCCTCATGGTCCGGCGACACGGGGTCGCCAGGTGGATCGGCAGGCGGGGGCCGCACGCCATGCCGGCGCAGCGGCGGAACGCCTGCGCTCATGCTACGAGCCGGTCACCGCGACCGTCTTGTACGGAAACGACGGCATCACGAGCGGCTCGGCCTCGGTGAACGCGCCTGTCAACCCTTCTGATCCGGCCGGACGGTATACGCTCCGGCCTTCGCGGCGGCGATGGCGGCCGCGGCGGCCTGTTCGGCGACGGTCTCGTCGATGGGTTCATGGCTGACGAGCATCCGGTAGTAGAACGGCGCGCCGACCGATCGGATCACCTGGATCGGGTCGGTGTCGGGCGGGAGGTCGCCGCGTTCGATCGCGTGCCGCACCGACTCCGCGGCCAGGTCGTTGCGGGTCCGGAAAAAGTCGTGCAATGCCTGCGCCGCCCTCGGGTCCAGCACTGCCGCCGTGATCAGTCCGAGCATCGCCGGGCGCCGGACCGGGTCGTTGTAGAAGCGGTGGATGCCCACCGCGAGCCCGCGCAGGTCCACCTCGATCGACCCGGTGTCCAGGAGCGGCACCTCGGAGCTGGACAGGTCGGCGATGAGCTCGACCAGCAGGCCCACCGGGTCGCGCCATCGCCGGTACACCGTGCTCTTGGCGACGCCTGCGATCTCGGCCACGCGTTCCATGCTCAGCTCCGCGTACCCGTGGGCCTCCAGCTCGGCACGGGTGGCGGCCAGGACGGCGGCGCGCACCCGTTCGGTACGCCCGCGCGGTCGCATCGTGCCCGGTGCCGGGCGGTCCTCGGACAACACATGCTCCTTCGCTCGCGTGACCACCAGTCTAACGCAACCGGAGTCTCCTTTGAATGCCGAAATAGGCAGCTAAGAAAACCGGGGTTGTATTAGCGAAGCTGTAGGGCTACGTTGAGGATCGGTTAACGAGATCCCAGTTTTATTTGTCACGCCTCTCGTGAGGAGGACACCGTCGTGTCCGAGACCGCCATCCGCAGGTACGCCGGCCTGGCCGGCCTGGTCGCCAGTCTCCTGATCGTCATCCAGGTCCCGCTGTACTTCATCTACGAGACCCCGCCGGACTGGGACGTCCTGACCCGCAGCCTGCTCGGCATCACCGGCTGCACCGTCTACATCGTCTACTTCGTCGGGCTCCGCCAGCTCATCCGCCACGTCGACCCGGCCTACGACTGGGTCGCCGGCATCGTCCAGAACGCCGGCCTGCTGTGGGTGGCCATGGTGTTCGTCCCGCAGTCCATGGAGGTGGGCGCGGCGATCACGGTGGACCACGACATCGACACCACCATGGAAGGGCCCTTCGCCGGCGCCCAGTACCTCATGCAGGGCGCCGTCTCCAGGCTCCTCATGGGCCTCTTCCTGATCGCCCTGGGGATCGCGGTGTCCCGGCTCGGGCTGCTCCCGCGCTGGGTGGCGCGCTCGGCCTACGTCCTGGCTGCGATCAACCTCGCCTTCCTGCCCGCCGTGTACTTCGGCGACGACGCCGCCGACTTCTACAGCGCACAAGGCTGGGGCACCACCGCCAGCATGGGCGCCCTCTGGAGTCTGTGGACCCTCGCCGTCAGCGTCAGCCTGCTGCGCGGCGCTCGCCGTACCGCCCCCGCGGCCCCCGGCGCCGGAACGGCCGCGGTCGCGGCCCCTACGCAATAGGCCGGAAACAGATCGAACAGCGAGAAAAAGGATGCGACTCCCACGCATTCGTCGAGCAGTGGCGGCGCAAGACTGCGCCGCCACTCCAAGAAGCCGCCACTCCAAGAGATCGGAGACCTTTCATGTCCTGCACTGATTCGCGCCCAGAAGCCGGAGGCCGGAAATGAGCGACACAAGCAGCGCACGGACTCTGCCGACGCGCCTGCTCACCCCCGGCCGGATCCCCGTGTCGCCGGAGGAGCGCCAGGCGGCGGCCGACCGGATCGACCGAGCGAGACTCGGCGGATCGATCTCGGCAGAGCAGGCCGACGAACGGCACGCCAAGGCGTCCACCGCCGGAACGCGGGACGCCCTGGGCGCGGCCCTGACGGGCCTGCCGGGCGTGGCGCCGACGGTCCTGCCGCGCCTGCTGAGCGTCGTCACGCTGGTGTGGTCCGGCATGGTCCTTGTCCAGTTCGTCGTCTGGCTGGTGATCTGTGCCGTCACCGCGCGGTTGGCCGACGCGTGGTGGTTATGGAGCGTGGTGGTCGGCGGTGTCGTGGTGGGCGCGGTGTGGCTCGCCGCCGAAGGGCAGTACCGCGGCCGGCTGTCGGGAGACTCCCGATGACGCCGGCTGACCCGCCGGTCCTCCTCGACCGGGTGCGCAAGACCTACGGAGACGGCGGCAACGCGGTGACGGCGCTCGCCGAGGTGTCCGTCGGCTTCCCGCCGGGCAGCTTCACCGCGGTCATGGGGCCGTCCGGTTCGGGCAAGAGCACGCTGCTCCACTGCGCAGCCGGGCTCGACGAGCCGACCTCCGGCACGGTGACCCTCGCCGGCCGGTCGCTGACCGGGATGAGCGAGACCGGCCTGACTCTCCTGCGCCGCGATCACGTCGCCTTCGTCTTCCAGGCGTTCAACCTCATGCCCGCGCTCGACGTCCGCCAGAACGTCACCCTGCCCGACCTGCTGGCCGGTCGTGACCCCGACCCCGACCGGGTGTCGGAGGTCATCGGCCGGGTCGGACTCAAGGACCGGATCACGCACCGGCCGGGCGAGCTCTCCGGCGGCCAGCAGCAACGGGTGGCCATCGCCCGTGCGCTGGCGAGCAGAGCGCCGGTGATCTTCGCGGACGAGCCGACGGGAGCGCTGGACAGCCGGACGGCGGTCGAGGTGCTCACGCTGATCCGCGACCTCGCCCGCACCGGGCGGACCATCGTGATGGTGACCCACGACCCGGTCGCCGCGTCGTACGCCGACAACGTGATCTTCCTCCTCGACGGCCGGTTCGTGGCGGAGCTCCCCTCACCCACGGTGGCGGAGGTGGCCGACCATCTGGCCCGGCTCGGCTCCCCGGCGAATGCGCACGAGACGGCGCGGGGCCGGCGGTGATCAGACTCTCCCTGGCCGGCCTGCGCTTCCGCGCCGCGCAGTCCCTCGCCACCTTCGCCGCCGTGCTGCTGGGCTGCTCGCTCCTCATCGCGTGCGCCGGGCTCTTCGAGTCGGCCGTCCGCCTCGAAGCTTCGGTGCAACGGCTCGCCGGGACCCCCGTCGTCATCGCCGGATCAGCCGGTTTCCACCTGCCCGACGAGGAGTCGGAGACCGTGCCCTACGCCGAACGGCCGCGCGTGGACACGTCCCTGGCGGCTCAGGTTCATGGCGTTCCCGGCGTCGGCCGGGCGATCACGGACGTGTCCTTCCCGGCGGCCGTGGTCGTGGGCGACCGGCTGCTGGGGACGCCGCTGACGGGACACGGGTGGGCTTCGGCCGCGCTCGCCCCGTACGAGCTCATCCGGGGTGCGGAGCCGCGCGTCGCCGGTCAGGTCGTGCTCGACGCCGCCCTGGCCGGCCGGGCGGGCAAGCAGCCGGGCGACACGGTGGACGTCGTGGCCGGCGGCCAGTCGCAGCCCTTCACGGTGACCGGTGTCGCGCGGCCACGACACCGCGTCGACACCCTCGCGATCTTCTTCTCGGCCTCCGACGCGAGGCGATTCTCCCCCCGCCCCGGGACGGCCGACGTCATCGGCGTGCTGCCCGCCCCCGGCACCTCGGCCGAGGACCTGGCGCGGCGACTGGAGGGCCGGCTGCCCCCTGACCTGACGATCCTCACCGGCGCCGATCGCGGCAGGGCCGAGTTCCCCGGCCTCGCCGCGAGCCGGCTGCCCCTGATCCTGCTGTCGAGCATCTTCGGCGGCCTGGTGCTCGTGGTCATGGCACTCGTGGTGTCCGCGACGATCAGTCTTTCGGTACGCGGGCGGCGGCGGGAGCTGGCGCTGCTCAGGTCCGCCGGCGCGACACCCCGGCAGGTCCATCGCATGGTGGTGGCCGAGACGATGATCGTGTCCGTGCTCGCCGCACTCGCCGGAACACCGCTCGGGGGCCTGCTCGGCCGTTCGATCTTCGAGCTGAGCGCGCAACGCGGTGTCGTGCCGCCGGAGCTGCGGTTCCGGCCGAGCGTCATCGCGTTCGCCGCCGGGCTCCTGCTGGCCCTGCTGATCCCGTGGCCGGCCGCCGCACTCGCGGCGTTGCCCGCCGCCCGCGTACGGCCCGTCCAGGCATTGACCGAGGCCGCGATCCCCGCGGCGGCCGTCGGGCCGACGCGCCGGCTGCTCGCCGTCCTGCTGGCAGGCGCGACCGTGGCCCTGGCCGCGACGACGATGTTCCTGGACCCGGACACCGCCTCGGCTGTCGGCGGCCCGGCGGTCCTGACCGGAGGCGTCGCCGTCGCGCTGGTCGGCCCCGAGCTCCTCGACCGGCTGGTCGGCAGGGCGGCCCCCCTCATCAGGAGGATCGGCGGGCGGGGCAGCGTGCTCGCCGTCATCAACACGCGGGTCAGAGCCGTGCATTTCGCATCCGTGCTCACGCCGCTCGTGCTGGCCACCGCCATCACGCTGAGCAACGTGTACGCCCAGACCACCCAGGACGACGCCGCCGTACGCCGCCAGGCGGCGCAGTTCCAGGCGGACGCCGTCATCACCGCCGAGACCGGCGTCCCGGCCGCTCTCCTGGCACAGATCCGCCGGACACCGGGCCTGGCCGGCGCCTCGCCGCTCGTGTCGAGCAGGGGCTGGATCGAGAAGCCCTATGACTCCCGCGGCAGCGACCCGGGCACCCTGCTGGGCATCGACGTCCAGGACGAGGCGCCGATCCTGGCCGCCGCGGTCACCTCGGGCTCGCTGCGCGACCTCACCGGCGAGAGCGCCGCCCTGCCCGCGGCTCAGGCGGAGGACCTCGGCATCAGGCTGGGAGACCGGATCACGGTACGGCTCGGCGACGGCACACCGGTCGAGGTGAAGGTCGTCGCCTTGCTCGACAGTTCCCCCGACCACGGCGCCGTCGTGCTGCCCGCCGCGCTGCTCGCCCCGCACACGACCGCGGGCCTGCCGTCCGCGATCCTCGTACGCGCCGTCCCGGGTCAGGACACGCTGGTCAGCAGGCTCGAACGGCAGACGGCGGGCCGGCCGGGCCTCGCCGTCGGGGACCGGAGCCGCCTGTCGGCGATGTTCTCCGCGGAGCTGGGGGTGCAGGCCTGGATCAGCTACCTGCTGGCCGCCCTGGCCATCGCGTACGCCGCCGTGGCCGCCGTCAACACGATGGCCGTGTCCGTGCTGTCCCGGCGCCGGGAGTTCGCCGCCCAGCGCCTGGCCGGCTCCACCCGCCGGCAGGTACGGCGGATGCTCCTCGTGGAGGTCTCCGTCGTGGCCGCGATCAGCATGGCGGCCGGCGCGGTGATCGCCGCGTTCACCGTCCTTCCCACGGCCGTCGCGGTCGGATCGATCGTGCCGACGGGCCCGTTGTGGGTGCTCCCGGCGATGATCGCCGTGATCGTGGTGATCGTGGTGCCGGTCACGCTCGTCTCGTCCCGGTCCGCCATGCGGCGCGGCCCCGTCGAAGTGATCGGGTCTCCGGCCTCCTGAGCCAGGGCTCTCCCGTCTCACCCACATTGAGGAATCTCATGAGAAACGTCCTTCGGACGCCCATGACCGTGCTCGCCTGCCTGGTCACCGCGCTCGCCACAGCCCCACCGGCGACGGCCGCGGGCCGTCGGGCCGGCGATGATCCGGCGCTGGTGCGCGTCCAGACGGGCCTCGTCCGCGGCGTGCTGCGCGACGAATATCGGCTCTTCCAGGGCATCCCGTACGCGGCGCCGCCCGTAGGGCCGCTGAGATGGGGATCGCCGCGACCCGCCGCCGGGTGGAGGGGGGTGCGCCCTGCGACCCGTCCCGGCCCCGCGTGCGCCCAGGTCATGGACTTCATCGGCGACAAGCCGAGCACCGCCGAGGACTGCCTGTACCTCAACGTCACCACGCCGAGGCGCACCACCGGGAAGCTGCCCGTCATGGTGTGGATCCACGGCGGCGGCTTCCTGGGCGGCTCCGGAGCGATCTACGGCGCCGAACGGCTGGCCGCCAAGGGCGACGTCATGGTGGTGACCTTCAACTACCGGCTCAACGCGCTCGGATTCCTGGCGCACCCCGCGCTGAACGGCGGCCCGGCCCGGCACGGGTCCGGCAACTTCGGCATCGAGGACCAGCAGGCGGTGCTGCGCTGGGTGCGGGCGAACGCGGCGGCGTTCGGCGGCGACCCGCACAACGTCACCCTCTTCGGGGAGTCAGCCGGCGGGATGTCGAGCTGCGTCCACCTGACCGCCCCGGGATCGCGAGGGCTGTTCCAGCGCGTCATCATGCAGAGCGGGCCGTGCACCCTGCGCTGGCCGTGGGCCCCGAGCACGGCCGGACCGGACGCGGAGACCTGGCGTCCCAAGCCGCGGGCGCAGGCGGAGCGGCAGGCCGTCGAGATCGCCGCCGCGGCCGGCTGCGCCGACCTTCGCACGGCGGCTGCCTGCCTGCGTTCCAAGCCGGTGTCCGTGCTGCTGAAGGCCGTCGGTCCGCGCGGGCTCGCGCCGGCCTACGGCGCCGGAGTGCTTCCGCAGGATCCGGTACGCCTGCTCAGGTCCGGCGCGTTCGCGAAAGTGCCGGTCATGCACGGCATCACCCGGGACGAGCACGTCACCTTCCAGGTCGGCTTCGACGCCGAGGCGGGCGGCCCGATCGCCCCCAAGGACTATCCCGCGGTGCTCGGCACGTTCCTGGGCCTGGAGGACAAGCAGACCGCGAAGGTGATCCGCCGCTACCCGCTGAGCGACTACAAGGGCTCGACGAGCTGGGCGATGGCGAGCACGCTCACCGACTGGGCCTGGGCCTGCCCCGCGGTCGAGATGAACGGGCTGCTGGGCCGGTACGTGCCCACCTTCGCCTACGAGTTCTCGGACCGGACGGCGCCGTGGTTCAAGGAGGCTTCCCCGCAGAGCTATCCGACAGGCGCCTACCACGCGGGGGAGCTCCAGTACCTGTTCTCGCGCGCGTACGCCGGCCATGACCTGTCACCGGAGCAGCGGCGGCTCTCCGACGAGATGATCGGCTACTGGACCCGCTTCGCCCACACCGGCGACCCCAACGGCGACCGGGCGACCGGCTGGCCGCCCTACGACGCGCAGGGCGGCCAGGTGCTGTCGCTCGCCACCGGCCGGAACGGGATCCACGCGGTGAACCTCGCCCGCGAGCACCGCTGCGCCTTCTGGAAACCCCTGACCTGATGGCAGATGCCGGGTCGGCTGACCGGGCGGACCCGGCGCCTGGCAGCCACCGTCCTGGAGCGCTGTCCGCCGGCCGGCCCCTCCTTTTCCTGAGGATCTGTCCGGACGGGAGATTCCGAAGTACCGTCCGGTTGTCGCGTACCAGTCCGACCTCTCCCGACGTGCGTCCGGGGGACGAGCTGGAGCACCGAGGAGGTCATCGTGGTATCCATGCAGGACATCGCCAAGGAGGTCAAGGCGACCGCCGAAATCATGGTCGGCGCCCCGGCCCGGTCACGTGGCGGAGGCGGGTGGGCAGGACTTCTTCCTGCCGTTCGACACACCCCTCAGGCCGGGGCAGCAGAACGACTGGCGCTTCTGCGACCGGTGCTTCGTGCTGTTCTACTGGCCGCACAACGCGGACAGTGACTGCGCGGCCGGCGGCAAACACCACCCGCACCCCTTCAACTACGTGCTCGACCACCTGTGACCTCGCCGTTTCATCGTCGGCGAGGTGCATGTGCTCCGTCAGGTTCGACGAACCTCACAGGAGAGCCCTCGACGGTGCCGTTCGCCACGGCTCTGGCCTGATTCGGCAGTTACCGGTGCGACCCCTCTGTGACGGCGTACACCGTGGACAAGATCACGCAACATGCTCCCAGGCGATCTGGACCGGCCCACCTAGATCGCGAAGCTGCTCGGCATCAGTCCGGGGAGGCTGTACAACCACATCCCCGGCCTGCGTCGGCTTCGTGAAGGCGGGCACATCAACGAGCTCGTCGGCGAGCGGAGGCTGTCGGTTGCAGGAGGGCCGCGCGGGGCTCACCTGAGCGCCTCCAGATTGCCCCGTACTATCTTCGTCGTAGGGTGGTCGGCGCCCAGCACCCGCAAGCAGTCGGCCAACGTCTGCTCGTAGAGCGGGATGGCCCGGCCCGGATCTCCCGCTGCCTGGTAGGCGTAGGCGAGGTTGTTGCGGGAGATCAGGGTGTCCGGGTGGTCGGCGTCCAGCAGCCGCTCGCAGTCGGCCAGCGCCTGCTCGAACAGCGGGATGGCCCGGTCCAGATTCCCCGCCGCCCGATAGGCGCCGGCCAGGTTGTTACGAGACGCCAGCGTGGCGGGATGATCCGTGCCGAGCACCCGCTCGCAGTCGGCCAGCGTCTGCTCCGACAGGGGAATGACCCGCCCCAGGTCATCCGTCGCCCGATAGGCACTGGCCAGGTTGATGCGGGAGCCCAGCGTGTCGGGATGGTCCGTACCCAGCACCCGCTCACGGTCGGCCAGCGTCTGCTCGTAGAGCGGGATGGCCCGGCCCGGATCTCCCGCCGCCTGGTAGGCGTAGGCGAGGTTGTTGCGAGAGGTCAGGGTGCCAGGGTGGTCGGCGCCGAGTACCCGCTCGTGGTCGGCCAGCGCCTGCTCGAACAATGGGATGGCCCGGTCCAGGTCCCCCGCCGACTCATAGGCGCCGGCCAGGTTGTTACGGGAGCCCAGCGTGTCGGGATGGTCCGTACCCAGCACCCGCTCACGGTCGGCCAGCGTCCGCTCGAACAGGGCGATGGCCCGGCCCAGATCACCCCTCAACTCGTACGTGCCGGCCAGGTTGTTGCGCACGACCAGCGTGTCGGGATGATCCGCGCCCAGCACCCGCTCGCAGTCGGCCAGCGCCTGCTCGAACAGGGCGATGGCCTGGCTCAGATCGCCTGCCGCCCGATGGGCGCCGGCCAGGTTGGTACGAGAGATCAGCGTGTGGGGGTGATCGACGCCCAGCACCCGCTCACGGTCGGCCAGCGTCCGCTCGTGCAGGGCGATGGCCTGGCTCAGATCGCCTGCCGCCCGATGGGCGCCGGCCAGGTTGTTGCGCGCGTTCAGCGTGTCGGGATGGTCGGCGCCGAGCACCCGCTCGTAGTCGGCCAGCGCCTGCTCGTACAACGGGAAGGCACGGTCCAGCTCTCCCACGGACTCATAGGCTGCGGCCAGGTTGTTGCGCGCGGTAAATGTGTCGGAATGGTCGACGCCCAGCATCTGTTCGTGGTCGGCCAGCGACTGCTCGAACAAGGCGATGGCCCGGTCCACATCACCCGTCCCCCAGCAGGCGTAGGCCAGGTTGTTGCGAGAGGCCAGGGTGCGGGGGTGGTCGGCGCCGAGCACCCGCTCGTGGTCGGTCAGCGTCTGCTCGTACAACGGGAAGGCACGGCCCAGCTCTCCCCTTGAGTGGTAGGCGGCGGCCAGGTTGTTGCGGAAGCACAGCGTGTCGGGATGGTCGGCGCCGAGCATGCGTTCGTTCGCCGTGCATGCCCGTTCGAAGCAGGCGATCGCGCGGTCGACGGCGCCCTGATCGTGCAGGAAGAGTCCGGCCTGGTTGGTCAGATGGATGGTGTCGCTGGTCTCGGCGCCGGGGGATATGCGGTCGGTCAGGGCGGTGATGTGCGGCAGGAGTGCTCGCCACGTCGGCCACCCGGCAGGGTCTTTCGCCGAGTTCGGGAGAGCGTCATGGAGCAGGCTGGTGGCTTGAGCGCGGGCGGTGTCGATCGCCGCCGCCTGCCGGTGCGGGTCCTGGCGATCGGGGGTGCGGGCGACGGCTTGGACCAACCGGTGCACGGTGACCGTTTCGGAGCTGAGGGTGATCATGTTGTAGGCCGCCAGCTCGCCCGCGGCGTGCTGAACCTCCGGCGCGTCGGTGTCCAGGCCGTCCAGCAGGCTACGGGGGATCGGTTCGGCGCCGCACCAGGCCAGGATGCGCAGCAGATCGCCGGTCAGCGGGGTGCCGGCCAAGTGGTCGAGGGTAACGCGCCAGATGCGGGCGATGGTGCGTTCGGCGTCGCCGCCGCGGGCGGTCCGGTCGTACATCACCGCCGGCTGTTCGCGCAGCAGGTTCAGGTAGGCGCGCGGGGTCAGCCGGGTCTGGTGCAGGTACGCGCCCGCCTGCTCGATCGCCAGCGGCAGCCACCCCAGCTCGCGTACCAGGTCGATCGCCCCGTCCAAGTGCTCGGGCAGGTCTTGCTCGTCGAGGGCGGCCTGGAGCACGTCGCGGGCCAGGTCCGGGGTGGCGATGCGGGCCAGCAGCTCGATCGCCTCACGCTCGCCCAGCACGTCCAGGCGCAACACATGGGCGTCCAAATGGTGCCAGCCCTCGCCCAGCCGGCTGGTCACCAGTACCTGCCCGCTCAGCGTCCGCTCCAGCAACGGCCGCACATCGGCGGGGTCGACGACGTTGTCCAGCACCAGCAGCCACCTGTCATGAGCGGCCAGCCACGCGGTGGCCCGCTCGGCCAGCGCCTCCAGCGGCAACACCGTGGTCAGCTCCGGCTGCAACGCGACCGTCAGGCCGGCCAGGCCGGCCTCCACCGCCGGGCGGGAGTCGGCGGTGATCCACCACACGGGGTTCAGCCCGCTGCCGGCCTCAGATTCCTGTCCTGGCACGGGCCGCCCGCCGGCCTGCGCAAGCGCGTAATGGGCAGCCAGCGTGGACTTGCCCACCCCGCCCAGCCCGTGCACCGCGGCCACCACGACCTCACCCCCACCGCGCAACGCCGTCGCCAGCGCGGCCAGCTCGTCGTCGCGCCCGACGAACGTGCGCGTGCGCCGCGGCAGATTCACCAGCCGCGGCGGCGCGGCCACCTCGGTGACCGGCCGCAGCACCACCTCGGGCAGCACCGTCTCGCTGATGAACTGGTCACGCCCAGCCTGGTACACGCGGGCATGTCCGGAAGCAGTGGCCTCCAGCCGGATCTGCGGCTGGTGCTCACGCTCGTCGGGGCCTCCAGAGGGCGAGGTCACCGCTCGTGGATGGTCTGGTCGCGGCCGGCCTGATAGACGCGGCCGTGCCCGTCGGCCTTCGCCTTCATCACCAGTGAGCCGATCCGTTCCTTGTCGGCCGGTGCCAGGGCCGGGTCAAGCACCTCATCCAGCACCCGCTGCAATTCGCCCGCCAGCGACGGATCGACGCGCAGCAGCTGCTGCAGCCGAACCTGCCAAGCCCCGGCCAGCGCCTGCTCGGTGTCGGCATCACCTTGTCGGCGGGCCTCAAGCACCTGCTCGCGCACCTCGACCAGCTCCGCCTCGACGATCTCGGCCTGCTCGGGCCGGACCTTGCGCCACAACGTCACCGCGCCATCACGTGCCGACCGCCAGGCATCGGTGGCCATGGCGGTCACCAGCGCGGTGCCGGCGGCCAAAACGATCGGATCCACGCTGATCCCCCTCATGGTCGAAGGACGGACCCTCACCGTAGAACCAGCCGCAGCCGTTGGCCAGCCGCCGACGGCGGGTGGCACCCCGCGGGGCCGTGCACGAGGTCGAGCACGTCGGCGTCTTCACGGCAGTCGAGCGCACTTCGGATGCCGATCGAGCTGGACGTGTGGGCGCGGTCGCTGGGGGGAACTGGAGCGCACCGGCGACACCTGCGATTCGCCGGCGCGCTCCAGAGCGGACACCTGATCAGCCCACCGCCTGCTGAAAGCCCGGTCCGCCGCACCATCCGGCCGGCGAGATCCAGGCCAGGCCCCATGACGTCCCGAGGGACGGTCAATTCTGGTGACCTGCCATGAGGGTCGTCATCGTCGGTGAGAGGGGCCTTCTCGGCGGCGAACTGGCTCGGCGGCGGGCGCGGCTGTGACCGTCCGGATGTCCTGATCATCGTCCCGAGGCGGGCGTCTGGTGCTGTTCATCGCGCGGCGCGATGGACTGGAAGCGGGCAGGTTGCCTTCGGTCTGGCGAGCCGACACCGACGTGCCGACCCTATGTGCAGGGCCCGGTCGATGTGCGCTTGGACTGCGGCATGACGCAGCGGCGGCTTCGGACCAGGCTGCGCGGCGGTGCCACCCTGGCCCGGGCGTCGCAGCGTCCGGGCCATCATGCAGAAGCTGGACCTGCGTGACCGTGGGCACGTGGTGATCTACGCCTACGAGAACGGGGCTCGTCGCTCGCCACGGATTCCATCCTGACGGGCGGTACCAGGTTCACCCCTTCGGGTGAGGCCGGGCCGATTCCTCCGGCCTAGCTTCGACGTTGTGCGTTTCCTATGTCTCATACCTCTCAGCGTCGTCATGCTCGTCGGCTGGACAGCCCCGGCCCATGCCGGGGACTACCGCTCCGTCCACGGCACGCCGGGCGTCGCAGCCGCTGGATCCTCGCGTCCGGACGAAACGAGGTCAGCATGACCGCGTCCTCCACGCGTTCCCGTTCTGCCAGATCAACCGCCATCGATGTCACGTGGTTCTTCGCGGTCGCCGTCCTGCTGTGTTTCGCGCTGTCCGTTCCGATGGTCTTCCGGCTCGTCCCGACGGACTTCTACAACCTGATCACTCCGATCATGCAGCAATCCCCGCTGCTCGCGGCGATCATCATGTGGCTTGCCCGACGGCCCGGGACGTTCCGGGAGACGTTCGCCATAAGGTGGCGCGGCACGCCCAAGTGGGCCGGCATCGGCATCGGCCTCATCGCCGCGATCGCCGCGATCCAGACCGCCATCGCACTGGCATCGGGGATCTGGCAGCTCAACCCGCTTGACCAGATCTTCGCGGCGACCATATGGATCGTTCCGGTCTTCCTCATGCAGTCGGTCTTCGCCATCGGCGAGGAGTTCGGCTGGCGCGGCTGGCTGGCGACGCGCGCCGCGTCATGGGGATTCTGGCCGCTGGCCCTGGTCAGCGGTCTGGTCTGGATCGTCTGGCACCTGCCGGTCCTCGCCGTCATCGGTGATCGCCCCCTCTGGGACATCGTCATCTACTTCGCGGGCATGCTGCCGTGGGCGCCGCTGCTGCTCGCGCTTCGCCGGCGGTCGGGGAGCGTCTGGCCCGCGGTCCTGACGCACGGGGCGATCAACAGCGTCCGCGTGTACCTGCTGCAATCCGTCCCCGACGCCACGGATCACCTGCTCATCGAGGTGATCGGCTGGATGCTCACGCTGGCCGCCGCCGTGTGGCTGATGCGCCCGAGCCGGACGCGGCTCGTCCGCGATTCTCGCGAGGCCGGGCTGCTTGGGCAGGGCAGCGAAAAATCGTGAGGCGGTGATCACGCGGCGTCGAGCTCGCCTCCGCCCAAGGCCGGGCGCGGCCCGGCGACCACGGCGGAGGAGGACGATCATTGGTTGACCGACCATCTGGGACCGGACGAGCCGCGCATCTCAGCGCCGCCTGACCGCGACAGCGCCGGAGGCCAAACTCGTCATGCCTGGTACGAGGCGGAGCCGAGCGGTTCCGGGACGGTGAGCTCCGGCCCGTCTCCGGCGGCGGTTCCGGGTGCCTCCTGGCGGGCGAGATGGATGCGGCCCATGCCACCCGTGGCGACCGCCGCAGCAGCCGGTAGGGGCCGAGCCGCCGCGTATCATCGGTTTCTAGTGTATAAAGCTTCATGCCGGGCATGTGGCGTCACTCCCCATGCGCATCCTCCGTCCGTGCCGCTGAAGCTCGCCGCGCGGCCGTGGTGCGCGGACAGGGCGGCGAGCCGGGGCCGCGTTCGAGCTCGGTGTAATACTCCACCGAGGCGCCGGCCAGAACGGAGACCTCGTCTCGACGCAGCCCGGGGACGCGGCGCCGCGGGCCGGGCGCGTGCACACCTCACTCACTGACTCCGGCGCATCGCCGGTCGTGGGAAAGACGGTCCTGATCACCGGTGGCACGAGCGGGATCGGCGCCGCGACCGCTCGGCTCCTGCTCGCGCGTGGCCACCGGGTCGCCGTCACCGGGCGCGACCCCGGCCGGCTCAAGGGCTTCCCCGACGACGCCGGTCACGCGGACCGCGTCCTGGGCCTGGTGGCGGATGCCTCCGACCGGGAGTCCGCGAACACGGCGGTCACCAGCACGGTGGCGCGCTCCGGGTCGCTCGACGCGGTGGCCGAGGCGATCGCCTTCGCGCTCGGCCAGCCGGCGGGCGTCGACCTCAACAAGGTGACGATCCGTCCGATCGGCCAGCCCGTCTGACTCGGGCGGGCAGCCCGGTGAACCCGGCCACGGGGCCGGGCCGGGCGCCACCCGGGACCCGGGGTGAGGAATACGACGCTGGTTGACACGGCGGCAGGGGCTACTGCGGTGGGTGGAGGCGTACGTCCATCGGCTGATTGACGACAGTCAAGACTGCCCGTGGATACATTGGCGCACGAACGACCGGCCCGCCGCATCGCGTACGGCGGGCCGGCCCCCCGCCTCACCGGCCTGAACTCACCTCGAAGCGGTTCCTCGACCGACCGTCAGGCAGATCCGGGCGAACGTGCCCGTCCTTCACCCGCGGCGACGGGTGCCGCGCCCGCGCTCGGACGTCGAGGCGCGGCATCCAGCCCTCCGAAAGGTGACAACACGTGAAAGCAGTACGAGTCGCTTCCGCCCTGGTACTCGGCGTGGCCGCCGCCGCTCTCCTCACCACGCCGCCCGCGCTGGCCCACTCGCCCCAGCCGTCGCCGACCCCGTCCCGCGAGCCGGCGACCGACGACGGCGACGTGATCATCTCGGAGGAGGTCCACGCGGCGGGACTGATCAACTACTCCTGCGGGCCCAACTACAACCCGTACGACTACTACCCCGCCAAGGGCGACAGGTCCCGGCTGGAGTACGTGGCCGGGACCTCTCGCGGCGGGGCGGGCCTCTACAGCGGTACGTGGAACTCCAGCATCTGGTGGGCCTGGGGCAGCGGCCTGCGATCGGGCGACAAGGTCTCGCTCGACTGGTCCGACACCGGCGGCTCCTCCTACCACGCCTGCCACAAGACGATCCCCAGCGGCGCGAGCAGCGGGACCACGGGCGGCGTCAACGAGGTGACCGGCCGCTACTTCAGGGCCTGCGTGAAGGGCGGCAGCAGCTGGAGGTGCACGAGATGGTGGCACGTCCAGGGTTCGTGAGCAGCCGCCGCCGGCCGGTACGTCCCCCTGCCGGCCGAAACCCCTCGCACCTTCCGCACAGAAGGGAGATCCACACGATGAAAGGCTCTCGTCCCGCCGTCCGCACGGCCACGCGGGCCGCGGTGACGGTCGCCGCCGCGGTCGCGACCGTGGCGGCCGTCCTCCCCGCCGCCGCGCACGCGGACGGCACATACCGCTGGCAGAACGAATACACGCGCCAGTATCTGGAGGTCTACAAGAAATCGAAGGCCAATGGCGGCATCGTCTCCGTCTGGCCCTACAACGGCGCCAAGAACCAGCTGTGGAAGGACACCAAGACCAGCGCCGGCTATTACCGCGTCCGCAACGTGAACAGCGGCAAATCGATGGACCGCTGGAATTCGGCCTTCACCCCCGCCTACAACGGCGCCGCGTGCCCGGTCACGCAATGGAGCTGGTGGGGCGGGCTGCAGCAGCAGTGGAAGGGCCGCAGCGTCTACAGCCGCATCTACAACCGCCGATTCCTCATTTGGTACAACTGGCAAGGCTGCCGGGGCGACAGATGGCACGACACCCTGGGCGTGCTGCAGCCCTTCCATTATTCCAACGTCATTCTCTACTCGCGCGATTACTGCACCGAGGGCAGATGGATCGGCAAGGGCGAGTGCTTCTGGAGGAGGAACGGCAAATGAGAAAGGGCACACCACCGCTGCTGGCCGCCGGGGCCGTCCTGCTGACCATGGGGATCGCCGCGGTCAACCTCCAGCCGGCCGCGTACAGCTCGGCCGCCTCCCCGACCCTCGACCCGGACCCGCTGCCCACCACGGGCGAGGTGCTGCCGGTTCCCGGGCCCACGGGGACGCTCGGACCGGAGCCGTCCCCGATCCCGGAGCCGGCGCTCACCGCCGTCCCGTCGGATCCGGGTCTGCCGATGCCGCTCGATCCGTACATGACGTCCATGGCCGACATCCACACCATCGACCTGGCCAAGGACGCCGCGACCGCCACGTGCATGCAGTCGCTCGGCTTCTCCGCCTGGACGGCGGGCGTCGTGCGGAACTGGAACCCCGAGGACTACGTCGAGGCCGACCTGATCGAACCCCTCGACGCGACGGCGGCCTCCCGGTCCGGATACCCGAGGCCCGCGCTCGACCCGGCCGTGGCGGCCGCCGCCGCGGAGCCCGCCGACCAGCGTGCGCCCACGGCGGAGGAGATGGCGGCCTACGACGGCACGGCCGCCACGACCGGGCCGGGGGAGTCCATCCCCCAGGGCGGCTGCGCGACCAGCGGCGAGACCAGCGTCCTGGGCCAGGACCACGCGCTGGCCGCCGACCCCCGGCTGCTGGCCGACGACGCGAGCTTCCTCGCCCTGGAGCACACCGCCGTCGCACGGGCCCTGAACCAGTGGGTGAGCTGCATGACGGCCAAGGGGTACGCCTACGACAGCCCGATGAGCGCCCGCGCCGACCTGCGCTGGGCCGGCCGGGAGCCCGGCGTGGCCGCCACGCAGGCGGAGAAGCAGGTCGCGGCCGACGACGCCGCCTGCGCGGACGGCGCCGGCCTGCTGCCGACGTACCGCGCGGCGAAGCGCGCCTACGAAGAGGTCATGGTCCGCGACCAGCGGCAGGCGCTGACCGAGTCGCTGTCCGTCTTCACCACCTGGGTGCGGCGTGCCAAGGCGGTACTGGCGGGCCAGTGATCCTGCCGAGGCACGTCCTTCGTCGAGCGGAGTGCACATGAAGCAACCCCTGGTCCGCCGCCTCATCACCGCGGCCGCCCTCATGACGGCCCTCATGACGGCCCTCGTCGCGGCGCCGCCCGAGCCGTCGCAGGCGGCCTCGGCGGCGGCGTCCGGCCCCCGCGTGGATCCCGGGCTGGCGGCGAAGCTGTCCGCGGGCGGCGAGGTCCGGGTGAACGTGGTGACGCGGGACCGCGCCGGCCTGTCCGCCGCGGCCGCCGCGGCCGGCCCCGGACGGGTGATCCAGTCGCTGTCGCGATTACCGGTGCTCACCGTGCGCGCCGGCCGCGCGGAGGTGGACCGGCTGGCGGCCCAGCCGGGCGTGGTCAGCGTGTCGGAGGACGTGCCGGTCCCGCCCACGCTCGCCGAGAGCGTGCCCCTCATCGGCGCGGACCGCACCAGGGAGGCGGGGCTGACCGGCGAGGGCGGCGCGGTGGCCGTCCTGGACTCGGGTGTCGCGGTTCATCACCCGTTCTTCGGCGGGCGCGTCGTGGCCGAGGCGTGTTTCTCGCCCAGCGACGCCGCCTACGGAGCCTCCAGCCTGTGCCCGGACGGCGCCGACCAGCAGGAAGGGCCCGGAGCGGCGGACGCCGACAGCGGGCCGTGCGCGTACCTGGACTGCGCCCATGGCACGCACGTGGCGGGGATCGTCGCCGGGCAGGAGACCGGCGACGCGGCGGGCGGGGTCGCTCCGGGGGCCGGCCTCGTCGCCGTCCAGGTCTACAGCAGGTTCGACTCCTTCTCCTACTGCGGGAGCGCCGGGCCGCCGTGCCTGCTGAGCTTCGTCAGCGCCCAGCTCGCGGGGATGGAGAAGGTCCTGGAGCTGATCGACGAGGGCGTCCCGGTGGCCGCGGTCAACCTCAGCCTGGGCAGCGGCAGGTACACCTCCCCGTGCGACGACGATCCGCGCAAACCCGCGATCGACCGGCTGCTCGCCGCCGGGGCCCTCACGGTGGTGGCCGCGGGCAACAACGGCTACACCGACGCCGTCAGCGCCCCGGCCTGTGTCTCCTCCGCCGTCGCGGTGGGCAGCACCACCGACCAGGACGAGGTGTCCTCCTTCAGCAATCGCGGCCCGCTGCTGGACCTGTTCGCCCCCGGGACGGACATCGTCTCGTCGGTGCCGGGCGGCCGGTGGCAGTCCATGAGCGGCACGTCGATGGCCGCCCCGCACGTCGCCGGAGCTCTGGCGGTGCTGCGCCAGGCGCGTCCCGACGCCACGCCGGCCGAGATCGAGGCGGCGCTGAAGGACACCGGCAAGCCCATCGCCTACGGCGGCGGCACCGCTCCCCGCATCCAGCTCGACGAGGCCGCTCTCGGCTCCGCGGCCCGCCCCGGCCCGCACCAGCTCTTCCAGACCCGCACCCGCGTCCTCGGCAACGTCCAGATCAGCGCGAACTCGACGTTGACCGTCCCCCTCGCGGGCGTCGCCGGGCTCCCCGCCGACGGCATCGCCGCCGTCGCGGTCAACATCGCCGCCAAGGGCGACTTCTTCAACACCGGCTCGCTGGCCGTCTACCCGTCCGGCGAGCCCGAACCGAAGGGTGACGTGCTGTTCTACGACGCCAGCCGGTACGCCTCCACCATGGTCGTGGCGAAGGTCGGCGAGGACGGCGCGCTCAAGCTGGAGAACCGCAGCGGCCAGGCCGTCCGCGTCTACCTCGACGTGCACGGCTACACCCTCGACCACGCCGCGTCCGACGTCGGCGGCACCTACCACCCGGTCGCGCCGTCGCGGATCGCCGACCGGGTGCCGGTCGCGGCGCTGGGGAATCTCGAACTCACGACGCCCGGCCTGCCGTCCCCGCAGAGCGTAGCCCTGACGGTGCTGGTCAAGAGCGCCTCCACCGGCACGATCCGGGTCTATCCCGCGGGGGACGCCTTCCCGGCCGACGCCAACGTGGACTACCCCGCCAACACCCCCGTGCAGTTCTTCACCATCGTCAGGCCCGGCGCCGACGGGAAGATCAATCTGCACAATCTGGGCGGCGGCGCAGCCGAGGTCTCGGTCGAGGTGAGCGGCTACTACACCGCCGCCGAACGCGCCTCACTCGTCAAGGCGATCGCCCCGGTCCGGGTCGGCGACGGCGTGACGGTCGCCGCCGGCGGCACGTACGTGCTGCGTCCCTCCGGCGGCGACGTCCCCTCGGCGGGCGTCACGGCCGTCGGCGTCGCCGTCACCGCCACCGGGACGGCGAACGGCACGGTCGAGGTCGTCCCCGCCGGCAGCGCCACCGGCGTGCGGACGGTCGCGTACACGGCGGGCCGGAACACGGTCGGCTTCGCCACGGCCGCGCTCCGCCCGGACGGCACGGTCGTGCTGAGGAACACCGGCGCCTCCCCGGTCAAGATCTCGGTGGACGTCTACGCCTGCTTCACCGGCTGACCTCCAGGTTCTGCGGTTCCGCCGGCCATCCGCCACCCCCCTTGGAGCCCGTCATGAACAGATCCACGATCAGAGCGCTCGGCATCGGCGCGGCCGTCGCGCTGCTCACGGCCGGGCTGACCGTCCCGGCGGGCGCGGCCGCTCCGCCGGACACCCCGCCGCCGCAGGAGCCTTCCTCGTCGGTGGCCCCGGCCGAGCGGGACCGCGTGCTGGCCGCGGACTGGCGTACCTCGCCGGACCTCGCCTGGACCACCGAGGGCGACGCGACCGGCTTCCACCTGCTGACGGCCGAGGAACGCACCGGCTACACCTGGCGCACGCTGGCGACGCTGAGCGAGCCCGGCTTCGAGACCGACCGCTGGATCGGCAACGTCTGCTTCACCGCCTCCGGCAGGAAGGCGGTGGCCGTGTACGCGCCGCGCGCCTTCACCAACCAGGCGGACCTGTTCGACCGCGGGGCCTTCACCGCGCTCATCGACGTGCCCACCGGCAAGGTCACCAAGCTGCCGATCCACTCCTCGCTCGCCTACTTCAACCCCGGCTGCGGCCAGGGAGAGCGCAGCGTGATCACGCAGGCCAGGGGAGGGGACCAGCCGGGCGGCCCACCGGCGCGCACCCGGCTGTCCGTGCTCGACGCGGCCTCGGGACGGATGGCCGCGCCCGTCGAGCAGGCCGGGCAGATCACGTCCGCCATCCCCGTGAACGGCGGCATCGTGGCCGCCGCCGGCAGCAGCCTGCGGTTCCTTCCCGCGCGCGGGAAGCCGCGCGATCTCGCCAGGGCGGCGTCGGTGCCGTTCAGGCTGGCCGCCGACGCCGGCGGCGGCGTGGTCTTCATGGAGCACCAGGGGGACGTCGCCCGCGTGCGCCGCGTGCCCGTCGCCGGGGGCGAGGCGGCGGAGCTGGCCTCGGGGCCGCTCACCGAGGTCGACGTGCGCGCCGGCACGGGCGGCAAGGTGTTCCTGACGGGGAGCGTCACGACCGCGCGGCCGCTGCCCGCCCCGGTGACCCGCGTGGACGTCCCCGCCACGGCCCGGCTCTCCTCGCACGGGCGGCTGGCCGTCCTGCCGCAGCAGCGGCCGTCGATGGGATCGGGCCGGGAGCCGTCCGCGGAATGGGTGCGGTCGATGACGTCACAGCGCCCCGACGAGCCCCAGGTCGTCCATCTGAAGACCAGGATCACGACCACCGGCCGGGAGACCGGTTTCACGGTACGGACCTCGGACGGCGTGCCCGACACCGGCGCCGCCGCCGGTTCCCTCGCGGTGACGGCCGCCACGTCGATGACCGGCACCGTCGACACCGGCGCCTACTGTTCCGTGCCGCGCAACGATCCGTACACGCAGGTGTACCAGCCGACGCCGCGCCAGGTGGAGTGGGCGGCCGACCAGGCGGTGGTCGGCAACCTGACGATGCTGCGCCCGACCGGCTGGAAGCAGTCGGGCCTGACGCAGTGGCGGCCGCAGGGCGAGTTCCCGCCGCTCTCCCTGGCGGGCGGCGGCCGGGTCCCGGTCCAGGTGTTCCTCGGCATCATGTCGCAGGAGACGAACCTCTGGCAGGCCACGGGGCACGTGCTGCCGGGAAGCACCGGCAACCCGCTGATCGGCAACTACTACGGCCGTGAGCTCTACAACGACGACCCCTCCGACGACTGGGTGATCAACTGGGACAAGAGCGACTGCGGGTACGGCATCACCCAGATCACCGACGGCATGCGCAAGCAGGGACACGAGCGTCCCTGCAAGCCGGACGAGAACTTCTGCGAGGTCGCGCTGCCCGCCTGGCAGCAGCGGGAGATCGCCGTCGACTACGCCACGAACATGGCCGCCGGCCTGCGCATCCTGCAGGACAAGTGGAACCAGACGCGCAACGCCGGCCTGATCCACAGCAACGGCGACTCGGCGTGGCTGGAGAACTGGATCTTCGCCATCTGGGCCTACAACTCGGGCTTCCACCCCGACCAGCACGACGGCTCGCCGTGGGGGGTGGGCTGGGCCAACAACCCCGCCAACCCCGTCTACCCGGCCAACCGCCACTTCTTCAACAGCAACCCGCACGACCCCGCGGAGCCGCAGCTGTGGCCGTACGAGGAGAAGGTCATCGGCTTCGCCGCCTACTCCATCTCCACCCCTGACGGCCCCGGTTTCCGTCCCGCCTGGTGGGTCAGCGTCGACGACCGCAACGCCGCCAAGCCGCTCGTCTCGTCCTTCTGCGAGCCGGGCAAGAACGACTGCGACCCGGGCGACGCGGCAGCGCCGTGCAAGCACAAGGACGCCTCCGGCCAGTACGACCTGAAGTGCTGGTGGCACACCCCGACGTGGTACCGGATGTGCGGCAGCGGCGTGTGCGGCCACGAGCTGCTGCGCTTCGACACCTCCTATCCCGAGCAACCCGACGGCACCCACTACGCGCCCAACTGCTCGCTCAGCGGCATCCCGGCCAACGCCTACGTCGTGGACGACGTGCCGTCCTCGGTGCCGATCGTGCGCTCGGGCTGCAGCAGGACCTGGGGCAACTACGGCTCGTTCACGCTGTACTTCAACGAGACCGAGCCGGCGCCCTACGTCTCCAGAGTCGACTTCCACCAGCTCGGCGGCGGCTTCGGCGACCACTTCTGGTTCACCCACACCAGGGACGCCACCAACGTCGGCCAGCTGAAGTTCGGCGTCACCGGCATCTGGCGCCCGCCGAGCTCCATGACCGGGTGGACGCGCATCAAGGTGCACATCCCGGAGATCGGCGCGCACACCCAGCTCGCCGACTACGTCATCGATCCCGGCGGCAACGCCCCCACCCGGCACCGGGTCGTGGGCCAGTACTGGCAGAAGAACACCTGGGTGGACCTCGGCGTGTTCAACCTCAACTCGGGCGCCAGTGTGTCGCTCAGCAACCTGACCAGGCGCGAGGAGGGCCGCAACTGGGACTGGGACATCGCCTTCGACGCCATGGCCTTCATCCCGACGAGCAAGCCCAAGGTCGACTATGTCGGCCTCGGCGACTCCTACTCGGCCGGGCAGGGCAACGAGCCGTACGACGAGACCAGCAACTTCACCCTCGGCACCCGCGGCTCGACCTGCCACCGGTCCAAGGCCGACGCCTACGCGCGGATGATCAAATGGCCCGGCTCGTCCGCCACCATCGAGAGCGAGGCGCGCACCGGCAACGGCACCACCGGCTTCGCCCTGCTGGCCTGCTCGGGCGCCCAGACCAAGCACGTCGCGGGCGACGCGTACGCCAACGGCGAGCCGCCGCAGATCGACCAGGGCTACCTGGACGCCGACACCGACCTGGTGACCCTGTCGATCGGCGGCAACGACGCCGGCTTCTCCGACGTCATCAGCCGCTGCACCGTCGGCCTCAACTGCCGTGACGACAGCACCGAACGGGCCATCGCGGCGCTCGACGGCCCGCTCACCGACACCTTCACCAAGATCCACCAGAAGGCGCCGAACGCCCGCGTCATCGTCCTGGGCTACCCGCACCTGTTCAACGTGCAGAACGAGGCGCCGCTGACCTGCATCAGCTCCCTCCGCATCGGCCAGCTCGACGCCCTGTGGCTCAACGACATGACCGACCGGATGAACGCCGTCAGCACGGCCGTCATCGCCCGCCTGCGCCAGCAGGGGGTCGACATCTCCTTCATCGACCCGGTACCGGCCTTCACCGGCCACGCGATCTGCGACAACGACCCGTACGTGCGGGCGATCGACATCACCACAAACGGAGCCTCCTACCACCCCAACCCCGCGGGCCAGCGAGCGTACGCCGCACTGGTGCAATCCGTACTGAACGGCTGACCCAGCCTGAGACGATCGCTACCTGAGCCTGCCGTACAGCTCGGCGATCTCGGCTTCGTCGGCGACGAGCGGCAGCTGGTCGAAGGTCAGGGTCCAGCCGTTCGAGACGCCGCCGGTGTCGTCGACGCGCTCGACGACGCCGAAGCTGATCGCCTCGGCCTGGCCCTTGGGCAGCAGCGTGCCGTGCCATTCCAGGTAGGTCGCGCCGTTCACCTTCACGGCTTGCCCCGGCTCCAGCCGGACGTCGCTGACCTGTGCGAAGAACCTGTTCAGGTAGGCGAGCTTGCCCTGCGTGGTGCGCAGCGTGCCGCCGTTCAGGCCGGGGGCGGACAGCGGCGCACCGGTGAGCCGCGCCGTCAGGGCCTGCGCGTCCTCGTCGTTCCACGCCTTGGCGCGGGCGACGAGCTCGTCGGGGCCGAGGACCGGCCTGCGGACCTGGTCGGGGGCGCCGCCGTCGGCGATGCCGGCGAACAGGTCGGGCAGCTCGGGGGCGAGGGGCCTGAACAGGGTGTGCCGGTCGTAGTAGCGGCGTCCTTGCACGACCTTGCCGCCGTCGGTCAGCTGGACCCGGTAGACCGCGTCGTAGGCGACCTCGTGTCCCTTGACCGTGGCCTCGTTGCGCGCTTCGAACATCACGGCGGGACCGTTCACCGCGACGCGCGTCCCTCGGAACCGGAAGTCGGGCATCAGGCTGAGCGTTCCGCTGATCGACCTTCTGATGGCCTCCTCACCCTGGAGCAGCGGAGTGCTCGCCTTCGCCGGTTCCCACAGCGTCGCGTCCTTGGACCAGATGTCGACATAGGCGCCCACCCGGTCAGGGGTGGTGACCTTGCCGAACGTGATCTGCCGCTTGATGAACGTGCAGGCGTTGGGCGACACCCAGCCGCTGATGGAGGAGACCTCCGCCCGCGCGTCGGCGCAGCCGGCCGCCCGGTCCCAGCCCTCCTCAGTGGCCTGAACCGGGCTCGCGATCGTGCACAACGCAAGCATCGTGCCGACCGCGAGACCCATCCCCGCCAACCGCGTCGTCTTCATGACCAGCCCTTTCGATGTTCTTTCAGGTGACACCGAAATTAGGCTGATCCGCTGCGTGACGAATCTGTCGACGTGACGGTAGCCGGGCGTGCCGCGCGCCGGCGCACCGGGCGTTCGGCCGGCGCCGGCTCGATCGGCCAGTAGGAGGAGAGGGTCTCCTCCTACGGGAGTATCGATCTTCGGATCTGCCTGGATACCGTTGACGCATGCGATGGCGTGGCAAGGCGCTGGATGTCCTGCTGGTGACGGCCGCCATCGGCTTCGACGTCCTGACCACCTGGCACACCTGGGGGACCGCGTCGGCGCCCGTGGTGATCTGCGGCGCCTTCTCCGTGCTGGCCGGGGCTCCCATGGGGTTCCTGCGGCGGTGGCCGGTGGCGGTGACCGGCTACCTGGCGGGGCTGCTCGTCCTCACCGACCAGCTCGGCGCGTTCACCGTCAACACCGTGCAGATCCTGCTCCTGGCGGCCCTCGGCGTCGTCGCCCACAGGACGCGGCCGCTCACCGTGTCCTGCTCGGCCCTGGTCGTGGGCGTGGCCACCGCGGTCAACCTGGCCGATCCCGGCCACCCCTTCACGGCCAACGCCTGGTGGTACTGCGCCGGAGCCGTCGTGGTGCCCGTCCTGATCGGCGTCTACCTGCGCGGCCCGGCCGGACGCCTACCCGAGCGCGACGTCACTCCGGACGTGCTGCTGGCCGGCGGCGGGCTCACCCTGACCGTCCTGAACACCTGGACGGGCTGGGACACCGCCGGCGGGCCGGTCTGGGTCACCGCGTCGCTGGTGGTGCTCGCGGGCCTGTCCCTGGGCGTCGCGCGGCGGCTGCCGGGGCTGGTGTTCGTCCTTCAGGTCGTCCTCATGCTGCTGGCCGACCAGTACTTCGAGAAGGCGACGGCCACCTGTGTCATGCTCGTCCTGGTCACCGTGGGCGTGTTCGCCATGCGGGTGGCCTCCTGGCTCTGGACGTTCGTCGTCCACCTCGTCGCCGTTCTCGCCATCGCCGCCTTCACCGCCGCCATGGCCCACGCCGGGCCGGCCGCCGAGAGGCAGCCGACGCGGGTCCTGGCGTTGATGACGCTCGTCGTGGCCCCCGTGGCGAGCGGCCGCTACCTGCGGGCCCGGCAGGCCGCGAGCCAGGCGGAACGGCTGCGCCGTCGCGAGTCGCAACAACGCGCCCTGGCTCAGGTGCGCGCCGACCAGCTGGCCGAGCGCGAGAGCATCGCCCGCGAGATGCACGACATCGTCGCCCACCACGTCGGCGCCATGGTCCTGCGAGCCGGCGCCGCCCGCTACTCCGACCCCGGCGGGCCCTCCAGCCAGGCGCTCACCGACATCCATGACGCCGGCCACCAGGTGCTCGAAGACCTCCGCGGCCTGCTCGACCTGCTGCGCGACCCCGACAAGCAGCCCGACCTGCTGGCCGACCCGGCCACCGTGATGCGCCAGTCGGCCGAACGCATGAGCGCGGCGGGGCTGCTCGTCGAGCTCGACATCGGCCCCGAAGTGGCGCGGGCGCCTCTGATGGCCCGCGCCTCGGCCGCCCGGATCGTCCAGGAGGGGCTCACCAACGTCCTCAAACACGCGGGGGCGGGCACCCGGGTGCGGGTGAGCCTCACCGCGGCCCCCGGCGAGCTGGCCGTCGAGGTGCGCAACGGCCCCCCACCCGCCGCCGTGCTCAGCCTGCCCTCCTCCGGGCAAGGGCTGCGCGGCATGCGCGAACGCGCCCACGCGCTCGGCGGCACCCTCACCGCCGGCCCGGCCGAGGACGGCGGCTGGCTGCTGACCGCCCTGCTGCCCACCAGGCACGCGGCGTGATCCGCCCGGCCTGGAGATCGGGCGTGCTCAGCGCCGAGCCTCTCTCCCGGTCGGCGTACAGGCCGCGGCGAGCAGAGGTCAGCCGGCCGCGGACCGCACGATGCCGTCGACGAGAGCGGCCAGACGGTGCGGCTGGGACAGGAACGGACAATGGCCGCTGGCCAGCCTGCGGATCTCGGCGGCTCGGGCTGCCATCCGCTCCTGCAAGGCGGGCGGGACGGCCTGGTCCCGCTCGGTGATGATGTAGGTGGCGGGGATGTCGTGCCGGCCGGCCGTGCCGGCCTTCTCCGTGAAGGACCGCCTGGTCTGGTTGACCAGGCGGCTCATCTCGGCCTCGGCCTCGGCGTCCGGCAGGTCGCCGTAGAGCGAGGTGCGCGGCTGGTCGATGAGGGGGAACAGGCCGCTCGTGTCGTCGGGGTCCGGCAGGCCGTGGAGGGTGCACAACGACTGTCCCCGGTCCGGCAGGTACGCGGCCAGGTAGATCAGCCGCTCGACGTTGCCGGCTCCGGCGGCGGCCTCGGTCGTCGGGATGCCCCCGTAGGAGTGGGCGAGCAGCACGATCGGGCCTTCGACCGCGGCGATTTCCGCGGCCAGCACGGCGGCGTCGTCGTGCATGCCCGCGGTGGGACGTTCGCCGGCGCTCGGGAGCGCGGGCGTGCGCGTGGCGTAGCCGAGCGCGTGCAACTCGGGCTCAAGCCTCGTCCAGGTGCTCGGCCGGTGCCAGGCGCCGTGGACCAGCATCACGGTGGTCATGAAGGGACTCCTAGGCTCCTAGATGGTTGAGTCCAAGGGGTCGGGGTGATCAGTGGTCGTAGCGGGTGAGTGATCTCTTGATCGGCTGACCGGTGTGATCGTTGTGCCATATG
>NZ_JBFAMZ010000019.1:0-219177 GCF_040674635.1 Nonomuraea sp. NPDC049758
AACGCCCGAGCCCAGCCCAAGACGAACTTCGCCGCCAGTTCGCCGATCAGAAGCTGGACCAGTTACCCGGCCAAGGTTGCGTGACGGCCCACTAGCCGGTCACGGGTTTGCCCGTGGCGCTGCCGGCAAGCCATTCCGTCCACGACTTGGCCCACGGGGTCGGGCCGTTGCCGAATCGCAGCTTGCGCGAGGTGCCCTTGACCTGGATGACGTCGCCGCGCTGGGTGAAGTCGTAGAACCAGCGGGCGTCGGCGGGGCTGGCGTTGACGCAGCCGTGGCTGACGTTGGAGTTGCCCTGCGCGCCCGTCGACCAGGGCGCGGCGTGGAAGAAGGTGCCGCTGTAGGTCATCCGGACGTTCCACTTGGTCTTGATCCGGTACTCGCCCGGCTCCCCGATGGTGGCCGAGTCCATGACGGTCTCCGCGGCCTTCTCCTGGGCGATCATGGTGCCGGAATAGCTGTCGTCGCCGGGTTTTCCCAGGCTGACGGGGATCGTCCGGACGACCTTGCCGTCCGCGGTGACGACGGCCCGGTGGCGGTCGGCGTCCACCTTGGTGACGTGCCGGGGGCCGACGGTGAAGGACAGGCTGCGGTCCCTGGTCCCCCACAGGTCCTCGCCCGCGCGCAGCCCGGCCAGGTGGGCGACGACCTTGACCTTCTCCCCCACCGGCCAGTACTCGCGCGGACGGAACTGCACCTCGCGGTCGCTCACCCAGCTCCACGCGCCCTCGACCGGCTCGGACATCTCCACCACCAGCGAGCGCTCGACCGCCGCGCGGACCTGCCTGGAGGTGACCGGGTGGGACAGCAGGAGCTGGACCGGCATCCCGACGCCGACCTTCTCGCCGTCCAGCGGCGACATGCCGCTCTGCAGGGCCCGCCTGGGCTTGAGCGTGGTGAAGGACGACCGGCCGGTGACGGCCTTGCCGTCGGTGCCGGTGGCCTGCGCGCTCACCGTGTACGACGTCGCCGGGCGCAGCGGCCACCGTGGCCGCCAGGTGCCGTCGGCCGCCGTCGAGCCGGTCACCTGGCGTCCCTTGGCGTCGGCGACGGTCACCTTGGTGACCTTGCCGCCGGTGACCCGCACGCTGATCCCGGTGTCGGGGGCGACCTTCTTGGTGCCGTCCGCCGGGGTGATCGCGAGCTTGGCCACCGGGCCCTCGGCCTGCCGCGGGCCGCCCGGCGGCTGGGCGCCGCCGCCGCCGGAGGCGCATCCGGCGAGCAGGAGCCCCGCGAGGGCGAGCGTCGTACTGGTCCGGCCGTTCCGCATCCTCGATGCCTCCCGTGCCTGACAAGGCGTCAACTTCTTCATTGAACGGTCTGTGCTGTCACGTGCGGACACTTCTGCCCAATGAGCATGGGAGAAACCTTCATCCGCCGATGACCACTCCTGCGAACCTTGCGGGCCGATCTGGTGTCCAACTCTCTGGAACGGTCCTTCTGGGCCGGTCTCAGGGGATGACGCACCGGGGGCGGTGCATGAGGGGGAACGTCATGAACGGCGGCATGAAGCGGTACCTGTCCGGTATCGGGATGACCGCGGCGACACTGGCCGTCACGACCGCGCTCACGGGGGCCACCCCCGCCAGCCCCACGCCCTCCCCCACCCACCCGGCGCCATCGGCCTCCCCCGCGCCGAAGCCCGGCCACAAGGCGGACCACGAACAGGACCACAAGCCCGGCCACAGGCCGGACCGGACCGGGCCGTCCGCCGAGCCCACCGAGCCCACGGGGCCCGCCAAACCCGCCGAGCCCGCTGAGGCGGACAAGCCCGACTGCCGCAAGGTCAAGTGCGTGGCGCTCACCTTCGACGACGGCCCGGGCCCCTACACCGAGACGCTGCTGCGCCACCTGGCGAAGTACCGGGCCCACGCCACGTTCTTCGTCGTCGGACAGAACGTCGGCGTCCACCCCGACGTGGTGCGGCGCACGGTCGAGGCGGGGCACGAGCTGGGCAACCACACCTGGTCCCACCCCGACCTGACCCGGCTGTCGCCCGCCGCGATCAGGTCCCAGCTCACCCGCACCGACCAGGCCGTGAAGTCCGCCGCGGGCGTCGTGCCCGGCCTGGTGCGGCCCCCGTACGGCGCGACGGACGGCGACGTGCGGCGGCTGGCGCACCGGCCGCTGGTCCTGTGGAGCGTGGACACCCTCGACTGGCGCTACCGCGACAGCGCCAGGGTGGCCCGCGTCTCGCTCAAGCGGGTCCGCCCCGGCAGCGTCATCCTGTTCCACGACATCCACCCGACCACGGTCAAGGCCATCCCGCGGGTGCTGAAGGGCCTGTCCGCCCGCGGCTACCGGTTCGTCACGGTCAGCGAGCTGTTCGGCGGCCGGCCGCCGAAGGTCGTCCACAACGCCCGCCGGCTCTCCGGCGGCCCCAGGTAGCTAGGCAGGCGCCCGCCGGTGTCCACCACGAGCCGCTGCAGGACGACGGTCGGGTCCACCATCCAGAACTTCAGCACGTGCCTGCCCGGAGCCGTGACCGTGTGCACGGTCGTGCTCTCGTTGACGTTGTCGGACGTGTTGCGCTCCCACTGGCGGTTCATGGTCGTGTCGTTCGCGCCGGTCACGGCCGTGACGTTCACCGTCCGGGGCGGCTGGTCGTCGATGGAGACGGCGTAGCTGAGCCCGTCCGACGGCAAGACGTTGTTGCGCGGCGACAGCAGCGCCGAGACCTTGACCTCACCGGCCGTGAACAGCGTCATCGTGTACTCCAGCCGCGGACCGTCCCCGCCGGGGGTGACCCGCGGGGCGGTCACCGGGAGCGGGGTCACGCCGTCGGAGCTGCGGCCGAGGTCGGGGATGGTCCGCCAGGCGCCGACGGCCCGGTCGTGGTGCGCGGCGTCGACGGTGACCTGCCCGCCCGCCTCGACGAAGCCCTTGACCGGGCCCGCCGTCGGCCCGCTTGCCCACCGCGGGGACGGTGGCGTCGCCGGCGTAGAAGTACCAGGCGTAGCCACGGCGCTCGTCCTCGCACGGGCGGTAGTCGGCCCTGGTCTGCGTGCCGGTGTCCACGCAGACGGCGATGCGGGCGGACTCGTCCTGCGCCGCGGCGTCGGACCCGCCGTCGGGCTCGTCGTCGATGACCTCTTCGGTCTCCTCCGGCGCGGCCGGCGGACCGATGCCGGCGACGGTGCAGCCGGCGGCCAGGGCGGCGGCCGAGGCGGCGGTCAGGGCGGCGGCGAGCACGAGGCAGACGAGTCGTAACAAGGATCCTCCACGGACTCGGAGTGACGACCGGCCAACGAGCGGGCCACCGGGCCCGGTTCCCCGCACGCGGCGGCAGGCCATTGACGGCCAATCGTTTGGGACCGTACATTTTCGGAGCACCCGTCCGCGACAGAAGGGCCGACGATGCCGGTCAACGGCGACCTGCCGACGCTCGACCAGACGTTCGCCACCGAACAACAGTTGACCGACGACGAGCGGGGCACGTCGTGACCCACGAGGAATGGCTGAGCCGGGCCGCAGCGGTCACGCCCCCGTCCGCGCACCACATCGACGGCGCAGACGAGCCCGGCGGCGCGTCCTTCACGGTGCGCTCGCCGCGCGACGGCCGGGTGCTGGCCGAGGTGGCCGACGGCGGCGAGGCGGAGGTCGGGCTCGCGGTGTCGGCGGCGCGGCGGGCGTTCGACTCCGGGCCGTGGCCGCGGATGGCGCCCGCCGAGCGCGGGCGGGCCCTGGTGCGGCTGGCGTCCCTGATCGAGGAGCGGCGCGAGCACCTGGCGCTGCTCGTCAGCCTGGAGATGGGCAAGCCGATCACCGACGCGCACGACATCGAGCTGCGCGCCGCGATCACCACCTTCCGCTGGTACGGCGAGCTGGCCGGCAAACTGGCCGACGAGGCCCCGCACGTGCCCGCCGACGCCCTCGCCCTGGTCACCCGCGAGCCCGCCGGGGTCGTCGGCGCGGTCGTGCCGTGGAACTTCCCGCTCACGCTGGCCTCGTGGAAGGTGGCCCCCGCCCTGGCCGCGGGGTGCACGGTCGTGCTGAAGCCGTCGGAGCTGTCGCCGCTGTCGGCCCTGGAGCTGGGACGGCTGGCCACCGAGGCGGGGCTGCCGCCGGGCGTGCTCAACGTGGTCTCCGGCGACGGCCCCACCGCCGGGCGGGCGCTCGGCCTGCACCCCGGCGTGGACGTGCTGGCCTTCACCGGCTCCACCGCCGTCGGACGGCACTTCCTGCGTTACTCGGCCGACTCCAACCTCAAGCGCGTGTGGCTGGAGCTGGGCGGCAAGTCGCCCAACATCGTCCTTCCCGACGCCCCCGACCTGGCGGCCGCCGCGGCCACCGCCGCCTGGGGCATCTTCTTCAACCAGGGCGAGATGTGCACCGCGCCGTCCCGCCTGCTGGTTCACCGGTCGGTCGCCGATCAGGTGACGGAGGCCGTGGTCGCCCGCGCCCGCGCGCTGCGCGTCGGCGACCCGCTCGACCCGGCCACGGAGATGGGCGCCCTGGTCGGCGAGGCCCACCTGGAACGGGTGCGCGGCCACGTCGAGGCCGGTCTCGCCGAGGGCGCGCGGCTGCGTACGGGCGGCGGCCGGATCCTGGCCGGCACCGGCGGCGCCTACCTCGAACCCACCGTCTTCGACCGGGTGGACCCGGGCTCCCGGCTGGCCAGGGAGGAGATCTTCGGCCCGGTGCTGTCCGTGCTGGCCTTCGACGACGTCGATGGGGCCGTCCGCCTGGCCAACGACACCGAGTACGGCCTCGCGGCCGGCCTGTGGACCTCCGACCTGGGCACCGCGCACCGCGTCGCCCGCGCGCTGAGGGCGGGCACCGTCTGGGTCAACTGCTACGAGGAGGGCGACCTGACCGTGCCCTTCGGCGGCATGCGGCAGTCGGGCAACGGCCGCGACAAGTCGGCGCACGCGCTGGAGAAGTACACCGAGCTCAAGACCACCTGGATCCAGCTGTGAGACCCCTGATCGCCATCCCCGCCCGCTTCTCCGCCACCGCCTCGGCCCTGCGCCACGCCGCCGAGGTGAGCGCCCGCGCCCTGGTGGAGGCCGTGTGGCGGGCGGGCGGCGAACCGGCCACGATCCACCCGGCGGCCACCGACGGCGCGGACGGCGTGGCGGCCCGGATGGCCAGGTTCGACGGCCTGCTCCTGCCCGGCGGCGGCGACGTGGCCCCCCACCGCTACGGCGCCCCCGACACCCACCAGGACGTCTACGACGTGGACGACGACCAGGACGCCTTCGACCTGGCCCTGGCCCGCCACGCCCTGGCCGCCGGGCTGCCCACGCTGGCGATCTGCCGCGGCCTCCAGGTCGTCAACGTGGCCCTCGGCGGCACGCTGGAGCAGGACATGGGCGGCCCCGAGGGCGGCCACCGGCACGTCGTGCACCCGGTGTCGCTGCTCCCCGGCACCCTGCTGGAACGCGTGGCCGGGACGGCGAAGGTGGAGGCGTCCTGCTTCCACCACCAGCGGGTCGAGCGGCTCGGCGACGGGCTGTCCCCCGCCGCGCACGCCGCCGACGGCACGGTGGAGGCCCTTGAGCTCGACGGCGCGCCCGGCTGGTTCGCCGCCGTGCAGTGGCATCCCGAGGACACCGCCCATCGCGATCCGGCCCAGCAGGCCCTGTTCGACGCGCTCGTCCGCCAGGCGGGGCATCATGGCTGTCATGATCCGCGCCGCCGTCCCTGACGACCTGCCCGCACTCCACGACCTCGCCGTCGCCTTCTACGCCGAGGACGGCTTCACCACCCCGGCGCAGACGCTGAAGGCCAACCTCGCCAGGCTGATCGCCGCGCCCGGCGTCCGGGTCGCGGTGAGCGAGGGCGAGGGCGACGGCGAGGGCCGGCTGGTCGCGTTCGGCATCACCACGACCACGTTCGGGCTGGAGCAGGGGCTGTACGCCGAGCTGGAGGACCTGTTCGTCGCGCCGGAGGCGCGGCGGCGGGGCGAGGCGGAGCGGCTGATCGAGGACAGCCGCCGGTGGGCCGCCGCCCAGGGCTGTACGGCCCTGGAGATCGTGATCGCCCCGAACGGCGCCGACGTGAGCCACCTGTTCGCCTACTACGGCAAGCGCGGCTTCCGCGACGAGGGCCGCCGCATCCTCAGCCACCCCCTGTGAGCCTCACGACCGTCGCGGCGGGCGGATGCCGCGGAACTCCCAGTCGCCGCCGAGGGCGGTCGAGCGCACCTCCTCCGACTCCGTCGGCTGCGCGCCGACGTCGGAGCGGATCGGCACCGGCCCGGTCACGACGTGGTTGGTCAGCCGGCCGAGCCCTTCGGCCTCGACCTCGACCACGTCCCCCGGCCGGACGGGCCGCGAGCCGGCCGGGGTGCCCGACAGCAGCACGTCGCCGGGGAAGAGGGTGATCGTCCGGGCGATGTCGGCGACCAGGTAGTGCATGTCCCACGTCATCTCGTCGGTGTTGCCGTCCTGGACGACCTCGCCGTTGACGTACGTGCGCAGGCGTTTGCCGCGGAAGTCCCAGCCGGTCACCAGGCCGGGGCCGAGCGGGCAGAGCGTGTCGGAGCCCTTGACGCGCAGCATCGAGCCGGCGTCGGTGTCGCGGAAGTCGTGCAGCCCGAAGTCGTTGGCCACGGTGTAGCCCGCGATGTGCGCGCCGGCCTCGGAGGGGGCGATGTTGCGGCAGGTCCGGCCGATGACGATGGCGATCTCGCCCTCGTAGTTGAGCCACTTGCAGCCCTTGGGCCGCACGACCGCGCCCCGGTGGGAGTTGAGCGAGGAGGTGGGCTTGTGGAAGTAGGTCGGCGCGTCCGGCAGCCGGGTCCGGAACTCCTCGACCCGGCTGCGGTGGTTCAGGTGCACCGCGATGATCTTCGTGGGGACGACCGGCGGCAGGTGCGCGGCCTCGTCGGCGCTGATCCGGCGGCCGTCCGCGGCGACGAGCTCGTCCCCGTCGCGGACGGTCTCGGTGACGGCGCCGTCCAGCAGGACGCGGCGGTACTCAGGCATGGGCGTTCTCCTGTCGGGGTGCGGTCCAGCCGCCGGACGGGCGGTCGAACCAGAGCAGGGCCTGGCCGGTGCCGACGGAGTTCTCGTACTCGCCGTACTGGCGGGCGGGGGCCGTGCAGCGCTCCTCGCCGAGGGCGCCGGCCAGCATGACGTAGTGGTGGAAGCGGGCCTCGGGCTTGTGCGTCCGGAACTCCGGCATCGTGCGCAGGACCTCGTCGTGCCGGCCCTGGCGGAACCATTCGATGCGCCGCAGGTCGGCGGCGCGGGCCTCTGGGGTGAAGACGTGCCGCGGGTCGCTGGACTCGTGGTCGCGCAGCTCGCGCAGCGGCCAGAACGTGTGCGACAGCGCGCCGGAGGCGATCACCAGCACCCGGCGGTCGGTGGCCGCGACGCCGTCGGCCAGCGCGCGGCCGAGCCGCAGGTGGTCCTCCATGTCGCCGGTCTGGCAGACGCCGATGCTCACCCAGCGTTTGCCGGGCAGGCCCTCGCCGAGGTACTTCCACAGGTTGGTGGTGGCGTAGTAGATCGGCAGGTACTCGTCGTCGATGGGGGTGATCCAGGTGCCGTGCCGGCCCGCGAAGGAGGCCACGTTGCGGGCCAGCTCGGGGTCGCCGGGGAAGTCGTACGGCATCCGGCACATGCCGCGCGGCAGCTCCTCGGAGGTGTACAGCCCGGCCCGGCGCGCCTGGGCGGTGACCACGAACTCGACCGTGGTGGCCCAGTGGGAGTCCAGCACCACGACGGTGTCGTAGTCGTCGCGCTCGAAGACGTCCCGGCGCAGCTCGCGCAGGCCGGTGACGAGGGTGATCTCCTTGCCCTCGTTCAGCTCCAGCCGGGTGGGCTCGGGCAGCACGATGGTGGGGACGTGCGCCAGCAGGCCCGCACCGACGATCTCACCCATGGTCGTTCCAGCCCTTCGGCGCGGTGACGGTGTTCTTCAGGTCGCAGTAGAAGTCGAAGCTCCAGGTGCCGCCCTCGCGGCCGACGCCGGACTCGCGGGAGCCGCCGAAGGGCGCGCGCAGGTCGCGCACGAAGAAGCAGTTGACCCACACCGTGCCCGCCACCAGCCGTTCGGTGACCCGGCGGGCGCGCTCGCGGTCGCCGGTCGCGACGGTGGCGGCCAGGCCGAAGCGGGTGTCGTTGGCCAGCCGGACGGCCTCCTCCTCGGTCTCGAACGTCTGCAGCGTGAGCACCGGGCCGAAGACCTCCTCCTGGACGATCTCGCTGTCCTGGGCCACGTCGGTGAGCAGGGTGGGCCGGTAGTACAGGCCGTCGCCGCGCTCGCCGCCGATGACGGCGCGCGCCCCGGCCGCGAGGGCCCGCCGGACGAACCCGTCGATCTTCTCCACCTGGCGCGGGTGGATGTTGGGGCCGACGTCGGTGGCCTCGTCCCGCGGGTCGCCCTGGACCAGGGCCGCGGCCCGTTCGGTGAGACGCCGGACGAACTCCTCGGCGATCGGCGCCTCGACCAGCAGCCGGGTGGCGGCCAGGCAGACCTGCCCGGCGTTGTCGTACTGCTCGACGGCCAGGTCCACGGCGAGGTCGAGGTCGGCGTCGGCGAAGACCAGCAGCGGCGACTTGCCGCCCAGCTCCAGGCTGAGCGGGGTGAGGTTGGCGGCGGCCGAGCGGGCGATGCGCCGCGCGGTCGGCACCGAGCCGGTGAAGCTGACGCGGCGCACGCCGTGGTGCTCGACCAGGGCCTGCCCGGCCTCCTCGCCGAGCCCCTGGACGACGTTGAGCACACCGTCCGGCAGCCCGGCCGCGGCGGCGACGTCGGCCAGCAGGGAGGCGGTGAGCGGCGACCACTCGGCGGGCTTGAGCACCACCGTGTTCCCGGCGGCGAGCGCGGGGGCGATCTTCCAGGTGGCCAGCATGAGCGGCGCGTTCCACGGCGTGATCAGGGCGCAGGGTCCGGCCGGGTCCCAGGAGACGTGGTTAGCGTGGCCGCGGGTGTCGAAGTCGTCGTGGCCGAGGCCCTCCAGCCAGTCGGCGAAGAAGCGGAAGTTGTGCGCCACGCGGGGCATGACGCCGCGGCGGTGCGAGCGCAGCAGGGCGCCGTTGTCGCGGGTCTCGACGGCGGCCAGCTCCTCCAGCCGCTTCTCGACGCCGTCGGCGATGGCCCGCAGCACGGCGGCCCGGCCCGCGCGTGGGGTGGCGGCCCAGCCGGGGAAGGCGTCCTGGGCGGCGGTGACGGCGGCGTGCACCTCGTCGGGGCCGCCGCGGGCGATCTCGCCGAGCGCGGCGCCGTCGATGGGCGAGAGGTCGGTGAACGTGCGCGCGGAGGCGACGCGCCGGCCGCCGATCCAGTGGCGGGTGTCGACGGTGACCCCGGCGACGGTGATCTGTTCGGACATGTCGGGTGCTTCCAATCTCAAGGGGCTAGTGCGCGCCGGAGGTACCGGATTCCAGCAGCGTGCCGCCGTCCCACACCACGCCGACCTGGCGGAAGTAGGCGCCGATGGGCTCGCGGACGGCCAGCCGGGACAGCTCCTCGGTGGGGGCGTCGAACAGCTCCAGCTCGGCGTCGCCCGCCCACGCCTGGCCGGCCTCGAAGGCGGCGGCGCCGGACTCGACCAGCTCGTCGAGCGCCAGCCCGCCGCCCTTGCCAATGGCGGGCAACCAGCGGTGGTGGGCCATGGGGTGGCCGTTGACGAACCCGTTGTGCGGCGACGGCTCGCGCAGGGTCACCACGGCCTGGGCCAGACGGCGGTCGGCGGCGGCCAGCGTCGCGCCGAACCGGGCGCCCGCCTCGATGCGCGGCGCGGGGCCGTACGGGTGCGGCCTGGTCTGGTGGATCGACCCCAGCTTCTTCGGATAGCCCTGGTGCAGCCCCCTGGCGACGGCGAAGTCCTTGTCCACCCAGATGTAGACGCACCTGGAGTAGGTCCGCCCCCGGTAGGAGCACCGGACGACGGCGAACGCCTCCTTGTACTGCGAGCGCACCGGGTCCAGCAGCTCCTCGCCGGAGGCGGCGCAGGACTGCCAGTCGGCCCAGATGAGCGCGACCGCGCCCGGGTCCTCGGCGGCGAGCTCCAGCGGCTCGGGCAGCAGCTCACGCACCCGGTCGGGGTCGGTGCGGTACTCGATCGTGAGCAGGTCGCCGGAGTAGTGCCACGGCGGCTCCGGGACGAGGGACGAGCGGCCCGTGGCCGTCTTGGGGTGGAAGTAGCCGCGGACGCCGGCCAAGGTGGTCCTCCTGAAACTCGTTTGGTTCCAAATAAAATATGAACATCGAGGCCGATCGGTCAACAGCTCTTGCGGCGGTCAATACGGGCCCGTTACGTTTGGCGTCAAACGACCCTAGGAGAGACCGGTGCAGCAGCACATCGACCGCCTGACCGAGCGGGGCGTCGACGTGGTCCGCGTGACCTACCCCGACCTGACCGGGACCGACCGCGCCCGCGACGTCCTGCTGGAGGCGCTGCCCGACGCCCTCGGTCACGGCCTCGCCTTCTGCCGCGCCGTCTACCACTCCACCCCGCGCGGCGGCACCGCCGACATCAGCGGCGGCCTGGACGCGGGGCTGCCCGACATCGCCGTCATTCCCGATCTGGCCACGCTCGCGCCGCTGCCGTGGGAGCCCGGCGTGGCCTGGTGCCACGGCGACGTCGTCGACCCGGCCACCGGCGCACCGGCCCCCGAGTCGCCCCGCGACCTGCTGCGCGCCGTGCTGGCCCGGTGCGCCGAGCAGGGCCTGCGCCCGGTCGTCGGGCCCGAGCTGGAGTACTTCCTGTGCGACCCGGCCCCCGCGGGCGGCTGGCAGCGCTACGCCGAGGCCACCGGCAACGTCTACACCGCCGGCCGCCGCGGCGACCCCGACGGCCACCTCACCCGCACGCTGCGGCACCTGCGCGACCTCGGCCTCGGCGTGACGGCGGGCAACCACGAGTTCAGCAGCGGCCAGTTCGAGATCAACCTGCGGCACTCCGAGGCGCTCGACGCGGCCGACCGGGCCTTCTGGTTCAAGGCCGCGGTCAAGGAGCTGGCGCGGGTGGAGGGCAGGCTGGCGACGTTCATGGCCAAGCCGTTCAACGACGAGGGCGGGTCGGGGTTCCACCTGCACCTGTCGTGCCTGGGCGAGGACGGCGGCAACGCCTTCGACGACCCGGCCGCGCCGTACGGGCTGTCGGCCACCGCGCGGCACGCGATCGCGGGCGTGCTGGCCCACGCCCCCGCGCTGGCGGCGCTGGCCAACCCGACGGTCAACTCCTACAAGCGGTTCGGCCCCGACACGCTGGCCCCCTGGCTCGTCGACTGGGGGCTCGACAACCGCAGCGCGATGCTCCGCGTCCCGCCGGAGCGCGGCGCGGGCGCCCGCTTCGAGCTGCGGCTCGGTGACGCCAGCGCCAACCCGTACCTGCTGGTCGCCGGGACCGCGGCCGCCGCGCTGCTGGGGGTGCGGGCGGCCGAGGAGCCGCCCGCGCCGCTCGTCGGGTACGGCTACGACGCCTCCAAGGCCCCCGTGCTGCCGATGACCCTGCCCGAGGCCCTGGACGCCCTGGAGGCCGACGGCGAGCTCACCGAGCTGCTCGGCAAGGACTTCACCGCCGCCTTCCTGGCCTACAAGCGCGACGAGGTCGCCCGCTTCCAGCGGCACGTCACCGACTGGGAGTTCGGCGAGTACGCCTACCACCTGTGACCCGTCATTCGATCGCGCGCTGCGCCAGGTCCTCGGCCAGCGCGATGATCTCCGGGTTGTAGGGCGCCTTCTCCCCCGGGACGTACCGCACCCGGTCCAGGCCGCGCCGGTGGCGGAACACGCCCCGGCGCTCGTGCAGCTCCCAGTCCACCGGGCCGCCGTAGTCGAAGCCGACGCTGATGCCGGTGAAGGGGGCCATGCCGAGCAGCTGCGGGACCCCCTCGACGGCCAGCACCGGCTTGTCGTCCACCAGCACCTCGATGTCCCAGCGCACCTCCGGCAGCGCCGTGAAGCGGGCCGTGACGGTCACCGGCCCCTGCGCCGGGATCGGGCCGGCCGCCCGCACCGGCACGCCGTAGGCGTTGTACGTCAGCCGCAGCTCGCCGTCCTCGACGTACAGGACGTAGCCGCCGCCCTGGTCGCCGTGGGCCACGATCACGCCCTCGTCGTCCGGCCGCCGCTCCAGCCACGCCTCGATCGTGAACGACCGCATGGAGGTGAGCCTGCTCGACCGGAACCGCTCCAGCACCGGGGTGCCCGGGTGGATCGTGACCGGCTCCGACAGGGCCAGCTCGGCCGGCGGCCGGGTGTCGAGCATGTCCGGCGTGTCGGCCAGCGGGAAGACCGTGTTGAGCCAGGCCGCCGCCCGCCACTTCGCGGCCAGGTCGGCCACCCGTTCCGGCTGCTCGGCGGCCAGGTCGGTGGTCTCGGCCGGGTCGCGGGCGATGTCGTACAGCTCCCAGCCGTCGTCGGTGAACGGCGTGCCGGGCAGGTGCGGGGCGATGAGCTTGTAGTTGTCCTCGAAGTAGCCGCGCTGCCCGCCGCTCTCGACGTACTGCGAGCGGTGCCGGCTCGGCCGGTCGCGCTCGCGCAGGAAGTGGTCGAACGGCACGCCGTCCACGTCCTCGGGATGCTCCAGGCCGGCCAGCGTGAGAAGGGTGGGCGCGACGTCGGTGACGTAGGCGTACTGGTCGCGCACGCCCGGGTCGCCGGCCTGCCTGGGCAGCCCGGCCGGCCACGACAACACGAACGGCACGTGGATGCCGCCCGCGTAGGCGTGGCCCTTGTACAGGCGGAACGGGGTGTTGGAGACGTTCCCCCAGCCGCGCGGGTAGTGGCCGTGGACCTGGGGGCCGCCGACGAGGTCGAGGTCGCGCGGCACGTCGTGGCACCAGTCGTCGGGCAGGCCGGCCAGGTGCACGAAGCGGCTGAGGTAGCTGCGGGTGCCCTCAGGGCCGCCCTCGGCGGTCGCGCCGTTGTCGCTGGTGACGACGATGACGGTGTTGTCGTACTCGCCGATGCGCTTGAGGTGCTCGACCAGCCGGCCGAGGCTCTGGTCCACGGCGTCCACGGCGGCGGCGTAGACCTCCATGTGGCGGGCGTACAGCTCGGTGCGCTCCTCCCACGGCGCCAGGTCCGGGTCGGACGGCCGGGTGCCCTCGGGGAAGAGGCCGTCGCGGAGCTGGCGGGCGAAGCGTTCCTCGCGGATCCCGGCCCAGCCCGCGTCGTAGCGGCCGCGGTACTTGGCGACGTCGGCCGGCTTGGCCTGCACCGGGCCGTGCACGGCCTGGTGGGCGAAGTAGAGGAAGAACGGCTTGTCGGCGTCGTTGGCGCGCAGGCCGTTGATCATGCCGATGGCGCGGTCGGTGAGGGCGTCGGTCAGGTAGAAGTCGTCCGGGAAGCCCTCGTCGGGGATCGGGCCGTTGTCGCTGATCAAGCGGTGCGGGTGGAACAGGGACGTGAAGCCGTCCATGGAGCCGTAGTAGCGGTCGAAGCCGCGCTGGAGCGGCCAGGAGCTCTTGTCGGCGCCGTCGTGCAGCTTGGACTCGATGGTCAGGTGCCACTTGCCGACCATGAACGTCGCGTACCCGCCGGCCCGGAACGACTCGGCCAGCGTGGGCACCTCCTGCGGGATCTCCATCCGGTAGCCGGGATAGCCCGGGTCCACGTGGGCCACCATCGCGAACCCGGCCCGGTGCGGGTTGAGCCCGGTCATCAGGGCGGCCCTGGAGGGCGAGCAGAGCGGGGTGCTGTGGTAGTTGGTGAACCGGTAGCCCGACTCGGCCAGCGCCTGCACGTGCGGCGTGTCGATCTCCGAGCCGAACGGCGACAGGTCGCTGAACCCCAGGTCGTCCACCAGCACGACCACCACGTTGGGCGCCCCGGGACGCGCCCGCCGCGGCCGCGGCCACCAGGGCGTGGACTGCGAGGCCAGCTCGCGGGCCGTGCCGCCGAAACCCTCGTACCCCCTGCTCGGCGGCGTGCTCACGGGCCCTCCGGATCGACGGCGTCCCGGTCGGCCCACAGCGGCGCCACCAGCGCCCGCAGCTCCTCGGCGCCGACCCGTCCGACCAGGTCCACGGCCGCCAGGTTGTCGCGCAGCTGGTCCAGGCTGGTCGCGCCGAACAGGGTGGTGGTGTTGGCCGGGTGGGTGAGCGTGAAGGCCACGCACACCTGCGCCGGGGTGGCGTCCAGGTCGGCGGCGATCGCGGCCAGCTCGGCCGCCGAGGCCGCGATGCGCTCCCTGATGCCGCCGGGGTCGCGGCCGACCTGCCGGTCCACGCCCTTGCCCAGCAGCACGCCGCCCTCCAGCACGTCGGAGGACTGCAGCGTGACGCCCTGGGCGAAGATGCGGGCGAACGGCGCGCCGTCGGGGATCGAGCGGCGCGAGACGCTGTACTTCAGTTGCGCGATGGCCGGGCCCTCGACGCCCTCGCCGGCGGCGGCGTCGATGAGCGTCTGCACGTTCGACGCCGACCAGTTGTTGACGCCCCAGCTCCGGATCAGCCCCTCCTTCGCCAGGCCGGCCAGGTCGAGGACGAGCCGGTGCAGGTCCACGCCGTCGTGCCGCAGGTCGCCCAGCACCACGAGGTCGGCGTGGTCGGCGCCGGCCCGGAACAGGGCGTTGAGCAACTGGTCGCGCAGGCTGTGCTCCGGGTAGCCCTCCAGCCACAGCTTGGAGGAGAGCAGGTAGTCCTCGCGGCGCAGGCCGGCCGCGCGCACCAGGGCCGAGAAGATCACGTCGGTGAACACGGGCGGCATGCCGGGAAAGCCGTAGACGCCGACGTCGAACAGGTCGATGCCGTGGTCCACGGCCTCGCGGATCATGGCGACCGCGTCGTGGAAGTCCATGCGGTCGTAGGTGTGCCAGGAGCCGAGCGCGAGCACGCCCGTCTCCGGTCCGGTGCGGCCGATGCGGCGGCGCGGGATGGTCTGCACGGCAGGTCTCCTAGGGCAGGCGGGGGTCGACGACGGCCTTGATCTCACCGAGCCTGGACATCGACTCGACGCAGGCGGTGGCCCGCGCCAGGCCGACGGGCTCGCTGAACAGCTCGTCCCACGGCATGCGGGCGGCGAAGGTCCGGAAGAACTCGATCGAGCGGTGGTAGTCGGCGATGTCGCCGTTGAGCGAGCCGACGACGGTCAGCTCCTTGCCCATGACCGCGCCGAGCGGCACGGGCGCGAGCTCGAAGCCGGTGGAGCCGACGATCACCACGGTGCCGCGCTGGGCGGCCACCGCGACCGCCTCCTCGGCCACGGTGGGCGCTCCGGCCAGGTCGAACACGTAGTCCGCGCCGCGCTCCCCGGCCAGCTCCCTGATCCGGGCGACGCGCTCGTCCTTGCCGAGGTCGGTCGAGACGGTCGCGTCGGCGCCGAAGCGCCGGGCGGCGGCCAGCCGGTCGTCCGGGCCGCCGACGGTGATGACGGTGCCCGCGCCGGCGATCCTGGCGACGGCCGTGGCGAAGATGCCGAGCGCGCCCGCGCCCTGCACCACCACGGTCGAGCCGGTCCTGATGCCGCCGGCCCGGTCCACGGCGCGCAGCACGGTCTTGGCCGCGCAGCCCGACATCGAGGCCCAGGTGTCCTTGACGTCGGCGGGCAGCAGCAGCTTGGCCGCGCCCGGGGTCACGTAGCAGTACTCGACCAGGCCGCCCGTGGCGTACGGGGGGCGGTCGGCGCGCTGCGTGAAGCCGTAGCCGCGGTTGGCGCAGGCGACCGGCTGGCGCAGCACGGCGCAGCCGTAGCAGTGGCCGCAGGTGGACTCCGACCAGCCGATGCGGTCGCCCGCGCCGATCCGGCGGCCGAGGGCGTCGGTGGTGCCCGGCCCGGCCTCGACGACCTCGCCGACCATCTCGTGGCCGAGGATCATCGGCAGCATCCCGGGGAACGTCATCTGGCCGGCCCACAGGTGCACGTCGGTGCCGCACAGGGTGGTGCACGTGATGCGCACCAGGGCGGCGCCGGGCTCGACGGCGTCGGGCAGCGGTACGTCCTGAAGGCTGAGGGGCTTGCCGTGCTCGGTGAGGACGGCGGCGGCGGTTCTCGTAGGCATGGTCACCTTCGTGGCTTTCGACCGTTAAGTGTGGTTAATCTACACTCGTTGACAAACAATTACAGCCCCTCAGGAGGAACCCGGTGTCAGCGGACGAGTACGCGGACCTCGTGGCGGTCGGCGGCAACGTGCTCACCTTCGACGCCCGCGACGGGCGGGCGAGCGGCCTGGCGGCGCGCGCCGGCCGCCTGGTGGCGGTCGGCACGGACGAGGAGGCCCTGGCGCACGCCGGCCCCGGCACCCGGGTGCTCTCCCTGGCCGGCCGGACGGTCCTGCCCGGCATCAACGACTCGCACCTGCACGCCGCCTGGCTGGGAGCGGTCTGGCCGGACACGCTGATCAGCGAGAACGGCCTGTCCGCCCACCAGGGCCGGCTGCTGGCCGACGAGGAGTCCAGGCGGGCCGCCATCCTGCGCGCCGGGCGGATCTGCGCCTCGCTCGGCATCACCAGCTACACCGAGCCCGGCCTCGGCCCCGGCGAGGACGACGGCGAGACCGGCTGCTTCTCGCAGGCCGTCCTGGACACCTACGCGACGCTGGCGAAGGAGGGCGAGCTGCGGGCACGGGTGACCGCGCTGCGGCTGTTCGGCACCCTCGACGGCCCCAGCACCCTGGAGGACGTCGCCGCCGGCCTCGACACGCCCCTCCCCCGCACCGACCCCGCCTGGCTCAACGTGACCGGGCTCAAGATCTTCGCCGACGGCATCCCGCCCATGGGCTCGGCCTGGACCTGCCACCGCTACACCTCGGGCGGCCACGGATCGCTGCTGGTGGCGGGGGCCGACGACGCCGCGCGCGAGCACAACCTGCGCACCATGATCCGGCTGGCGCACCGGGCGGGCCTCCAGGTCGGCGTGCACGCCACCGGCGACCGGTCCATCGACGCGTTCGTGGACACCGTGGCCGAGCTGGCGGGCGAGCGCGGGGCCGCGAGGCGGCACTACGTCATCCACGGCGACCTGGTGAACCCCGCCCAGATCGCCCGCATGGCGGGGCTCGGCATGGGCCTCACCACGCAGCCGGTAATCGCGGCGGCCACCGCCGACTGGGTGGCCGGCGCGCTCGGCCCGGAAGTCGCCGGGACGGCCTGGCCGCTGCAGGAGCTGCTGGACAGCGGGGTGACGTTCACCCTGAGCAGCGACGGGCCGGTGACCACGCCCGACTGGCGGGCGCAGGTGGCGGCGGCGTGCGGGCTGCTGGGCGAGCGGGCGCCGCGCCCCCGGCTGATGGCCCGCCTGCTGCGCTGCTACACCACGACGCCCGCCGTCCAGGACGGCGCGGAGGCGTGGAAGGGGTCGCTGGAGTGGGGCAAGGCCGCCGACTTCTGCGTGCTGGACCGCGACCCCCTGGAGGTCGCGCCGGCGGACCTGCCGCAGGTCGCGGTCGACGCCACCGTGACCGCGGGCCGGATCGTCCACCTGCGTGACGGGGTGTCCCTGGACTGAGACGGGTGTCCCTGGACCGACCGGCGGGGCCGGGTGGCGGCCCGGCCCCGCCGGTGGCCGGTCAGGCCAGGAGCTGGCCGCCGTCCACCTGGAGGCTGACGCCGGTGATGTGGCGGGCGCCGTCGGAGGCCAGGAAGAGCACGGCGGGGACGATGTCGGCCACCTGGGCGATCGAGCCCAGCGGGATCCGGGCCTCCCACGCCTTCCTGGCCGCGTCGTCGGTGGCGAACATGGCCGTCATCGGGGTGAGCACCGGCCCGGGGGCGACGCCGTTCACGCGGATGCCGTGGGGGGCCAGCTCGATGCCGGCCGAGCGGGTCAGGGCGTCGATGGCGGCCTTGGTGGCCTCGTAGTGGCCGAGGCCGGGCGTGGGCTGGCGGGCGCCGATGGAGGAGATGTTGACCATGCAGCCGCGCACTCCCCGCTCCACCATGTGCGCCCCGACGGCCCGGGTCATCAGGAACGTGCCGCGGAAGTTGACCCGGGCGCAGGCGTCGAAGACGTCCACGTCGAGCCCGATGAGGGGGCCGCCGCCCGCGGTGTGCCCGGCGTTGTTCACCAGCACGCCGATGTCGCCGTGCTCGGCGGCGACGGCCTCGACGGCGGACTCGACGGAGGCGGCGTCCCCGACGTCCACCTGGACGTGGTGGGCGCCGAGCTCGGCGGCGACCGTCCTGGCCCGCGCCTCGTCGAGGTCGGCGATGACGACCCGATCGCCCGCCGCGGCGAAGGCTTCGGCGACGCCGCGGCCGATGCCGCTCGCGCCGCCGGTGACGAGGACGGTCCTGGGAACGACAGGTTCGCTCATGTGGGGGTTCCTGTTCGGTGCGGGCCTTCGCAGACGGGGCTGCGCGGGCGTCCTGGGTTTATTATTATACAAGCGTAGACAAAAAAGGCTTCATCCGGCAGGGAGTGGATCGACGTGAGCGACACACAGCGGGTTCCGGCACGGCGCCTCGGACCGGGCGGCACGACGACGTCCCTGTTCGGGCTGGGCTCCTGGAACACCTGGGACCGCATGGAGTTCGGCGACGCGGTGGCCCTGATCAGGGCGGCACTCGACGCCGGGGTGACCCTCTTCGACGTCGCCCACTACAACATGGGCCCGCACGCCGAGCAGGCCCGTACGGACCTCATCTTCGGCCGGGCGGTGCGCGAGGCGGGCGCGAGCCGGGACGACTGGCAGCTCTGCGGCAAGCTGTGGCTGTGGGAGTACCCGCGCACGGGCTTCCGCGAGCAGCTCGACGTCAGCTTCGACCGCGTCGGCGTCGAGAGCGCCGAGACCGTCGTGGTCGGCGACTACCTGCAGCGGCCCGACATCCGGCGGATCGTGACCGACGTCGCCGAGCAGATCGCGGCCGGCCGCTTCACGAGCTGGGGCGTCAACAACTGGATCGCCGAGGACGTCGACCTCGCGCTGAGCTTCGCCGCCGAGGAGGGCCTCACGCCGCCGAGCTTCGCCCAGCTCAAGTACAGCATCGCCCGGCGTTCGATGGCCGAGGGCGGCTTCTACGGCCGGCACTTCGCCTCCGGGGCGCTGGCGCTGCAGGCCAGCGACGTCTTCGAGGGCGGCATCCTGGTGGGCAGGAAGTTCCCCGAACGGAAGATCGGCGCGGACCCCGGCGGCATCCGGGAGGCCGTCAGGCAGGCCGCGGACGCCGTCGCCCGGGTCGCGGGCGAGTTCGGCGCGACGCCCGCCCAGGTCGCGATCGTGTTCTGCCTGGAGCATCCGGCGGTGGCCAACGTGCTGTTCGGGGTGAGCCGGATGGCCCAGCTGGAGGACAACCTGGGCGCGTTGCGGCTGTGGCGCGAGCACGGCCCGCAGGTGCGCGCGGCCCTGGCCGACCTGTGGCTGGACCGCGACGTGCGCGCCGACGGCGTCTGGACCCCCTGACCTGCGACGTGCCGGGCCGGGAGCTTCTGACGCGGGCGAGGGGGCGCCCGGCGGCGATCGCCGGGAGCCCCCTCGCGCGCCCGCCGTCACCGTGCCGGACGGCGGGTGCGCAGCTTCTGCAGCTCGCTCATCGACCGGGCCCGCGCGTCCACCACGTTGCGCATGCTCGACCCGATGAGGTTCAGCAGCAGCACGCAGAACATGATCGCCGCACCCGGCAGCACGATCAGCCACGGCGCCTGCGTCAGGTACGACCGCCCCTCGGCGATCATGTTTCCCCACGTCGGCGTGGGCGGCGCGATGCCCAGCCCGAGGAAGCTCATCGCGCCGTCCACCAGCATCGCCGAGGCCGACAGGATCACGACCTGCACCAGCGCCAGCGGCAGCACGTTGGGCAGCACGTGCACGAACAGGATCTTCGCCGGCCGCATGCCGGACACCCGCGCCGCCCCGATGTACTGCCGCGCCGCCACGCCGAGCACCCGGCTGCGGATCACCCGGGCCGTGAACGGCGTGAAGATGACCGTCAGCGCGATCAGCTCGGTCCAGATGCTGGCGCCGAGCCCGATGGCCAGCGCCATGGCCAGGATGATCGCCGGGAACGACATCCAGGCGTCCATGATCCGCATGACGATCGCGTCCACGGTCCGGTAGAAGCCGCTGACCAGGCCGATCACCATGCCGGTGAACGCCGCGCAGAGCGTGATGAGCGCCGAGAGGCCGAGCGAGGCCCGGCCGCCGGAGACCAGGCGGCTCAGCACGTCCCGGCCGTAGGAGTCGGTGCCGAGCAGGTGGTCGGCCGAGGGCGGCAGCAGCCGGTGCACCGGGTCGGTCGCGTTCGCGTCCGGCAGGAACACCGGCAGCAGCACGACGGCCAGCACGACCAGGACGAGCAGCGCGGTGGCGGTGATCAGCACCCGGTTGCGGCGCCAGGCGCGGGAGGCCGCGGAGGGCCGCCCGGCCGTCCCGACGCGCCCGGCGACGGCCTCGGAAGTCACGAAACACGCACCTTGGGGTCGAGGAGGGCGTAGGACAGGTCGACGACCAGGTTGACAACCACGAACATCAGCGCGACGAACAGCGTCACGCCCTGGACGAGCGGGAAGTCCCGGGTCGAGACCGCGCCCATGAGCAACGAGCCCAGCCCGGGGATGACGAAGATCGACTCGATGATCACGATGCCGCCGACCATCATCGCGAAGTTGCTGCCGAGCTGGGTGATCAGCGGCATGAGCGCGTTCGGCAGCACGTGCCGGAGCATGACCTGCCGCTCCGACAGGCCCTTGACCCGGGCGGTGCGCAGGTACGTCTGCGGCAGCTCGCCGAGCACGCTCTCCCGCAGGGTCAGCGTGAACAGCGCCGACTGCCCGATGACCAGGCACACCACCGGCAGCACCAGCATCGGCACCCCGGCGACCGGATCGGCGAAGAGGTCGGCGTACCCGCTGGAGGGGAACCAGCGCAGCGACACGGCGAACACCAGCACCAGGATCAGCGCGATCCAGAAGTCGGGGATCGCCATGCCGAGCGAGGAGAGCAGGTTGAGCGCGCGGGCCACGGGGTTGCGCGGCGAGACCGCGTTCCACGAGGTGACCAGCACCGCGACGACGAAGCTGAGGACGGTGCTGATCACCGCCAGGGTCAGCGTCGGGACGAAGTGCTCGGCCACCACCCCTGCCACCGGCGCGTGGTAGGTGATCGACGAGCCGAAGTCGCCGCCCGCCACGTTGCCGAGCCAGCTCAGGTACTGCTCCCACAGCGAGCCCGTCAGGCCCATGCTCTGCCGCAGCGCCTCGACGTCCTGCGGCCTGGCCGTCGGGCCGAGGATGGCGATGGCCGGGTCGCCCGGGATCAGGCGGATGACGAAGAACATCATCGTGCCCACGATCAGCAGGATGACGACCAGGTCACGCAGCCGCCGGAGCAGGAGTCCCGCCATGTTCCCCCCTCACTTCCGCAGCCAGGAGTTCCAGAACACGCGGTAGAACGTGTCGTACCCCTTGAGCTTGGGCGAGTAGGCGGCGTACAGCTTCGACTGGCTGATCGTGATGACCGGGAGCTGCTGCCACACGAACGCCTGGAGCTGGTCCATGAGCGTCCTGGCGGTCTCGGGGGAGGTCGCGGCGTTGTAGTCCTCGATCAGCTTGGCCATCTCGGGCGAGCCGGAGCCGTTGAACGCCCCGAGGGTCAGCGCGGGCATCTGCGAGGGCGAGGTGAGCGCGGCGTTGAAGAACAGGGTGGTGACGTCCCAGCCGCCGGGGTCCTTGGTGATCGTGCCGAGCATCGTCGGGAAGTCGTAAGTGTCGATCTTCGTCTTGATGCCGATCTTGGAGAGCTGGTCCTGCAGCAGCACCGCCCACTGGCTGAACTGCGGGTAGCTGCTGGAGGTCAGGATCCGGACGGTGTCACCGGCGTTGACGCCGGCCTGCGCGAACAGCTCCTTGGCCCGGTTCGGGTCGTGCTGCCGGTAGACGTCGTCGCCGGCGGTGGAGTACAGGCCCTTGTTGTCCTGCGAGACCAGCGCGCCCACCTCGACGGTGAGGTCGGGGCCGCCGCCGGTGGCGGCGTTCAGCGCGGGCTTGTCCATCAGCAGGTTGAGCGCCTGCCGGGCGCGCACGTCGGAGAACTTGGAGCCCTTGTTGAAGTTGGGGATCAGCACGTTCTGGTTGGCCCCGGCCAGGTTCGACACGACCACGGCGGGGTTGTTCTTCAGCGGGGTGTACTGGTCGTCGCCCGGCATGGCGTGCGCCCACTGGCCGGTCTGCAGGCCGTTGACCACGGCGTCCTGGTCGGCGACGACCTTGTAGGTGACCGTGTCGAGGTAGGCGTGCTTGGCGCCGGCCTGGCCGCCCCAGTCCTCCTCGGCGCGCGACTTGTAGCCGTCGTAACGTTCCAGCACGACCTGCTGCCCGATGTCCCAGCTCTTCAGCTTGTACGGCCCGGTGCCGACCGCGCCCTCCTTGGCGAAGCCGGTGGCCGGCACGTCCTTGAGGTTCTTCGCCTCGTAGATCTCCGCGCCTGGGCTGGCCAGCTCGTCGATCAGCGGGTAACGCGGCTTCTTCAGCTCCAGCGTGACCGTGCGGTCGCCGGTGGCCTTGAGGCTCTTGACGTCGGCGGCGACCTGCTGGCCGGTGACGTGGCTCTTCAGCCAGCGCTCCAGGCTGGCGACCACGTCGGCGGCGGTGAGCGGGGCGCCGTCCTGGAACGTGACACCGGCGCGCAGCTCGAAGGTGTAGGAGAGCCGGTCGTCGCTGCGCTGGTAGGTGTCGACCAGCATCGGCCTCGCCGCGAAGGTCTTGTCGACCTCGAAGAGCTTCTCGTACAGCATGTTGCCGATGTGGGCGGTGACCTGGCCGGGGTTGGCGACCATGTCCAGCGACTGCGGGTCGGTCGGCACCGCGACCACGAGGTCGCCGCCGCGTACGGGGGTGCCGGCGTCGGCGGAGGAGGACGAGGAGGACGACGTCGCGCCGCCCGCGCAGCCGGACAGCAGCAGGGCGCTCGCCGCGGCGGCGGAGACGAGCCCGGCCCTCAGGCTCTTGAGCACGTTCATGGTGGGTTCTCGCTCTTGCTCTCAAAGGGGGGACAGAAGGAGAAGGTCGGCCCGGGGCTATCCCACGTATGCCGACAAGTCGGGGTTCGCGGCCAGGAGCCGGCGCGTGTACTCGTGGGTGGAGGAGGAGGCGATGGTTTCCGGGGCGCCGACCTCGACGAGGTCGCCCTTGTACATCACGCCGACGCGGTCGGCCACCGACAGCACCAGGCTGAGGTTGTGCGTGATGAACAGGAAGCTGATGCCGTGCGAGCGGCGCAGCTGCAGGAGGAGGTTCATGACCTGGCCCTGGACGGAGACGTCGAGGGCGGAGGTGGGCTCGTCGGCGACGATGAGCTTCGGCTCGGCGGCGACCGCGCGCGCGATGGACACGCGCTGGCGCATGCCGCCGGACAGTTGCGAGGGCAGCTTGCGGGCGCAGTCGGCGGGCAGGCCGACCTCGTCGATCAGCTCGGCCACCCGCCGGTCGAGGTCCGCGCCGCGCAGCGGGGTCAGCTCGCGCAGCGGCTCGGCGATGATGCGGGCCACGGTGTGCCGGGGGTCGAGCGAGCTCTGCGGGTCCTGGAAGATCAGCTGGGTGGCGCGGCGGAAGGCGCGCTCGTCGCCGCGCAGCCCCGCTTCGGTGATGCGGTGCTCGCCGAAGGAGATGCTGCCCGAGGTCGGCCGTTCCAGGGCGCTGACCATGCGGCCGAGCGTCGTCTTGCCCGAGCCGGACTCGCCGACCAGGCCGAAGAACTCGCCGGGGGCGATCTCCAGCGAGACGCCGCCGACCGCGCGCACGCTCGCCCGGCGGCCGGTCCGGTAGACCTTGGTGACGTCCTCGACGACCAGGGGCGGGGTGCCGGTCACCGGCGCCGGCTCGTCGCCGAGCGCCGGAGTCTCGGTCACCGTCCCGCCGGAGCTCCCGGTGGCGGCCTCGGTGGCGGCCCGCAGCCTGGTCTCCGAGATCGTCGGGAATCCGGTACGGCGGCTGACACCCAGCTGTGGCACGCATTCCAGCAGCGCCTTGGTGTACGGATGCGTAGGCTTGCGGAGGATGTCCATCTTGTCGCCGACCTCCACCAGCCTGCCCCGGTACATGACGGCGATCCGGTCGGCGATCTCGGCGGCGACGCCCATGTCATGGGTGATGAACACGCAGGCGGTCCGATGCTCACGCTGCACGCGACGGAACAGCGCCAGGATCTCGGCCTGCGTCGTCACGTCGAGGGCGGTGGTCGGCTCGTCGGCGATGAGGACGTCGGGGTCGGACATCAGCGCCATGGCGATCATCACGCGCTGCTGCATGCCGCCGGACATCTGGTGCGGATAGAGCGCCATGATCCGGTCGGTGTCGGCCAGCCCGACCTCGGTGAGCAGGCTCTTGGCCTTGGCCTCGGCCTCGCGGCGCAGCCGGCTGCCCCGGCGCAGCGCCTGCCGGGGCAGCGCGCCCTCGGGCCGGTAGGCCTCGATGAGCTGCGCGCCGACGCGCTGGGCGGGGTTGAGCGAGTCCAGGGCCTCCTGGAAGATCATGCCGATCCGGGCGCCCCGGTAGGCGCGCATGCCCTCGGCGCTCAGCCGCGTGACGTCCACGCCGCCGACCTCGATCGTGCCCTCGGTGTAGGCCGGGGCCACGAACTCCAGCAGGCGGATGATCGACAGCGCCGTCACGGTCTTGCCGCTGCCCGACTCCCCCACCACGCAGAGCGTCTGCCCGGAGGCGACGTCGAGGGTGAGCCGGTGGACGAGTTCCTGGGGCTCGGCGTCCTCCCGGGTGACGCCGATGGTCAGATCCGTCAGGTTGAGCAGCGACATGCGCGAGAGCTCCATTCCAGGCACCGGTCCCGTGCTCGAAGTGGGGCACGCAAACCCACACTGAGCTGCCGAAAAGCCATGTTCGAGCCAGATAGTTCTACAAAGGTTGACAGAGGGGTCCCCTACTGTCAACGGTTATTCCACGTTCGTAGACAGAGGGTCTATGGTGAACGTCTACATTCGTAGACAATACAGAAAGGGCAGGGCCTTGACCATGTCCACGCCTTCCCCCACGCCGGATCCGATCGTCGCCATCGCCACCGGTTACATGGGCGCCAAGCAGCTCTTCGCGGCCAGCCGCATCGGGCTGTTCGAGGCGCTCGCGGACGGCGAGCGCAGCGCCGGGGAGATCGCGGCGGCCACCGGCGTCACCCCCCGCATGGCCCGCATCCTGGCCGACAGCATGACCGGGCTCGGCCTGCTGACCAGGACAGACGGCCGGTACGCCCTCGGCGCCGACGCGGTCGGCTACCTGGCCGGGCGGAAGTCGTCCGAGCTCGACCTCGGGCCGTTCCTCACGTTCCTCAACCAGATCAGCTACGGCCACTGGCTGCAGTTCGACACGACCGTGGACACCACCGAGCCGGGCGTCCTGGACACCTCCGGCGACCGGTGGGGCACGTTCATGGCCGGGGTGATGACGTACAACAGCCTGCACGCCAGGATGCTGGGCGGCGCGTTCGACTTCACCGGCTTCCGCAGCCTGCTGGACCTGGGCGGCCTGTCCAGCGCCTTCGCCTTCGAGGCCCTGCGCGCCAACCCGGGGCTGCGGGCCTCCTTCGTGTACGACCCGACCTTCGCCGACTCCATCACCCAGCAGGTGGCCGAGGCCGGGTTCGCCGACCGGGCCGAGGTGACCGGCGTCCCGACCGACACGGCCACGCCCGCCGGCCCGTACGACCTGGTCATGGTCAACCACGTCATCCACCGCTTCGGCGTCGAGCAGAACCGGGCCATCCTGCGCAACGCCCGCGCGGCGGCGGCGCCGGGGGCGCGGCTGCTGCTGCTCGACTTCTTCCTCGACGACGACGCCGAGCAGCGGGCCATCGACGCGCTGCACGCCGGGGAGTACCTGGTGATCGACGGGACCGTCGTCTACGAGGAGTCGCAGGTGCGCGCCTGGCTCGACGAGGCCGCCTGGAAGCCGGTGGACAAGCTGGCCCTGCCGGGCAGCCCGCGCGTCATCGTGGCCGAAGCGGTCTGAGCACGACGCGGCCCGCGCCGCCCAGGTGGCGGCGCGGGCCGGAACGCGCGGGTCAGGGCCGGGAGATGCGGTCGAAGAACGACTCCAGGTGCCGCTTCTGCAGCTCGACCGTGGAGAACTGCGGGCCGACCAGGCTCATCACGTTGGCCCCTGCGTTGAGCAGCACGAGCTCGTCCACGAGCTGCTCGTCGGGGATCGAGGTGTGGATGTCGCCGTCGGCGCGGCCCTCCTCGATCAGCCGGTGCAGCATGCCGCGCCAGGCCCGCAGGTGCTCCAGGTACTTGTCGTACAGCTTGGGGTTGGTCAACGAGGTCTGCCAGAAGATCAGCAGCACCCGGCCGGCCGTGATGCGCTCCTCGTCGATCGGCATCGCGGCCTCGCACATCTCGCGCAGCGCGCCCAGCCCGCGGCGGCCGTCGAGCTTGACGTAGCTGGTCACGATGGCCAGGGCGCGCTCGTACGTCGCCTCGATGATGTCTTCCTTGCCGGGGAAGTAGTGCTTGAGCGCGCCGTTGGCGAAGCCCGCCGCGTTCGCGATCTCGCGCATGGTGGCCGCCTCGATGCCCCCCTTCGTGATCAGGTCCCACGTGACGTCGATGATGTCGCTGCGACGCTGGTCGTGGTCGATGATCTTGGGCATGCGGGCACCCCTCCGTACGGCGTTTCGTCTACCAGTGTAGGACAAAATGCCGGGAGGGTATGACCCGATCGTTAGCCGTGGGTGACCCGGACGTCATAGAGGGCGCCGGCGGTGTTCGTCTTGTGCGCGCAGGCCAGCCGTTCGATCTCGGCGGGGTCGGCTCCCCCGGCGATGAGATCGAGCAGGTGCTCGTGCTCCTCGACCGAACGGCGGGCCCGTCCCGGCAGGTAGCCGAACACCGAGCGCCGCATGTGGTCCAGCCTGGTCCATTCGGCCTCCAGCAGGAAGTTCAGGTGCTCGTCGTCGCAGTGCTCGTAGACCGAGAAGTGGAAGGCGCGGTTGAGCGCGGTGAACGCGGTGGGGTCGAAGGAGTCGAGCGCCTGGAACAGCCGGGCGTTGATCTCGCGGGAGCGCGCCACGTCCGCCGGGCCCATGCGCGGGGCCGCGACGGCGGTCGCGTACCCCTCCAGCCGGGCCAGCACCTCCAGCGTGTGCCGCACCTGCGTCGCGTCGAAGACCGCGACGCGGGCGCCGACGTTGCGCACGACCTCCACCAGCCCGTCGGACTGCAGGCGGCGCAGCGCCTCGCGCAGGGGGATCGTGCTGACGCCGATCTCCCGCGCGAGGCGGTCCATGACGAGCTGGTAGCCGGGGCCGTAGGTGCCGTCCAGGATGCGCGAACGCAGGATCTCGTAGCTGAGCTCCGCCTTCGACGCGACTCCGCCGGTACTGGTCACGTGCCGGACGCCGGGTCGAACCCAGCGCCGGACGCTGCCCGGAGCGCCTCGCCGAGGACGGCGCGGAACTCCGGACCGGCCAGCGCGCCGCGGTGGTCGCCGGGGACGGTGACCAGCCGGGCGCCGGGGACCAGCGCGACGACGTTCTCGATGCCGGAGGTCATCATGTCCTCCGCGCCCGCCACGAACACCGGCGGCGTGCGCCCGGCCCAGCCCTTGGGCTCGAACGGCGTGCCGCGCAGGCCCTCGACCAGCCGGACCAGCCCGGCGGCCCGCTCGGGGTCGCCGCCGGAGGCGCCCGCGATCATGGCCGCGATCATGCCGGTCATCGGGTCGCCCGGCTCGCCGCCCGCGACGGCCGAGCGCAGCGCCGCCACGTCCAGCGCGGCGAACGGCTCGAACGGGCTGAGCCCGCCCAGCACGACCGCGCGCACCCGATCGGGCGCCAGCTCCGGCAGTTCCCAGGCGAGCCGGGCGCCGAGCGAGTACCCCACCACGTCGAGCGGCCCGTCGCCGACCAGGGCGAGCAGCGCGGCCGCGATCCCGGGCGCGCCCGCCGGCCCGTCCGGGACGGGGCTCTCGCCGTGACCGGGCAGGTCGGGCACGACGACCACGCGCCCGGCCGCGGCCAGCTCCGCCGCGATCCCGGTCTCCACCCAGTCCTGCCGCCCGCTGGAGGCGAACCCGTGCAGCAGCAGCACGGGCGGCGCCCCGGCGGGCCGGTCGGGCGTGAACGTCTGTACGGCCGTCATGTGCGCAGGTTCCTTCATCTCGTGTGGTGGGCGGGTACGGGGAAGTCGACGACCACCTGGCCGGTGCCGCTGCTGCCGAAGTACGGGCAGAGCTGCTCGCCGCGCCCGGTGTACTCGCGCCAGCCCAGCAGCCCGAACAGCATGGCGGTGTCGGCCATCGCCCCCTCGCCGGTGCACCGCTCGTTGTAGTCGGGCAACATGTCGAGGAACTCCGGGATGCGGCCTTCGTCCCACATCTCCAGCACCGCGTGGTCGACCTTGCGGTTCAGCTCGCTGCTCACGTCGTCGAGCAGCGACTCGGCGATCTCGTTGGGCGGGAAGGCGTGCGAGAGCGACCCGCTGGCCAGGAAGGCCACCTTCCTGTCGCTGCGAAGCACGGCCCGCAGCAACGCCTCGCCGATCCGCCGGTTCTCCTCGACGGTCGAGTAGATGTTGCAGCCGATGGGCAGGACCCGGATGTCGGAGTCCTGGTTCATGAAGTACATCGGCACGAGTGTGGCGTACTCCAGGCCCAGGTCCTGGTAGGTGTGCACGCGGGCCTTCTGGCCGCCCGCGACGATCTCCTCGCGGATCAGCTCGGCCAGCTCGGGATCGCCCGCGTAGTCGTAGGCGAGGTCGTGGATGAAGTGCGGCAACTCATGGCTGACGTACGTGGCCTGGTGGCGCGGCTTGCCGTTGAGGTGGAAGCCGATGCTGTTCATCCAATGGGTGTCGGCGATCAGGAACGTGTCCGCGCCGCGCTCGCGCGCCCGCCTGCCGACCTCGGTGAGGGCGAGCTCCGCGGGCCGGCGGATGCCGAAGTGCTTCCCGGGCTGGATCGACAGCCAGATCGACGGCACGTGCGTGATCTTGGCGGCCAGCACGATCTCACCCATCACGCCACTCCCCGGCCTGCTTGGGCGGTCTGAACCATCATCCGCACTCTCCTCTCCACTGATGACGTGATGAGCATCATGTAGGCATCTGAGGGGGTATGTCGATATTGTTCCACATGCCATAACATAAATGATGTCGTATATGATTTGGAAGGAGACGAGGTGGGACACCCTCTCGGACTGTCACCAGGGAAGATCGTCGCGGTCCATCTGAACTACCGCAGCCGGGCCGCCGAGCGCGGTCGCGTCCCTGCCGTCCCCTCCTACTTCCTCAAGCCGCCGACGTCCCTGTCCTGGTCCGGACGGCCCGTGGTGCGTCCCGAGGGGTGCGAGCTGCTGGCGTTCGAGGGCGAGATCGGCATCCTGATCGGCAGCCGGGCCCATCGCGTCTCCCCCGGGCGCGCGCTGGAGCACGTGGCCGGGTACGTGGCGGCCAACGACTTCGGCGTCTACGACTTCAAGCACGCCGACCTCGGCTCCAACCTGCGGGCCAAGGGCCAGGACGGGTTCACGCCGGTCGGCTCGGAACTGCTCACCGGCGCCGATCCCGGACGGTTGTGGCTGCGCACGTACGTCAACGGCGAGCTCGCCCAGGAGGCGTGCACCGACGAGCTGCTGTTCGGCTTCGACCTGCTCGTCGCCGACCTGTCCCGGTACATGACGCTGGAGCCCGGCGACCTGATCCTGGCCGGCACCCCGGCGGGCTCGACCGTCGTCCGGCCCGGCGACGTGGTGGAGGTCGAGCTGGAGGGCACGGCCCGGCTGCGCAACGAGGTCGTCGCCGGCCAGGATCCCCCCGCGGCCTACGGCGTCCAGCCCCAGGTCAGCGAGGCGACCAAGGCCGCCGCGTACGGCGCCGCCCAACCCTCCTCCGGCCCCCTGACCCCGGAGGTCGTCGCCGCGCTGCGCTCGGTCTCGACCGCGACGCTCTCCTCCCAGCTCCGCGGGCGCGGCATCGACCACCACTTCATCGAGGGCGTCCGCCCCGCCCGTCCCGACCTGCGCATGGTCGGCGTCGCGCGCACCCTGCGCTACCTGCCGCTGCGCGAGGACGTCTTCGCCGAGCGCGGCGGCGGCATGAACGCCCAGAAGCGCACCGTCGAGGAGCTCCAGCCGGGCGAGGTGCTGGTCATCTCCGCCCGCGGCGAGCACGGCGCCGGCACTCTGGGCGACATCCTGGCCATGCGCGCCCTGCGCCGCGGCGCGGCCGGCGTCGTCACCGACGGCGGGCTGCGCGACAGCCCCTCCTTCGCCTCGCTCGACCTGCCCTCCTACTACGGCGCCGCGCACGCCGCCGTGCTCGGCCGCCGCCACGTCCCGATGGACTCGCAGGTGCCGGTGGACTGCGGCGGCGTGCTGGTGTGCCCCGGCGACGTGCTGGTGGGCGACGCCGAAGGGGTCGTCGTCATCCCGCCCGCGCTGGTCGCCGAGGTCGCCGGGGACGCCGCCCGGCAGGAGGACGAGGAGCGTTTCATCCTCGATCGCGTCCGCGAGGGAGCCTCGATCGACGGCCTCTACCCGCTGAAGGGCGCCTGGCGCGAGGCGTACGAGCAGCAGCGCTGACCCCCCAAGAAGGAGAATCCATGAAGTTCCGCTCGGATCCGTCGACCATCCGCGGATCCATCGCCCCCGTGGTGACGCCGTTCGCCGCCGACGGGTCGCTGGACCTCGACTCGTTGCGCTCGCTGGTGCGCTGGCAGCTCGACCAGGGCTCGCACGGCATCTCGACCGGCGGGTCCACCGGCGAGCCCGGCGCCCAGTCCGTCGAGGAGCGCGTCGCGGCGATGGCCGTGGTGGCCGAGGAGACCGCCGACCGGGTGCCGTTCCTGCCCGGCACCGGCTCGGCCAAGCTCGACGAGACCCTGCTGCTGACCGCCGAGGCCGAGCGCCTGGGCGCCGACGCCGCGCTGGTCATCACGCCCTACTACGCCCGTCCCACCCAGGAAGCCCTCTACCGCTGGTACGCCACGGTCGCCGCCGAGTTCCCGGCGCTGCCGATCGTGATCTACAACGTGCCCTCGCGCACCGCCGTCGACATCGCCCCCGCGACCGTGGCCAGGCTGCGCCGTGACCACGACAACATCGTCGGCGTCAAGGAGACCACCAAGGACTTCGAGCACTTCTCGCACGTGCTCAACCTGTGCGGGCGCGACTTCCTCATGTGGTCCGGCATCGAGCTGCTCTGCCTGCCGCTGCTGGCCATCGGCGGCGTCGGCTTCGTCAGCGCGGCGGCCAACCTCGCGCCGAAGACCGTGGCCCGCATGTACGAGGCCTACACCGCCGGCGACCACGCCACCGCGCTGGAGCTGCACTACTCGCTGCACCCGCTGGTCGAGCTGCTGTTCGTGGAGACGAATCCGGCCCCCGCCAAGTGGGTGCTGGAACAGCGCGGCCTGATCGCCTCCGGCCACGTACGAGCCCCTCTGATCACCCCCACCGAGCCCGGCATCGCCCGGATCAACGAACTACTGGCACAGAGCGAGGGAGTCGCCTGATGAAACTGGAGCACTACATCGGCGGCCGGCACGTCCCGAGCCAGTCCGGTGCGACCTTCACCGCGCTCGACCCGACCACGAACGAGCCGTACCTGGAGGTGGCCGCGGGCGGCGCGGCCGACGTGGACGCGGCCGTCGCCGCCGCCCAGAAGGCGTTCACCGACGGTCCGTGGAGCACGATGCCCGCCGAGCAGCGGGCCGGGACGCTGCGCGCGGTCGCGGCGGCCATCGAGTCCAGGGACGAGGAGATCGCCGCGCTGGAGTGCCGGGACACCGGCCTGCCGATCACCCAGGCCCGCGGCCAGGCCCGCCGCGCGGCGCACAACTTCCGATTCTTCGCCGACGTGATCACCACCATGGGCGAGGACGTCTACCGCGTCGGCTCCGCGCAGCTCAACTACGTCGTGCGCAAGCCGGTCGGCGTGGCCGGGCTGATCACGCCGTGGAACACGCCGTTCATGCTGGAGACCTGGAAGCTGGCCCCGGCGCTGGCGGCCGGCTGCCCGGTGGTGCTCAAGCCCGCCGAGTGGTCACCGGCGTCGGCGAGCCTGCTGCCGGAGATCATGGAGGAGGCCGGGCTGCCCGAGGGCGTGTTCAACCTCGTCCACGGCATCGGCGAGGACGCGGGCGCGGCGCTGGTGGCCCACCCCGACGTGCCGGTGATCTCCTTCACCGGCGAGAGCGGCACCGGGCAGACCATCATGCGCAACGCCGCGTCGTCGCTGAAGACGTTGTCGATGGAGCTGGGCGGCAAGTCGCCGCTGCTCGTCTTCGCGGACGCCGACCTGGAGCGGGCGCTCGACGCGGCCGTCTTCGGCGTCTTCTCGCTGAACGGCGAGCGCTGCACGGCCAGCTCGCGGATCCTCGTCCAGGACACCGTGTACGAGGAGTTCGTGGCCAGGCTGGCCGAGCGGGCCGCGCGGGTACGCGTCGGCGCGCCCGGCGACCCCGCCACCGAGCTGGGCGCGCTCATCCACCCCGAGCACTACGAGCGGGTCATGGAGTACGTCGAGCTCGGCTCGCGCGAGGGCGCCCGCCTGGTCGCCGGCGGTTCCCGGCCCGAGCACCTGACGGCGGGCAACTTCCTGGCCGCGACGGTGTTCGCCGACGTGGCCCCGCACATGCGGATCTTCCAGGAGGAGATCTTCGGACCGGTCGTCAGCGTGACGCCCTTCTCCACCGAGACGGAGGCGGTGGAGCTGGCCAACGCGACCCGGTACGGCCTGGCGGCGTACCTGTGGACCAACGACCTGCGCCGGACGCACCGGCTGGCCCAGTCGATCGAGGCGGGCATGGTCTGGGTCAACTCCCAGAACGTGCGCGACCTGCGCACGCCGTTCGGCGGGGTGAAGGCCAGCGGCGTGGGCCGGGAGGGCGGCCGGCACAGCATCGACGTCTACACCGAGTCGCACATCGTGCACCTGGCCACCGAGGACCTGCCGATCCCCCGGTTCGGCGCCGCCTGAGCCGGCACGTCCCGCGCCGGGCCGCCCCCCGGCCCGGCGTGGGACGTGGACGCCGGGAAGTGCGCGGAGTTACGCTCCCGATGGCCGATAGGGCGGTGATGGCCGTCTTTGGGGGGAACCCAATGAGCTACACACTTCTGCGCGGCAGCTTCGTGATCCGTTACCCGGACCTTCCCCGGCAGGGCCCCGAGCCCGACGGCGACACGATCAAGTTCAGGCCGGACACGCCCGCGCTGGTCGAAGGGCTGGCCCGGCCGTCCGGACGGCCGCCGGAGCTCGGCGCGCGCGGCATCTCCGTCCGTCTGGAGGCCATCGACGCCCTGGAGACCCACTTCCAGGACACCCACCAGGAACTGACCGGCGCGAACGCCGCCCGCGACGAGCTGCTGCGGCTGCTCGGCTTCACGAACGTGCGCTTCTTCGACGACCTGCCCAACAAGGTCCAGTCGGCCGACCAGGACGAGCTGCGCGGGCACGTCCTCAGCAACGGCATCGACGCCAACGGCCGGCTGATCGGGTTCGTGTTCACCGGCGAGCACCCCGGGCCCGACGGGCAGGCCGTGTTCCTCGACGAGGCGCTGGTGGACACGTCCGCGAACGCCAAACTGCTGGCCGCCGGGCTGACGTACCCGGCCTTCTACGCCACGCTGCCCGCGACGCTGCGCACGCACCTGGCGGGCGTGTCGCGCACGGCCAGGACGCAGGCGTCGCCCACCGGCATCTGGCCGCGCTCGGCCGCCGACCCCGACGGGCCCGCCGAGGTCGCCTCGCTGGAGGCGCTCACCGGGCTCGTCATGTGGCCGAAGTTGTTCCGCCGGCTGGTGCCCTATCTGGCGACCGGGGCGGCGAACCTCGACGGCTTCGACGCCTGGCTCAGGGCCGACCCCGTCAACCGGGACGACGCGGTGTTCCTGCTGGACCGGCTCGAACACGGCAACCTGCACGACGTGATCCGGGCCTCGGGCACCCAGATCCAGCTCACGGCCTGGCCCGAGGACTTCGTCATCAGCCCCGACCCGGCGCCGCCCGGCGCGCCCGTCCTCGCGCGTCCGCCGTCCACCGGGGACGTGCTGATCGTGGCCGCGCTGCCCGACCCGGTGGGGGCCGACCGGGGGCACGAGACGGTCACCCTCCTCAACGTCACCGGCCGGTCCGTGGACCTCGGCGGGTGGCGGCTGGCGGACTCGGCGGGCGGGCGCATGGAGCTGACCGGGGTGCTCGCGGGCGGTGGCGTGCTGCAGGTCGTGCTCGACGGCCGGGTACAGCTCCGCAACCAGGGCGAGACCATCCTGCTCGTGTCCCCCGAGGGCGTCACGATCGACCAGGCCACCTACAAACCCGACCACGTCCGCCCCGGCCACACCATCTGCTTCGGCCGCTGACCATCCCGCGCCGGGAAACCCACCCCGAACACCGGGGCGGTCAGGCGGGGAGGGTCGCCAGCGCGGCGGCCAGGGAAGCCCCGCCCCGAGCACCGGCGTTCCGGCGCTCGGGGCGGGGGCCGTCAGGCGAGGAGGGTCGCCAAGGCGGCGGCTGTGGTGGGGTGGTCGGTGAGGAGGGTCTCGACCTCGCGGTTCCCGGGCCCGGTGGCGGAGGCGGGCTGTTGCCAGCCACCCTCGCAGCCCAGCAGCCCCGCCACCGCGTCGCACGCCGCCGGATGCCCCGCCAGCAGCTCGGCGACCGGCCCGGCCGCGACCGCCGGAGCCGCCTTCGGCGCGGCCGCCGCCGTCCGGGCCCATGGCGGTGTCCAGGCGTCGACCGCCGTCAGGCTGCCGGGGAACGTGCGCCCGGCCTCCCGGACGAGGACCGGCATCAGCTCGCCCGCCTGGTCGCGCAGCGTCGTGATCAGCTTCGGCAGCCACGGCAGCAGCACCTGGTCGGGCAGCCGGCCGAACGCCTTGGAGATCACCTCCACCACGAACCCGGACAGCGCCGGAGCCGGCTCCATCGCCTGCACGAACCCGGTGATGTACTGCGGGAACGACGGGATGACCAGCGGGTTGCCGAGCAGCTCGTCGCACCGCGACCGCAGCTCGGCCAGCGGCAGCAGCCCCAGCAGGTGCTGGGCGGCCCACAGCAGCGCCACCTTGGCCGGCGCCTCCGGATGCGACTGCCGCACCGCGATCTCCAGCTGCGCCCGGTCGCACCCGAGCGCCAGCGCCAGCCCCTCCATCGTGAACAGGAACCCGAGCATCGCCGACACCTGCCGCACCCCGGTGTCGTCCTCGACGAACGCGGTCGGGAGCAGGGTGCAGTAGTGCGCGTACCCCTCGGTCACGAACGCCTCGCACCACGCCGGCAGCGCGGGTTCGGCGGTGCGGTAGTAGGCCAGCAGGCGGCGGATGCGGCGCAGCACGTCGGGCGCGTCGTCGACGCCGCGCTCGCCGGCCAGCAGCTCCACCGCCCGCGCGCCCAGCTCGTCGGCGACGCGCCCGCCGCCCAGGTAGAGGATGGCGTCCTCGACGGCGGCCAGGGCCACGGCGGCGGTGGCGTCGGGCTCCCAGACCGCGCGCCGCAGCCGCTGTTCGACCACCTGCTCGATGGTGACGCCCTCGTAGCCGAGCTCGATGATGGCCCGCTGGTTGCGGCCGAGCGCGAGGTCCCAGCTCTCCTGGATGGCCCGCTCGCCGAGCTTGCGCTCGCCCATGATCGGCCGGGCCGCGTCGGCGGGCAGCACGAAGCGCAGCATCCACAGCAGGTCGGAGCAGGGCCGCAGCTCCGGGTCGGAGTGCAGGTCGAGCAGCGCCCGCTGGATCGTGCGCTTGTCGAAGTCGACGCCGAGCGGCCGCAGCCGGTCGTAGACGTTCTGGGCCAGCGGCGGCAGCGCGTCGTAGCCGACCGAGCCGATGCGGTCGCCGCCGAGCAGGATCTCGCACAGGCGCCGCACGTCGCGCCGGCCCGGCACGACGTCCTTCTCGATGCAGGTGACCGCCGCGTCCTGGAAGTCGTACGGCGTGGGCCTGGCCCGATTGCGCATGCCGGCCAGCAGGATCGACGTCTCGAACACCGCGATGGCGTCGGCGGTGCTGGCGAGGTAGCCGTTGCGCCGGGCCAGCCGGACGATGTCGACGCTCCAGCCCAGCAGCTCGGCCTCGTCGAGCGCGTCGAGCGTCGGCGGCCTGGACAGGAACCCGGTCAGCCGGTCGGTGACCTGCGCCGGCGCGGCGGGCGCGGGCAGCTTGACCGGCCGTTTCCTGGCCCCCTTCTGCCCGCTGAGCTGGAACGGGGTCAGCTTGCTCCGCGTCACCGCCTTGGCCCAGGTGGCGGCGGCGATCGACACCGACCCCGAGGCGAGCCCGAACTGCGCCTCGATGGCCGAGTGGCTGGAGGGGATCAGCCCGTACAGCCAGCGGGTCGCGGTGCGGGGGCCGATCTCGTACGGGGCCGTGGCGGCCAGGCCGAACTGCTCGACGCGGCTGGCGGCGTGGAAGGCGCCGCAGACGTAGAGGCAGTCGGCCGGGTCGGCGCCCGAGGCGGACAGGTGCTCGCGCATCCTGGTCCACATGTAGCGCTCGCGCTCCTCGTCGCCGGCCAGCCGGTCGTCGTCGGGGCGCAACCGGCGGAACAGGCTGCCGATGAGGACCATGACCTGGCGGTAGGTGTCGTAGTCGGCGCCGGAGAGCGGCTGCTCGACGTACTGGTCCCACCACTCCGACCAGTGGCGGACCTTGCCGTGGTGGAGCAGGTGCTCCTCCAGCTCGGCGAAGCGGGGGCGCAGGTCGCCGATCTCCACGCCGACGGCGTCGCCGTGCAGGCCGGCCTCCTCCCCCGGTTTCGCCGGCTCCTCCCGGTCGCGCGGCAGCCACTGGAAGACGTGGTCGGCCGAGCGGTCGACCAGCACCAGCTCGACGCCCGGGGTCTCCAGCGCGTACGAGATGGCCTGGTACTCGGCCGACGCCTCGGTGATCGGGGCCACCACGCTCAGCGGCCCCGATCCCTTGGGGAAGCCGTCGAGGTCGGTGGCGAACGCCTGGAGCGCCACCGGGAGCCGGCAGTTGCGCAGCTCGGTCAGCAGCGGCGCCAGGTCTTCGCAGAGCTCCAGGTAGATGACCTTGGGCTGCTTCTCCCGCAGGCGGCGCACCATGGCCAGCGCCGAGGCCGGCGAGTGGTGGCAGACCGGGAAGATCTCCAGCTCCTCGCGCAGCGCCCGGTCGACGTCCTCGACGATGCCGGTGAGGATGGACGACACCGCGCCGTCGCCCGCGAAGGCCGAGGCGGCCTCGCTGAGCTGATCCTTCAGCGGTTGGAAGAGGCTCATGACAGGGTGGAGATGGCCTGGCGGCCGCCCTCGAGGAAGTCCTGCCACGGGCCGCCGTCCTTCTTGCTGCGCGGCTCGACCACACCGTGCCAGTACTTGTTGAGGATGGCCAGGTCTTCCGGGCTGCGCCGGGCCAGCGAGCCGACCAGCGAGCCGGCCAGCGTCTCGGGGCGCAGCGTGCGGTCGCCGAAGAAGTGGCTGTGCAGGATGGCGTCCTCCAGCACGCCGATCTGCTCGGCCGTGGACAGCGCGGACTCCAGCTTCTCGTCGTCGCTGGTCGCCGAGGCGGCCGCGGCCCGCAGGTCGGCGAAGCTCTGCAGCAGGATGTCCAGCAGCGTGGGCGGCAGGTCGAGCTCGATCTGGTGCCGGCGCAGCAGCTCCTCGGTACGGAACCGGACGATCTCCGCCTCGCTCTTCTTGTTCGTCACCACCGGGATGCGGACGAAGTTGAAGCGGCGCTTGAGCGCGGAGGACAGGTCGTTGACGCCCCGGTCGCGGCTGTTGGCGGTGGCGATGATCGAGAAGCCGGGCTGGGCGAAGACGATGTTGTCGTCGTCGAGCTCGGGGATGGAGACGTACTTCTCCGACAGGATGGAGATCAGCGCGTCCTGGACGTCGCTGGTCGAGCGGGTCAGCTCCTCGAAGCGGCCGATCACGCCCTGCTCCATGGCGTTCATGATCGGCGAGGGGATCATCGACTGGCGCGACTGGCCCTTGGCGATGACCATCGAGACGTTCCACGAGTATTTGATGTGGTCCTCGGTGGTGCCCGCGGTGCCCTGCACGACCAGCGTGGAGTTGCGGCTGATCGCCGCGGACAGCAGCTCGGCCAGCCAGCTCTTGCCCGTGCCCGGGTCGCCGATCAGCAGCAGGCCGCGGTCGGAGGCCAGCGTCACGATGCTGCGCTCGACGAAGCTGCGGTCACCGAACCACTTCTGCGGGATCTCGCGGTCGAGCCCGTCGGAGCGCTCCGAGCCGAGGATGAAGATGCGGATCATGCGCGGGCTGAGCCGCCACGAGAACGGCTTGGGGCCGTCGTCGACCGACTCCAGCCAGTCGAGCTCGTCGGCGTACTTCACCTCTGCGGGGGCGCGCAGCATGTCACTCATGGTCGGGGGTTCTCCTAGGTGAGGAAGTTCTTGAGCTCGAAGACGAGCTTGCGGACGTGGCCGGAGAGCACGGGGGTGCCCAGGTCCTTGAGTTTCTGGCGGTACCACGGGTCGACGCTCTGGTGGCCGGAGCTGTTGACCGAGCCGACGGGGATGAACTTGACCCCCGAGCGGTGGATCGACCCGAAGTCGTTGATCAGCGAGCGGTTGTCGTAGAAGTCGGAGATCCACACCATCACGGTGTTGCGCGGATCGGCGATCTTCGGCCTGGCCAGGGCCATCGCGGCCGTGCCGTCGGTGCCGCCGCCGAGCGTCGTGCGCAGCAGCACCTCGAACGGGTCGTGCACCCACGGCGTCAGGTCGAGCGCGCGGGTGTCGTACGCGACGAGGTGCACGTCGACCTTGGGCAGGCCGGCGAAGATCGAGGCCAGGATGGTGCAGTTGACCATCGCGTCGACCATCGAGCCCGACTGGTCGACGACCACGATGAGCCGGGCCGGCGTGGTGCGGCGGGCCGTCTGCCGGTAGTAGAGCCGGTCGACGTAGAGCCGCTGGTCCTCGGGGCTCCAGTTGGTGAGGTTCTTCCAGATCGTGCGCTCGATGTCGAGGTTGCGGAAGACCCGCTTCGGCGGCACCGACCGATCGATGACGCCCACGCTGGTCTTCTCCACCTGCGTGCGCAACACCTCGGCGACCTCGTCGACGAACCTGCGGATGAGCGCCTTGGCGTTGGCGAGGGCGACGCCGGACAGGTTGGACTTGTCGCGCAGCAGCTGCTCGATGAGCGACATGCTGGGCGTGAGCTGCCTGGCCAGAGCCGGGTCGGCCAGCACCTCGCGCAGCCGCATGCGCTTGACCAGATCGCCCTCGATCATGGCGAGGACGGCGGCCAGCTCGTCGTTGCCCGGCCCGTTGCGCAGGCCGCCGGGCTCGCAGCCCATGCCCTTCTCGAACCAGGCGGCGTCCTGCTTCCAGCGGGCCAGGTCGCCCGCCGTGACGTCGCCCGTGCCGGTGGAGAACACGTTGAGCAGCAGCTTGGAGACCAGCGCGGCGCGGCGCACCTCGCCGCCCTCCTCGTGCTCCTTGTCGGCCATCAGGTCCTGGAGCTCGGTGCCCAGCTCGGGGAAGCGCTGGACGAGCGTGTCCACCGAGACGCCTGGGTCGAGCAGCGCGGGCGGCAGCTCCAGGTCGCCGACGATGCCCATGCTGGCCGTCTCCAGCGCGGGCTGCTCGTCGGCCGAGAACAGCCGCGACATGAGCCGCCAGTACAGCACTTGGCGCCGGGTCTCGTCGGCGCTCGTGGTCGAGTCGGTCATTTCCGCAGCAGCCGTCCTGCCCGTTCGCGCAGCACGGCGACCACGTCGCCGGCCTTGGCCTCGGCCTTGACGACCTTGGGGTCGGTCGGGCCGTTCGCCCAGTCGCCGTTGTGCACGGTGACCGGCTTCTTCTTGACCGTGGCCTGGACGGCCAGCGGCTGCAGCAGCCACCGGCCGCCGTCGCGGCGCACCAGCCCGACGCACGCCGAGGACGCGGCCACCAGCTCCGGCGTGAGCGGGCAGCTCGCCGGGAGCCGGTCGAGGTCGAGGGCGAGCTTGTTGCCGCCCAGGTCGAGGGTGTGCCCGTCGACCGTGTACCCCTCGACCAGCACCGGCTCGGCGATGCGCACCGGGTGGCGGTCGAGCGGCGGCGTGGCCGGGGCCAGCGCGCCCGCGAGCTGCACCCGCGCGGTGGTGAACGGGTCGGCCTCGGCGCCGGTGCGGGCGCGGTCGTCATGCCACAGCAGGTCGCCGCCGGGCAGCAGCGGCATGCCGTCGATCTCCACGGACCGGTGGTCGGCCAGCGCGCCCATGAGCACGGGCCGCCCGCCGAACAGCCGCCACACCGACGGCCCCACGATGGTGTCGACCTTGGCCGCCGCGACGCTCGTGCGCACCAGCCGGGTCTGGCCGCCGGCCTCCTCCAGGACGCCGTGCACCTGCACGCGGACGACCGTGGCGTGCTCCTGCACGTCGGCGCCGAGGATCAGCAGCCGCCCCGACACCGGCTCGGGCACGCCGTGCCACGGCCCGGACTGGGCGAGCAGCAGCCCGCGCGTCCACAGGTCGGCCCACCGCCTGAGCGGCAGCCGGTCCATCGTCGCCACCGGGGACGAGGCCCGCAGCTCGGTCGCCAGCCCGTCGAGCAGCACGGCGAGCCCGCGCAGCTCGGGCACCCCGAGCAGCGCCTCGATCGCCTGGTCGGCGCCGGAGACGAGGTCGTCGTCGACGCCCCGCCAGCCGGTGATCGCCAGCTCCCGCAACCAGACCCGGCACCCGGCCAGCAGGTTCTCCGGCACGCCGCCGGACGCCGCCCCGGTGCCCGGCACGCCGCCCACGGACGCCGCCCCTGTTGTGGCGTCCGTGGCGGCGGCCGGCGGCCAGGGTGCGCGGCTGCGGCCCAGAGCCTGGTCGAGGCGGGCGAGCAGGGCGTCGTGCACCGCGCCGAACAGCGCGGCCCGCCCGCCGGCCAGCGCGGCCAGGTGCTCGTCGGCGACCGACCCCGCGGTCACCTTCTCCACCGCCTCGCCCAGCCGGTCGCCGAGCGGGGAGCCCGCGAGCGCGCCGGCCAGCGCGGCCAGCGCCGCGGCCGGCTCCTCGGCGACCCTGGCGAACCCGTGCCCGAGCGCGCCGTCGAACCCCGTGGCGAGCGCGAGCGCCTCCGCGACCCCGGCCGGCCCGTCGCCGGCCAGCTCCCCGAGCTGTACGTCGAGCATCAGCCCACCTTTCCCGTCTCGGGCCCCATCGCCGGGAACCAGTGGAGCTCGGCCAGCGGCTCGGTGCTGTCGGGCACCTCCAGGTAGGCCAGGTGGCGCAGGAACCGGCTGAACACCACGGCCGCCGGGGTGCGCTGGGGGGTGCCGTTCAGCGCGCTCATCAGGTGGCCGCCCTCGGGCACCTCGACGCGCAGGTAGCGGGCCACCCGGTCGAGGCCGTACTGGAGCACGGCCTCGTCGGCCAGCATGCGGATGTGCTTGCACGCGTAGCCGTGCAGCGCGCCGCACGGGCGGTTGTTGTTGGTGCTGCAGCTCAGGTCGTGGGTGCCGGCGGCGATCGAGGAGACGTAGACCCGCTCGATGTCGGACCCGCTCGACACGACCCCCTGCAACCTGCCGTCAGCCAGCTCGACGAAGGGCACCTTCGCCAGCTTGCGTGGCTGGACCGGCGGCACCACCCGCACGACGCTGCGCTGCTCCCACGCGGTTTCGTCCGCGTCCAAGGTCTCGACCTCCAGTCTGACGGCATGCTCGCGCCGACAGCCAACTCCGATGGGGCTTGATCAACAGACCCGGAAATCTACCGGAGGCCACCGACAGACCGGACGTGAACGATCATTCGCATGGAGGTCGAGCACGCCGGAGGCCGCGCGCGGGCTCGCAGCCCGCGCACGGCCTCCGCCGCTCAGGAGGTGGCGGCCGCCCAGGTCGGGTGGTCGCCGGGGCCGAGCTCCACGAAGCCGGGCAGCTCGCGCAGCGCCAGCTCGGCCCCGCCCGGCGTGTACGTCGCGATGATCCGCAGCGGCCGCCAGCCGGTGTTGAAGGTGGAGTGCAGCGTGCCCTTCGGGATGTAGATCGCCTCACCGGCCCTGACCGGGAACTCCGGGTCGTCGCCGACGGTCTGCCGCCCCTCGCCCTCGATGACGTAGAGGACCTCGTCGGAGTCGGGGTGCAGGTGGCGTTCGTGGCCCTTGTTCGGGTTGATGATGACCTCGCCGAACGTGGAGGACGCGCCCGGCACGGCGTCGGGCGTCACGTGCCATTTGATGGCCCCCCAGTCGAAGATCATCGTGGGCAGGGCGTCCGGTCGTCGGTGCATGGCGGGTTCCTCCCGGTCAGAGCTGCTTGAAGGCGCGGACCTGCTCGGCGATGGCCCGCTCGGCGGGCAGGCGTTCCATCGAGGACGCGCCGAAGAACCCGGCGACGCCGACCGTGCGCTGCTGGATGTGGCGCACGTCGTCGGGCTCGGCGATGGGGCCGCCGTGGCACAGCACGATGACGTCGGGGTTGACGGCGACGGCGGCGTCACGCATCTCCTGGATGCGCACGGCCGCCTCGTCGAGGCCGATCGCGGTGACGGCGCCGATGCTGCCCTTGGTGGTCAGGCCCATGTGCGGGACGAGGATGTCGGCGCCCGCCCGCGCCATGGCCGTGGCCTGCTCGGGGGTGAACACATAGGGGGCGGTGAGCAGGTCGCGCTCGGCGGCCAGCCTGATCATCTCCACCTCCAGGTCGAAGCCCATGCCGGTCTCCTCCAGGTTCGCCCGGAAGACACCGTCGATCAGGCCGACCGTCGGGAAGTTCTGGACGCCGGTGAAGCCCATGTCCTTCAGCTCGTCGAGGAAGCGCGGCATCAGCCGGAACGGGTCGGTCCCGCACACCCCGGCCAGCACCGGCGTGTCCTTGACGACCGGCAGGACCTCCCCCGCCATCTCCACGACGATCGCGTTGGCGTCGCCGTACGGCATCAGGCCGGCGAGCGAGCCGCGGCCGGCCATCCGGAACCGCCCGGAGTTGTAGATGATGAGCAGATCGACCCCGCCCGCCTCGGCGGACTTGGCCGACAGCCCGGTGCCCGCGCCGCCGCCGATGATCAGCCGGCCGGCCTCCCGCTCGGCGCGCAACCTCCGTAGTGCCTCGTCGCGACGCATCAAGCCCCCTTCTCGATCAGCCGGTGCAGCCGGTCGGCGGCCGCCACGGCGAACTGCGCGTTGTTGATGTCCTGGTCGCTCTGCACGACCTCGACGGCGCTGCCCGCGACGGCCGCGAGCACGGCGTCGAAGCAGGCCGCGTCGGCCGCCGGGTCGTGGAACGGGCCGCCCTCGACGTCGACGGCCGAGACGCCGCCGCGCGGCACGAACAGCGTGACCGGCCCCGACGCGCGGGCCAGCCGCTCGCCGATCGCCCGGCCGATCTCGGCGTTCTCGGCCGGAGTGGTGCGCATGAGCGTCACCGTCGGGTTGTGCACCAGGAGCTGCCGTGACCTGAACCGTTCCGGCACGGTCTCCATCGGGCCGAAGTTGACCATGTCGACGGCGCCCAGGCTGACGACCTGCGGGATGCCGGCCCGCCCGGCGGCGGTCAGGCGGTCGGGGCCGGCCGACAACACGCCGCCGACGAGCTCGTCGGCCAGCTCGGTGGTGGTCAGGTCGAGCACCCCTGCGAAGTGGCCGCCGGCCGCCAGCGCCTCCATGGCCCGGCCGCCCGAGCCGGTGGCGTGGAAGACCAGCACCTCGTAGCCCAGGGACTCCAGCCGGGCCCGCGCGGCGTCGACGGCGGGCGTGGTGACGCCGAACATCGTGGCCGCGACCAGCGGTTTGTCCTCCCCGGACGGCTCGGCGCCGGCGGCGTAGGAGGCGGCCATCGCGCTGATCGCGGCGGCGGCGTTGGTCAGGATGCGGCGGGAGACGGAGTTGACGCCCGCGACGTCGACGACGCTGTACATGAGCGTCACGTCGGTCTCCCCGACGTAGGCCGAGACGTCGCCGCTGACCATGGTCGAGACGAGCAGCTTGGGCAGGCCGACGGGCAGCGCCCGCATGACGGCGGCGGCGATGGAGGAGCCGCCGCTGCCGCCGAGCGCGAGCACGCCGCTCAGCTCGCCTCGGGCGTGCAGGTCCTGGGCCAGGGCGGTGGCCCCGGCCGCCATCGCCGCGAGCGCGGCGCCGCGGTCGCCGGCGCTCCTGAGCCGGTCGAGGCCGGTGCCCGCGGCCCGCGCCACGGCCTCGGCGGGGACGTCGGCGGCCAGCGCCGGGGCGCCCATGACGCCGGTGTCCATGAGGACGACGCCCTGCCCGGCCCGGATGATCAGGTCGCGGACGAGGGCGTACTCCTCCCCCTTGGTGTCGAGGGTGCCCAGCAGCAAGACCGCCATGTCAGACCTCCTACGATCGGCCTTCCGACCTTACCCCGGCGATCTCCGCGTGGCGGATGCCGAGGACGTCCACGCCGTGCTCGGACAGCGGGCGGGAGCCGAAGATGCGGCGTTCCTCCTCGGTGATGGCGACGTCGTTGATGCTGGCCTCCCGGCGGCGCATCAGCCCGGAGGCGTCGAACTCCCACTGCTCGTTGCCGTAGCTGCGCCACCACTGGCCGGCGGCGTCGCGGGACTCGTACTGGAAGCGCACGGCGATGCGGTCGCCGGTGACCGCCCACAGCTCCTTGCGCAGGGCGTAGTCCAGCTCGCGGGCCCACTTGCGGCGCAGGAACGCCGCGATCTCGGCGCGGCCGGTGACGAACTCGCCGCGGTTGCGCCACACGGAGTCCTCGGTGTACGCGAGCGCGACGCGGTCGGGGTCGCGGGTGTTCCAGGCGTCCTCGGCGGCCTGGACCTTGATCCGGGCGGTCTCCTCGGTGAACGGCGGGACGGGCGGGCGGGTCATGGGCTGTCCTCTCCGATCGAGAGAACGGGCGTTCTCCCGGGTTGTGCGCTAGCGTAGAGAACGATCGTTCTCCGCGGCAAGCACCTGGAGGGGTGTCATGGATCACGAGCAGCGGCTGCTGGACGCCGCGGGCGACCTGTTCTACCGCCGCGGCGTGCAGGCGGTCGGCATGGACGAGATCCGGGCCGCCTCCGGCGTCTCGCTGAAACGCCTCTACCAGTGTTTCCCGTCGAAGGAGGCGCTGGTCGTGGCCTATCTGCGGCGGCGCGACGAACGCTGGATGACCTCGCTCACCGCGTACGTGGCCGACGCCGGCGACCGCATCCCGGCGGTCTTCGCGTGGCTGGAGCGCTGGTTCGCCGAGGACGACTTCCGCGGCTGCGGGTTCGCCAACGCCTTCGCCGAGCTGGGCGCCGGTTCGGCCGTCGTCCGTACGGCGGTGCGCGAGCACAAGGAGCGCCTGCGCGCCTACCTGCGCTCGCTCGCCGAGGAGGCGGGGGCTGGGGACCCCGGCCTGCTCGCCGAGCAGTTGCTCACCCTGATCGACGGCGCCACGGTGACCGCGATGATCTCCGAGGAGCCTGGCGCGGCCCGCTCGGCCGGGCAGGCAGCGGCGGTCCTGGTCCACCGGCACCGGCGGCCCTGAAACGCGAAAGAGCGCACTCCCCGCAGGGAGTGCGCTCTTGGCAAGGAAGGATCAGGCGGCGTACGACGGGTAGCCGTAGCCGACGACCTGGGAGCTCGGCCGGACGCGCTGCTCGACCTTGCCGTTGCCGGTGTTGCCCTCGATCGTGGAGATCGTGCCGTCGCCGTTGTCCTTGACGACGAAGCCGACGTGCTGGATGTCGTTCAGGCTCTTGCTGCCGCTCCAGGAGAAGAAGACGACGGCGCCCGGCTTGGCCTCGGTGCCCCAGCGGTCGTTGGCGGCGAACCACTTGGCGTGGGTCACGGTGTAGGCGTCCCAGCCGACCTGCGGGCGGGCGCCGGTCTGCTCGCCGACCCAGGAGACGAACATCGAGCACCAGGGGGCGTTCAGGTACATGGCGCGGTTGCCGCCGTCACGCGCGGCGGTCTCGGCGGCGCGCTGCGAGTCGGCGTACCACTTCTGGAACTTGGTGCCGCCGCCGTTGGCGTCCTCGGAGGTGCCGACCTGGGCGCGGGCCGTGGCCAGCACCTGCGCGGCGGTGACGTTGACCTTGCCCTTGGCGCTCTCGTCGGCGGCGCGGTGCTGCGCGACGCGCGGCTGGGCGGCCACGCCGGCGACCTTGGCGGTCTGGGTGGCGGTGTGGGCGGTGGCGGTGTCGGCGTTCACTGCCGCGTGCGTGCCGAGCACGCCGGCGACGGCGGTCGCGCCGAGAGCGATCTTGGCGAGGTCGAGCTTGAAGGCACGGTGAAGACGGTGCTTGGCCATGAGGGTGTTACTCCTTGAGCTTCCGTGCCGCTTGCCGGGTTAGCTGACGGGTTCGGGCGGGAAGCTGCCCTACGGCACCACGGTGCCGATTCACCCCATTGGACACATGGGTCCCCGGTTCCGCGCACAGGCGGATTCAGCGGTCTCTTGGTCAGGCAAAGGGCTGACGCATCGTCTTCCCGGGCCCGGGAAAGGGCCTGAAGGTATATGTGCGACGCCCGGATGCGGGGATGTCCGCATCGACTCTGTACAACACGGGTCCCGCTTGGGTAATTCCCAGGCAATGCCATCCCTACCTGGGACGACTCCCCGTTCGGCTGTGTACAACCAAGCTACCCGGCGAGTAATTCCCAGGCAAATGGCGGCATTAGTTTCGACGCTGCGTGGGAGAAACGCTACGCACCGAATCGGTTCACGCCACGTGCGCCTTTATCGCCACGCTCGTGAGCGCCAGCAACAATTCCAGATCAGGTTCGGCGTCGACCTGTACGGCGACCCAGGCGCGGTCGCGGCAGGCATGGACCTGGTCGCACGCCCGCAGGTACGGCTCCAGGCGGCCGATGGCGGGGGCGGTGAGCCGTACGTGGATCTCGTCCCGGCCGGCCAGGCGCAGGATCTCGGTTCCGTGGACGGCGAAGGTGACCTGCTGACCGGTGCCGCTGACGTTCAGCGACGGCCAGGACCGTAACTCCGCGACCGCGCGGACCACGTAGGGCCCGCGTCGCGTGGGCGTCCGCCGCCAGGCGGAGATTCCTGCCACGGTCCAATGCTGAGCCACGGCTCACCCCGCCGTCAGCCCCCGTTCCTGAACCGTTATCCCCTCGTGAACGGGCGCGTCCGGGGTCTGACCGGCACGATTACGGACGCCTGACCGATACGTATTGACGCTCCCCCAGGCAGAAGCTACCGTCGATTCACAACTTAAAGGAAACTTTCCTAATAGTTTCCCCAGAAGTCTCCCATCCCACTCCCCACACACCCCCCAACGGATGTCGGAGCGACATGAAACACACCATTCTGAGCAAGGTCCTGGCGGGAATGGCGGCATTGGCCCTGCCCCTCACCGCGGCCGTGGCCGCCCCGGCGCTCGCCTCCGCCAGCACGGTGGCGTACGCGGCGGCCTGGGCCCCGTGGACCGCCTACACGGCGGGCACGGTCGTCACCTACAACGGCGTCGACTACGTCTGTCTCCAGGCGCACACCTCCCAGCCCGGCTGGGAGCCGCCGAACGTGGCGGCGCTGTGGAAGGTCTCCGGTGGCGGCGGCGGCGACACGACCGCGCCGTCCGTGCCGGGCAACCTGCGCTCGACCGGCGTCACGGACACGAGCGTGGCCCTGGCCTGGAACGCCTCCACCGACAACGTGGCCGTGACCGGCTACGAGGTCTACCGCGGCGGCACGCTGGTCACCACCGTCACGGGCACCACGTACAACGACACCGGCCTCACCGCGAACACGGCCTACAGCTACACCGTGCGCGCGCGTGACGCGGCCGGCAACCGCTCGGCCAACAGCAACCAGATCTCCGCGACGACCACCGGCGGCGGTGGCGGCGACGACAAGACCCCGCCGTCGGTGCCCGGCAACCTGCGCTCGACCGGCGTCAGCAACAACAGCGTCTCGCTGGCCTGGAACGCCTCCACCGACAACGTGGCGGTCACCGGCTACGAGGTCTACCGCGGCGGCACCCTGGTCACGACCGTCACGGGCACTTCGTACAACGACACCGGCCTCAGCGCCAACACCTCCTACAACTACACCGTGCGCGCGCGTGACGCGGCGGGCAACCGCTCGGCCGACAGCAACCAGATCACCGCGACCACCACGGGCGGCGGCGGTGGCGGCGGCAACAAGGTGCTGGGCTACTTCGTCCAGTGGGGCATCTACCAGCGCGGCTACCACGTCAAGAACATCGACACCAGCGGCTCGGCGGCCAAGCTGACGCACATCAACTACGCGTTCGGCAACGTGCAGAACGGGCAGTGCACGATCGGCGACAGCTACGCCGACTACGACCGCTTCTACCAGGCGGGCGAGAGCGTCGACGGCGTCGCCGACACCTGGGACAACGGCGCGCTGCGCGGCAACTTCAACCAGCTGCGCAAGCTGAAGAAGAAGTACCCCAACCTGAAGGTGCTCTTCTCCTTCGGCGGCTGGACCTGGTCCGGCGGCTTCGGCCAGGCGGCGCAGAACCCGACGGCCTTCGCCGACTCCTGCTACAAGCTGGTGGAGGACCCCCGCTGGGCCGACGTCTTCGACGGCATCGACATCGACTGGGAGTACCCGAACGCCTGCGGCCTGACCTGTGACACCAGCGGCGCGGCGGCGTTCAAGAACGTGATGTCCGCGCTGCGCTCGCGCTTCGGCGCGAACAACCTGGTCACCGCGGCCATCACCGCCGACGGCAACGACGGCGGCAAGATCGACGCGGCCGACTACGGCGGCGCCGCCCAGTACGTCGACTGGTACAACGTCATGACGTACGACTTCTTCGGCGGCTGGGACGCGCAGGGCCCGACCGCCCCGCACTCCCCGCTCACCACCTGGGACAAGATCCCGATCCCCGGCTTCTACACCGACAACGCCATCCAGAAGCTCAAGAGCAAGGGCGTCCCGGCCGCCAAGCTGCTGCTCGGCATCGGCTTCTACGGCCGCGGCTGGACCGGCGTGACCCAGGCCGCGCCCGGCGGCACGGCGACCGGCCCGGCGCCCGGCACGTACGAGCAGGGCATCGAGGACTACAAGGTCATCAAGACCCGCTGCCCGTCCACCGGCACCGTCGCGGGCACGGCCTACGCCTACTGCGGCAACCAGTGGTGGAGCTACGACACGCCGAGCACCATCGGCGGCAAGATGAGCTACTCGAAGAACCAGGGCCTCGGCGGCGCGTTCTTCTGGGAGCTCAGCGGTGACACCACCAACGCCGAACTCCTCACGGCCATGAAGAACGGCCTCGGATAAGTTCGCACGTCAAGGGCCGGTCCCGGTTTCGGGGCCGGCCCTTCGCCGTGCCCGGCGCGCCGCAGGACGGAACACGGACGCCTTGGGAGAAGCTGGTCACCGGGGGTGAACGACGATTCTGTGGGGTGGCGGGCTCAGGCGGCCCTTCTTCACGACACCGGTGTTCCTGGTCGGCCTGATCGGGATCACGGTGCTGGTGGTCGGGCTGGACAGGTTCACCGGCGGGGGCGCGGAGCTCGTGCCGGTGCTGATCTTCCTGCCCGCGATCGTGTCGGCGCTGGGCTCGGTGTGGCAGACGGCGGTCGCGTCGGTGTGGGTGCTGGCGGTGGTGTCGGCCTCGGTCGCCTATCTGGGCGGCAATCTGCGGACGAACCTGGAGGTCTCCGGCTTCACCGCGGCGTTCGGGCTGATGAGCGTGGTCGGCGCGAGCTACCGGATCCAGCGCGAGGAGGAGGTCCGCCGGTTGCGCTCGGCCGCCGCGGCGTTGCAGCGGCAGCTCGTCAGGCCGCTGCCGCTGCGCTCGCTCGACGTGGTCGTGGACGGCCTCTACCAGCCCATCGAGGAGGACACGATGGTGGGCGGCGACATGTACGAGGTGGCGCCGTCGCCGTACGGGACCCGGGTGATGATCGCCGACGTGCAGGGCAAGGGGCTGCCCGCGATCGGCGCCGCGCTGGCCGTGCTGGGCGCCTTCCGGGAGGCGGCCTACCGCGAGCTCTCCCTCATGGGCGTGGCCGACGCCCTGGAGGACGCCGTGATCAGGCACAACAGGTTCGCCGCGCACACCGGCGAGCCCGAGCGGTTCGTCACCGCGCTGCTGCTGGACATCGGCCCGGAGCTGGAGGTGAACGCGGTCAACTGCGGGCACATCGCGCCGTACCTGATCCACGGTGGGAACGCCGGGCAGCTCTGGCTCGGCGAGCCGGAGGTGCCGCTCGGCCTGGCCGGGCTGGCGGGCGAGCCGCGCCACGGCGCGCGCTTCGCCTTCCCGCGCGGGGCCTCGCTGCTGCTGTGCACCGACGGCGTGACCGAGGCCCGCGACCGCGACGGCTCCTTCTACCCGCTGGAGCAGCGGCTGCGCTCCTGGGCCCGCGACCCGCCGTCCAGGACCGTCGAGGCCCTGGCCGCCGACCTGAACACCTTCACGCACGGCGCCCCGCGCGACGACATCGCGGTGCTCATCCTGCGCCGGACCGGATCGTGACCGCCGCGCGCGGCAACTATTAAGAAAGTTTCCTAACAGAGAGCATTGACGGGCCTGGTCACCAGGCTTACCTTCCGATCAACCCCCCAGTCATGCCCCATCGGAGGTGGCCTTGAAGCCCACACGCCTACGCGCGGCCCTGGCCGCGTGCGGCACCTCACTGGTCCTCATCGCGGGAGCCCTGGCCGGTACGGCCACCGCCGCGGCCGACAACGCCGCCTGCCGCCCGGACGGCCTCTACCAGACCCCCGGCGTGGACGTCCCCTACTGCCTGGCCTACGACGAGGACGGCCGGGAGAAGATGGGGGCCGACCACCCCCGCCGCATCATCGGCTACTTCACCAGCTGGCGCACCGGCAAGAACGGCCGGCCCGCCTACCTGGCCGGCAACATCCCGTGGGGCAAGGTCACCCACATCAACTACGCCTTCGCCCACGTCGACGGCAGCAACAAGATCGCCGTGGACGCCGACGCGACCGCGACCGAGTGGCCCGGCGTCGCCGGCGCCGAGATGGACCCGGCCTACGCGTACAAGGGCCACTTCAACCTGCTGAACAAGTACAAGAAGCAGTACCCCGGCACCAAGACGCTGGTGTCGGTCGGCGGCTGGGCCGAGACCGGCGGCTACTTCGACGCGAGCGGCGCCCGCGTGCCCTCCGGCGGCTTCTACTCGATGACCACCAACGCCGACGGCTCGGTCAACCAGGCCGGCATCGGCACGTTCGCCGACTCGGTCGTCGCTTTCGTGCGCGCGTACGGGTTCAACGGCGTGGACATCGACTACGAGTACCCGACCTCGATGAAGGACGCGGGGAACCCGCTCGACTGGACCATCGCCAACGCCCGCAGGTCGAGCCTGATGAAGGGCTACGCGGCCCTGATGAGGACGCTGCGCCAGAAGCTGGACACCGCGGCCGCCGCCGACGGCAGGTACTACATGCTGACCGTCGCCGCCCCCGCCTCCGGCTACCTGCTGCGCGGCATGGAGACCTTCCAGGTCACCCAGTACCTGGACTACGTCAACATCATGTCCTACGACCTGCACGGCGCCTGGAACGAGTTCGTCGGCCCCAACGCCGCCCTGTACGACGACGGCAAGGACGCCGAGCTGGCCAAGTGGGGCGTCTACACCGCCGCCCAGTACGGCGGGCTCGGCTACCTCAACACCGACTGGGCCTACCACTACTTCCGCGGCGCGATGCCGGCCGGCCGGATCAACATCGGCGTGCCGTACTACACGCGCGGCTGGAAGAACGTCAACGGCGGCGCGAACGGCCTGTGGGGCACCTCCAACGGCCCGAGCGGCAGCTGCCCGCAGGGCCTGACCACCTGCGGCGACGGCGCCCGCGGCATCGACAACCTGTGGCACGACGAGGAGAACGGCAAGGAGGTCGGCGCCGGCTCCAACCCCATGTGGCACGCCATGAACCTGGCCAAGGGCATCGCCGGCTCCTACGGCCCCGCCTACGGCCTGGACCCTGCCAACGACCCCGAGGACCGGCTGACCGGCACCTACACCCGCAACTACAACGCCACCCTGACCGCCCCCTGGTTGTGGAACGCCACCAAGAAGGTGTTCCTGTCGACCGAGGACGACCAGTCGCTCGGCGCCAAGGCCGACTACGTCAGGAACCAGGGCATCGGCGGGGTAATGATCTGGGAGCTGGCCGGCGACTACGCCTGGGACGCGGCCAAGGGCGAGTACTTCATGGGCCAGACCCTGACCGGCCTGCTCTACGACAAGCTCAGGACCGCCGCCCCGTACGGCGCGGCCAAGGCCAAGGTGGCCGTCCCCGCCGAGAAGGTGGACGTCACGATCGAGGCCACCGGCTTCCCCGCCGGCGACAGCAACTACCCGATCAACCCCAAGCTCGTCATCACCAACAAGACGCAGACCACCATCCCGGGCGGCGCGGAGTTCCAGTGGGACTACGCGACCTCCGCCCCGAACAACGCCAAGGACCAGTCGGGCTTCGGCCTGCGGGTGATCAGCAGTGAGCACACCGGCAACAACGTCGGCGGGCTCAAGGGCGACTTCCACCGGGTGTCGGTGAAGCTGCCCACCTGGCAGACGCTCGCCCCCGGCGCGTCGGTGACCCTCGATTACGTGTACTACCTGCCCGTCCCCGGCCAGGCGAACTACACGCTGACCTTCGGCGGCAGGACGTACGGGCTGGTCCAGGACCTGGCTCGGGGCGGCGTCGCGCCCAGCCCGAGCCCGACCCCGACCGTCACCCCGACCGGCGGCGCCTGCACCGCGCCCGCCTGGAGCGCGACGGCCGTCTACAACGGCGGCCAGCGCGTCTCGCACAAGGCCCACACGTGGGAGGCCAAGTGGTGGACGCAGGGCCAGGAGCCCGGCACCACCGGCGAGTGGGGCGTCTGGAAGGACGTCGGCGCCTGCTGAGGCGGCGCCGCCGGCCGGCGGGCGGGACGGCGCGCGTCCCGCCCGCCTCCGCCGGCGCGGGCCCTCCGGCGAGGTCAGGTACGCAACCACCTGGAGCAGCCTCTTGCGACGTGACCGTGGGCTACGGAAGGATCGCCAGATCGAGCCCCACCGGTATCCGTAACCCCATGCGTATGCCGAGGCCCGTCACCCCCCGCATGGACGACATGGAGAGGCTGTCGTGCAACCTCAGGAGAGCATCGAGCAGTTCGGCTACCGTCAGGAATTACGCCGCGGGGTCGGACTGACCGACCTCGTGTTCTACGGCCTGATCTTCATGGTGCCGATCGCGCCGTTCGCGATCTTCGGCCCGGTGTACAAGGCCTCGGGCGGCATGCCCGTCCTGGCGTACCTGGTGGGCATGGTCGCGATGCTGTTCACCGCGGCCTCCTACGCGCAGATGGTCAAGGCCTTCCCGCTGTCGGGGTCGGTCTACAACTACGCGGGCCGCGGCATCGCCCCGTCGGTCGGCTTCATGACCGGGTGGGCGATCCTGCTCGACTACCTGCTCGTGCCGAGCCTGCTCTACCTGGTCGCCTCGATCGCCATGAACGCCAGCGTGCCGGGGGTGCCGGTCTGGGGGTGGCTGCTCGTCTTCGTGGCCGTCAACACGGTGGTCAACCTGCGCGGCATCCGGATGACGATCACCCTCACCAAGGTGCTGATCACCTGTGAGCTGGTCGTGCTCGGCCTGTTCGTGCTGATCGGGATCTGGGCCCTGCTCCAGGGCGAGGGCCGCGGGTTCAGCCTCTCACCGCTGTTCAACCCCGACACCTTCTCCTGGCCGGTGATCTTCGCCGCGGTCTCCGTCGCGGTGCTGTCCTTCCTCGGCTTCGACGGCATCAGCATGCTCGTCGAGGAGTCCGCGGGCGGCTCGGCCCAGGTGGCGCGGGCCATGCGGCTGGCGCTGATCCTGGCCGGGCTGCTGTTCGTGGCCCAGGTCTGGGTGGCCGCGCTGGTGGTGCCCGACCCGGCGGGCCTGCTGAAGACCGGCTCGGAGACCGCCTTCTACGACGCCGCCGCCTCGACGGGCGGCGAGTGGCTGCGGCACGTCACCTCGACGGCCACCGCCATCTCCTGGGGCTTCGCCGACACCCTGGTCGCCCAGGTCGCCGTCTCCCGCCTGCTGTACGCCATGGCCCGCGACCGGCAGCTGCCGGCCTTCCTCGCCAAGGTGTCGATCAAGCACTCGGTCCCGGCCAACGCCATCCTGCTCGTCTCGGCCCTGTCCGTCGGCATCGGCGTGTGGGCCTCGCAGCTCAAGGAGGGCGTCGGCCTGCTGAGCAGCCTGGTCAACATGGGCGGCCTGATCGCGTTCGTCGTGCTGCACGTGTCGGTGATCGTCCACTACCGGGTCCGGCAGCGCTCGTCCGACTTCTGGTCGCACCTGGTGGCGCCGCTGATCGGCATGGCGATCCTGATCTTCGTGATCGTCAACGCCAACATCCTGGCCCAGCGGGTGGGCCTGATCTGGCTCGCCGTCGGCGTCGTCGTCCTCGGCGTCCTGTACGCCCGCGGCCGCCGCCCGGTGCTGGACGGCGACGACAAGGCCGGCCTGACCGGGATCCGGTCGCCGTGACGCGGCCGCCGCTCCACCACGAGCTGTTCCTCATCGCTCACGACCAGTCCGGCAAGCCCCTGGTCCACCAGCACTCGATGGCGCTCGGGCTGGCCGGGGCGGTGCTGCTCGACCTGGCGCTGAGCGGGCGCGTCACGGTCGGGCAGGGCCGGATCACCGTCGTCGACCCCACCCCGGTCGGCGACGCGGTCGTGGACTCCCTGGTCCCGCTGATGTCCCGCGACCGGGCCGAGGGCGAGGCCAGGTTCTGGATCAAGAAGCTGGCCGAGGACGCCTACGACCGCACCCGGCAGAGCCTGGTCACCGCGGGCGTGCTGGTCATGGTGACCAGGCGGCGTATGGGCATGTTGCCGTACACGCGGTACCAGCTCGCCGACATCGCCTCGGTGGTGCGCGCCTCGGCCGGGGTGCGCTCGGCCGTGGAGGGCTGGAAGCAGCCCGACGGGCGTGGCGCGGCGCTGTGCGGGCTGGTGGGGGCGCTGCGGCTGGAGGCCGAGCTCTACCTCGACCAGCCCTCGGCCCGGCTCGTCGAACGCCTCCGGGAGATCGCGGGCGAGCACTCCCCCGTCGTCAGGGAGGTCGTGCAGCTGATCGACGACATGCTCGGCGAGGCCGCGGTCGCGGTCTTCCGCTGACCCCGGCCCCCTTCGAGAGCCGCTGGTCAGCCGAACAGCTCGCGGATCTGGCCGACGACCTCCACGATCACCGACACCTCGGCCGCGCGGGCCGACAGCCGCCTGAGCGCGTCGAGGACACGGGAGCGGTCGGGGTCGGCCTGCTCGATCTCCTGGCGCACGTCGGCGACGTCCCGGCGGGCCCGCGCGGGCTCGGTGACCTCCGCCTCGTGCTCGGCGAGCAGGCGTTCCAGCCGGTCGAGCAGCCGGGCCGCCTCGCCGGGGGCCGCGCCGCCCAGGTTGTTGACCGTGGCGCGGGAGTGCGGGCCCACCGCGATCGGGCCGCTCACCTCGCCGCCGCTGATGTGCACGCCGTACGAGCCCGGCATGGAGGTCTCCTCGTTCGTCACGCGCCCTGCCCTCCCAGGTTGTTGACCGTCGCCGCGGCCTGGTGCCCGAAGGCGACCGGGCCGCTGACCGTGGCGCCGCCGCTGACCGACAGCGTGTTCATGGTCACGCTCGCCGCCTGCAACCGGTAGGCGCCGGTCTCCACGCCCTTGTCCTCCAGGAAGTCGAGGACCGCCTCGGTGAGCCGCTGTTCGATCATCCGCACGTACTTGGAGACGTCGAGGACCTGGATGTGGGTCTGCAGGTCGTCGCTGGCGCCCAGCTCCCGGACGCTGAAGCGGGCGCCGTAGGGGTAGACGATGTGCTTGCGCGGGTCGGGCGCCAGCATGTTCTGCCGGACGGCCTGCACCCCCGTACGGACGAGCCGGGCGGGCGCGGCCAGCACGTCGCGCAGCAGCCGCAGCTTCAACGACCTGACCGCCTCCCAGGCGATGCGGCCGCCGGTCATCGTGGGCAGCCGGTCGACCACGTGGTAGGGGCCGAGGGCGGGCGGGAGCACGGTGACCACGAACTGGGTGTAGAGCATCCGGCCCTCGACGGCCAGGTAGATGAACGCGGAGGTCAGCGCCTCCTGATCCTCGGCGGGCGCGACGAGCCGGCCGTTGCGGTCGCGGATCTCCTGCCCGGCGTTGTTGATCGTGACGCGCTGGTAGTAGCGCACGCCGCCCTGCGGATGGCGGACGACGGCCTCGATCTCCTCGGGCGTGGCGTGGGACCTGGGCAGGCCGTTCTTGCCGATCAGCGGATGGGACACCGGGGCGCCGCCGTCGTGCCAGTCGGCCACGGTGAAGATCCCCCTGGTGACGACGTGGTCGCCGATGTCGAGCCGCTGGATGCCCTCGTTGGGACGCAGCACGCGGTCGCGCATGTCCTTCAGCCGCTCGCGGACGAAGGCGTGCAGCTCGACGGGGTCGATGTCGACCGGGTCGTCCTGGCGGCGCGGCGGGCCCTCGCGGCCGCGCACCCGGTCGAGCTCGACGGCGATCGACCAGGTCCTGGCGATGGACCCGGCGCCCATGAAGGCGTCTTCGTTGGCGTACATGGTGACGTTGCCCCACTGGGCGCTGCGCACGTAGTCGACGCGATGGGCGGTGCGGGGGCCGGTCGCGCCGGTGACCGGCTCGGGCGCGCCCGGCCGCAGCGTGCCCGCCAGCGTCATGTACGTCGCGATCCGGTAGACCAGCGCCACCCCGAGCGTGGTGAAGGGCACGGCCATCGCCAGCGTCAGCGTGCCGAGCCCCTGGCCCAGGACGTCGGCGACGCCGTAGGAGGGGCCGTCGTTGTAGAACGAGGAGCTGGACAGGCTCTGCAGCAGCAGCACGGACAGCGCGGTGGAGAACACCGCGGCCAGCAGGAGCAGGGCCATGCTCGCGGCCCAGAACCAGAGCATGGCCCGCAGCACGAGCGAGCCGCGCCGGACCCGCCCCGACGTGAGCAGCACCAGCGGGACCAGCATCGCCACCCACGCGATCGTGGTCAGCGGGGAGATCACGAACCCGGCCAGGAAGAACACGGTGATGAGCGCGTCGCGGACGACGAGCATCGAGCGCGAGCGCCGGCAGTGGTGGATCACCGGGATGAGGTCGAAGCCGCCGTAGGACGGGGGGACCGCGCGGTAGGGGTCGAACATCAGCTCGCCCAGCACCCGGTCGCGGAACCCGCTGTCGAGGTAGGCGGCGGCGCTGAGGTAGCGGGTGACGTTGCTCATGCGGGGCACGCCGGGGTGGGCCCTGGTGTCCCGCGTGGAGCCGGTGGCGCCGGAGCTGTCGACGGCCATGACCCTCCTTCGTCGGTGAACCCGGCCGAGCTTATGAGGGGCGAGTGCTTTGGGGGGCTCGTTGTTATCAAATAGTCTCGTTCACCGGAAGTGAAGCTCGGGACAAAAGCCCGATATATCGAAATTCTTCCCTTTACGGAGCATTACGGGAGGGTGTATTGGTCCACCATTCAGGCGCCGGGGGGCGGTGCGGGCGATGCGGCAGCGACACCGGCGCCCTCACCCAGTGCCCCCGCTGCGGCGCCCTCCTCCCCACCCCCACACCTCCCGCCCCCTCAGGCCCCTCACCCGCCGCCCCCTCAGGCACCGGCGTCCCACCGGGGAGGGGCGCCTTGCCCGGCGGGCCCTCAGAAACCGGCGCCCCACCCGGTGGCCCCGGCTCCTCGCCCGCCGGCAGTGGTGTCCCGTTCGTGGGGGGCGGCACGCCGGGCGCCGGTGCCGGTGGTGTCCCGCCTGTGGTGCGCTCGTCCGGGGAGGGGGCGTTCGCCGGTCTTTCGCGGGGGCCGCTGGGGGACGATCATCCGCCGCCGCCCTCGCGGTTGCGTCCGCCGGGGTGGCGGCGGCCGGTGGTGCTGGTCAGCGTGGCGGCGGCGTGCGCGACGACGGCACTGGTCTGGTGGGTGGCCGGGAGCCGCCCGTCCTCTCCGGCGGAGGCGGGCGGGCGCTCGGGCGGCGCACCGTCGGCCGTCCAGCCTCAGACCTCGGACGAGGCGACGGAGGACCCGGCGACCGGGGACGCCACCCCCGCGGACGACCCGGCCGCGAGCACCGGCCCGACACCGAGCGCGGACCCCACGGCAGGTGCGGCCGGGCAGGCCGGGCGGGTGGACGAGCTGCTGTCCAGCAGCAGTTCCGCCCGTTCCAGCCTGTCGGCGGCGATCGCGGACGCGACCGGTTGCCGCCGGTCCGGCGTGACCACGATCGAGGACATCACCGCCGGCCGCCGGGACCAGCTCGCCGCCGCCCGGACGCTGGAGGTGACGGCCCTGCCCGAGGGCGCGGCGCTGAAGCAGACGCTCATCACCGCACTCGACGCCTCCTACGACGCCGACACCGCCTTCCTTTCCTGGGCCCGGCGCCATCTGGCGGGCGGCTGCACCGGCCCGGTCTCGGACGACCGCGATTACCGGCGAGGTCTCAGCAGATCGGAGGCCGCGCAGACGGCGAAGGCGCAATTCGCGCAGGCGTGGCGGCCGATTGCGGAGACATATGGCCTGACAATATGGAAAGCCGACCAGATCTAGCCATATTGGCCCATAATTCAGCGTAAGCACCGAAATTCCGAGCGCCGATCGACGAGAGGCCGGCGACAGGTCTCGTCAGTGACACGAAGGAGTGCTGCGATGTTCCTGCCACGCCGTGTGTTCCGGCTGGCCGCGGGTGCGGCGGCCGGGTACCTGCTCGCCGTGCGCCCCTGGCACCTGCGCTGGGGCGCGACCGACAGAGAGGTGCACGAGGACCTGCCGGGTGACGACATCGTGCCGCTCCCCCAGCTCCAGGCCACCCGTGCCGTCACCGTGGACGCGCCGCCGCCGGTCGTCTGGGCCTGGGTGGTCCGGCTCGGCGGCTATCCGGGGCCAGGCACCCGTCCCGGTGCCCGTCCTGGCCCCGGACCCGACGCGCGGGCGGAAGCCGCCGGGGAGCCCGCGCAGCCCCCGCACGACCTCAAGCCCGGCGACGTCATGGACGGCGGCTCCTTCGTCGTCGAGCGGATCGAGCCCCCGCACAGCCTCGTGCTGGCCGACCGTGGCGCCGACGCCACCACGACCTGTTCCATCGCGCTCCGCGACACCGGCGGCGGCACCCGGCTGATCTACCGGCTCAGGATGCGCGGCGAGCCCACCGTGCGCGGCGCCGCCCACGTCGCGATGACGGACGTCGGCGACTTCGTCGCGATGCGCAGGCAGCTCCTCGCCGTCAAGACGGGAGCCGAGTCGGCGAGGTGAGCCACTGAGCCGCGCCAGTGAGCCCAAGCGGCCGAACCGAGCATGGCCGGGCCGGGCCCGGGGGCCGGGCCGGGCCGCGTGGGTGGGCTGGTTCGGGTTCTTCGCCGCTGCCTTAGGGTTCATGCTGTGGATCAACGGGCAGCGAGCGCGACGGCCGAACGCGCATCCGCCGGCAAGCGTCCCTCACCCCGGCGGCGCAGGCGCTGGTTCGCCTGGACGGTGGTCGCGCTGCTGGCGGCCTGGGCGGCGCTGCGGGTCGGCGGCCTGGAGACCGGCTCCTTCCTCATCCAGCTCATGACGGTGACGCCGATCGGCGCGGGGCTGTCCGCGCTGACCGCGCTGCTGGCGGTGCTCAGGCGCAACCGCCCGGCGGGGCTGAGCGCGGCCGTCGTGGGCATGGTGTTCGTCGCGTGCCTGATCCCGAGGACGTCCGGGGTCGAGCCGGGCAAAGTGATCGACGGCATCCCGTTGCGGGTGCTGTCGGTCAACCTGTTCGGACGGGCCGACGCCGAGGCCGTGGTCCGCCTGGTGCGCACGTACGAGATCGAGGTGTTCAGCGCGCTGGAGCTGACCCCGGACGCGGTCCGGCGGCTCGACCAGGCGGGGCTGCGCAAGCTGCTCCCGTACCGGGTGCTCCAGGCCGCGGACGGCGCGATCGGCAGCGGCCTGTTCGCCAAGCATCCGCTGCGGGCGCGGCGGGGGCTGTTCACCCCGATCGGCCACAACATGCCGGCCGCCACGCTGTCCCTGCCCTCGGGCGGCAAGGTCGAGGTCGTGGCCGTGCACCCCAACCCGCCGCTCGGCCGGATGGCGGCCGAGTGGGACGCCTCGCTCAAGGCGCTGCCGTCCCCGTCGCCAGCGGTGCTCAGGATCCTGGCCGGCGACTTCAACGCCAGCCTCGACCACCGCGCCTTCCGCGACCTGCTGGCCCGGGGCTACGTCGACGCGGCCGACCAGGTGGGCAAGGGGCTCGTCCCGACCTGGCCCAACGGCAGGGCGATCCCGCCGATCATCACGATCGACCACGTGCTGGCCGACCGCCGGGTGGGCGTGGCCCGTACGGAGATCCTCGACGTGCCCGGCACCGACCACCGCGGCGTCTTCGCCGACCTGCGCCTGCCCGCCATCGGCTGACCCGCCGCTCCCCGCCCGGTCACCGCCCCCGCTGCCCGTGCAGCGTTCTGAGGGACGCCCTGAGCAGCTTCCCGGCGCCGTTCCGCGGCAGGCCGGGGACGAGCTCCAGATACCTCGGGATCTTGAAGCGGGCCAGGCGGCCGTCCAGGTGGGCGAGCAGTTCCTCGGGCTCGGCGCGCGCACCGGGCCGAAGCACGACCAGCGCCTTGCCGGTCTCCCCCCACTTCTCGTCCGGTACGCCGATCACCGCGCACTCGGCCACCGCCGGATGGGCGAGGAGCAGGTTCTCGATCTCGGCCGGGTAGACGTTCTCGCCGCCGGAGATGTACATGTCGCTGATCCGGTCGCGGATGCGGACGTACCCGCCCTCGTCGGCCACGCCGATGTCACCCGACCTGAACCAGCCGTCGGCGGACAACACCTTCGCGGTCTCCTTCGGACGCCGCCAGTAGCCGGGCATGACGTTGGGGCCATGGACGTACACCTCGCCGGGCTCGCCGGGGGCGGCGGGCGAGCCGTCGGGGGCGACCAGCCGCACGTCGGAGAAGAAGCACGGCACCCCGGCCGAACCGAGCCCGGCGTCCGGGTGCCCCGCCCCGAGGAAGAGCGCGCCCGGGGAGGTCTCCGTCATGCCGTACCCCTGCAGGAACGGCAGCCCGCGCTCCCGGTACGTCCTGATCAGCGGCTCGGGCACCGGCGCTCCTCCGCACAGCAGGTGCCGCAGGCTGGACAGGTCGGCGTCCGCCCAGCGCGGCGACCGCGCGAGGGCCGCGAACATCGACGGCACGCCGAACATCATCGTGACCCGCTCGGACTCGACCAGGTCGAACGTCCTGTCCACCCGGAACGACGGCTCCAGCAGCGCCCGGCCGCCCTTCAGCACGGTCGGCACGAGCGTCTGCGCCAGGGCCGCGATGTGCCACAGCGGCGCGCTGACCAGCGTCACCTCGTCGTGCGCGAGGGGCACGTCGACCAGCAGGTTCACGGCGTTCCAGATGAGGTTGCCGTGGGTGAGCATCGCGCCCTTGGGGCGGCCGGTGGTGCCCGAGGTGTACATGATCAGGCAGAGGTCGTCCTGGCTCACCGGCTCGTCCACGGGGTCGGCGGGCGCGCCGGCGATCAGCTTCTCGAAGGCGTCCTGGCCCAGGTGCCGGCCGGGCAGGCCGCCGCCGTCCTGGCCTTCACCGAGGACGACGACGCGGGCGCCGGAGTCGTCCAGGAGGAAGCGCAGCTCGGGCGGGGCCAGCCGGGCGTTCAGCGGGACGAACACCGCGCCCAGCAGTCCGGCGGCGAAGAACGTCTCCACCAGGGACGGGTGGTTGGGCCCGAGATAGGCGATCCGGTCGCCGCGGCCCACGTCCAGGCCGGTCAGCCCGTGGGCCAGGCGGGTGACCCGGTCGTACAGGTCGCCGTAGGTGCGGTCGATCCCCTGGTAACCGACGGCGGGCCGGGCGGGCGTCATCCGCGCCCTGCGTGCCGGCCATGACCCAAGCCCCTGATTCCGCATCGGCACTCCTTGACGGTCAGGACTCAAGGTAGGTCACCAAGCGCTTGCTGTCACCGGAATGCCATACTTTCTCCCGTCCACCCCTCTCGTGCGGTCGGGGGCGTCGGCGGCTTTCGTGGCTGGCGGCCTCTTTCAGCGGCGGCACCCGCGCGTGACACTGGACGGCGTGTCCCCAGTCACGCGCGTTCCCGTGTTGCGCGGCCGCGACGCGGAGGAGAACGTCCTGCTGCGGCTGCTCGACGACGCCCGGGCCGGCTCCGGAGGGGCGCTGCTGCTGACCGGCGCGGCAGGCATGGGCAAGACGGCGCTGCTCGACCTGGCCGCCGCGCGGGCCTGCGGGTTCCGGGTGCTGCGGGTGTCGGGGGTCGAGCCGGAGTCGCGGGTGCCGTACGCGGGGCTGCACGGCCTGCTGAGGCCGGTGGCCGGGGCCGTCGCGGCGCTGCCGGCCGCCCAGGCCCGCGCGCTGGCCGAGGCCCTGGAGGCCGGGACCTGCGGGGCGGGGCTCGTGCTGCCCGCCGCCGTGCTCGGGCTGCTGTCGGCGGTCGCCGCCGAGCGTCCCGTACTGGCCTGCGTGGACGACGCCGACCGGCTGGACGCGGCGAGCCTGGACGCGCTCTCGTTCGTGGCCCGCCGCCTGTCCAGCGAACCGATCGCCCTGCTCTTCACCACCAGACCCCCGCCCTCCCACGCCGTCCCGTACGGCGAGCGGGAGCCGGAGGGGTTCGACGGCGGCGCGATGTGGCGGCTTGAGAGCGTGCCCGCGCGGGAGCTGCGCGGGCTCGACGGGCCGGCGGTGCGGGAGCTGGCCGCGGACCTGGCGCCCGGCGGGCTGGCCGAGGACCTGTCGGCCGCGCTCGACCGGATCGCCCGCGGGAACCCGCTGGCGCTGCGCGAGCTGATCGGCGCGCTCACCCCCGACCAGCGGGCCGGCCTCGCGGCGCCGCCCGCCGTCCTGCCTCCCGGCGGGCGGTTGTGGCGGGAGCACACGGGCGCGCTGGCCCGGCTGCCCGCGCGTACGCGCCGGCTGTCGCTGCTGATCGCCGCCGATCCGGCCCTGGACGTGGCGACCCTGGCCAGGGCGGCGAGCCCGGCGTGCGCGTTGTCGGTGCTCGAACCGGCCGAACGGGCGGGCGTCCTGCGGGCCGACGGGGACGCGTTCGCGTTCCGGGAACCCGCGATGCGGGCGGTCACCTACCACGCGGCGTCGCTGGCCGAGCGCCGCCACGCCCACCGCCTCCTCGCCGACCTGCTCACCCCGGACGGGGATCGTGCAGGTGGTTGGGAGAGGTTGCGGCGGGCCTGGCATCGGGCCTGGGCGGGGGGCGGCGGGGAGGAGGAGGCCGGGGACGAGCTGGCGCGGGCGGCGCTGGCCGTGCGGTGGGCCGCCGGGAGCTCCGAGCCGTGCCTGGCCTCGGAGCGTCGTGCCGGGTTCCCCGAGCCCTACCTGGCGTTGGAGCGCGCCGCCGAGCTGACCGCTCATCCCGCGGTCAAGGCCGAACGGCTGGCCGCCGCCGCCAGGCACGCCTGGGTGTCCGGACGTCCCCGGGCCGCGCGTTCCCTGCTGGCCCGGCTGCGGTCGCCCGGCGCGCCCGAGGAGCTGCGCGGCCACGTCCAGCTCCTGCGCGGCAGCCTGGAGCTGCTGGGCGGCGAAACCGGCAGCGCCCGCGAGGAGCTGCTGGCGGCGGCCCGCGGGCTGCTGGACAGCCACCGCGTGCTCGGCGTGCGCGCGCTGGTCCGCGCCGCGGACGCCAGCTACCGGGCGGGCGACAACCGGGCGTTCATCGCGATCGCCCGGCAGGCGGCGGCGCTGCGGCGTCCGGACGAGCCGGCGCCGGCACAGCTCATGTTCGAGTACCTGGCGGGCATGGCCCACACCTTCAGCGGCCTGCACCAGGAGGCGGCCGGGCCGTTGCGGCGGGTGCTGGAGCTGGCCGGCTCGGTACGCGACCCGGCGGTGCTCACGTGGGCGTGCGTCGCGGGCATGCTGCTGGGCGAGGACGCGGTGGCCCACCGGCTGGCGGCGCGGGCCGTGGAGGAGGCCCGGCTGCGCGGGGCCGCGTCGGCGGTGCCGCAGCTCCTGGAGTTCACGATCTACCCCGACGTCTGGACGGGCCGGTACGCCTCCGTCGCCACCACCGCCGCGAAGGGCCTGCGGCTGGCCCGCGAGACGGGCCAGCACAACACCGCGGCCCAGCACCTGGCCTGGCTGGCGATCAGCGCCGCCGTGGAGGGCGACCAGGAGACGTGCCGGATCCGCGCGGACGCCGCCATCGAGCTGGCCGACGCCCACGAGCTGGGCCTGGCCGGCGCGGTCGGCAACTGGGCGCTGGCCTGTCTCGACCTGGCCGCGGGCCGCGTGGCCGACGCCGCGGGCAGGCTGCGGGCCGGGCGGCGCAACCGCCACGTCGTCATCAGGGTCATGTCCACCCCGCACTACATCGAGGCGGCCGCCCGCACCGGCGACCGCGAGCGGGCCGCGGCCGCCCTGCGGGTGCTCGAACGCTGGGTCGGCAGCACGCGCAGCCCCGGCCTGCGGGCGCTGGTCTCGCGCTGCCGGGCGCTGCTGTCGGTGCGTCCCGGCGAGGCCGAGGAGCTGTTCCTGGACGCTCTGCGCCTGCACGGCCAGGGCGTCTGCGCGTTCGAGACGGCCCGTACGCACCTGCTGCTGGGCAGCGCGCTGCGGCGCGACCGGCGGCCCGGCGCGGCCAGGAACCATCTGCACACGGCGCTGGAGACGTTCGAACGGCACGGCGCGCGGCTGTGGACCGAGCAGGCCAGGGCCGAGCTGCGGGCCTCCGGCGAGCCGGTCCGGCCGGCCGCGGACGCGACGGTGTCGCAGCTCACCGCGCAGCAGGCGCAGATCGCCCGCATGGTGGCCGCGGGCGCCACCAACAAGGAGGTCGCCGAGCAGCTCTTCCTCAGCAGGCGCACGGTCGAGCACCATCTGCGGAACATCTTCAGCAAGCTCGGCATCCGCTCACGGGTGGAGCTGGTCAGGTTCATGTAGCGCCTGGACCGGGCGGCGCGGCACGAGACCGGTGATTTCACCGATGCACGGCTGACCGCGTGTCCCGACAATGGCGACAGACAGCAGTCATTCCCCCGATGAGCAGGGAGTTCGACGACGTGCAGCTCTCCACCCCCCACTTCGGCGCGCGAACGTTCACCAAGCTCGCCCTGGCCGTCACGCTGCTCGCCGGCGGCGTCGCGGCGGCGCCGGCCGCCCACGCGGCCGGCCCGTACGAGCGCGGCCCCGACCCGACCGGCGCGATCCTGGAAGCCGCGCGCGGCCCGTTCGCGACCGCGGAGCTCGGCGTCTCGCGGCTGAGCGTCTCCGGCTTCGGCGGCGGGACGATCTACTACCCGACCGACACCAGCCAGGGCACCTTCGGCGCGATCGCCATCTCGCCCGGCTACACGGCGACCTGGTCCAGCCTCGCCTGGCTGGGGCCGCGGATCGCCTCGCACGGGTTCGTGGTGATCGGCATCGAGACCACCACGATCTACGACCAGCCGGCCAGCCGCGGCCGTCAGCTCCTGGCCGCGCTGGACTACCTGACCTCGGGCAGCCCGTCGGCCGTGCGCAGCAGGATCGACGCGTCCCGGCTCGCGGTGGCCGGTCACTCCATGGGCGGCGGCGGCACGCTGGAGGCCGCCGACGCGCGCCCGTCGCTGCAGGCGGCGGTGCCGCTCGCGCCGTGGAACCTCACCAAGAGCTGGTCGGGCCTCCGGGTGCCGACGATGATCATCGGGGGTGAGGCCGACACGATCGCGCCGGTGGCGACCCACTCCGAGCCGTTCTACCAGTCGATCCCGTCGTCGGTGGAGAAGGCGTACCTGGAGCTCAACGGCGCCTCGCACTTCTTCCCGCAGGTCACCAACACCACGATGGCCAAGTCGATGGTGGCCTGGCTGAAGCGGTTCGTCGACGACGACACCCGCTACGACCAGTTCCTGTGCCCCGCCCCGCGCGGGACCGCGATCGAGGAGTACCGCGACACCTGCCCGATCACCTGACGGGCGCGCCCCCGGAGCCGGTGACGCCCGCCGTCACCGGCTTCCGCGGCGTTCCCGGTGGTTCTCCGGCTGCCAGCCGGCCGGCGGGTCCTCGCCCACCAGGCCGTCGCCGGGGGTCAGCGGAAGGCGGCGGCGTTGCGCTCGGCCCAGGCGGCGAACGGGCGGGCGGGACGGCCGAGGACGCGCTCGACGTCCGGGCTGACGCTCCGCTCGTCGGGGGTGGGCTCGCCCAGGATGGCGAGCGTGCCCTCCACCACGGGCAGCGGCATGACCTGCGCCATCTGCGCGTGGGCGGCCTCGCGGGTCTGCTCGGCGAAGCGCACCGGCTCGCCCAGCGCCGCCGCGATCGCCGCCGCCCGGTCCCGCGGGGTGGTGGCCTCGGGGCCGGTCAGCACGTACGTCGCCCCGTCGTGCCCGTCCTCGCGCAGGACGGCGGCCGCCACGGCGGCGACGTCGGCGGGGTCGACGAAGGGCAGGCCGACGTCGCCGAAGGGGGCCTCTGCGGTGCGGCTCAGGCGTACGGGCTCGGCCCAGGCGTAGGCGTTGGAGGCCATGCCGCCCGAACGCAGGACCGTCCAGGACAGGCCCGACCCGCGGACGGCCTCCTCGAACCGGACGGCGTGCGGGTAGGCCCCCGGCCGGGTCCCGGCGCCCTGGCTGGACAGCAGGACGATCCTGCGCACGCCCGCCTCCCCGGCCGCCGCGATCACGCCCTCCGGGTCCTCCCCCGCCACCAGCAGGAACAGCGCGTCCGCACCCGCCAGGGCCGGACGCAGGCTCGCGACGTCGCCCAGGTCGGCGGCGACGGCCCGGACGCCCGGCGGCACGTCGGCCTCCGTGACGCGGCGGGCGACGGCGGTGACCGGCAGTCCCTCCTCGGCCAGCAGACCGACCAGCGTGCGGCCGACGTTCCCGGTGGCACCCGTGACAACGAACATGGTGGTTCCCCTCAGCCATTAGTTAGTTGCCTGACTAAGAAGAACCGTAGCACAGAAACTAAGTCAGGCAACTAACTTCTCGCCGGGAAGGTGTGAGCCCTCCGCACACCGGGGACATCTGGGCAAATGGGGACGGCGTTCGCCACGACGGCACTGGCCGGGCAAGGATGGACCCAGCTGGGAGAACTTGGCCTGGCCCTGCTGCTGTCGGCCGCCATCGGGCTCGAACGCGAGATCCGCCAGAAGAGCGCCGGCCTGCGCACCCACACGCTGGTCGGCTTCGCCTCGGCCCTGATCATGCTGGTGTCCAAGTACGGCTTCGCCGACGTCCTGGGCGAGCACGTCACGCTCGACCCGTCCCGGGTGGCCGCGCAGATCGTGTCGGGCATCGGGTTCATCGGCGGCGGCCTGATCTTCGTCCGCCGGGACGCGGTGCGCGGGCTCACCACCGCCGCGGTGGTCTGGCTGACCTGCGCGGTCGGCATGGCCGCCGGGGCCGGACTGTGGCTGCTGGCGGTCGCCGTCACCGCCGGCCACTTCCTGGTCCTGTTCGCCTTCACCCCGCTCAGCGCCCGGCTGCCCCGCTCCAAGTACGCCCAGTCGCGCCTGCACCTGACCTACCTCGACCGCCACGGCGCGCTCCGGCGGGTGCTGGCGCTGTGCAGCGAGAGGGGCTTCGTCATCGCCGAGCTCACCCTCGAACGCGACCAGCCGCGCAAGGACCGGGAGTCGATCTCGATCTGGCTCGTCGTCCAGGGCGCGGGGCCGGTCGAGGTGCTGATCACCGAGCTGCTGGAGATCGACGGCGTGCTCGGCGTCTCCAGCGTCGACCTCGACGTCGCCACGCCCTGACGCCGGCGGGCGCCGCACAACCGTTCAAGACCGGAGCCGGTCCCTGCCGCTACAACGGTGACGGCGGGACACGGAGAGCGGGAGGACGGATGGCCGGAACGGGATTCATCGGACTGGGGATCATGGGCCGGCCCATGGCGCTCAACCTGGTGCGGGCGGGCACGCCGGTCGTCGTCTGGAACCGTACGGCGGCCGGGTGCGAGCCGCTGCGGGCGGCCGGCGCGCACGTGGCGGCGAGCCCGGACGAGGTGTTCGCGCGGGCCAGGGTCGTGCTGCTCATGCTGGCCGACGAGGCCGCCGTGGACGCGGTGCTCGGGCGCGGCACGCCGCGGTTCGCGTCCATGGTGGCCGGGCGGATCGTGGTGCACATGGGCACGACGTCCCCGGCGTGGTCGGCGGACCTGGGCGCGGCGGTGCGGGCGGCCGGCGGCGACTACGTCGAGGCGCCCGTGTCCGGCTCACGCGGCCCGGCCGAGGCCGGGCGCCTGGTGGCGATGCTGGCCGGCGAGCCAGCGGCGGTCGAGGAGGTGGGCCCCCTGCTCGCGCCGATGTGCGCCGGGACGATCGCGTGCGGCCCGGTGCCCGGCGGGCTGCTGATGAAGCTGGCGGTGAACATCTTCCTGATCACCATGGTCAGCGGCCTGGCCGAGGCCGCGCACTTCGCCGCCCGGCACGGCCTGGACCTGGACCGGTTCGCCCAGGTGCTCGACTCGGGCCCGATGGCCAGCGACGTGTCGCGGGGGAAGGTCCGCAAGCTGCTGGACGGCGACCTCGCCGCCCAGGCGGCCATCGCCGACGTGCTGAAGAACAACCGGCTCATCGCCGGGGCGGCGCGGGCGTCGGGCGTGGCCTCGCCGCTGATCGACGTCTGCCACGCGCTGTTCGCCGAGACCCTGGCGCTCGGGCACGGCACGCTCGACATGGTGACCGTGATCCGCGCGATCGAGGCCAGGACCGACGGGCTTCAGGCGGGCATCACGGTGGATTCCCCGAGCGTCAGGTGAGGGCGGTGGTCCATTCGCCGGGGGTGAGTCCGTAGGCGCGCTTGAACATGCGGGTCAGGTGGCTCTGGTCGGCGAAGCCCGCCCGCAGCGCGGCCTCCCGCAGCGGCAGGCCGCCGCGCATCGCCCGCCGGGCCACGTCCAGCTGCCGCATCGTCCTGTACCGGGTCGGGCTGGTGCCGAAGGCGGCGCGGAACTGGCGGGCGATCGTCCAGCGGTCGAGCCCCGAGACGCGTTCGAACTCGGCCACCGGGTGCCGGGTCGCGGGGTCGGCGGCGATGAGCTCGCGCACCCGTGCCAGCGCCTCGATCGCGAGGGCGTCGCGCCGCCGCCGGACGGGGACGTCGGCGTGGCGTTCCAGGGCCGCCGCGACCAGCAGCGCGACCTCCAGCCGGGCCAGTTCCTCCAGGGGCTCGTCCAGGTGCCGCAGCCAGGCGAGCAGCGCCGGCGACATCCCCTCCGGCCGCACGACCGGGTCGGCGACGAACGGCAGCGGCCGGCCGCCCAGCGCCTCCTGGATCAGGTACGGGTCGACGTAGAAGATCCGGTAACCGAAGCCCGCGTCGGTGCCCGCGGCCCCGTCGTGCAGCTCGTCGGGGTGCAGGACGTGCCACTCCCCCGGCAGGCATCGCCGCAGCTCGCCGCGGTAGCGGAAGGTCTGCACGCCGGCGAGCGTGACGCCGATCGCGTACGTGTCGTGGCGGTGGGGCGCGAACGCCTCGCCGACGAGCGAGGCCGCCAGCCGCTCGATGCCCTCGGCGGCCGGGCCGAAGCGCAACCGGTGCCCCGGCCGCCCCGCCCCGCCGCGGACAGGTCGTGTCTCCACCACCCCAGTGTCGCGCGCTTCCCCCCTCCGGCGCGGTCACCCCTCCGGCGCGGTCACCCCTCGGGCGTGGTCACCTTTTGGGCGCCCGTCAGCGCCCGCGCGTCGTTGCCGACGATCGGGTTGCGCACGCTGCCCAGGCGTTCCGCCTCGACCTCGACGACGTCGCCGGGCCGCAGCAGCCACGGCGGGGTGCGCGCGTAGCCGACCCCGGCGGGCGTGCCGGTGGCCAGCAGGTCGCCGGGCCGCAACGTGAACGTCCGCGAGATCAGGGCGAGCGTGTCGCCGACGCCGTAGACCATCTCGTCGGTACGCCCGTCCTGGACGACCTCGCCGTTCACCCAGGTCCGCACCCGCAGCCCGTCGCGCAGGTCACCGACCTCGGACGCGGGCACCAGCGGGCCGAGCGGGCCGGACCGGTCGGCGTTCTTGCCGAGGATCCACTGGCTGGTGAGCTTCTGCGCCCTGCGCGCGGTGAGGTCGTTGAAGACCGAGTAGCCGGCGACCGCGGCCAGCGCCTCCTCCGGGTCGGCGTCCACCAGCGGCGCGCCGACGTACGCGACCACCTCGCCCTCCCAGTCCAGGCCGTCCTCGCCCGAGGGCACCGGCACCGGGACGCCGCCCACGGTCAGCGACCGCGTCCAGCGGGCGAACAGCGTCGGGTGCGGCGGCACGCCCTCCCCCGCGTAGGAGCCCTCGGCGACGTGCCTGAGGTAGTTCAGCCCGATGCAGATCACCCGGGCCTCCGGCAGCACCGGCGGCACGAGGGTGACCGACGCGACCGGGAGCCGCTCGCCGGCCGGCTCGCGGGCCAGGAAGGCGGCCGCGCCGGCCCAGAACCGCTCCAGCGGGGCGAGCACGGTGACCTCGGCCCCGTCGGCCGACAACGCGCCGGCCTCGACGCCCCCGGCGGCGTTCCGGCGGATCCCGACGATCCTCATCGCTCATCTCCTCACGGCGGCGAAAACCTGCCAAAGGTTCGCAGGTTTTATGGTTGGATCCGGACTATGCCCTACTCCTCCTCGCCCGGACAACCGGCCGCCGCCCTCGGGCAGGGTGCGGGCACGCGGGCCGAGCGGCTGGCCGCCGCGCTCGACGAGCGGATCAGGTCGCGCGGCCTGCGTCCCGGGGAGCCAGTCGGCACGCTGGAGGCGCTGCGCGCGGAGACGGGCCTCGGTTACGCCACGGTCAGCGAGGCCGTCCGGCTGCTGCGCGACCGTGGCGTGCTGGAGATCCGGCCGGGCCGCGGCGGCGGGCTGTTCGTCGCCGACCCCGGCCCGGTGGTGCGGCTGCGGCACACCCTGCTCGGCGTCGCAGAGGAGCCGGGCACCGTCGCCGACGCCGTCGAGCTGCGCGACCACCTGGAGGAGCTGATCGACGTCGGCGCCGCCCGCCACCGCATCCGCCGGGACGTCGCCGACCTGCGCCGCCTGCTGCGACGGCTGCACTCCGCGCCCGGCTGGGACGCCTTCATGCGCGCCAACTGGGCCCTGCACGAGCGCATCGCCGCCATCAGCCCGAACGCCATGGCCCGGGCCGTCTACATCGGCACGCTCGGCCATCTGGGCGCCGCGTCCCCGCGTCCCGACGACGCGGCCGACGCCGGCTACCGCGAGCTGCGCCACCGGATCCACGCCGACCTGGTCGAGGCGATCGCGGCCGGCGACGAGAGCGCCGTACGGGCCGCCGTCGCCCGGCACAACACCACCCTCTGAGACAGACCGGAGAGCCCTCATGCCCGGCGAGTTCCGCCAGTACCTGTTCCCGCACGACCACCCGCGGCTGGCCGGCGTACGAGGCCTCGACCCCTATGCCTACCGCGAGCTGGCCAGGAGGCCGGGGACGTTCACCGGCGGCCTGATCGAGGGCTGGACCCCGCTGTACGGGAACGACTTCCGCGGCGTCACCGAGGACGGCGTCCTGCGGGACGGCCTGTACCCGCTGACACCGGCCGCCCCCGGCGAGCAGGCGCCGGTCGCCGCGATGGTGTCGGCCGCCCGCGACCTGCTGGCCTGCCTCGACGACGAGGACCGCGAACGCCTCTCGCACGAGGCCGACGCCGTGGCGTGGCAGACCTGGGCCAACCCGGAGTTCATGCAGTTCGACACCGGCCTGCGGCTGGACCTGCGAGCGCCGGCCGTCAGGGAGAGGGCGCTGGCGCTGGTGGGCGCCTCGCTCTCGCCCGAGGGCGGCCGGCTCGTCCGCGCGGTGATGCGGGTCAACGGCTTCCTGGGCGAGGTGGTCGGCCTGGAGACCATACTCAACGAGTTCAGCTACAACTTCGCCCTCTACGGCACGCCTGACCCGCGGGCCCCCTGGGGCTGGCAGCTCTACGGCCACCACTGCGCGCTCAACTGCCTGGTCGTCGAGGGCCGCATGGCGCTGTCGCCGGTGTTTCTCGGCGCCGAGCCCGACGAGATCGACGCCGGTCCGCACGCCGGCCTGCGCGACCTGTTCGCCGACCGGGTCGCCCGCGGCCTGCGGCTGATGGCCGCCCTGCCGGAGGAGCAGCGCCGGCAGGCCGTCGTCTACGAGCACATGGTCGACCCGGCGATGCCCGAGGGACGGGTGCACCCGGGGGACGAACGCCACCTGGCCGGGGCGTTCCAGGACAACCGCGTGATCCCGTTCGAGGGGGTGCGGGTCGCCGCCATGCCCGCGGCGGCCCGGGAGCACGCGCTGGCCGTCGCCGAGTCGTTCGTCGGCCTGCTCCCGGCGGGGCCGCGCGCCGCCCGGCTGCGCGAGATCGCCGCGCACCTCGACGAGACGTGGTTCTGCTGGATCGGCGGCCACCGGCCGGGCGACGTCTTCTACTACCGGCTGCAGTCACCGGTGATCGTCGCCGAGCTCGACCACCACCGCGGCGTCTTCCTCGACTACGGCACGCCCAAGCCGTTCCACGTCCACACCGTGCTGCGCACGCCGCACGGCAACGACTACGGCCGCTCGTGGGTGCGGCAGTGGCAGCAGGGTCAGGGCTCGGGCTGCAGGTAGACGACCGTGGACATCGGGACGCGTTCGCGAATACGCCGCTCGGCCTTGGCCAGCGCCTCGGCCACGGCGTCCCCCTGCTCGGCGACGGTGACCCGGGCGGCCACGAGCAGCTCCTCCGGGCCGAGGTGCAGGGTGCGCAGGCGGGTGAAGGAGGCGACGGCGTCGTCCTCGCGCAGGGCCTCCTCGATGGCCCGCTGGACCTCCGGCGACGCCGACTCACCGATGATCATGCTCTTGGTCTCGGTGGCCAGGGTGACGGCCACGATGATCAGGAGCACGCCGATGGCGATCGAGCCGATGCCGTCGTAGACCGGGTCGCCGACGACCAGCGTGAGCGTGACCCCGATGAGGGCGAAGGCCAGCCCGAGCAGGGCGGCGGTGTCCTCCAGCAGGACCACGGGCAGTTCGGGGGCCTTGGCCTCGCGGATGTAGCGCGGCCACGACCGGCCCCCGCGGGCCCGGTTGGCGTTGCGCACCGCCGTGCGCAGGGACAGGCCCTCCATGACGATCGCGCCCACGAGCACCCCGATCGCCCACGGCCAGCTCTCCAGGGGCTTCGGGTGGCTGATCTTCTCGTAACCCTCGTACAGGGCGAACAGGCCGCCGCCGAAGAAGAGCACGACCGAGACCAGGAAGGCGTAGAAGTACCGCTCGCGCCCGTGGCCGAAGGGATGGGACGGGGTGGGCCCGCGCTTGGCACGGGACTGGCCGAGCAGCAGCAACCCCTGGTTGCCCGAGTCGGCGAAGGAATGGATGCCCTCGGCGAGCATCGAGGACGAGCCGGTGAAGAAGAACGCCACGAACTTGGTGACGGCGATCCCCAGGTTGGCGGCCAGCGCCGCGTAAGTCGCCTCCTGCGAGCCCCCCTTACCGCTCACGCCGACCCCGCAACCGGTGCTCGTCCAGGCTGTCGCGTCATCACGTTCCTCCCGTGCGGGTGAGCTGTCGGATGCGTGCCTTTGCCCCGTGGGCCCGCGGGCACACCTTGATCCGGCGTCCGAATGGACATGCACAACGTGCATTGATGCGCGTCGTGCATCTTTGTAGGGTGGAACGGCCCGCCCCCGAGAGAACAGGACGTGCCGATGAGCGACCGCAGCCTGACCGACGACTCCCCCGGCGCGAGCCCCACGGCGATGCGCCGGATCATGCCCGCCGACCTGGTCGAGCGCGGCGGGTGCCCGTTCGACCCGCCGCCGGGCCTGCGGGAGCGGCGCGGCCAGGACCCGGTCCGGCCGGTGGAGCTGCTCAACGGCGCGCGGGCGTGGCTGGTCACCGGTTTCGACGAGGCCCGCACCGTCCTGTCGGACGCCCGCTTCAGCGCCGACCGGGTCCGCCACCGCGAGGCCACGTCGCTGCAGCCGCACGAGGTGACCGAGCAGGCGGCCGGCGTCCTTCCGGCGGGCCCGTCCGTCGAGAGCCGCGAGGACGGCTTCTTCGTGTTCATGGACCCGCCCGAGCACACGCGCATCCGGCGGCTGCTGACCGGTCAGTTCACCGTCCGGCGCATGCGGGAGCTGGAAGCCAGGGTCACCGAGATCGCGGTCGAGCACATCGAGGCGATGAAGGCGGCCGGCACGGAGGCCGACCTCGTGCCGTCGTTCGCGCTGCCGCTGCCGTCGCTGGTCATCTGCGAGCTGCTCGGCGTCGACTACGCCGACCGCGCCGAGTTCCAGGAACGCACCTCCGTCGGGCTGAACGCCAACTCCACCGACGAGGAGCGGGCGGTGGCGGGCGTCGAGCTGTACGCGTTCATGCAGCGGCTGGTGGCCGCCAAGCGCGCCGAGCCGGCCGACGACCTGCTGTCGGGGCTCGTCCACGACGCCGACCCGCCATTGACCGACGCCCAGCTCGTGGACGTCGCCCTCGTCCTGCTCGGCGCGGGCCACGAGACCACCGCCAACATGCTGGCACTGGGCGCATTCGCCCTGCTGGAGCACCCCGCCCAGCTCGCCGCCCTGCGGGCGGACCCCTCCCTCGTCGACAACGCGGTCGAGGAGCTGCTGCGCTTCCTGAGCATCATCCAGCTCGGCGTCAGCCGCGTCACGACCGAGCCCGTCACGCTGGGCGGCGCCGACCTTCCCGCCGGCGCGACCGTCGTGATCGCCACGCCCGAGGTGAACCGCGACCCCCGCCACTGGCCCGACGCCGACCGGTTCGACGTCAACCGCGCCCGCGTCCCGCACCTGGCCTTCGGGCACGGCGTGCACCAGTGCCTGGGCCAGCAGCTCGCCCGGGTGGAGATGCGCATCGGCCTGACGGAGCTGATCACGCGCCTGCCGGACCTGCGGCTGGCCGTGCCGGCCGGCCAGGTGCCGGTGCGCGACGAGATGCTCATCTTCGGCGTGCACTCCCTGCCGGTCGCCTGGTCCTGACCGGGCGCGATGCTCGCCGGAGCTCTGTCGCCCTGCCGGAGCCCATAATGAGGACCGTGGCAGAGGAGGCCGGGGTGGTTCAGCTCGCATCGGGCGGCGGGGAGCCCGCGTCGCCCGGCCGCCGCGAACGCAAGAAGCAGGCCACCCGCGCCGCCCTCCGCGCGGCGGCGCTCCGGCTGGCCCTGCGCCACGGCGTCGAGAACGTGACCGTCGAGCAGATCGCCGGCGAGGCCGACATCGCGCTGCGCACGTTCTTCAACTACTTCTCCAGCAAGGAGGAGGCGGTCGTGGCCTCGCTGGCCGCCGCCGCGCAGGAGCTCGTCGCCCGGTTCAGGGCCCGGCCGCGCACCGAGCCGGTCCTGCGGGCCTTCCGCGAGGCCGTGCTGACGGTCATGAACGAGAGCGACGCCGCCGGCCGGGACCATGTCCGGGCGTTGCAGCTCGTCCGGTCGGCGCCCACGCTGGTGCCGCAGCAACTGGCCGTGCTCGCCGCGCAGGAGCAGGCCCTGGCCGAGGCGATCGCCGAGCACATAGGCCACCCCGCCCCCGGGCGTCCCGGCGACACCGGCTATCCCCTGCTGTGCGCGGCCGCGGCCCTGACGGCGCTGCGCGTCGTCCTCGACCAGTGGCTCCGGCAGACCGCGGCCTCCGCGGGGCCGCCGGACACCGCCCTGCTCGGACGGCGCATCGACACGGCGATCGACCAGCTCACCGCCGGCCTCGACCACCCCGGCCGGCCCGGGCCGTGAGGTGAGCGGCCCCTTCGGCGGGCCGTACGGGCTGTCCGGCGCGGAGATCCGCCGCTAGTGTCGGCAGTCTCCGGTGATGATCGACTTGGGAGGGCGTCGTGCGGCGTGTCCTGATCCTGCTGGCCCCGATCGCGGCCCTGGCCGCCGGGCTGGCCGCCGGGCTGGCCGTCGCCCGGCGGCGTCTGGTCGTCGTCCGGATCAGCGGGGCGAGCATGCTGCCGACCTACCGCACCGGCGACCGGGTGCTCGTCCGCAGGACGACGGGGGCGGGCGTCGGACGCGGGCAGGTCGTGGTGCTGCAGACGTTGCCGCCCGGGGGCGAGTGGCGCACCGGGCCGCTGCCGGCGCCGGGGGCGGCCATGTGGTTCATCAAGCGGGCGGTGGCCGTGCCGGGCGACCCGGTTCCGTCCGAGGTCGCGGGGCGGGTGGGGGCGTCGCCGGGCGACACGGTCCCGGCCGGCCGGCTGGTGGTCCTGGGTGACGGGCCGGTCAGCGAGGACTCGCGGGTGTGGGGTTACGTGCCGTTCGACCGGGTGCTCGGCGTCGTCGTCCGGTCGATGTCGCCCGTCCGCGGGTCCGGCGGGGTGGCCGGTTCGTAGCCCTGGGCCTGGAGGGTGAACAGGCTCGCGTACTCCCCGCCGAGCGCCATCAGCTCCGCGTGCGAGCCCTGCTCGGCGATCCGGCCCTCGGCGAGCACGACGATCGCGTCCGCCTCCCGGACCGCGCCCAGCCGGTGGGAGATCAGCAGGCTGGTGCGTCCGGCGCGGTGGCGGCGCAGGCTTTCGTGGATGGCGTGCTCGGCCTGCGCGTCCAGGCCGGAGCTCGGCTCGTCCAGCACGAGCAGGTCGCGTCCTTTCCGCATCAGGGCGCGGGCCAGCGCCAGACGCTGCCACTGACCGCCGGACAGCACCACTCCGGCCTGGGGGTCGTCCCGGTCGCCGAAGAAGATCCGGCTCAGCAGCGTGTCGTAGCCCCGCGGCAGCCCGGCGACCGTCTCGTGGACGCCGGCCAGCCGGGCGGCGGCCTCGACCCGCTCCCGGTCGCCGATCGCCGCGACGTCGCCGAGGCCGATGTTCTCGGCCGCGGTCAGGTCGTAGGACATGTAGTCCTGGAAGACCGCGCCGATACGGCCGCGCAGCTCGGCGGGGTCGGTCTCGCGCAGGTCGACGCCGTCCCAGAGGATGGACCCGCGCACCGGGTCGTACAGCCGGCAGATCAGCTTGACCAGGGTGCTCTTGCCCGCGCCGTTCAGGCCGACGAGGGCGAGCGAGCCGCCGCGGGGGACGAAGAGGTCGACCCCGCGCAGCACCCACGGATGGGCGTCGTCGTACCGGAACCAGACGTCGCGCACCTCGATGCCCTCGCGCAGCGCCGGGACGGGCCGCGGCCGCCGCGGCACGGGCAGGTCGGGCGGGTCGGCCACCACGTCGAGGTAGTGCCCGAACATCAGCAGCGCGTTGTGCGCGTCCGCCGACTGGCCGACGATCGACGCCAGCGCCGACTGCACCCCGGCCACGGCCGCGACGAACACGGCGACGTCGCCGACGCTCAGCGCGCCCGACGCGGCGGCGATGATCGCCCAGAGCAGGCCCGCCGCCGCGACGGCCGCCCCCACCAGCGACAACGCGCCCTGAGTACGCAGGGTCCGGCGGGCCAGCCCCTGCTCGGCGGCGTTGACCGCGCGCAGCTCGGCCAGCATCCGGCCGCGCAGCAGGTCGCCGAGCCCGAACAGGCGGATCTCCTTGGCCGCGTCGGGGCTGGTGAGCAGGCCGGCGAAGAAGATCTGCCGCCGGGCCCTGGAACTGACGCCCCACATCATGCCCGCGCGACGCCGTGACAGGTCGAGCTGGGCACGGACCGACGGGATCGCGGAGAGCGCCACGACGACGATCATCCCCGGCGCGAGCACGGCCAGCGCCGCGGTGAACCCGGCGAGGGTGACGGCTCCCTGGGCGATCCCCAGGGTCGAGCGGACGATCCGCTGCGGCGCGTTCTGCCCGGCCTCCTGCGCCAGCCGCATGCGGTCGTGGAAGGCCGGGTTCTCGAACCGGCTCAGCCCTGGATGGGCGTTGACGGCCTGGAACAGCCGGTCCTGGATCAGCACCTGGAGCGCGCGGCGCAGCTGCTCCTGGGCGTACTCCGCGACCGCGGGCAGGGCCGCGCCGGCCAGGCCGGTCACGCCGAGGGCCACGCCCGGCGGCAGCAGCTCGGCGGGCCCCGCCCCGGCGGCCAGGCCGTCCAGGACGAGCTTGGTCAGCCACGCGGCGGCCACCGGGACCAAGCCCATGAGCAGCACCGCGATCCCCGACCCCAGGACGGCGGCCGGATGCGCCCGCCAGGCGAGCGCCACGGCCGCGCGCGCACGCCGTCCCCGGGCGGCGCCGCCGGGCCCGGCGGGAGGGGTCATCGGCGGGTGACCGCCGGCAGCCTGCCCGGCGCGGTGTCGGCCGCCACGACCACCGCGTCACCGTCGACCAGGAAGAAGCTGGGGAACTGCGAGACCTGCAACGCCCTGCTCACCGGGCCGCCCATCGGCTCCACGACGACGGTGGCCGAGGTCAGCTCGCGGGTGAACCGCCGGGCCTCGTCCGGGTCGCCCGTGACCACGGCCAGCACCCGCTCGGGACGCGTGTCGGCGAGGTAGGACGTGAACTCCGGCAGCAGCTCGTGGCAGGACGCGCACTCGGTGGAGAACACCGCCACCACGGAGACCCCCGAGAAGAACGCGCGCGACACGGTCCCGCCGTCGGCGGTCGTCGCGCTGAACTCGCCGATCGTCGTGCCCGGCTGCACCGTCGGGGGACGCGTCGGCCCCAGCTCCGACAGCCGCAGCGTGTGCGCACGCAGGCGGCGGATCACCGCCAGCGTCAGCACCAGGTTGACCAGGCACAGCAGTCCGACGATGACGACGGCGGCGACGAGATAGGGCATGCGGGCTCCTCAGGGGTGACGCGGTTGTGCGGCGAACAGGTCGGCGAGGTCGTCGAAGAAGATCACGATGACGGCGAGGACGCCGCCGGCCAGCACGCTCAGGGCGACGCCCGCCGGATGCGGCGCGGCGTGCCCCGGCACGAGCCCGGCGGCGGCCAGCGCGAGCAGCCCGGCGTTGCGGACGAGGTGGCGGCCACCGAGCGGCGTCCCGGCGGCGCCGAAGCACCGGCACGGCGTCGTGGCGCCCGAACGCATCGCCCTGACGATCCCGGCGCAGAAACCCACCAGGACGGTGCCGGCCAGCATCACGCCGGCCCGCACAGTCCCGGGGATCGCCAGCAGCACGACGACGCACCCTTCGGCCAGGACGACGGCGCCGCTCACCGCCGTGACGGCCCGCGGCCCCAGCGGGACCAGGCCGCGCACGGACCCGCGGAACCCGGCGAACGCGGACCGGCCGCGCACCTTGCCGGCCACCGCGACCAGGAAGACGACGCCCAGCGCCACCCGGCAGGCCAGCGCGACGTACTGCATGGCTGTCATGGGAGATCGGGAGGAGGCGTCAGCAGTAGTCGAAGCTGCCGCAGCTGACCGTGCCGCTGGAGTCGTGGTAGCAGCAGGTCCGGCAGAACTTGCCCTGGCAGCACCAGTCGGTCCAGCACGCGGCCGAGGCGTTCGCCGAGGGGAGGAGTTTGTCGAGGAGGCGGTCTCCCAGCTGGTTGAGTGCGCGGATCATGGCAGCTCCTTGCGTGGGGATCTTTACGCGATCAACGTCGCCCAGCAAGAGACCGGAGTTAACGGAGAGATCGGCTGAGACTGGAGATGGCTTTGAGCAGCAAGTGATCTTGACATTTCGCATCCGATCTCTATGCGCACGTAGCGTGCAAGGCGCCTTTGAGTGCCTTGAGCCCTTGATCCCCTTCAGCGCCTCGAGCGCCTTGACGGCGGCGGCGGGCCGGTCTCGCGGGCTTCGGGACGACGCCGAACGCCCAAGCCCGGCCTGGTCGGGGCGGCTCCGCGGGGCGCGTGCGGAGGCCGTCGGGAACGCCCGGTGCTGCCTGGCGGATCGGCCCGCCGGACGAGCGGCCCTCCGGCCGCTCCCGGCCGCCGCCGGACCGGCGGCGCTCACGATACAGTCACCAGTCCCAGCGGTTCGCAGACTTCCCGGATTCCCCGGACTTCCCGGACTTTCCGGACGGACGCGCCCACGACGGTTCGGGCCACCGGAGCCTGAGCTACCGGCCGGTCAGGAGCTCTGGAGCCGCCGGCAGCCTTGGCCACGGATCCACAGGCTGCCCTCGGCCCAGCCGGTGGTGCAGCGGTAGACGGCCCGGCCCCTGGACGTGACGACGAAGTCGGACAGAGGCCCCCAATGACTGGTGTCGCAGTCGCGGGCGAAGAGTTCCGGCATTTCCGCTTGCACCTCCTGACACGTGAAGACCTCGCCCGCCCGCGCGGTCGGCGCGTTGAGCGAAACAGCGGTGGCTGCCTGCGCTGTGGCGAGCGGGGCCATCGCCACGGCACCGGCGGCGGCCAGAGCGGCCAGCGCGATCGGGATGCGTCGCATGATCGATTTCCCTTCGGGACGGGAGCGGCGAATGCCACCCAACCCAACCCTAAGCATAGAGTTATCAGCGCATTACTATCTGTGACGACAGTAATGAAGGCCTGTCCCCCGACGCCCTGCTCCCACCCTCCAAAACCCCGTGGACGTCCGCCGGACGCTTTGCGACCATCGCACCGTGACAGATGAAGCCGATCGCCAGACGTCGTTCCCCACCAGTCCGAAGCAGGTGCGCTTCGTCGAGTTGTCGAGCACCGCGATGTCCGCTCTCCTCGATGGGAATCTGGCCACAGCCAGTAGTACGGCTGGGGTCGCTCTGACCGACTACTTCGTGACAGACAGAGCACGGTGGCTGTGGCGGATCCGGATCGACCAGATGGCCGCCGACCCTGACCACGCACCGTGGATGGTGCGGCAGGCGGTGACCGGGCCCGAAGGCGTCGTCGTCGGCCATGCGGGCTTTCACGGACCGCCCGACGAGGCGGGCATGGTGGAGATCGGCTACGCGGTCGCTCCAGAGTTCCGTCGCCAGGGGTACGGCCGAGCCATCCTGATCGAGTTGCTGCACCGGGCCGCGGCCGAACCGGCGGTCAAGACCGTACGGGCGACGATCAGTCCTGACAACACGGCGTCCCTGGCCACGATCGCCGGCTTCGGCTTCGTCAAGGTCGGAGAAGACTGGGACGAAGAGGACGGCCGCGGCCTCATCTTCGAAGCCCCCGCCAACCACAACCGCTAAATGCGAACCTCCCTCCGCCTTCATTCCGTTGCAACAGCGTCCGACGGGGTTGCGGCGTCAGGGGCTACTTCGCCAGTTGGCGGGCGATGACCAATCGTTGGATCTGGTTGGTGCCCTCGAAGATCTGCATGATCTTGGCTTCGCGCATGTAGCGCTCGACCCGGAACTCCCTGGTGTAGCCGTAGCCGCCGAACACCTGGACCGCGTCCGTCGTGACCTTCATGGCGGTGTCCGTGGCGACCAGTTTGGCCACGCTGGCCTGCCGGCTGTAGTCGAGGCCGGCGTCGCGGCGGCGGGCGGCGTCCAGGTACGTCGCCCGCGCGCTGTCCACCCCCGCCGCCATGTCGGCCAGCAGGAAGCCGAGGCCCTGGTGGTCGATGATGCGCTTGCCGAAGGTCTGCCGCTCCTTGGCGTAGGCGACGGCCTCGTCGAGGGCCGCCTGGGCCAGGCCGACGGCGCAGGCCGCGATGCCGAGCCGGCCGGAGTCGAGGGCGCTGAAGGCGATCTGCAGGCCCTGGCCCTCCTCGCCGATCAGCCGGTCGCCGTCGATGACGGCGCCGTCCCAGTGGGCGCTGGTGGTCGGCACGGCGTGCAGGCCCATCTTCTCCTCGGGGCGGCCGAACGTCAGACCTTCGGCCGCGCCGGGCGCGACGAAGCAGGAGATGCGCTCGCCGGTACGGGCGAACAGGGCGTAGAAGTCGGCGATGCCGCCATGGGTGATCCAGGCCTTGTTGCCGGTGATGCGGTAGTCGCCGCTCTCGGTGCGCTCGGCCCGGCAGGTGAGCGCGCCCGCGTCCGAGCCCGCCTGCGGCTCCGACAGGCTGTAGCCGCCGACGATCCGTCCGGCCAGCATGTCGGGCAGCCAGCGTTCGCGCTGCTCGGGGGTGCCGTACGCGGCCACGGGGAAGCAGGCCAGCGTGTGCACGCTCGTCGCCACCGCGACCGCCGCCCAGCGGGCCGCCAGCTCCTCGATCACCTGGAGGTACACCTCGTACGGCTGCCCGCCCCCGCCGAACTCCTCGGGGTAGGGCAGCCCGAGCAGCCCGGCCGCGCCGAGGGTGGCGAACAGCCCCTCCGGGTACGTCTCCGCGCGCTCGTGCTCGTCGACCCGGCGCGCGAGCTCCTTGTCGGCGATGTCGCGGGTCAGCTCGATCAGGTCCTTGGCGTCCTGATCGGGGAGCAGGCGGTCAACGGTCACGACGACTCCTTGGGTGCGGCTTCGGCGAGGCGGGCCAGGGCGGCCGCGGCCCGCTCACGGAACTCGGCGACGCGGGCGAGCTTGATGTCCTCGTACCCGCGGATCGACTCGGGAAGGCCGGCGATCTCGGCGACGGCGTCGATCGTGCCGGGGGTCAGCCGGGCGAGGGCGGCACGCATGAGATCACGATATTCGGTGATCAGTTCCCTTTCGACCCGGCGGACCTCGGCCTGGCCGAACACGTCGAGGGCGGTCCCGCGCAGCACGCGTGCGGCTCGCAGGCCGCGGAACAGCACCGGCGCGGAGCGGCGCAGCCGGATCTTGCGCTTCATCCCCATCGCGCGCAGCAGCGGCGGGTGCAGCAGCACGGACACGACCGCGTCGGCGCCGTACTCCCGCTCGCGCCTGGCCTGCTCCTCGGGGTCGAGGTGCAGCCGGGCGACCTCGTACTCGTCCTTGTAGGCCATGAGCTTGTGCAGGGAGCGGGCGTAGGCGAGCCCGACGCGCGCGCCGGCCTCCTCCCCCGCGCGCCCGGCCGCCTCGGCGATCACGCGCCTGACGTCGGTCTCGTACGTACGGGCGTAGGTCTGGTTCTGGTAGCCGGTCAGGTCCGCCACCCGCAGGGCCAGCGTCTCCTCCAGGCCGGGCGCGGGCCGCTCGGCGGGCTCGGCGAGCGCGGCCCGGCGTACCGCCTCACGGTCGGCGACGGCGGCCCGGCCCCAGCGGAAGGCCGCGAGGTTCTTCTCGACGGCGGCCTTGTTGAGCCTGATCGCCGCCTCGATCGAGGCGGCCGAGACGGGCAGGCAGCCGTGCTGGTACGCCGCGCCGACCAGCAGCATGTTGGCCGGCATGTGGTCGCCGAACAGCGCCTCGGACAACTCGTGGGCGTCGAGGTACAGGTTGTCCGCACCCTCCGTGGCCGACTCCAGCCTGACCACCGCGTCGGCCGAGGAGCCGGGCACGGTCGCCCGTCCGGTGACCATGGCGGCGGTGGGCACGATGGAGGTGTTCACCACGGCGACCGTCCGGCCGGGCGCGGCGACGGCGAGGTTGGCGTCGGCGGCGACCCCGAGCAGGTCGAACCCGATCAGCACGTCGGCCGTGCCGCGCGAGGCGCGCACCGAGCCGTCCACCGGCCGCTTGGCGATGCGCACGTCGCTGACGACCGGGCCGCCCTTCTGCGCGAGGCCGGTCTGCTCGATGCCGGCGGCGTGCAGGCCGTCGAGGTGGGCGGCCATCTGGAGGATCTGCGAGACCGTGACGACGCCGGTGCCGCCGATGCCGGGCATCCGGATCAGCGTCTCGGCGTCGCCGTCGAGCCTGACGGCCGGCTCCGGCAGCCGCACCGGCAGCGGCGGCAGCTCGCGCGGCGCCCTGGTGCCGGGTTCGACCAGCAGGAACGACGGGCAGTCGCCCTTGAGGCAGCTCAGGTCGGAGTTGCACGACGGCTGGTGGATGCGCGTCTTGCGGCCGTACTCGGTCTCGACGGGCTGGACGGACAGGCACGTCGAGACGTCGCCGCAGTCGCCGCAGCCCTCGCAGACGCGCTCGTTGACCACGACCTTCTCCGCCGGGGTGGGCAGTTTGCCGCGCTTGCGCAGCCGCCGTTCCTCGGCCGCGCACTTGTCGTCGTGCAGCAGGACGGTCACGCCGTCGAGCGCGGCCAGCTCGCGCTCGACGTCGGCGAGGTCGTCGCGGTGCCGCACGGAGGCGATCGGCGCGAGCCGCACCCCGCGGTACGTCTCCGGCTCCGGCGTGGTGATGACGATCCTGCGCACGCCCTCCTCGGCCAGCGAGCGCGTGAGCGCGGGCACGTCGAGCCGCCCTTCGGCGCGCTGGCCGCCGGTCATGGCGACGGCGTCGTTGTAGAGCAGTTTGTAGGTCATCGTCACCCCGGCCGCCACCGCGGCCCGCACGGCCAGGGAGCCGGAGTGGTGGAAGGTGCCGTCGCCGAGGTTCTGCACGAAGTGCCGGTCCCGGGTGAACGGCGCGAGCCCGATCCACTGGGCGCCCTCGCCGCCCATCTGGGTGATGCCGATCTGGGTGCCGCGGCCGTGCCCGTCGAGGGCGATCATGGCGTGGCAGCCGATGCCGACGCCGACCAGCGTGTCGTCGGACGTGCGGGTGGAGGAGTTGTGCGGGCAGCCCGAGCAGAAGTACGGCGTGCGCGCGGCGACCATCGGCAGCAGGCGGCGCGCGGCGGACGCGGGCCGGGACAGGTGGACCGTCCCGCGCGGGAGCCGGTCGGGGCCGAGGCAGGTGGCCAGCGCCTTGGCGACGTCCTCGGCGCCGAGGGTGCCGCGGGCGGTCAGCAGGTCCCGGCCCGACACGACGGGGGCGCGCTCGCCGCCGTAGAGGGCCTGCTTGAGCTGCCCTTCCAGGAACGGCACCTTGTCCTCGACCACCAGCACCCGGTCGAGGTCGGAGGTCATGGCGGCCAGGTCGGCCTCGGCGAGCGGGAAGGGCATGCCGAGCCGGATCAGGCGCAGCCCGAGGTCCTCGGTGGCGCTCTCGTCCAGGCCGAGATCGGCCAGGGCGCGCAGGACCACGGCGTACGTGGTGCCGGAGGCCAGGATGCCGAGCGTGGCGCGGGGGGCGTCGCGCATGACGCGGTTGAGCCCGTGCCTGCGGCCGTAGTCGCGGGCCAGTTCCAGCCTGCGGGTGAGCAGGTCGTACTCGGCGTCCAGGGCGGAGGGGCCGACCAGGATCGGTGACTTCCCGCGGTCGGCGTGGTCGGGGAGGGGGATGCCGTCGTACGGCGCGCCCAGCTCGACGGTGGCCGAGGCGTCGGCGATGTCGGCGACGATCTTCAGCCCGGTCCACAGGCCGGTGGCGCGGGACAGGGCGACCGCGTGCAGGCCGAACTCGATGATCTCGGCGACCGAGCCGGGCGCGAGCAGCGGCATCGACAGGCTCTGGCACATCGGCTCGCACGAGCTGGGCACGGTGGAGGACTTGCAGCCGGGGTCGTCGCCGATCCAGGCCACCGCGCCGCCGAGCGCGGCGGTGCCGGCCATGTTGCCGTGCCTGATGGCGTCGGCGGCGCGGTCGAGGCCGGGGTTCTTGCCGTACCAGAAGGCGGTGACGCCGTCGTGGCTGCGGCCGGGGACCTGGCCGAGGAGCTGCGTGCCGGCCACGGCCGTCGCGGCCAGCTCCTCGTTGAGTCCGGGCTGGAAGACGACGCCGGCCTCGTCCAGGAAGCGGGCCGCGCGACCCATCTCCAGGTCCAGGCCGCCCAGCGGGGAGCCCTGGTAGCCGGAGACGAAGGCCCTGGTGTTCAGGCCGCGGTCCCGGTCCAGGCGCCGCTGTTCGAGGGTCAGCCGGACGAGGGCCTGGATGCCGGAGATCAGCACCCGGCCGTCCGGCGCGGCGTACTTGTCGTCGAGCGACACGGTCGCGCTGTTCACGCTCACGCGAACCTCCTGGCGGGCAATGCGTATGTGGGGTTTCCCAGCACAGCAACGGAGAGCTACTGTGCGCAAGTATCAGACGTGAAACCACAACGAAGACGCAAATAATGTGAGCTGGGCGATTCTGGCGCAGAAGAACTTTGCGTCACCAAGGAGGATTCTCACATGCCGGACATCGACGACATCGACCATCAGGTGCTCCGGCTGCTGCGCGAGGACGGCCGCCGCACCTTCTCCGAGATGGCCGAGCAGGTCGGGCTGTCGGTGGCGGCGGTCAAGCGGCGGGTCGACCGGCTCAGGGAGATCGGGGTGATCACCGGGTTCACCGTCCAGATCGACTATGCCAAGCTCGGCTGGGGCATCGAGGCGTTCACCGAGCTGCGGTACCCGGGGACCACACCGGTGGGCGAGATCGTCCGCACGGCGACGGACGTGCCCGAGGTGCAGGCCGTCTTCACCATCGCCGGCGACCCCGACGCCCTCATCCACGTACGGGTGCGCGACCTCGGGCACCTCCAGCAGGTCATCGACCGGCTACGCCGGGCCGGCAACGTCACCGGCACCAAATCCCTGCTGGTCCTGGGCTCCTGGACGCGCGACGCCCTCACCTGACCGCCTGCGGCGCGCGTCGCCGGAGGGTCAGTTCACCCAGGCGTACTCCAGCTCGGGCAGCTCGAACCCCTGCTGGAAACGGCACATCCGCTCGTCGGTGCGGCGTGCGCCGTGCCGTTCGTAGAAGCCGATGGCCCGGGTGTTCGCCCTGAGCACCTCCAGGTAGACCTCCCGGCCGGGATGCTCGTCCGCCGCCCAGGCCAGTCCGTGCCGCAGCAGGCGGGATCCGGCGCCCGAGCCCGTGCTCCCCGGCCGCACGTGCAGGTTGTCGAGCAGGATCCGGCCGTCCGGGGCCGGCAGCAGGTAGGCGAATCCGAGCAGCTTTCCCTCGTCGTCGTGGCCGATGAACAGGCCCGCCCCCCGGACGGGCGGGTCCAGCCGCTCCCGCCAGAGCGCGAGCCGGTCGTCGTCCAGGGGGCCGTTCAGGAAACCGTCGGGCATGATGCCCGCGTAGGCCGTACGCCAGCTCTCCACATGCAACGCCACAATCGGGGAAATGTCGTCAATTGTCCCGTTCCTTATCAGCATGGCGGAGAGCATTCCATACCGGGACGGGCCTCACCCCACCCGGCAGGAGACCGCGGGCCAGGTCCAGTTGCCGTTGTGCTGGACGGTGAACCCGAAGGTGTTGCCGTTGCCGTTCGGCCGCATCGTCATGACCGGAGGGTGGCGTTGGTCTCCCCGTACGGCGGCCGGAACAGCCTCGGCGCGGCGCCGGTGGCCTGCTGGATCGCCTGCTGGGTGCGTGGCAGCTCGGACTGGATCTGGGCGGCGCCCAGCTGCGTCAGGTGCGGGTGGGTCCAGCTGTGGTTGCCGATCCACATGCCCGCGTTCTGCTGGGCGCGGACCAGGGCCTGGTTGTTCTGCGCGTTCTGGCCGACGTAGCCGCCGCTGCAGTCGGCGGCGTTCGAGGGGCGGTGGCCTCGATCAGAAGAGAAAGTTTCGGCGCTCGGAGAGCTTCATGGCCCATACGTAGATTTCCCGATGCTTTGCCCGCCGGATGTCCCTACTGTCGGGCCCATCCGAAGCCTTCCGAGCAAGGTGGGTTCATGCGCGCGCTGACCGTCCTCCTGTCCGGACTCCTGCTGGCCACCACCCTCCAACCGCCCGCCGTCGCCGCCGTCGCCGGTAAGGACGTCGCCGGGACGAAGCCGGGCCCCGTCGTGCCCGACGTCGTCTACCAGCGGGCCGACTTCGCCACCGGCACCGGCGAGGGCACGTCCGCCGCCGACGGGCTGTCGTTCGCCTCGGCCGCCGGCACCACCTCCTACACCGACGCCCTGGGCACCAGGACGTGGGAGTACGCCCGCTGGACCGGCCCCGAGCGCACGGTCGGCTTCCCCGCCACCCAGCTGATCGCCTCCTGGACGGCCGACGTGCCCCAGGGAAGCTGGCTGCAGGTCGAGGCCAGGGCCAGGAACACCGCCGGGCTGAGCAAGTGGTACGTCCTCGGCCGCTGGTCCTACGCGGAGGGCGACATCATGCGCACCTCCGTGGCCGGCCAGGGCGACGCGGACGGGTCCGTCGCGGTGGACACGCTGGTGGCGGCGTCCGGGCGGCAGCTGTCGGCGTACCAGCTCCGCCTGACCCTCTACCGCAGTCCGGGCTCGGCCGTGACGCCCCGGGTGCGCACGTTCGGCGCGATGGCCTCGAACGTGCCCGACCGCAAGACCGTCCCGGTCAGCCCCGGCGGCGGGGCGTGGGGCGTCGAGCTGAACGTCCCGCGCCGCTCCCAGAACGTGCACGCGGGCCACTACCCCGAGTGGGACGGCGGCGGCGAGGCGTGGTGCAGCCCGACCTCGACCACGATGGTGCTCGGCTACTGGGACAAGTGGCCGAGCGCGCAGGACACCTCCTGGGTGGACCCGTCCGACCCGAACCCCGAGGTGGACCACGCGGCCCGCTACACCTACGACCACGCCTACCAGGGCGCCGGCAACTGGCCGTTCAACACCGCCTACGCCGGCCGCTACGGCCTGGACGGCTTCGTCACCCGCCTGCGCACCCTGACCGAGCTGGAGCGGCTGATCAAGGCGGGCATCCCGGTGATCACCTCGCAGTCGTTCAAGAAGGGCGAGCTCCCCGGCGCCGGTTACGGCACCGACGGCCACCTCATGGTGATCGTCGGCTTCACCGCGACGGGCGACGTGATCGCCAACGACCCGGCCTCATCCAGCAACGACGCCGTCCGCCACGTCTATCCGCGCGCCGACTTCGAGAACGTGTGGCTGCGCAGTTCGAGCAGCGGCGGCGTCGCCTACGTCATCCGCCCGCCCGGCCACGCCCTGCCCGCCACGACGCCGGGCCTGCCCGCCAACTGGTGATCAGTCCAGCACCGGGTAGTTGGCGCGGAACACGCCCTGCGGGTCGCGCGACCGCTTGATCTCGCGCAGCCGGGCCAGCGCCGGCTCGGGGAACGCCTGAGCCGCCCGCTCGCCCGGCGACAGGAACGTGTACGGCTTGCGCCCGCTCACCCGGTCGCCCAGGGCGGCGACGACCGCGTCCTGCTTGGCCCGTACGGCCTGGCCGAGCTCGGGGCTGATCCCGGCCCCGAGCAGGTAGAGCAGGTACGGCTCGGCCAGCGCTCCCCCGGCGCCGCCGCCCGGCCGGGTCAGCGCCCCGCCGAGGTGCCTGATCTGCATGGCGACCAGCGGCCCGACCGGCTCGGCCAGCAGGATCTCCACGGCACCGGCGTCCAGCCCGGTCAGCAGCTCGGTACGGGCCACCGCGGGCGCCGGGTCGGTCGGCTCGGCGGTGATCGCGCCGAGGTCGGCCGTGGCCATGGCGGCCCGCGTGTCGCTCAGCACGCCGTCGATCTTGGCGAGCCGGCCCAGCAGGTCCTCGGCCTCGGCCGCCTCGCCCAGGTAGGCCAGGTCCACGGTCACCATCGGGGGCGCCTTGGGGAACTGGACCCGGTTCACCCACAACGACAGCTCGGGCGGCGCGTCGGCGGTCAGCTCGCGGAAGGCCGCGAACACCTCGGCCTCCTTTGCGCCGGGCCACATGAGACGGCCGCCGTACAGGGCGCGCTCGGCGTACAGGTCGAACTCGACGGCGGTGACCAGCGCGAAGTCGCCGCCGCCGCCGCGCAGCGCCCAGAACAGGTCGGGGTCGCTCTCCCCGGTCACCCGCGCGGGCCGGCCCTCGGCGTCCACGACGTCGAAGGCGCGCACGCTGTCGGCCGCCCAGCCGTACCTGCGGCCGAACCAGCTCAGGCCCCCGCCGAGGGTGTAGCCGGTGACGGTGACCGCGGGGTTGCTGCCGGCCAGCCCGGTCAGGCCGTGCCTGCCCGCCTCGGCCTGCACCGCGCCCCAGGTCACGCCTGCGCCTGCGCGGGCGCGCCGCTCGGCCGGGTGGATCTCCAGCTCGTCCAGCCGGTTGGTGCGCAGCAGGATCACGCCGTCGGCGGTGCCGCTCGCGCCGTGGCCGCGCGGCTGTGCGGAGACGGTCAGCCCCTCCTCGCGGGCATGGCGGACCAGGGCGGCCACGTCGGCGGCGTCGGCCGCCTCGACCACGGCGGCCACCGGCTGGGCCACGGTCAGGTTCCACGCCCTGGCCGCCGCCTCGAAACCCTCGTCGCCGGGCAGCCACACGCGTCCCTCGACCGCGGTGCGCAGCTTGTCGTACGTCATCGTCCACTCCTTCATGAAGACTCACCACCTTGACGACGCGAGCCCGGGAAAGGTGACCGACCGTCAGAAAGATCACCCCGGGGGACATGCCGGCGGGCCCCGGCGCGCTCGTGCGCCGGGGCCCCTCACCATGTCCTGACGGGCTTAGGATGCCGCCATGGTCGCCCTCCGTCGTCGCCCAGCCGCCTGTATGACGACCCGGCGCGACGAAAGGTGACCGATGAACGCGCAAGCCGACCTGGCCGGCCACTTCGACCTGACCAGGAGCCACCTGCGGGCGGTGGCGCACCGCATGCTCGGCTCGGCCGACGAGGCCGACGACGCCGTCCAGGAGACCTGGCTGCGGGCCGCCCGCGCCGGCACGGACGGGGTCGCGAACGTGCCCGGCTGGCTGACCACGATCGTCGGCCGGGTCTGCCTCGACATGCTGCGCGCCCGCGGGCGCAGGGACGAGCAGCTCGTCGAGGGCGAGCGGTTCGACCAGGTGAGCGTCCATGACGGCGATCCGGCCGACGCGGCGGTGCTGGCCGACTCGGTCGGGTTCGCCCTGCTGGTGGTCCTCGACACGCTGAGCCCCGCCGAGCGGGTCGCGTTCGTGCTGCACGACCTGTTCGCGATGCCGTTCGGGGAGATCGCGCAGATCGTGGCGCGCTCCCCCGCCACGGCCAAGAAACTGGCCAGCCGGGCGCGGCAGCGGGTGCACGGCACGCCCGTCCTGCCCGCCGCCGACCACGCCAGGCAGCGCAGGCTGGTGGCCGCCTTCCTCGCCGCGGCCCGCGCCGGCGACCTGGACGCCCTGCTCGCGGTCCTCGACCCCGACGTGCTGCACCGGTCGGACGTGCCGGGGTCGGGCGGCGAGCGGCGCGGCGCCCGTCCGGTGGCCCAGGGCACGCTCACCGACTCCGGCCGCGCGCGCTTCGCCGATCTCGTGCTCGTCGACGGCAGGCCGGGCATCGGCGTGCTGCGCGGCGGCCGGCTGTTCCTGGTGCTGCGCGTCACGACGGACGGCGAGCGCATCACGGAGATCGACATCGTCTCCGACCCCGCGCGCCTGGCCGCCCTCGACCTCGCCCTCGACCCCGAGCCCTCCCCGGACGGCGGCGTGCCGGCGCCCTGAGCGGTCAGGCCAGCCGCGGCACGAGCCGCAGCGCGTTGCCCGCGTACACCTGCTCCAGGACGTCGTCGGGCAGGTCGAGCCCGGAGATCGTCCACCGGCCCATCAGCGGCGGGTCGTCGAGGGAGTGCGCGAACGCCTCGTCGTCGGTCTCCATGAACCGGAAGTGGATCCGGTAGACGTCCGGGTGCGGCGGGATCTCGTCGGTGCCGAACAGCACCCGGCCGGGGTGGCGGAGCATGAGCGCCCGCGTGGCGCGCGGCTGGCGTCCCAGCTCGGCGACGCGCGCCGCGATGTCGATGTGGAAGTTCGGGTACGCGTCCAGCATCCGGCCGGCGAACCCCAGGTTCTCCGGCCAGCACCCGGCGTGCACCCCGATCACGGTCGTGGCCGGATGCCGGGCCACCATCGACTCCATGGCCTCCATGAGCCGCTCGAACGGCGGGAACCCCGGCCCGGAGAAGTTCCAGTCGGGCCGGGCGGCCAGCAGTTCGAGGCGTTCGTTGCGCTCGTCCACAGGCTGGAAGAACGCGACCGGGTCGGCGGTGTGCAGGGCGATGGGCACGCCCGCCTCCCCCACGGCGGCCCACAGCGGGTCCAGGCGGGGGTCGTCGAGCAGGACCAGCTCGCCCCGGTGGTCGCGCACCCGCAGCCCGACGTCCTTCCACACCTTCAGCCCGGCCGCGCCCTCGGCCACCGAGCGGCGCAGCTGGGCGGCCAGCCGCTCGCCGAAGCCGGGCGTTGCGGTCTCGGACCAGTCGACGTGGCAGAACGTGGCGAACCGGCCCGGATGGGCGGCGTCGTAGCGTTCGAGGTTCTCGGCCAGCTCCCGGCCCCAGCGGCCGTCGAGGTTGACCATGCCGCGCAGATTGAGCTCGTCCATCATGCCGATCAGGGCGGGGACGTCCTGAACCATCCAGCCGCCGTCCTCGGTCAGCCAGCGGCCGAGGTGGATGTGGGCGTCCACGACGGGCAGCCGGGCCCGGTCGACCTCGTGCACGGCCACCCGGAGCTGCGACACCGGACGGTAGCGGGACAGCGGCAGGCCGGCGTCGGACGACGGGGTCACTTCCTGATGCCTTCGGGCAGCAGGTCGCCGTGGGCCTCGATGAGGGCGTCCACCAGCTCGCGGACCTTGCGGACCGGCAGGGTGGCGGCGGTGTTGGGGTCGAGCAGCGCGGCCTGGTAGACGTGGTCGCGCCGCCCTTCCAGGGCCGCCTTGACGGTCAGCTCGCCGACGCTGAGGAAGGCCCGGTTGAGGGCGGCGACCTGGGCGGGCAGCTCGCCGACGGGCAGCGGCCGCACGCCGGACCGGTCGACGTGGCAGGGCACCTCGACGGTGGCCTCCGGCGGCAGGTTGGAGATCAGGCCGCCGTTGCGCACGTTGCCGTGGATCAGCCTGCGGGCGCCGGTCTCCATCGAGTGGATGGCCAGCGAGGCCAGCTCGTCGCCGCGTTCGATCGGCACGCCCCTGCCGGCCTCCAGCGAGCTCTTGTACTCCTCGTACTCCTCGTAGCCCTCGGCCAGCCACTCCAGGTAGACGTTGATCGGGATGCGGTACCGCTCGACCTCCTCGGCGTGCGGCAGGAACCACGGCAGGTACTCCGAGCCGTGCTCGGAGGACTCGGTCGGGAAGTAGCCGAAGTTGCGGTAGACCTCCACGCGCACCCGCCGCCGCAGCTCGGGGTCCCGGTCGATCAGCTCGTCGAGCCGCCGGTAGAGGTTCTCGCCGTCGCGCTCGAAGCGCAGCACGAACGCCTGGTGGTTGACGCCCGCGGTGAGGAAGGAGATCTCCTCCTCCGGGACGCCGACCATGGCGGCCAGCGTGCTCTGCGTGTCGCGGGCGGCGTGGCAGACGCCCACGACGTTCTTGAACGGGGTGCCGGCGTAGACCGACCAGGGGATCATCGACATCGGGTTGGTGTAGCTGAACAGCACCGAGTCGGGGGCGAGCTCGGCCAGGTCGTCGCCGATGCCGACCATGACGGGGATCGTGCGCAGGGCGCGGAAGATGCCGCCGATGCCCAGGGTGTCGCCGATCGTCTGGCGCACGCCGTACGCGGCGGGGATCTCCAGGTCGCGCCTGACCGCCTCCAGGCCGCCCACCGCGATCTCGTTGATCACGTAGTCGGCGCCCTCGACGGCGGGCCGGCGGTCGGCGTACGCCTCGATCCGGGCGCCGATGCCCAGCTCGGCGACCATCCAGCGGGCCATCGCCGCGGCGGTGTCGAGCCGGGCCCTGTCGATGTCGTGGAGCACGATCGTGGACTCCGACAGTTCGGGAAATGTCAGGATGTCCGAGAGGAGGTTCTTGGCGAACGTGATGCTGCCGGCGCCCACCAGGACGATGCGGGCCATGGGTTACCTCGATTCCGGGGTCAGCAGGGCTTTGACGGGGGTGGCCTGGCCGTTCATCAGCCGGGTGAAGACCTCGGCGCCCTCTTCGAGAGGGAAGGTCCGGACCCAGCTCAGGTCCCAGCGGCCGACCAGGCCGACGGCCGCGGCGAAGTCGGCCGCGTCGTAGGCGAACGAGCCCAGCACGCGCTTCTCGCCGCGCACCAGGTCGGCGGCGTCGTACCCGGCGACGTGGTCGGCCAGGCCGAGCCAGACGGCCACGCCGCCGGGGCGCAGCCGGGACAGGGACTGCTCGTGGGTGGCGGCGGCGCCGACCGCGTCGAAGATCACGTCGTACTCGCCGGTCAGCTCGGCGCCCGCGGCCACGCCGCCGAGCCCCGCGGCGACGGCCAGCCGCTCGGGCGAGCGGTCGGCCACGTCCACGCCGGCCGCGCCGCCGGACAGGGCGGTGAGCAGGCAGGTCAGGCCGATGGCCCCGGCGCCGATCACGCCCACGCGCGCCCCGGCCGGCCGCCCGGCCAGCCCCCAGGCGTGCACGGCGTTCGCGGCCGGCTCCACCACGCCCGCGGCGGTCCAGCCGAGCCCGTCGGGCAGCGGCACCACGGCCGCGGTCGGCACCGCGACGCGCTCGGCGAAGGCGCCCGGCCGGTGCACGCCGATGATCTGCCGCTTCCTGCACACGTTGGGCCGGCCGATCAGGCACACGTCGCACGCGCCGCACGACAGGATCGGGTTGACCGTGACCGGCCGCCCGTCGTCGGTGCGCCCGGCGAACTCGTGCCCCATGACCAGCGGCGGCACCCGGAACCCGGGGGTGCGCACGCCGTGCAGCTCACTGCCGCAGATGCCGGAGGCGACCACGTGCACCAGCACCTCGTCCGGCCCGGCCACGGGCTCGGGCACGTCCCGCTGCTCAACGACGCCGGGGGCGGTGAAGACGAGAGCCCTCACGAGAGCCGGCCGGTCGAATGCGCGCGTTCCATGGAGATCCCCGTCCTGTTCCGTCATAAGGAATGCGATTCCGAACTGGCGCTAGGAGACCATTGCGGCGAAGATCATGTCAAGAGGCCGAGGGAAGTGGGGCGGCATCACCGCACCCGGCACAGCAGGAGCGGCCGGGTCGAGGACTGCGTCCCCGCTCCCGGCCGCTCTGTTCCGAATCACGGAAAGACGGTTTGACAGGCAGAATCAGCGCAGCAGCACGGGCACCGCCAGCGGCCCCTCGGTGATGATCGACGCCGTGTAGGCGATCTCCTCGGGGCGGACCGCCAGCCGCAGCCCCGGGAACCTGCCGAACAGCGACGACAGCGCGATCCTGGCCTCCAGCCGGGCCAGCGGCGCCCCCAGGCAGAAGTGCGGACCCCGGCCGAAGCCGAGATGGCCCTCCTTGGCCTTGCCCAGGTCGAAGCGGCCGGCGTCCGGGCCGTAGCGGGCCGGGTCGGTGCCCGCGCCGGTGAGCCCGACGACGATGGGCCGGCCCGCCGGGATGGTGGTGCCGGCGACCGTGACGTCCTTGAGCGCGTAGCGGAAGACCAGGCCGACGACCGAGTTGCGGCTGCGCAGCGCCTCCTCCACCACCTGCTCCCACGCGTCCTCCGTACGGGCGCGGTCGAGCTGGGCGGGGTCGGCGCACAGGGCCACGACCGCCTTGGCGATCAGGTGCACGGTCGTCTCGTGGCCGGCGACGAGCACGACCCACAGGATCCACAGCAGCTCGTTGTCGGACAGGCGGCCGCCGTCGTCCTCGTTGGCGCGGATCAGGCCGGTGGTCAGGTCGTCGGCCGGCTCGCGGCGGCGGCGCGCGATGAAGGCCGCCAGGTAGCCGAGCAGCGACCCGGCCGCCGCGTTCACCTCGTCGGGGGCGGCGGCATGCGACAACATCACGCCCGTCCACTCGCGGATCTGCGCCCGCTCCTCCTGCGGGACGCCGAACAGCTCGCAGATCACGGCGACCGGCAGCGGCTCGCTGAAGGCGTGCACGAGATCGACCTCGCCGCCCCGCTCGGCCATGCGGTCGAGCAGCTCGTCGGTCATCTCCTGGACGCGCGGCGCGAGGGCGGCCACCCGGGCCGGGGTGAAGGCGCGGTTGATGAGGCTGCGCAGCCGCCGGTGGTCGGCGCCGTCCTTGGTCAGCAGGTGGTCGCCCTCGATGACCTGGCGCAGCGGCCAGTCGGCGGGGACGGTGCCGTCATGAAGGCCGGTGAAGTTCCTGGCGTCCTTGCTGTAGAGCGCCTCGTCGTTGGCCAGCACCTCGTCCGTCGCCTCGTAGGAGGTCACCAGCCAGCCGTTCACCTCCCCCGGCAGCAGGACGGGCAGGACCGGTCCGTGCTCGTCCCGCAGGCGGCGGATCGTGTCGGACGTCCGCTCGCCGGGAACCGGGAACGGAAGTGGCGCGGTGTCCAATGCAGCCTCCCATGTACGGATGTCTCCCTACTCTGCGTGGTAACGCCGATGGATCCAAGGGGTGAGGTTGTCACCGCCAGGCAGGCAACATCTGCCTCCTCCGCCACGTCGGAGCCCCCGGATCGGTGGTCTCACACGTTCGGCAGCCCCTCCCCCTCGGGTTCGAGCGCGTACGCGATCCCGGCGTCGACCTCGCCGTCGTACCCGGCGCGGAACGCCGACCCGAACGCGTCGTCGCCCAGGGCCTCGCGCGCCTGCCGCTCGCACTCCTGCCGGGCCGCCACCCAGGCCGGGACGCTGGCCTGCGCCTGACCGTGGCTGCTCCAGATCCGCTGCGCCAGCCCCAGCAGCCGGGCCGCCCGCTCGGGCCGGCCCGCGGCCCCCGCGCCGAGCGCCAGCAGGTCGACGGTCAGCCCGATGCCGAAGTCGTCGTGCAGCCTCCGCTTGGTGCGCAACGCCGCCTGCCCGTAGGCGACGGCCGCCGCCACCCGCCCGCGGGCCAGCTCGGCCTGGCCGCGCAGCAGGTCGCCGTGGGAGCGCATGGCCTGCTCGCCGTGCTGGTCGCACAGGGCGCGCAGGTCCTCCAGCACCGAGATCGCCTCCTCGATCCGGCCGGCGACGGTGTGCGCGACCGCCCGGCACATCAGCGCCAGCAGCCCGGCGATCGTCAGCTCGTCGCCGCTCCAGCGCATCGCGTACGCCGGCTCCGACTCCGCCATGGCCTGCTCCAGGTCGCCGCGGATCACGCCGGCCGACGAGCGCAGCGCCTTGACGCACAGCGCGGCGAAGGCGTCGTCGTCGGCCGCGGCGGCCTCGCACTCCTCGGCCCGCGCCTCGACCGCGGCGGCGTCCCCCTGGGTGGCGGCGAGCAGGCCGTCGGCCCACAGGGCGCGGGCGCGGACCGGGCCGGGGGCCGGGTCGAGCGCCAGGGCCTGGCCCAGGTAGTGGCGGCCCTCCTTGGCGTAGCCGCAGCCGTACCAGAAGAAGGCGAGCGTGCCGGCCAGGTCGAGGGCGGCCGCGCCGTCCCGTTCGCCGAGCGCGGTCTCCAGCGCGGCGCGCAGGTTGTCGTGCTCGCCGACCATCCGGTCGTACCAGGCGGGCTGGCCGGCGCCGAGCCAGCCGGCCGCGCCGCGCACGGCCAGGTCCTGGTAGTGGGCCCGGTGCCGGCGGCGCAGCTCCTCCTCCTCGCCGAGGCCGCGCAGCCAGCCCGCGCCGTACTCGCGCAGCGTGTCGAGCATGCGGTAGCGCTCGCCGGAGCCGGTCGGCAGCCAGGTCAGGATGGACTCGTCGGCCAGGGCATCGAGCAGCAGCCCGATGTCGGCCTCGGGCAGCCGCTCGTCGGCGCACACCCGGCGCGCGGCCTCGGCGTCGAAGTCGCCGGCGAACACCGACACCCGCGCCCACAGCAGCCGCTCGGCGGGCTCGCACAGCTCGTGGCTCCATCCGACGGCGGTACGCAGCGCCTGGTGCCAGGGCGGGTCGGCCTCCTGGGTGAGGGCCAGGTCGTCCTCCAGGGTGGCGAAGCGGTCCTCCAGCCGGTCGGCCAGATGGCCCAGGGGCAGGTCGCGCAGCCGGGCCGCGGCCAGCTCGATCGCCAGCGGGATGCCTTCGAGCCTGCGGCACAGCCGGACGACGTCGTCGCGGTTGGTGTCGGTGATCTCGAAGGTCGGCATCGTCGCCGCGGCGCGCTCGACGAGCAGGGTCACGGCGTCGTGGCCGAGCGGCGCGGTGGCGCCCGCGGCCGGCACCGGCAGCGGGTCGACCACGATCACCAGCTCCGGGTCCACCTCCAGCGGACGGCGGCTGGTGGCCAGCACGTGCAGCCCGGGCACCGCCGCGAGCAGCCCCTCGACGGTCGCCGCGCACGCCCCGACCAGGTGCTCGCAGGTGTCGAGCACGAGCAGCAGCTCGCGCCCGAACAGGTGCTCGGCCAGCACCTCGGACATGGGCCTGGTGGTCTGGTCGGTGAGCCGGAGCGCCTCGGCGATGGCGTGCGGCAGCAGCGTCCCGTCGTCCAGCGGCGACAGCTCCACCAGCCAGCAGCCGCCGGCGAAGTCGGGCCGCAGGTCGGCGGCGGCGCGCAGGGCCAGACGGGTCTTGCCGACGCCGCCCACCCCGGTCAGGGTCACCAGCCGCGACCGCCGGCACGCCCTGCGCACCTGCTCCAGCTCCGCGCCGCGGCCGATCAGGCTCGTGAGTTCCGCTGGAAGGTTGCCCGCCTGCCACTTACCTGCCATCGTGATCGCCACCTATCGGATGAAGTTGTGACAGCAGCTTGCCGGAACCTGATGCACTGCGTGACTAAAAGTGAGAAAGTAGCTACTCACCCTGTTCGCCGCGTCCGGAAAGAAGAAGCCGATATCCGGAGACACACCATGCGTTCACAGCGAGCCTGGTTCCTGCTGTTCCTGCTGGTCGAAGGGGTTGTCGCGCTCTATGTCACCTTCGGGCGCGCCGGTTTCGACCCGCTGACGGGGCTGCTCGTCCTCGCCCCTGCGATGGGGCTGGCGTCCGTGGCCTACCGGTTCCAGTGCGACCAGGAGCGCGAGTTGTCCCGGGTGCGGCAGATCGCGGAGCTGGCCCAGCAGGCGATCGTCCGGCCGCTGCCGCCCCGGCTCGGCGGCATGAGCCTGGCCGTCCACACCCGTTCGGCCACCGACCAGGCGCTGATCGGCGGCGACCTGCACGACGCGCTGGTCGCGCCCTCCGGGGTGCGGCTGATCGTCGGTGACGTCAAGGGCAAGGGCATGGAGGCCGTCCGCCTGAGCGCCGTCGTGCTGGCCTCCTTCCGGCGGCACGCGCCCGACGCCCCCGACCTGGTGACGCTGGTCACGGCGCTCGACGCCGACCTCGTCCCGTACCTGGGCGAGGAGGACTTCGTGACCGTCCTGCTGGCCGAGTTCGTGCCCGGCGAGGTGCGGCTGGTCAACTGCGGCCATCCGGCTCCCCTGCGCATCGGCCACCGCCTGGAGGCGCTGGAGCCGCCCGAGCCCTCGCCGCCGCTCGGCCTGGGCCCCGAGCCGCGGATGCGGCGCGCCGGGCTCGGCCTGTCGCAGCGGCTGCTGCTCTACACCGACGGCCTGAGCGAGGCCAGGGACGCCGACGGCGTGGAGTTCCCGCTCGACCAGCACGTCCGGCACGCCCTGGCCGCGCCCGGCCTCGACCACGCGCTGCCCAACCTGCTCGACCTGCTGGACGAGCACGCCGGCGACCTGCGCGACGACCTGACGCTGGTGCTGGTGCAGCCGGTGCCCGCGCCGGACCCGGCCGAGCGCGCGGCCGGTCCCGCGCCGGACGGCCCGGCCGCCACCGCCCTTCCGGCCGACTCCCGCAAGGACGGCTTCTGAGGGAGGACCGCGGCGGGGGCCGCCGGGATCCGACCCCCTAAGGTGGGGACGTTCGTTGGCGGCGTCCCCGAGAGGAAGTTCCGGTGAGCGGTACCGGTGGGCTTGCCATACCCGAGTCGGTCGAGAGCGCGGGCCGTACCGGGCCGCCTTCGAGCCGGCCGGCGCGATGGTTGCTGCGGCACCAGGTCCAGCCCGTCGGCCCCGAGTCGGCCGAGGGCCACGGCGAGCCGCAGCCCTGGTGGAAGGTCATGTGCCTGACCGGCGTCGACTACTTCTCCACCCTGGCCTACCTGCCCGGCATCGCCGCGCTCGCGGCCGGCGCGCTGTCGCCGCTGGCCACGCTGCTCATCGTGGCGCTGACGCTGCTGGGCATGCTGCCGATGTACCGGCGGGTGGCCAAGGAGAGCCCGCACGGGCAGGGGTCGGTCGCCATGCTCGAGCGCCTGCTGCCGTTCTGGCGGGGCAAGCTGTTCGTGCTGGTCCTGCTGGGGTTCGTGGCCACGTCGTGGATCATCACGATCACGCTGTCGGCCGCCGACGCCTCGGTGCACATCCTGGAGAACCCGTACTTCCCGAGCTTCCTGCACGGGCACGCGGTGATCATCACCGTGGTGCTGCTGGTGGTGCTCGGCGGGGTGTTCCTGATGGGCTTCACCGAGGCGGTCGGCGTCGCGATCCCGCTGGTGGCGCTGTTCCTGCTGCTCAACGCGGTCGTCGTGGCCGTCGGGTTCGCCGACGTGGCGGCCGAGCCGGAGGCCCTGTCGCGCTGGACGGACGCGCTGCTCAACGGGCGCGGCGGCTTCACCGGGCTGGTCGGCCCGGCGGTGCTGGCCTTCCCGCTGCTGGTGCTGGGCCTGTCCGGGTTCGAGACGGGCGTCAGCATGATGCCGCTCGTGGCCGCCCAGGGCGACGACCCCGAGCAGCGGCTGCGTTCGCGCATCGGCAACACCCGCAAGCTGCTGACCGTGGCCGCGCTCATCATGAGCGTCTACCTGATCGCCACCAGCTTCGTCACGACCGTGCTCATCCCGGCCGAGCAGTTCGCGCCGGGCGGGCAGGCCAACGGCCGGGCGCTGGCGTACCTGGCGCACGAACGGCTCGGCGAGGGCTTCGGCACGGTCTACGACGTCAGCACCATCCTCATCCTCTGGTTCGCCGGCGCCTCGGCCATGGCGGGCCTGATCAACATCGTGCCGCGCTACCTGCCCTCGTACGGCATGGCGCCCGAGTGGGGCAAGGCCGTCCGGCCCGTCGTGCTGGTCTACACGGCCATCTGCGTCCTGCTCACCCTGGCCTTCAACGCCGACGTCGACGCCCAGGCCGGCGCGTACGCCACCGGCATCCTGGCGATGATGGTCTCCGGCGCGGTGGCGGTGACCATCTCGGCCGTCCGCCACCGCCAGACCCCGGCCGTCGTGGGCTTCGCCGTCCTCACTCTGGTGCTGGTCTACGCGCTGGTGGAGAACATCAGGGAGAAGCCCGACGGCATCACCATCTCGGCGTTCTTCATCCTCGGCATCGTCGCGATCTCGCTGATCTCGCGGGTGTCGCGCACGACCGAGCTGCGGGCCGACCGGATCGAGTTCGACGCGGCGGCCCGCCGGTTCGTCACCGACTCGCTGAACCACGACGGCGCGCTCAACATCATCGCCAACCGGCGCGGTCCCGGCGACGCGGCCGAATACCTGGCCAAGGAGAGCGAGCAGCGGTCCATGAACCCGGTGCCGGGCCGGGCGGACGTGCTGTTCCTGGAGATCGACGTCATCGACCCGTCCAGCTTCAGCGACGTGCTGCGGGTGCGCGGCGTCGAGGTCGACGGCCACCGCGTGCTGCGCGCGGAGAGCCCGGCCGCGCCCAACGCGATCGCGGCCGTGCTGCTGGCGCTGCGGGACGGCACCGGGGTGCGTCCCCACTGCTACTTCGAGTGGGCCGAGGGCTCGCCGATGGTCCACCTGCTGCGTTACCTGATCCTGGGCCGCGGCGACACCGCGCCGGTCGTTCGCGAGATCATCCGCAAGATCGAGCCCGAGCCCCAGCGGCGGCCCGGCATCCACGTCGGCGGCTGACCGGCCGCGACCGGTCCGGGGGCGGTCCGGGGGCGGTCCGGGAGCGGTACAGGGCCGTGTCAGGCGCCGGTTCGGGGTCGCGTCAGGGCCAGCGGGTGCGCAGCCAGGCGAGGGTGGCACGGCGGGAGCGTTCGCGACGGTCGCGCAGCGCCGGCGGCGCGGGCGCGGTGGCCGAGCGCGTCCAGTAGCCGAGGAGGACGACCAGGAGGGCGTCCACCTGGTCGGCGGGCGCCCGGCGACCGAGCGGGTGCGCGGTGAGCAGGCGCTCGGGGTCGCGCGGCCCGAGGTCCGACTGCAGCAGCAGGCAGACCAGGTCGGCCCAGGCCGGGCCGGTGCAGGCGCGTCCCCAGTCCACCAGGCGGGCGGTCCCGTCGCGGTCGATGAGGATGTTGTCGAACCGCGGGTCGAAGTGCAGCAGCGTGCCGCCGGTGACCAGGGCGGTCCAGCGGCGTTCGACCGCGGCCAGGCGGGGCAGGCGGGCGCGTTCCCAGGCTCCGGCGCGGGCGGGGTCGAGGGTGTTCCACAGCTCGCAGCGTCCCGACATGCGCCCGGCCAGCGTGGGCAGGCCGCCCAACGGGGACGGGGTCAGCTCGCGGGCGCACGCGGTGAGCAGGGCGAGCGCGGCGGCCAGCTCGTCGTCGTGCCAGGGCTCGTGCGGGATCCGGCCGGGCGCGACCTCCGAGCAGAGCAGGACCCACCCCGCCGCCTCGCAGGAGAACAGGAACCGGGGGGCGGGCACGCCCGGCGGCAGGGCCGCGCCCACCACGGCCTCCGCCCGGTGGTCGGCCGCGTGCGGCGAACCGGCGGGCACGGCCTTGACGAACACCCGCCCGCCGCCGGTCAGCGTGAGCACGCCGCGCACGCCGCCGGTGAAACCGCCGTGCCGCTCCTCGAAGCCGGCCGCCGCCCGCCCGAGCCGCCGCTCGACCTCCCGGACGAGAGCACCGGGCAGGTCCTCCCACCCGGGCGGCCCGCTCCGGGGGCCGGGCGGGTCGTGCCGTTCGGGCGGAGTCGTCCGCTTGCCGGGCGGGTCGTGCCGTTCGGGCGGAGTCGTCCGGTCGCCGGGCGGGTCGTGTTGTTCAGGTGGTGTCATCCGGTTGCCGGGCCTCCTGGAGGTCGGGCTGGGCGGCGTCGCGGTCGAGGCCCAGCAGGGCGAGGCGGAAGCGGGCGCAGCGCGCTTCGAGCTCGCGCTCGTCGTCGAGGATCCACTGTTCGATCATGGTCATCCAGTGAACACACCGGCCGCCGGAGGACGGCCGACTTGGCGCAGTCTTTTCACTGGAGCAACTCGACCGTGCCGCGCTCGCCGTCCACGCGGACGCGGTCGCCGTCGCGCAGCCGCATGGTGGCGTTGCCGGTGCCGACCACGGCGGGGATGCCCAGCTCACGGGCCACGATCGAGGCGTGCGACAGCGGCGCGCCCATGTCGGTGACGACGGCGGCCGCGCGCGGGAACATGGGGGTCCAGCCGACGTTCGTCAGGGTCGTCACCAGGATCTCGCCGGGCGCCAGCCGGTCGCCGTCCTCCGGCCCGGCGATGACCCTGGCCACGCCCTCGACCACGCCCGGCGCGCCGGGGAACCCGGTCACGGTGTCGCTGACCGGGACGTCGAAGCCGCGGGCGTCGTAGACGTCGGCCCGGCGGCCCGGGTCGGCGGCCCACCGGACGGGGTCGAACCGGCCGACGATCACCGTCGGGTACGGCGGCAGCGCGGCGTACCGGTCGTGGGTCGCCCGCCGGACCGGGACCCGGGCCAGGGCCGAGGCGTCGCCGCGCAGCACGTCGAGGATCTCCTCCAGGTAGAGGTGGAACAGGTCGTCGCCGTGCCCGGTCAGCTCCCCGGCGCGCACCACGAACGCCCGCAGCACCCAGAAGGCCCGGATGTTCTCCGAGCGGGCGCTCTCCCGGTCGCGGACGACCGCGTTCCACCGCCGCACCCGGGCGCGCATCCGGGCCTCCTTGCCGGGGTGGCGGGCGGCGAACCGGGCCCACGCCTCCTGCCTGGCCTTCTCCTGCCGGGCCAGCAGCGCCTCGGTGCCGGCCCGCAGGTCGCGCAGGCCGGCGAGCTGGGCGTCGATCCAGGCCGGGTCCTCGCCGGGCCGGGGCCTTGAGACCTCGAACTCGTGCGGGCCGCGGTGCCCGTAGGCCAGCGCGAACTCCTCCCTGCTGATCTCGCCCCTGGCCAGCCGGCCCAGCCCCAGGACGGGTCCGAGGCTGGCCAGCTCGCCGTCGGCGTTGACGCCGGTGAGCATGGCCTCGGCGTCCGCCTCGCCCATCAGCCTGCGCAGCCGGTCGCGGGTCCAGACCAGCGTGGCGCCGCCCTGGCGGCCGGCGGCCTCCAGCATGCGGCTGGAGGTGACCAGGTGGGGTTCGATGGCGGACGTCCACAGGTCGGCCAGCTCGGTGCCGGAGGACGTGGCGGCGACGCGTTCGCGCAGTTCCTCGCAGCGCTGCCGGGAGGTGGCGAGGAAGGCCGGCAGCTCCTTGATGTTCCGGCGCACCCGCCGCTGGAGGGTGACGGCCATCGGCAGGACGCGCCGGACGATCTCCCAGCGCGACAGCCGCACCAGCGGCACCTCCAGGCCGGCCGGCAGCCTGCCGAAGACCTGCTCGACCGCGCCCAGCCTGCTCCGCATGCCCAGGGCGGCGGCGATGGAGTGGACGACGCTGAGGTTCATGTAGAAGCGTCCGCCGATGTTGCCCACCAGGTCGAACCCGGGCAGCGCCGAGGCCGACATGGCCTCGTGGATGAAGATCCGGACGAACGACCAGGTCGCCGGCGTCATCACGTCGGGGATGGCCTCGCCCAGGTTCCCCGCGGTCCACAGGTAGTCGCCCTTGAGGCTGTCGTTCCACTCCTCGACCTGCGGCTTCAGGCCGGTGATCGGGCGGCCCTGGAGGATCGCGAACGTGCCGTCGCGCCTGGCCCACTCGACGTCCATGGGCATGCCGTACAGGGCCTGGACGCGTTCACCGAGCGCGGCCAGCTCCACCGCCTGCGCCGCGTCGAGGACGGGAGCGCGGCGCAGCTCCTCGGGCACGGGCTCCTCGCGGGTGCCGCTCGCGGTGCGCACGGTCATGACGGTCTTGTCGGCGACCCGCGAGCCGGTGACCCGGCCGCCCGACAGGGTGATCGTGTCCGGCGTGACCTGCCCGCCGACGACGGCCTCGCCGAGCCCCCAGGACGCGTTGACCACGATCTCGTCGCGCGCGCCGGTGACCGGGTCGGCGGTGAACATGATCCCGGCCGCGTCGGCGTCCACCAGCTCCTGGACGACCACCGCCAGGGCCACGTCGTCGTGCGGGACGCCGTTGCGCTCGCGGTAGGCGACGGCGCGCGGGTTCCACAGCGAGGCCCAGCAGCGGCGGACCGCCTCCAGCAGGCCGTCGGCCCTGACGTTGAGAAAGGTGTCCTGCTGCCCGGCGAACGACAGCTCGGGCAGGTCCTCGGCGGTGGCCGAGGAGCGCACGGCCACCGCGACGTCGTCGCCGAGCGCGGCGTGCGCGGCCCGGATCGCCTCGGCCAGGCCGGCCGGGATCTCGTGCGCGGCGAACAGCGCGCCGGGGTCGCCGCTGGAGGCGATCTCGTCGCCGAACGCCGCCACGAACGACCGGTACGCCCACGTCGTGACGACGAACCCGCCGGGCACCGGCAGCCCCGCCCTGGCCAGCCGGGCCAGCGAGGCGCCCTTGCCGCCCGCGGTGCCGAGGTCGGCGGCTTCGTCGTCGAGGGGGATGACTGCCTTCATTGCACGCGCTCCTTGGCCGGGCTCATGGATGTCGCCAGTTTGCGCCGGGCGACGTCGGCGAGGGCGTCGAGGAGGTCGAGGGTGGCCCGCGCGACGGCGGCGGCGTCGCCGGACGGCAGCGCGCGTCCGGTGCCCACCGCGCGTTCGACGGTCTCGGCCAGCAGCTCGGCGACGCGGTCGTCGGGCAGCCGCTCCGACTCCGGCTGAGCGCCGGGCAGGAACATGAAGCCGTAGAAGATCGAGCCGATCACCGTGACGTGCTCGGCCGGCTCCGCGCGCACGGCGCCCAGCCGGACCAGCTCGCGCAGGTAGGCGTCGAAGGGGCCGCCGAGTTCGAGGCCGCCTGCCGCCGGGCCCTGCCGCTTGAGCCGGGTGAGCTTGCCGAGCACCTCGGAGTCGTCGAGCAGCACCGCGTGCAGCAGCGGCCGGTGCAGCAGCGCCGAGGCCAGGCTCCCGAACAGGTCGCCGAGGGTGGCGGGCGCGCGGTCGCGCACCCGGTCCAGCATGAGCACCCGCTCGCGCCGCAGCAGCGCGGCGAACAGCTCTTCGCGCGTCTTCCAGTGCAGGTAGATCGTGCCCTTGGCGACCCCGGCCCGCCTGGCGACGTCGTCGACGGTGGTCTTGTCGTAGCCCCAGCGCAGGATCAGCTCGGCGGCGGCGTCGAGGATCCGGTGGGCGCGCTCGGCCTGCCGCGCGGTGTCCTGCGGCGGCCTGCCCGATCTGGCCATGCGTCGTCCTCCAATTGTTTGACCGGATGAGCTTAATCGGTCACGTAATTGACGGCAAGGCCGGATCTCCCGTACGCCGCCGGGAAGGCGCCGCCGGGCCGTAGCGTAGGGGGCATGGGCAAGGCGTTCTGGATCGACCAGGAGTTCGACAGGGACCGTGACGGGCGCTACGCCGTGCACGTGCGCAAGAACCTCGACGAGTTCGAGTGGGGGGACATCGCGCCGGTCAGGTTCGCCTGCGCGGCCTGGCGGCTGGCCACCCCGCCCGCCCTCACCCCCGGCTACGTGCGCTGGGACCGCCGCGTCCTGGAGGCCACCTGCCACCGCAACACCTGGGACGGCACCCTGTTCGCGCGCGTCCGGATCGTCTCGCCGCTTCCCGCCGAGCTGACCAGGTCGCGTGCCTGGTGGCGCGACCGCGGCTGGCTGGGCTGGCAGGAGACCTTCGGCCAGTACGTCGAGCCGAGCCAGCAGGACCTCGCCCGCATCCCGTTCCTGCGCGCCACGCTGCTCGTCGAGGCGCCCGTGCCGCTCGGCGACCTCCCGCCGGAGCCCGAGGGGCCGCACGACGAGGTCGAGCAGCGCGCCCACCGGTCCGTGCTCGTGCTGGTCCGCGAGCTCAACGCGCTGGTCGCCCCGGTGCTCGACCAGCTCGGGTAGCCCGTCCGCCGGCCAGCATGCCCGCTGCCCCCGTGGGTAGCGGGAGGCTCATGAGATTTCCGTTCGTCGTGACGGCGCTCCTCCTGGCGGCCGTCGGCTGCGCCGTGGACACGACGTCCCCCGCCCGCGCGGCCGAGCGTTTCCACGCGGCTCTGGAGGCTCACCACGAGGACGCCGCGTGCGGGCTGCTGGCCCGGACCACCGCCGAGAAGCTGCCCGACCGCGGCCAGACCTGCGCCCAGGCGCTGGGCGACCTCAAGCTGGGGCCCGGCGGCGCGGTCACCGAGGTGAGCGTGTGGGGCAAGGAGGCCCAGGTGCGGCTGGCCGGCGACACCCTGTTCCTGCACCGCTTCGACGACGGCTGGCGGGTCAAGGCCGCGGGCTGCCGGCCCGTGCACGACCTGCCCTACGAATGCGAGGTGGAGGACTGATGCGGGTGATGTTCACGCTGACCCTGCTCGTCATCGCGGCGGGGCTGGCCTGGTTCCTGGCCATAGGGTGGGCGCGGTTGTGAAGTGGTTGAAGGAGAACTCCCTCTCGCTGGCCTTCCTGGTCATGTTCCTGCTGGCGCTCGGCGGCCAGGCGGTGGCGGGCATGCTGCAGTTCAACGACGTGCAGCTGGTCCAGGGCGGCGACCCGGTGTCGTTCGCCGAGTACGTCACCTCCTCCGACTTCGCCGTGGACGTGGCGGAGAACTGGCAGTCGGAGTACCTGCAGTTCTTCCTGTACATCATGCTGACCGTCTGGCTCGTCCAGAAGGGCTCCCCCGAGTCCAAGAAGGTGGCGGACGCCGGGGCCGAGTCGGACGAGGAGCAGCAGGTCGGCGCGCACGCCACCAGCTACTCCCCCGCCTGGGCCAAGGCCCGCGGCGCCCGGCTGTGGCTGTTCAGCAACTCGCTCGGGCTGGTGATGGGGGCCATCTTCGTGCTGTCGTGGCTGGCCCAGTCGGTGGCGGGCCAGGCGGCCTACAACTCCGGACGGCTCGGCGACCTGCGCGACCCCGTCTCGTGGGGCCAGTACGTGACCTCCGCCGAGTTCTGGAACCGCAGCCTGCAGAACTGGCAGTCGGAGCTGCTGGCCGTGTTGTCGATGGTGGTGCTGTCGGTCTACCTGCGTCAGCGCGGCTCGCCCGAGTCGAAGCCGGTCGGCGCCCCGCACGCGGCCACGGACGTCGAGGGCTGACCGGTCAGCACGGCCACGACGCGGGTGCCCGGCGCGAACGCCCCCCGCCGGGCCAGGTCGAGGACGCCGTAGAGCATCTTGGCCACGTAGACGCCCTCGACCCGGTGCTCGGCGGCGAACCGGTCGAGGGCGGGGGTCGAGCGGGCGTAGCCGCCGAAGTGGTGGTCGAGGTCGAGCGACCAGTTCGTCCAGGTGCGGCCGTAGGCCTCGCGCTGGAGCCGGGCCACCTCGCCGGCCAGGAAGCCGGCCCCCTTGAGCACCGCGAAGCCCAGCGCCCGCCTGCCCTCGGGCAGCCCGGCCGAGATGCCGGCCAGCGTGCCGCCGGTGCCGACCGGGCAGCAGACGACGTCGTAGTCGATGTCGATCTCGGGCGGCAGCTCGGCGCAGCCGCGCACGGCCGCGGCGTTGCTGCCGCCCTCGGGCAGGATCGTGACGTCGCCCCACCGCTCCCGCAGCCGGGCCTGCACCTCGGGCGTGTGCTTGAGCCGGTAGGCGGCGCGGTCGAGGTAGGTGAGGGTCATCCCGCAGGAGGCGGCGAAGGCGAGCGTGGGGTTGAGCGGCAGGTGCTCCTCGCCCCTGATCACCCCGATCGTCTCGATGCCGTGCAGCCTTCCCGCCTGGGCCACGGCCCTGATGTGATGGGAGTACGCCCCGCCGAAGGTGAGCAGCCGCCGATGGCCCAGGTTGTACTTGAGCTTGCGCCGCTTGTTGTCGTCGTGCATCAGGAACACCCGGACCTGGCCGAGCGCTGGATCCAGGAGCTCCTCCATGGCGCTAGTCTACGGTCGGGCCTTTGTTGAGGAGTGTTGGATTATGCGCGTTGCTGAAGCTTTTCGTGCCGCCTTCGGTGCCGATCCCCGCACGGTCTGGCGCGCGCCCGGCCGGGTCAACCTGATCGGCGAGCACACCGACTACAACGACGGTTTCGTCCTGCCCTTCGCGGTGCCGTGGGGCGTGAGCGCCGCCGTCACCCCGCGCGCCGACCAGACCATCCGGCTGCTGTCCCTCCAGTCCTCCGGCGGCCCGATCGAGCTGCCGGCCAGGGAGGAGGCGACCGGCTGGGCCCGCTACGCCGTGGGCGTCCTGGCCATGCTCGGCGACCGGGTCGCCGGCGCGGACATCGCGATCGACGGCGACGTGCCCCAGGGCGCGGGGCTCAGCTCCAGCGCCGCGCTGGAGGTGGCCGTCGCCTCCGCGCTGAACGACGTCCACGGGCTCGGCCTGACGCCGATGGAGATCGCGCTGCTCAGCCAGCGGGCCGAGAACGACTTCGTCGGCATGCCGTGCGGGATCATGGACCAGGCCGCCTCGGCGCTGTGCGAGGAGGGCCACGCGCTGTTCCTCGACTGCCGCTCGCTCGGCTCCAGGAAGATCCCCCTCGACCTGGCCGCCGAGGGCCTGAGCATCCTCATCATCGACACCCAGGTCCACCACGAGCACGCCGGCGGCGAGTACGCCAAGCGCCGCGCCGAGTGCGAGTCCGCCGCCCGCAAGCTGGGGGTGGCGTCCCTGCGCGACGTCACCGACCTGGCCGCGGCCCTCGACCGGCTCCAGGGCGACGAGCGCAAGCGCGTCATGCACGTCGTCACCGAGAACCACCGCGTCGAGGCCCTCGTCGGCCTGCTGCGCGCCGGCAAGGTCACCGAGATCGGCGCCCTGCTCAACGCCTCCCACCTGTCGCTGCGCGACCAGTACGAGGTCTCCTCGCCGGAGCTCGACGTGGCCGTGGAGGCCGCCTTCCGCGGCGGGGCCCGCGGCGCCAGGATGACGGGCGGCGGCTTCGGGGGCTCCGCCATCGCCCTCGTCCCGGACGACCGCCTGGACGGCGTGCGCGAGTCGGTCTCGGCCGCCTACGCCGAGCGCGGCTTCCAGGCCCCGCGTTTCCTGGCCGCCACCGCCGCCGAGGGCGCCCACCGGCTGGCCTGAGCCGGTCAGGGCGTGCGGGCCGCTCCCGCCCGCGCCAGGTTGACACCGCTGGCGATCACCCCGATGTGGCTGAACGCCTGCGGGTAGTTGCCCGCGAACGCGCCCGTGGCCGGGTCGATCTGCTCCGGGAGCAGGCCGAGCGGGCCGGCGCGGGCGCACAGGGAGGCGTACAGCTCCTCGGCGCGGGCCCGGTGGCCTTGCAGGATGAGGTTGTCCACCAGCCAGAAGCTGCACAGCAGGAAGGCGCCCTCGTCGCCGGGCAGGCCGTCCGGCGACCGGTCGTGCAGGTAGCGGTAGAGCAGGCCGTCACCGGCTGACAGGCGTTCGGCGATGGCGGCGGTGGTCGCCGCCATCCGCGGGTCGTCGGCCGGGACGACCTTGCGCAGCGGCAGCGCGAGCAGGCTGGCGTCCAGGCCGCCGCCGCCGTCGAGGTGCTCGCTCAGGCACTGCGCCTCCTCGTCCCACGCCTGCTCCAGGATCAGCCGGCGCAGCTCCTCGGCGGTGGCGCGCCACCTGGCGATCGGACCGGCCAGGCCCAGCCGTTCGCCGATGGCCGCGGCCCGGTCGAGCGCCACCTGGCACATGCCCGCCGAGTAGGTGAAGACCCGGCCCTGGCTGCGTACCTCCCAGATGCCCTGGTCGGGCTGCCGCCAGGTGTGCGCGGCGGCCTCGGCCAGCGCCGACAGCCCCGACCACAGCGCGGGCTGCAGGTCGCGGCCCGGCAGCAGCCACTGGTCGGCGCAGTCCAGCACCTCGCCGTAGACGTCGTGCTGGCGCTGGTCGGCCGCGCCGTTGCCCCACCGCACCGGCGCCGAGCGCCGGTAGCCCTCCAGGTCGGCGTCGACGACCTCCTCGGGTACGGGGTCGCCGCGCAGCGTGTACATGATCCGCGGCTGGCCGCTCTGCTCGAAGGCGTCGAGGACCCAGCCGAGGAAGCCGTCGGCCTCCTCCGCGAAGCCGACGCGGCGCAGCGCGAAGACGGCGTAGGCGGCGTCGCGGATCCAGGTGTAGCGGTAGTCCCAGTTGCGCACCCCGCCGACGGGCGCGGGCAACGAGGACGTCGGCGCCGCGACCAGCGAGCCGTTCACCCAGTCGTCGCACAGCTTCAGCGTGATCACCGAACGCCGGACCAGCGCCTCCTGCGGCCCCTGGTAGGTGCACGCGCCCATCCAGCGCCGCCAGGCGTCGGCGGTCTGCCGCACCATCGCCTCGGGGTCGAACCGGTGGTGACGGTGGATGCGCCCCCACGACAGCACCAGGTCGAGGCGCTCGCCCTCCTGGAGGTCGTGCACGGTGCGCAGCCCGGTCAGCGGCCGGTTGGAGCGCAGGTGCAGCCGCAGGTCGGGCCGGCGGGACGCGCGTACCTCCAGTCCGCTGCCGAGCATCCGGGCCTGTCCGCCGCCGCGCGGCGCCAGCTCAGCCCGCAGGCGCACGTCCCCCGCCAGGACGACCGCGGACCTGACCAGTTCGCCCCGTCCGCCGCCCGCGTCGTCGCTGAGGTCGGCGCCGGCCCGCAGGACCAGCGCGTCGGTGATCCGGACCACGCCGGACGGGCCGCGCAGCTCGGTGACCAGCACGGCGGTGTCCGGCTCGTAGTACTGCCTGGCCTCGCGCAGGTCGTCGGCCGTCAGCGTGAAGCAGCCGCCGCGCTCGCGGTCGAGCAGGCCGCACAGCACCGGGTCGCTGTCGAAATGCGGCAGGCACAACCACGGGATCGAGCCGTCGAGGGCGACCAGCGCCGCCGTCGTGCCGTCGCCGATGAGCCCGAGGTCCTCCAGCGCCGGGTAGCCCTCCCGGTGGCGCACCGGGCGGAAGGGTGGATCGAGATCGAGCATGACCGGCGTTCTCCTCCGAGGTCGTCACCGGAAGGTGATCATCACCTTCACCACGTCGTCGAGCTTCTTGTCCGAGACCTCGAAGGCGCGTTCCATCTCCGCGAAGGGGAAGGTGTGGGTGGTCAGCGGCGTGGGATCGACCCGGCCGCCCGCAAGGACGCGCAGCAGGCGTTCCATGCGCAGCCGCCCGCCCGGGCACAGGCCGGTCGTGATCTTCTTCTCGGCCATGCCGACGCCCCACTCGACGCGCGGGATGCGGACGAACTCGCCCTGACCGTAGTAGCCGGTGTTGGAGACCGTCCCGCCCGGCTTGACGATTCTGATCGCGGTCTGGAAGGTGGCGTCCGCGCCGAGCGCCTCGATGGCGGTGTCCACGCCCTGCCCGCCGGTCAGGCGGAGCACGCCCTCGACGACGTCCTCGGCGCTGAAGTCGACGATCTCGTCGGCGCCGAAGTCGCGGGCCAGTCGCTTGCGGCGGGGCACCGACTCGACCCCGATGACCAGGCCCGCGCCGCGCAGCCGGGCGCCCGCCGTGGCCATGAGGCCCACCGGGCCCTGGGCCAGCACGGCGACCGTCCCGCCGATGGGGATGTCGCCGTTCTCGGCGCCCATGAACCCGGTCGAGAGCATGTCCGCGCAGTAGACGGCCGTCTCGTCCGGCACCCCGGCGGGGATCTGCGCCATGTTGGCGTCGGCCTCGTTGACGTGGAAGAACTCGGCGAAGACGCCGTCCTTGGAGTTGGCGAACTTGAACCCGCCGAGCGGGCCGCCCGACTGCGACGGATGGCCGTCCTGGCAGGCGAGGTCGCCCCAGTCGGGGGTGATGGCCCCCACCAGGACGCGGTCGCCCGGCCGGAAGTCACGCACCTCCTCGCCCACCTCGTGCACCACGCCGACGCCCTCGTGCCCGAGCGTGAGGTCGGTGCGCGGCCCGATGCCGCCCTGGACGGTGTGGGAGTCGGAGGTGCAGATGAGGGCGGTGGTGGTGCGGACGACGGCGTCGCGCGGACCCGGCCGCGGCACCGGTTTGTCCATGAAGCCGACCCGGCCGATCTCCTTCATGACGAAAGCCTGCACCGCGCCCCCCGAACGTGCCCCCGCTGGACGTCCCCACGTCCCGGCCTGGCCGCGGACCCTTCGGACACGCCCAGCCCTACCCCGCCGGGATCGCCGCCTAACCTCGGCGCGCTCCGCCCGTACCCCCTCCGGCCTGCGGTTTCACAGCGCCGGGAAGTCCGGCGGGCGGCGCTCCAGGAAGCTGGCGACGCCCTCGGCGAAGTCGGGCCGGCCGAAGGAGGCCAGCATCTCGTGGACGGCCTTCCTGGCCGACTCCTCCAGGGTGACGTCCCAGTCCTGCCACACCTGCCGCTTGATCACCGCCATGGACGCCGGCGAGCTGTGCACGGCCAGCTCCCTGGCGTACTCCTGGGCCTGCGCCAGCAGCGACTCCCCCGGCACCGCGCGGTTGGCCAGCCCCAGCTCGTACGCCTCCCGCCCGCTGAACACCCGGCCCGACAGCAGGACGTCCATGGCCCGCTGCTGGCCCATGACCCGCGGCAGCACCCAGGACAGGCCGTACTCGGCGACCAGGCCGCGGCGCGGGAAGGCGGTCGTCCACTTGGCCTCCTCGGCCGTGAAGACCAGGTCGCAGACGAGCGCGTGCACCATGCCGAGCCCGGCGCAGGCGCCGTTGACCGCGGCGATGATCGGCTTGCCGATGGTCGTGGGGAAGGTGTTGGGACGGGGGTCGGGGGTCTCGTCGTAGGAGCCGGTCTGGATGGCGGCGAGCGTCCTGAAGTCGGCGCCGGCGCAGAAGCCCTTGCCTGCGCCGGTCACCACGATCGCCCGGACGTCGGGGTCCTTCTCGGCCTCGGCCAGCAGGTCGAAGTAGCGCCGGCCCATGGCGTCCGTCCAGGCGTTGAGCGTGTCGGGACGGTTGAAGGTCAGCGTGAGCACGCCCCGGTCCGACGATGAGAGCACGAGTTCCGCCATGCGCTAACCGAACCATGTTCTGGGCGAGGCTGGCAAGCGCATCAGCGGGCGGGGTGGCAGTGCACGTACGCGGGGGTCAGCTCGCAGGTGTCGTAGTAGCGGTGGAAGACCGGGGTCGCGCCGCCCGACAGCGGCGGCACGATCCACGACCAGTCGGCCGGGCAGCGCCGTCCGGCGCGCTCCTCGCGTTCCAGGTGGGTCAGGAAGCGCCGGGACTCGGTGTGGTGGTCGGTGATCGTCACCCCCGCCCGTTCGAACGAGTGCAGCACCGCCACGTTGAGCTCGACCAGCGCGTGGTCGCGCCAGAGCGAGCGCTCGGTGGAGGTGTCCAGGCCGAGGTGTTTGGCCACCTCGGGGAGCAGGTCGTACCGGTCGGAGTCGGCCAGGTTGCGCGCCCCGATCTCGGTGCCCATGTACCAGCCGTTGAACGGCGCGCACGGGTAGCAGACGCCTCCGATCTCCAGGCACATGTCCGAGATGACCGGCACGGCGTGCCAGCGCAGCTCCAGCTCCGCGAACCACGCGTACTCGGGATGCAGCAGCGGCACCTCCAGCACGGCGTCGCCCGGCAGGTTGCACACCAGCGGGTCGCCGAGCCCGGCCCGCACGACCAGCGGCAACACGTCGAACCGGCCCGGCCCGCCGCGCCAGCCGAGCTCCTTGGCCAGGTCGGTGAGCTCGGCGTTGCGCGGGTCGCCGAGGACGCCGCCGCCGTTCAGCCGGTGCCCGGCGTAGCGGACGAGCTGGTCGTTGAGCACCCGCGGGCCCGGCATGGCCGGGGTGTCCGGGGCGAAGACGGTGACGGTGGGCCTGATGCGCCCCTCCCCCGTCGCCTCGCGCAGGTGCGCCACGCACTCCACCGCCACGCCCTCGGCCGTCGTCACCTCCCGCCGGTCACGCACCTTCAGCGAACGCCAGTACAGGCGTCCGATGCACCGGCCGCTGTTGCGCCAGGCGACCCGGGCGCCGAACTCCAGCTCCTCGAAGGTGTGGACGTAGGTGCCGTGGCGGGCGACGTCTCTGGCGACGTCGCGCAGCCGGGCGGCCAGGCCGCCGGCGGAGGGGTTCTCGGCGTGGAAGAGCCTGATGAAACGCTCCGCCTCGCGGAGGTCCGTGGTGCGCTCGAACAGCGCGTGCACGGCATGCACATCGAAGGGACGCAGTGACCTGATCCAGGTACGCACGCGGCAACCAACATTTCGCTCAGCGGAGCGCCCCGCCGATTCCGGGTCGGCGGCACGTCCTGCCGGCGGCGCCCTCTCCACGCCCCCGTCACGACTTCCCGCGGCTGCCGGCCGCACCCGGCCGGCTCCCCCATCTTGCCGCCGCGAACGCCCGTTGTCCCGCGTAACGCCAAAATCGGTAACTCACCCACTACAACGCGTGAATCCCTCTCCTTTCAGGACATGCCCTCGTCGGCTCGCGGCGGTGCGCCCTGATCGCTCCGGGTTTCGGATCATCGGCGATCCGCGACTCTTCGATCGTCGTCCCGCCCTCGTTCCGCACCCGGATGCCGACCGTGGCACCAGGTCGCCGCAGCCTGAGCCAGGCCGGCAGCGCAGAGGAGAACGCGCCCAGGGCATCCGATCCGGCCAGGACGACCGCGAGGCCGAGAACATCGGTCACCGGCCCGCCGCCCAATCCGACGCAGGCGGCACTGGCAGCCAGGGTGAGCACGAACAACGTCAGTGAGACGCCGGCGACCGTGCCCGTACTCCAGACGTGGTCAACGGCTTCTCGCGGAGGACGTCACTGGAACCGCTGTGAACGTACAACTTCCCGATGAGGATGTCAGCGAGGGGACGTCCCCATGGAACGCCTCAGGCCCTCCCACCTGTCTCGGTGAGAGGGCCTGAGTTGCTGTCTGACTACAGCTCCCGCGATAGGACTCGAACCTATAACCTGCCGGTTAACAGCCGGCTGCTCTGCCGTTGAGCTACGCGGGATCGAACGTTCGCCCTGCTGGTCGGGCTTGTTGGGCCCTTCCGTCGTGCGCAGGAATAGATTAGCGCACTCTTGGAGTGCGTGTCGCATCGCAACTGGGGTAGGCCGGGAGACAGCGGAGGTGCAAGATGCGTTATCGGATGACATTCGCGGTCGGTCTGGCTGTCGGCTACGTGCTCGGCAGCAGGGCGGGCCGCGAGCGGTACGAACAGATCAAGCGGGCGGCCCAGCGTGTGGCCGACAGCCCGAGGGTCCAGGAGGCCGCGGGGGTGGTCGGCGCGCAGGCGTCGAGGCTGGCCGGGGCGGCCAGGGAGAAGGTGGGCGGGACGCTTCAGGAGAAGATCCCGTTCCTCGGCTCCGACGGCCACCACAGATCCGGCAGCGGCTGGCCCGAGGAGGAGGATCTCGCGGAACGGAAGTCCCGCGAGACCGGCATCCCCTACTGAGGGCCCGGCCCCAAGATCGGCCCCGAGATCCGGCGCGGCACGGACGTGTGATCCCTCACACGCCCATGCTGCGCCGGACGCCTTCCAGGGCCTGTTCGGCCTGCGCGCGCAGGCCCGGGTCCGTCGGATCGAGCCCGTCGTCGAAGACGAGCGTCCAGCCCAGCACCTCGCCGCCCGGCGGACGCCTGGCCACCAGCCGGACGCCGCCGCGCCCCGGCAGGCTGACGCGCTTGTTGACCACGATGGTGGAGTTCACCCGCTCGCGCACGGTCTCGGGCACCATCCGCGGTTCGGCGACGCGCTCGAAGTGACGGGCGCCGCCGGTGGTGACGACCCGCAGCCCCTCGTCGTCCCAGGACGCCTTGTCGATCTCCTCGTACGGCACCCGCGTCCCGTCCGACAGGAACAGGGCCAGGTTGGTTGCGACCAGGTGACCGTCGGAGGTCTCGGTGAACGTCAGCACCCGCTCCCCCGGCCGGGTGTCCAGGGATCGGCGCACGTCGGCGGGCAGGCGGCGAAGAATGCTCATATCTCCACGGTATCGGCGAGCAGGTCGAGGGTGAGCGCCGCGCTCCAGGAGAAGTCCCTGCACCCGCGCCCGCTGCCGTCGAACGGGTCGAAGCACTCGCGGAACCCGGCCTGCCGGACCAGCCGCAGGGTGCCGTTGGCGAGCTGCCGGCCGAGCTGGTCGAGCGAGTGGACGGCGGCGGCCCGGCGTAACAGCCAGTTGGTGTTCACCCAGGACGGCCCGCGCCAGTAGCGGGTGCGGTCGAACTGGGCGGCGCGGATCTCGCAGCTCGGCACCGGGTAGCCGGTCGCGCCCATGAACCGGGCCGACTCCAGCACCTCGACGCAGGCGTGCAGCTGGTCGCTGGGCAGCCCGGGATCGAGCAGCGGCCCGAACGCGCCCACCGTGCAGACCTTGATCAGCCGGCCGGAGCGCAGGTCAAGGGGGTAGAAGCAACCGTCCCAGAGCCGGTCGAGCATGGCCTGCCTGATGCGTTCGGCCTGCTCGGCGTGGGGCGCGGGGTCGGCCCCCGCCACCGGCGCCAGCTCGGCCAGCGCCTGGCAGGAGGCGAGCCAGATCCCGTTGAACATCGGGTCCTCGACCGCGAACGGGTGCTCGTCGCGCAGGTACTCGGCGCGGTAGCCGGCGTCGCGGTACCGCATGGCCAGCCAGACGTAGCGGTCGTGGTCGCTGTCGGGGTGGCGGTCGGCCAGCTGCACGTTGCGGTAGCCGTAACCGATGGCGGGCAGCGCGGCGAGCGGCTGGTCCCAGGCCGGGCTGTCGTCCATGCCCGACTCCCAGGGATGGACGATCGCCGCCAGTCCGGCGCCGCCGAGGTCGCGGGCCGAGGCCAGGTAGTGGTGCTGGGCGACGAGCAGCGGGAACGTCCGCCGGACGAACGCGACGTCGCCGGTGTGCCGGTAGAGCCACCGCAGCGCCAGCGCCTGCAGCGGCGGGGAGGTGAGCCCGGAGGTGTAGACCCTGGGCGCGGAGGCGTGCTCCTGAGAGCGCCAGACCGACGGCCCGGGGAAGTACGCCTCGCGGGTGTGGAAGACGATGTGGGGGACCATGCCGGTCGCCCACTGGCCGCTCAGCAGACTGAGCAGCTCCTCCCGGGCGCGCTCCGGACGGTGCCTGGCCAGGCCGATGACGACGAACGCGGAGTCCCAGCTCCACTGGTGCGGGTAGAGACCCGGCGCGGGCACGGTGCCGCTGCCCGTCCAGTTCGCCTCGAGCACGGCCAGGGCCTCGCGCCCGAGCGCGGCATCGTCAACCGCCGGCCGCGCCTCCATTCACTCACTATGCCTTGGGAAGCGGGCGGAAGCTACGGCCTCTTGGCCCACTTCGCGACGAACGTGACACCGAGGACGACGGCGCCGATGATGAGAACCCACTTGAGAAGCGTGAAGACGAAACCCACGAGCGGGCCGACGAGAAGCAGTGCGACGATGATCGCGGCGATGATCAGAAGGATGCGTGCCATGTCTCCACCGTAGGAGATCCGTTAAGCCGTTTGCAGGTGACCGAGGGTTGAATCAGGGACAAGTCAGGGTCACCCCTACCCTTTGGAACCAACCGGTCAAGACTCCCGTTGAGCCGGTAGGACACGGGGCATCGGGGGCCCTCTTCACGGGGAGCGTGATGAGTCTGGGACCACCCATGAGCAGGGAAGGCGCCGAGTACGCGCTGCGCGCTCGGGCCGACGAACGTGACCGGATCTCCGGCGACCTGCTCGATCTCGAATCCCACACCACGTACCAGCTGCTCAAGGGCGCGGCGCTGGACGGGGTGACGCGGCAGCGCTGGGCCGCCGTCCAGGCCGCGCTGACCCGGCTGTGGCTGCTGAACGACGCCTACCGGGCCGTGCTGCGCGACGCCGAGCAGGTCAGGGCCGCGCGCGCGAGACTCGGGTCCGAGCAGCTCGACGAGCTGACCCGGCTGCTGTCGGGCACGTCCGTCGTGCTGCGGGCCGCGGCCAAGCCCGTCGAGCAGCGCTCGCTGCTGCCCGAGGCCGACGAGCGGCTGACCCTCGACGAGACCGTCGCCCGCATGGACGGCGCCTTCCGCGAGGTCACCTCGGCGCTCAACGACATCGACGCCGTGTGGAACGCCGTCCTGCCCCGGCTCGACGACGCCGACCGCGTCCTGCGCGAGATCCGCGATCTGGAGCGGGAGCTGGGCGAGAGCGCCGGCCTGGAGGCGCAGGAGGCGGAGCTGCGGCGGATGCGCGCGGCCCTGCTCGCCGACCCGCTCGGCGCGGGCGTCGGCCCCGACCTCGGCGGGGTCGCCCGCGTGCTGGCCGGGGCCCGCGCGGAGATCGACCAGGCGATCGTGGTCAGACGCGAGTACGCCAGGCGCCGCGAGGACCTGGTGGCCGCCCTCGACCGGGTACGCGCGGCCGAGAGCGAGGCCAGGCTGGCCCACGGCGCGGTGGTGGTCAAGATCGCCCTGCCGCCGCAGGCCGGTCCGCGCAGCCGGGTCGAGGAGCTGACCGGCGAGCTGGCCGCGCTCGACGCCTCGGCCGACACCTGGATGGTGCGGGCCAGGCGGCTGGCGAGCGTGGAGAGCGAGGCGGAGAAGGCGGCCGACCGGGCGCGGGCCACCGCCAAGGCCCTGTACGGCCTGGTCGGCAGGCGTGACGAGTTACGCGGCCGGCTCGGCGCCTGCCAGGCCATGGCGGTGCGCAAGGGCATGGCCGAGGACCCCGACGCCACCGCGTGCTTCGAGCGGGCACGATCCCTGCTGTGGAGCGCTCCCTGCGACCTGACCGAGGCGGCGGCCGCGGTCGAGACCTACCAGCGCGCGATACACGGAGGTAAGCCATGACCCGCTGCGCGCAGCCGGGCTGCACCGGCACCATCGAGGACGGCTACTGCGACCTGTGCGGCTACGCGGCGGCCGCGCCGCCCCCGGCGGTGTCCGTCCCCCAGCAGGCGTCGGCCCCAGGCTCGGGGCCGCTCTCGGGGCCGCTTTCGGGGCCGGTGAACACCCAGCCGGTGAGCCGGTCGCTGACCTCGCCGGTGAGCAGCAGCGGCAGGTCGCGGGCCGGGGTGCTGGGCGGCATCGCCGACCTGCCGTCCGTGCCGTACCGGGATCCGGCGACGGCCGTGATGGCCGATCCGCAGGTGCCGGAGGAGAAGCGGTTCTGCGCCAACCCGGCCTGTGGGGAGCCGGTGGGCCGGTCCCGGCAGGGCCGTCCCGGGCTGACGGAGGGGTTCTGCCCGCACTGCCGCACGCCGTACTCCTTCACCCCGAAGCTGGCCAAGGACGACATGGTGGCCGGGCAGTACCGGGTGCTCGGCTGCCTGGCGCACGGCGGCCTCGGCTGGATCTACCTGGCCGCCGACGAGGCCCTGGACGGCCGCTGGGTCGTGCTCAAGGGCCTGCTCAACACCAACGACGCCGAGGCGCTGGCGGCGGCCGAGGCCGAGCGCAAGTTCCTCACCACGGTCGACCACCCGAACATCGTCAAGATCCTCAACTTCCAGCTCTCCGGCGGCCTCGGCTACATCGTCATGGAGTACGTCGGCGGCCAGTCCCTGCACGAGCTGCGCCGCCAGGGCCCGCTGCCGCTGCGCGAGGCCCTGATCTACGGCCGCGAGATCCTGCACGCGTTCGGCTACCTGCACGAGAACGGCCTGGTCTACTGCGACCTCAAGCCGGCCAACGTGATCCGGGTCGGCCGGCGGCTCAAGCTGATCGACCTGGGCGCCGTCCAGCCGGTCGGCTCGCCGCCCGGCACGTCCTGGGCGACGGTCGGCTACCACGCGCCCGAGCTGGACACCCATCCCTCGTCCGTGGCCTCCGACCTCTACACGGTGGCCAGGACGCTGGCGGTGCTGACGATCCCGTCCTGGAGCCCGGCCAAGGGCGGCGTGGCCAGCCCGCTGCCGCAGGACTGCGGGCACGAGTCGTTCGCGCGGCTGCTGCGCAAGGCCACCGCGCCCAACCCCGCCGACCGGTTCCAGAGCGCGTGGGAGATGGAGGAGCAGCTCGTCGGGGTGCTGCGGGAGATCAGCGCGGCCGAGGAGGGCGTGCCGTTCCCGGCGCCCTCGACCCTGTTCGGGCCCGAGCGCTCGGCCGTGTGGACGGCACTGTCGGACTCCCGCCAGGAGGTGTTCGGGCCGCTCGACCCGGCCGCGGTCGCGGTCGAGCTGCCGGTGCCGCACGTCGATCCGCTCGACCCGGCGGCGGGCGCGCTGGCGGGCCTGCTCGGGTTCGACGGCAAGGAGCTGTTCGACCAGCTCTCGGCGATGCCGCCGACGCCCGAGACCCGGCTCATGCGGGCCAGGCTGCTGGCCGAGGCGGGCGCCGCCGAGACGCCGGTGGCGCTGTCGGAGCTGGAACAGCAGCTCCCCGGCGACTGGCGGACGACCTGGTACCGCGGGGTGCTCGCGCTGGCCACGCGCCAGACGGACACCGCGGTGACGATGTTCGACGCCTGCGTGTCGGCGCTGCCCGGCGAGCTCGCGCCCAAGCTGGCGCTGGCGTTCGCGCTGGAGTGCGCCGGCAGGCAGTCGGCCCACTGGTACAACGCCGTCTGGCGGACCGACCACTCCTACGTCAGCGCCGCGTTCGGGCTGGCCAGGACGGGCCGCGTCAACGTGCTGGACGAGGTGCCGCCCACCTCCAGCTACCGGGTGGCGGCGCAGGTGGCGCTGGCCGCCTCGGTGTTCCGCCGGGCCGACCTGGGCACGGTGTCCGCCCCCGACCTGGTCGGCGCGGCCGGACGGCTGGCCAACCTGGCCGACCTCGACCCGCGCCGCCGCGACCTGCTCACCGCCGAGCTGCTGCGCTGCGCGCTGGCCTGGCTGGACGACAACCCCGCGCCGCCCGGGACGAAGCTGGCCGAGGCCGACTTCACCGAACCGGGGCTGCGCAGGCGACTGGAGTCGATCTACCGGAAGCTCGCGGTGGCGGCCGGCTCCCGCCATGAACGCCACGCGCTCATCGACGAGGCGAACGCCGTACGACCGAGGACGTGGCTGTGACCGAACCCACCCCCCAGAACTGCCCGATGTGCGCGTCCCCCGTCGTCCAGGGGGACGTCTACTGCGAGCGGTGCGGCCACGCGCTCCGCGCGCCGGTCTGCACCTCCTGCGGCGCGGCCGCGGTGGACGCGGAGGGCTACTGCGAACTCTGCGGCGCCCGCCAGCCCACCGGCCGCGACCACGCCGAGGCCGTCCTGGACGGCGGGTCCGCCGCCGTGACCGACAAGGGCCTGCGGCGCGCCCGCAACGAGGACGCCGTGGCCCTGCTGACCACCGGCGACGCCGTGATCACGGTGGTGTGCGACGGCGTGGGCAGCTCGCCGCGGGCCGACCAGGCCTCGGCCGCGGCGGTGGAGACCGCGGGCGCCGCCCTGGCCAGGGGAGCCTCCGCGCAGGAGGCGTTCGAGCTGGCCGGAAAGGCGGTGACCGCCCTGGCGACCTCCGTGGACGACGCCCCCGCCTGCACCTACGTCGCCGCGGTCGCCGGCCCCGGCGGGATCACGCTGAGCTGGGCGGGCGACACGCGGGCGTACTGGCTGCCCGGCGAGGCCCCCGGGCAGGGCGTGCTGCTGACCGCGGACGACGTGGTCCCGACCGGCGAGATCACCGCGTGGCTCGGCGCGGATTCCGGCGAGGTGTCGCTGCATGTGCGCACGCTCGCCCCGGGGGCGCCCGGCCTGCTGCTGGTGTGCAGCGACGGGCTGTGGCGCTACCTGGACGGCTACCGGTTCCCGCAGACGGGAACCCCTCTCGACATGGCCCGCGAGATGCTGCGCCACGCACTGGCCTCCGGCGGCCAGGACAACGTGACAATCGTTCTCATCCCCCTAGGAGAAACGCATGGGTGACCAGCCCACGTTCACGCTGAACATCGACCAGAACAAGTACCTGTCCACCGACGCCCGGGAGGTGCACGCGATCCTCACCGTGGCCTCCTCCGGCGGCGGCTTCGCCCAGGCCGCGCCCACCGAGGCGGCCGAGGTCATCATCGTCGACACCTCCGGCTCGATGAGCGGCGGCAAGATCCGCGAGGCCCGGCAGGCCGCGGCGGCGGCCGTGCACGCGCTGCGCGACGGCGTGCACTTCGCGGTGATCGCCGGGACCGAGCGGGCCAAGGTCGTCTACCCCGGCGGCAACGCCAACCTGGTCAGGGCCACGCCCGCCACCCGCGCCGAGGCCGAGCGGGCGATCAGCAGGCTGCTCGCGCACGGCGGCACGGCCATCGGCGAGTGGCTGAAGCTGGCCGGGCACCTGCTGAGCGGCTACCCGAACGCGATCAGGCACGCGCTGCTGATGACCGACGGCCAGAACAACGAGCGTCCCGAGGTGTTCGGGGCCGTGCTGCAGGGGTGGAGCGGCAAGTTCGTCTGCGACAGCCTGGGCGTGGGCGACGACTGGGTGCCCGCCGAGCTGCGGAAGGTCGCCGAGGCGATGCTCGGCTCGTTCGAGTTCGTACGGAACCAGAGTGATCTGGCCGAGTTCTTCCGCCGGGTGACGCAGACGTCGATGAGCAAGACCGTGGCGGACCTGTCGCTGCGGGTGCTGGTGCCGCAGACCGCCAAGCTGAAGTTCGTCAAGCAGGTCTCCCCCACGCTGCTCGACCTGACCGGCAAGCGCACCGACGTCAACCCGCTGACCGGCGACTACCCGACCGGCTCGTGGGGTCAGGAGGAACGCGAGTACCACCTGTGCGTGGAGGTGCCGCCGGGCCAGATCGGCCAGGAGATCAGGGCGGGCTGGGTGAAGCTGGTGCGCCCCGACACCCAGGACGTCGTGGCCAGCGGCAACGTGCTGGCCCAGTGGACCGACGACCTGGCGCAGTCCACGCAGATCAACCGGAAGGTCGCCCACTACACCGGCCAGGCCGAGCTGCACGAGCTCATCCAGGACGGCCTCAGCGCCCGCGCCGCCGGGGACGTGGAGGCCGCGACCGCGCGCCTGGCCAAGGCCAGGGAGCTGGCCGCGGAGTCGGGCCGCGAGGACACCGCCCGGCTGCTGGAGAAGGTCGTGGAGGTCGATCCCGCGACCGGCACGGCCCGGTTGCGCAGGAACGTGGACAAGGCCGACGAGATCGAGCTGGACACCGGTTCCGTCCGCACCAGCCGGCTGCGTAAGGGCGAGGGCTGATGGCGACCTGTCCTCAGGGGCACGCCTCCGGCTCCGACGACTACTGCGACGTCTGCGGCGCGCAGATGGCCGGGACGCCCGCCGCGTCCCAGCCCCAGCCGGCGGCGGGCGCCGGCGGGGGTGACGACGCCTGCCCGGTCTGCCAGACGCCGCGCGCCGGGCAGTTCTGCGAGGTGTGCGGCCACGACTTCACCGGCGGCGGGGGCGGCGTCCCGCTCCCGGTGCGGGGGGCGCGGTGGGAGGCCGTCGCCGCCGCCGACCGCACCTACTACGAGAAGGTGGTCGCCGAGGGCGGTCCCGACGCGGCGCGCATGGCCTTCCCGCCGTACTGTCCCGAGCGCTCGTTCGGGCTGGTCGGCGAGCAGGTGCGCATCGGGCGGCGCAGCAAGGCCAGGAACCTGGCGCCGGAGATCGACCTGACCGGCCCGCCCGAGGACCCGGGCGTGTCGCACCTGCACGCCGTGCTGCTGGCCCAGCCCGACGGCACCTGGACGCTGGTGGACCCCGGCTCGGCCAACGGCACCCAGGTCAACGGCAGGACGGTGGAGATCAACACGCCCGTCCGGGTCGGTCCGGGCGACCGGATCCACCTGGGCGCCTGGACCGTCATCACCATCAGGGAGGGCACACCGTGACCCTGGTGCAGAACCCGGGCGCCGTCGTCCCGGCGGGCGCCCCCGCCCCCCTGCCGCGCCGCAGCGTGCCCGGCCGCATCCGCGTCATCTCCGGCGTCACCGTGGCGGCGCTCGCGCTGCTGTTCGCGGCGCTCGGGGTGGGCAGCCTGACCGCCGGCGACGGGCTGCAGGTCATCGGCCGCGACGCCGGGCCGCAGGTCGTCGCCACCGCCGGGCTCTACCTGGCGCTCAGCGACATGGACGCCCAGGTCGCCAACGCGCTGGTCATGGGCGACCAGTACGGCCAGCAGCGCCGCCAGGCCGTCGACCGGTACGAGCGGCGGCGCACGGAGGCCAACCAGGCGCTGCTGAAGGCGTTCGAGCTGGCCGGCGACAACGCCGCCGAGCGGCGGACCGTGCAGTCGGTGCTCGACGGCCTCGGCCGCTACGAACGGCTCGCCGGGCAGGCGCTGCTGCTGAACGAGCAGTCCCGGCACGCGCCCGGCGCGCCGCCGGACGCCGTCGTGGGCACCTACCGGCAGGCCACCGACCTGATGCGGCTGGTGCTGCTGCCGCAGGCCTACAACCTGACCCTGGAGAGCGGCACGATCGTCCGCCGCACCTACGACGACAAGAACGCCATGGTCCCGCTGCTGCGCTCCGCGGTGCTGCTGGCCGGGCTGCTCGCGCTGGGCTGCCTGATCTGGCTCCAGATCTTCCTGGCCCGGCGGTTCCGCCGGGTGTTCGGCCCGGCGCTGCTGGTCGCCACGCTGGCCACCGTGGTCTCGCTGATCCTCGGCGTGAACGTGCTCGGCCAGGACCAGACGGACCTGCGCACGGCCAAGACACAGGGCTTCGACTCCGTCCTGACGCTGGCCAAGGCCCGCGCGATCAGCAACAGCATGCAGGGCGACCAGAGCCGGTACCTGCTCGACAAGGACCGCGCCGACACCTACGAGCACACGTTCCTGGACAAGTCGCAGACGGTCGTCTACTTCGAATCGGGCAACCTCACCCAGTACCACGCGAAGGTGGCCGCCGACGCAGGCGCGGCCCGCGGCATGCTGGGGCCCGAACTGACCGGCCCTGAGGGCGTCCGCGTGCTGGAGGCGTACCGGGCCTTCCAGAAGGCCGACACCTCCTTCCGGGCGCTGGCGCTGGAGGGCAGGACCGCCGAGGCCGTGACCGCCAAGCTCGAACCGGTCACCGCCGCGTTCGACGCCTACGACCGGGCCCTGGTGGCCCTGGCCGAACGGCACGAGCGCACCTTCGACCAGGCCATCGACGCCGGCGAGAACGCGCTGGACAACCTGTGGCGGCTGCTGCCGTTCGCGATCGCCGGGATCGGGCTGCTGATGATCGCCGGGGTGTGGCCGAGACTCAAGGAGTACCGTTGAAGCGGGCACTGGTAGCGGCCCTGGCCCTGACCGCGGTGGCCGCCGCGGCCTGCGGGACCGGCGGCCGGGAGTCGATCCTCGACAAGGACTCCATCGTCATCGCCGTCCGCCCCGACCTGCCGTCGGTGGGCTTCCGCAAGCCGGACGGCACCTTCGAGGGCTTCGACGTCGACGTCGCGCGTTACGTGGCCAAGCGGCTGGGCAAGGACTTCAAGCTGATCCCCGTGCTGGCCGGCGACCGGGACAAGGTGCTGGTCCAGGGGCGGGCCGACATGGTGGTGGCGACGTACACGATCAGCATGGACCGCAAGGCGAAGGTGCTGTTCGCGGGGCCGTACCACATCTCCTACCAGGACATCCTGACGCGGCCGGACGACAAGGTGGACAACGTCCGGCAGCTGAAGGGCCGCCGGATCTGCGCGGTGGAGGGCTCGAACGCCGCCGAGCGGGTCGTGGAGGAACGCAGCGTGGCGGCCAAGCTGGTGCCGTTCAAGGACTACGCGACGTGCCTGAGCGCGCTGAAGAACCGGCAGGTGGACGCGGTCACCACCAACGACGTGATCCTGGCCGGCCTGGCCAACCAGGACGGCTCGGGGCTGCGGCTGGCCAACGCCCAGTTCAACGAGCAGCGCAGCGGGGTGGGCCTGCACAAGGACGACGTGCCGGGCTGCGAGGCGGTGAACCGGGCGATCACCGACATGTACCAGGACGGGACCGCGAGCAAGCTGCTGCACAAGTGGTTCGGCAAGGCGGGCCTGGACCTGACCAACATCGCCGTGCCGCAGTTCGAGGGCTGCTCCTGAGCCCGCCGCCCGGCATGCGTTCGAGGGCTGCTCCTGAGCCCGCCGCCCGGCATGCGGACGGGCCCGGCACGATCGCCGGGCCCGTCGCGGGGTCGAAGGGTCAGTCCAGGTAGTCCCTGAGCATCTGAGCGCGCGTCGGGTGGCGGAGCTTGGCCAGGGTCTTCGACTCGATCTGCCGGATGCGCTCGCGCGTCACGCCGAACTCCCTGCCCACCTCCTCCAGCGTGCGCGGATGCCCGTCGGCCAGGCCGAAGCGGAGCTGGATGATGCGCTGCTCGCGGTCGGACAGCGTGGCCAGGATGTCGTCGAGCTGGTCCTGCAGCATGATGAAGGCGGCGGCCTCCATGGGCACGACGGCGTCGGCGTCCTCGATGAAGTCACCGAGGTCGGAGTCCTCCTCGCCGATCGGCGACTGCAGGGACACCGGCTCCTGGGCGATGCGCTGGATCTCCACCACGCGGTCGACCGGGAGGTCCATCTCCTTGGCGATCTCCTCGGGGATGGGCTCGCGGCCGAGGTCCTGGTGGAGCTGACGCTGCACTCTGACGAGCTTGTTGATGGTCTCCACCATGTGCACCGGAATGCGGATGGTGCGCGCCTGGTCGGCGATCGCCCGGGTGATCGCCTGCCTGATCCACCAGGTGGCGTAGGTGGAGAACTTGTAGCCCTTCGTGTAGTCGAACTTCTCGACCGCCCGGATGAGCCCGAGGTTGCCTTCCTGGATCAGATCGAGGAACAGCATGCCGCGGCCCACGTACCGCTTGGCGATCGACACCACGAGCCTGAGGTTGGCCTCGATCAGCCGCTGCTTGGCCCTGGTGCCCTGCCAGACGAGCTCCCTGAACTCCGGGAAGGCCAGACGCGAGACCCCGTTGGCCAGCTTGTCCTCGGCGAACAGGCCGGCTTCGATCGACTTGGCGAGCTCCACCTCCTCCTCGGCGGTCAGCAGGGGGACGCGGCCGATCTCCCGCAGATAGATACGGACGAGATCGCTGGTCGGCGCCCGCTTGCCTACGTCCTCCTCATCGGCGCGGGTGGACTCCTCGTCGCCCTGGGGCTCGAGGACCTCCACGCCGTTCTCTGCGAGCATCCGCACGACGCGTTCCAGCGCGTCGGACGGCAGCTCGGATCGGTCAAGCGCGGCGGCGACGTCATCGACGGTTACGCTTCCGCGCTCCCTTCCCTTCGCGACGAGGTCCGCCACCTGATCTACCGATGGCGGCCCGCTTGGCAGCACCGATGCACCCACGGGAGACAGTCTGCAGTATTGGTTCCATCAAATGGCAGACCCATTTTTGTTGCGGAAGGTAAGACGATCAGCATTACCGAATTGAGATCGAGTAAAGGTTTGGCCGGAGTTTGATCAGGAAAGAAAAGTCAATTACGCGGTCTGGAATCCCACGTCCGGCGACGTCCGCCGGCCGGACGTATCTCTTTCGCTGCCCGGAAGACGCCGGAGATGCCCCATTACGGCAGCGCGGACCGGCCGGGATTCCCCGCGAACCATCCGGTTCACCGCCCGTCCCCGCTGCCGAACTGTTATCAAAACGCCCCGGCGGTCAGCTTCCCGCGGCGCGCTCGCGCAGCACCCGGCGCTGCTGCTCCAGCGCCACCAGCTCGCCGAACAGCTTGTTGTACTCCTGCTGCTCCTCCACCGGATTGAGGCGCTGCATGCGGGACTTGGCCTGGGCGATGGCCCGGTCGACCGCGATCGCCTCGATGGCCGCCAGCATGGCCCCCGCGTAACGCTCCTCGGCGTGCGCGTCGGCCTGGACGGGCTCCACCGCGAACCGCGTCACCAGCGCCCTGGTGCCCTCGTCGTGGGCGTGCTCCAGCAGCCGGTCGACCCACTCACGGCCGCCGTGACCGGCCGAGCCGGCGCCTCCGGCGGCCTGGATGACCTTGTGCAGCGCGACGTGGTCGGGCGCGGTGAACGCCTGCGGGTCGAGGGCGTCGAAGCGCGGCCCGAGCAGCGCCGGCCGCTGGACGGCCAGCTTGAGCAGCTCGCCCTCCACCCGCACGCTCGGATCGACGGGAGCCGCCTTGGGGGCGCGCTGGGGGCGGCCCTGCTGGGTGTTGGCCACCTCGCCGATGCGCTGCATGACGAAGCGCTCGTCCATGAACCCGAGCCAGCGGTCGAGGTCGATGGCGTAGCGCTTGCGCAGGCCGACGTCCTTGATCCCGGCCACGATGGGCGCCGCCGCGTCGAGGGCGGCGATCTTGCCCTCGTTGCTGCGCAGGTCGTAGCGGGAGATGGTGCTCCTGATGGCGAACTGGAACAGCGGCTCGCGGCTCGCGATGAGGTCGCGCACCGCCGCGTCGCCCTGCTTGATCCGCAGGTCGCACGGGTCGAGGCCGTCGCTCTGCACCGCGACGTAGGTCTGCGTGACGAACTTCTGCTCGTCGGCGAAGGCCCGCAGCGCCGCCTTCTGGCCGGCCGCGTCGCCGTCGAAGGTGAAGATGACCTCGCCGCGGAACTCGGCCTGGTCGAGCAGGAACCGGCGCAGGATCTTGATGTGCTCCTCGCCGAACGACGTGCCGCAGGTGGCCACCGCGGTCGGAACTCCGGCCAGATGGCAGGCCATCACGTCGGTGTATCCCTCGACGATCACCGCCTGGGCGCGCTTGCTGATCTCTCGTTTGGCGAGATCAATGCCATAAAGGACCTGGCTCTTCTTGTAAAGCGGCGAGTCAGGCGTATTCAGATATTTCGGACCATCGTCGGAATCGAGCAACTTGCGTGCGCCGAATCCGATCACGTCACCCGTGGCGTCCCTGATCGGCCAGATCAGCCGCCCCCTGAACCGGTCGATCGGCCCCCGCCTGCCCTCCTTGGCCAGGCCGCCCTTGACCAGCTCGTCGGCGGTGAACCCGCGGCCCATCAGGTGGCGCGCCAGCGCCTCCCACTCGGCCGGCGCGTAACCGACGCCGAACGTCTCGGCGTCGGCGCGCTCGAAGCCGCGCTCGGACAGGAACCGCCGCCCCGGGGCCGCGTCGGGCCCGAACAGCTTCTCGGCGTAGAACTCGGCGGCCACCCGGTGGGCCTCGATCAGCCGGGCCCGCTCGCCGTGGTCGCGCTTGGGGACGTAGCCGCCCTGCTCGTACTGGAGCTGGATGCCGGCCCGCTGGGCCAGCCGCTCGACCGCCTCACCGAACGGCAGATGCTCGATCTTCTCGACGAACGTGATCACGTCGCCGCCTTCCCCGCAACCGAAGCAGTTGCCGGTGAGGAGGTTGTCCTCCAGGACGAAGGCGTGCCCGTGCTCGACCGTGGCGCAGAAGACCTCCTCCACCCGGTCGGTCTCCTCGACCGACTGGACCACCCAGCCGCGCCGGGCGAACGCCTTGGAGGCGCCGGAGAACCGTAGCCGATGCTCGTCGATGAGGAAGAAGTCTTCGGTCAGGTCGTCGTTGACGAAGTGGACGCGGAAGATCGAACTCGGCTCGCGGCCGGGGAAGCCCACACGGACCTGCTCCGTGACGCCGTACGTGCCTATGCCAAGCCTTGTGCAGATCGTCCGGACATATTCCAGCGTCTCCCGGTCGGCGCAGTTGAGCATGATCGTGCCGTCTTTGGCGACGTGCCCGTCGGCGGCGAGGTAGCCCGCGAGCCAGCCGTAGAGATAGGAGACGGACTCGTCGAGCGCGGGCAGCTCCTTGAAGAACCGCGGCAGGTGGTGGACCAGGAGCTGCCTCCTGCCCGACTTCCCGCCCCCGCCCTCCGTCACGAAGCTGAGCGGGAACCACTTGAGCAGCTGGGCGTCCTTGACACTGTCGAGCGTGGCCCTGCTGCCCGAGCCCGCGCGGGTGCCGTCGCCGAAGGTGATGCCGTGGGCCACGCCGAACGGGGACGGAGTGGTGCGCTTGATGCGCGACCCGGGGAACACCGAGGCAAGGCGGTGCCCCTGCTTCAGGTCTTGGGTGATGACCTCGGCGCGCTTGTCGCGGCGCCGCCCGGACCGTACGAACCAGCGGTGCTCCGGGGTCGCGAAGATCTCCTTGCGCTGCCCGTTGCGGGTAACCACGATCTTCATCAGCGATTGGACGCCGAACGACCTGAACGGCGCGTCGACCCAGGTGCCGTCGGCGGCCAGCACCCGGTGCACGCCGCCCGCGAGTTCGGCGATGGGGCGCACGCCCTCCCACGTCATGACCCGCGTCTCCGCGGCGAGGCAGAAGTACATCCCGCGCTCGGGGGTGACGTTGAACGACGGGCTCTTCTCGTCGTGGAAGGGGCACAGGCCCTTGAGGTTGCCCCCTCCGGCGTTGCGCAACTGGATGTGCTCGCCGATCACGTCGGCGATGGGGGAACGCTCGCGTACGAGCGCGATGTCGACATCACGGATCCGGCCAGCCACGCCGGTGAGTCTATTCCGCCCGACCGACGGTTCCGCCCCTCGCGGGGTGTGCCGCGGCCGGTGAACGGCGTGGCACGGGCTGTCGACGGCCGGGGAAGACGCGCGTCACCTCTGGGTTGCTAAAGCGGGAAACTGGTGATGCGGAGTCCCGTGGTCGGCTACAAAGGTGAGGGTTGTCGGTGGAAACGGTGACACGGGTGAGGAAGACTATGCATTCCGGGCATATCGTACGGTGGGCGGTTGTAGCCGGCGCCGTGCTGCTCACCGGCGCCTGCGCCCAGGCGACCGGGGTGGCGGGCGTCAGCGCCCAGTCGCCCTCCACGGCCCCGGCCACGGGCACGCCCACCGTCACCCCGGCGGTCACCGCCACCATCCCCTCGCCCGCTCCGTCCGGCCAGGACGGCGAGCAGCAGGCCGAGCAGCCGCCCAAGGGGGACGACCCGGTCAAGGTGCCGCCGCCCAAGCTGTCTAAGTTCACCTACACGTTCCCGGTCAAGGGCTGCGGCACGACCTACCAGCGCAGCCTGCTGGTGCTGCCCAAGACGACGATCTGGGCCCCGCAGGGCTGCTCGTTCGTCGCGCCGGTGGACGGCGTCGTGGACGAGGTCAACGTCAAGAACCGGTGGGCGCCCTCCACCGACAAGGGCGCCGACCGCGAGGGCCGGTTCGTCACGATCGTCGGCGACGACGGCGTGCGTTACCTCGGCGGCCACCTCGACTCCGTCGCCGACGGCGTGCGGCCCGGCGTGCGGGTCAAGGCCGGGCAGCTGCTCGGCCGGGTGGGCAGGTCGGGCAACGCCCGCGACGCCGGCTCCAACCTCTACTTCGCGATCTCCTGGAAGACCGGCCCGGCCTACTGGTGGGTGCGCCGGGGCATGGTCGAGCCGTGGGACTACCTGGACGCCTGGCGCTCCGGCAACCGCACGCTCTCCCCCCGCAAGGAGACGCTGGCGCTGCGCGGCAGGCTCGGCGAGACGCCGCGCTGCGCGGTCCAGTGCACGTCGAAGAAGGTGCCGCAGGCCACCAAGCAGCCCAGGAAGCCGCGCAAGACCGCCGAGCCCAAGGACGACAACCCGATCACGGCGGACCCGTCGTCAACTCCTTTCGGTCAATGACGACGGCCGACCTGATCAGCTCCTGGATCTCCGGCACGGCGTCCCGGGTGTTGACGCTCATGCCGGCGACCACCCGGCCCGCGCGCAGCCAGAAGGCGACGAACCGCGGGTCCTCCAGCGAGCCCCGGCAGACGATCTCGTCGTGGCCGCCGGTGTCGCCGGTGAACTCCATGCTCAGGTCGTACTGGTCGGTGAAGAGGTAGGGGATGTCGTCGTGGACGACGTCCTGGCCGAGCATGGCGCGGGCGGCGGCCGGACCGCCCTTGAGCGCGCCCGACCGGTGCTCGACGCGGACGTACCGGCCGTACAGGGGGTGGAAGGGCTCGGCGGCGTCGCCGGCGGCGTAGACGTCGGGGTGCGAGGTGCGCAGGGAGGCGTCGGTGCGGATGCCGTGCCGGACCTCAAGGCCCGCGTCGCGGGCGAGCTCGACCTCGGGCGCGACGCCGATGCCGGCCACCACGAGGTCGGCCGTCAGCCGCTCCCCCGTGCTGAGCCGCACGCCGGTGCCGGTGACCTCGGCGACGGCGGTGCCGAAGCGCAGGTCCACGCCGTTGCGGGCGTGCAGGCGGGCGAACACCGCGCCCAGCTCGGGGCCGAGCGCCCGGTTGAGCGCGGTGGGCTCGGGCTCGACGACGGTGACCGGGCAGCCCGCCGCGCGGGCCGCCGCCGCGCTCTCCAGCCCGATCCAGGACGCCCCGACCACGATGACGCTGCCGCCCTCGGCGAAGCGCCGCCTGAGCGCCTCGCAGTCCTCGACGGTACGCAGGTAGTAGGCGGGGCCGGGCAGGCGTCTCGGCGTCGCCCCGGTCGCGATCAGCAGCTTGTCGTAGGCCCGCCGGGATCCGTTGGCGAACCTGACGACGTGGTTGCGGGGCTCGATGCGGGTGACGGGCAGGCCGAGCCGCAGCTCCACGTCGTTGTCGGCGTACCAGCCGGGGGCGTGGACGTAGATCTTCTCCCGCTCGCCGCCGCCCCGCAGGTACTCCTTGGACAGGGGCGGCCGTTCGTACGGGCGTTCGCTCTCCGCGCCGGCGAGCACGACCTCGCCGGCGAAGCCCTCCTCGCGCAACGTCTGCGCGGCCTTGGCTCCCGCAAGGCCCGCGCCGACGATGACATATGTAGCCATGCGCGCAGTATCCGCCGACGAGGCAGGTCCGCAAAGCCGCTCGTGGGGGCGGTTTCACCGGCCCCGGCGGCCTGCCGTCACTTCGACAGGCGCCGGTGCCAGGCCACGGCCGAGGTGTCGGTGAGCGAGGCGATCTGGTCGATCACGACGCGCACCCGGGCGGGGTCGTCGGGGGCGTCCAGGAAGGCGGGACGGAAGGCGGGTTCGAGGGTGGCGGGGGCGCCGAGCGTGATCAGCGAGGCCAGCTCGGTGATCAGCTCGCGCTGCCTGGCCTGGTTGGCGTGGTGGCCCTCGGTGGTCATCACGTAGTGGGCGGTGACGCCCTTGAGCAGGGCGCACTCCAGCAGCGTGGCACGCGGCACGACGAGGTCGGCGCGGTGGCGGGCGCCGTGGACCTCCTTGGTGGCGGTCTGGGCCGAGCGGCAGAACCGCCCGATCAGGCCGCTGGTGAGCGCCTTGAGGCCGGCCAGGTCGGCGAGCGTGGCCTCGAAGCGGCGCGGCCACAGCGGGTCGGCGATCAGTTTGGTGAAGACCTCCTCCAGCTCGTTGAGGTCGGCGCCGGGCGCGTACCAGGCGCGGGTGACGCGGGCCACCGCGCCGCGCTCCACGGGCGACTGGAGCGCCTCGGGGGTGACGTGGCCGGAGTGGAGCGCGTCCTCCAGGTCGTGGACGGAGTAGGCGACGTCGTCGGCCCAGTCCATGATCTGGGCCTCGAAGCTCACGCGGCCCTCCGGGGCGCCGTCCCTGATCCACTCGAAGACCGGCAGGTCGTCGTGGTAGACGCCGAACTTCGGGGACTTCTCGCACGTCCAGGGGTACTTGACGGAGGCGTCGAGTGCGGCCCTGGTGAGGTTGAGGCCGGCGCTGCGGCCGTCGTCGGTCAGGACCTTGGCCTCCAGCCTGGTGAGCAGGCGCAGGCTCTGGGCGTTGCCCTCGAAGCCGCCGCACGAGGTGGCCAGCGCGTTGAGCGCGACCTCGCCGTTGTGCCCGAACGGCGGATGGCCGAGGTCGTGGGCCAGGCAGGCGGTCTCGACCAGGTCGGGGTCGACGCCGAGCGTGGCGCCCATCTCCCTGCCGACCTGGGCGCATTCGAGCGAGTGGGTCAGCCGGGTGCGCGGGATGTGCTGGCCGCCGCCGAGCGTCTCGCCGGGGCCCACGACCTGGGTCTTGGCCGCCAGCCTGCGCAGCGCGGCGCTGTGCAGGACGCGGGCGCGGTCGCGTTCGAACGCACCGCGGCCGGGGTTGCCGGGTGGTTCCGGGACCCATCGCTCCTGGTCGTGCTCGTCGTAGTACGACATTGGTGCAGTGATTTTATCCAGTTTCCTGTCTCCGCTAGTGTCGAGCCTCGCGAGAACCCCTTCCCCGGGAGCCCTCCCCCATGACGACAGCGTTTCGAGCGGTGCTGGCCTTCAGTCTGCTCGCCGGCTTCTACGTGCTGGTCGGCGTCATCCTGGTGGCCGCCGTGTTCTTCGACGTCCTGCTGCTGGTGGACTTCCACGCCGCGGCGCTGAAGGTCGCGATCGTGCTCACGCTGGCGGCGGGCGCGCTGGTGCGGGCGCTGTTCATGGTGGGCAGGAACCAGGGGGGCGAGCTGCCGGGCGTGCCGGTGGGGCGCGAGCACGAGCCCGCGCTCTGGCAGGCGGTGGAGGACCTGGCCCGGCGGGTGCGCACCGCGCCGCCCGACGAGATCCGGCTCGTCCCCGAGGTGAACGCGGCGGTCTCGGAGGACACCCGGTTCCTGGGGCTGCGCGCGACGCGGCGGCGGATGTTCATCGGGCTGCCGCTGCTCCAGACGCTCACCGTCGACGAGCTGCGCGCCGTGCTGGGGCACGAGCTGGGCCACTACAGCGGGGCGCACACGCGGCTCGGCGCGCCCGTCTACCGGGGGCGGGTCTCGCTGATCGCGACCGTGCAGGGGCTGGGCAACCATCCGATCATTCAACGGCTCTTCGCCTGGTACGCCAAGCTCTACCTGCGGGTGTCGCAGGCCGTGTCGCGGCGCCAGGAGCTGGAGGCCGACGAGTTCGCGGTGGCGATCGGCGGGCGCCAGGCCATGTCGGGCGCGCTCCGCAAGATCCACGACACCTCCCTGGGCTGGGACCTGTACGCCGGCGACTACCTGTCGCTGACCGGTGTGGGCGGCACCCGGCCCGCCTCGGTGTTCGGCGGCTTCCACGCGCTGATGAACGACCCCGGCCGGCAGGCCGAGATCGCCCGGCTGGGCGAGCGGCCCGAGGAGGTCTCGCCGTACGACTCCCATCCCAGTTTGGCCGACCGGCTGGCCGCCATCGCGGTGCTGCCCGAGCCCGAGCACGTCCCCGACCCGCGTCCGGCGCTGACGCTGCTGCGCGACCCCGACGTCGCGGCCGAGGCGGTCGAGCGGTCGATGTGGACGCCGGAGGCGCTGGCCGGGCTGCGCCCGGTGCCGTGGGACGAGCTGGTGGCCCAGGGCATGTACGCCGCGCGCAACGCCGAGGCCCTCCGCGACCTGGCGGTGGCGGGACAGCGGGTGATGGGGGCGACGCGGCCCTACCTCGACGCGGCCTTCGAGGCGATCGCCAGGGGCCGCCAGGCCGAGCTGGCCGAACGGCTGCGCGAGCTGGGCTGGAAGCCGTCGGAGACGCTGCTCGCCGGGGTGCTCGGGCAGGCACTGGAGGCGGTGCTGATCCAGCTGGGCGAGGCCAGGTGGACGCTGTCCTGGTCGGGCCCGGCCCGGCTGCTGTTCGAGGACGGCGAGGAGGTGGCCCTGGCCGAGTACGCGGCCCGGGTGGCGGGTGATCCGGAGGCCGTGGCCGGGCTGCGGCAGTGGCTGGGCGACCACGGGATGCGGCACGACTACGTGCCGGCCGAGGAGGCCCTGCCCCGTTAGCCGGCCGCGGGCTGCCCGGCGTCCGGCCGGCGGACCATGAGGACGTCCACCTGGTCCTCGCCCTCGACGGTGAAGCCGTGCCGCGCGTAGAGCCGCTGGGCGGCGCTGCCCCGCAGGACGACCAGGCGCACGGTCGCGCGCTCGGCGTCGGCGCGGTCCAGCAGCGCCCGCAGGACGGCCGAGCCGAGCCCGCGTCCCTGGACGGCGGGGGCGAGGTAGAAGTGCTCCAGCCAGTGCCCGTCCTCGGCGGGGCGCAGGGTGACGCAGCCGGCGAAGGCGCCGCCGGCCAGGATGACGGAGGTGTGGCCGGGAGCGAAGGAGTCGCGGAAGCGCTGCCGTACCCGGTGCTCGTCGAAGCGGCCCAGCCGTTCCAGGTCGGGGCGCATCACCGTGGCCCGCAGCTCCGCGATGGCCTCCACCTCGTCCGGCCCGGCGGACCGCAGCTCCCATTCCAGGAGATCTTTCATGCGGAAAGTATCCCAAAAGCCGCTTTTCGCGTGATCTCCGGGGTTCGTGGACAGGAAATCAACAGATCCTCAACCGGGCGCTCCTACTATCCGTCGCAAGGAGCGCTCCTCCAGGGGGCGCCGGCAGAAAGGGAACCCCCGTGAACTTAGGCGTCCCGGAGATCATCATCGGTTTCGTGCTCTTCTTCCTCCTGATCGGGATCGTGGTGTTCACCGCCGTGGCGCTGGCCAACCGGCGTCGCGGGTAGGGGCGGCCGGGGCCCGAGGCCCCGGCCGCCGCGCCCGTCAGCGGGTGTCGGAGTCGGTGTCGGTCAGTGCCGCGCGGCCGGCCTCCAGCCGGGCCACCGGGATGCGGAACGGGGAGCAGGAGACGTAGTCGAGGCCGACCTCGTGGCAGAAGTGCACCGAGTCGGGGTCGCCGCCGTGCTCGCCGCAGATGCCGACGTGCAGGTCGGGGCGGGCCGCGCGGCCCTCCTCGACGGCGATCCTGACCAGCCGTCCGACGCCGTCGCGGTCCAGGGTCTCGAACGGGCTGACGCCGAAGATGCCCAGCTCCAGGTAGCGCGAGAAGAAGGCGGCCTCCACGTCGTCGCGACTGAAGCCCCAGGTCATCTGGGTCAGGTCGTTCGTGCCGAAGGAGAAGAACTCGGCGGCCTCGGCGATCTGGCCCGCGGTCAGCGCCGCCCTCGGCACCTCGATCATGGTGCCGATCAGCGCCTCGACGCCGGTCTCCGCGAGGATCCTGGTCGCCTCCTCGCGTACGGACTCCAGCTCCTGGACCGACGCCACCAGCGGGATCATGATCTCCGGACGCGCGCCCGGGACCTCGGCCGCGGCCTGGGCGATCGCCCGCACCTGCATGGCGAACAGCCCGGGGATCACCAGGCCGAGCCGCACCCCGCGCAGGCCCAGCATCGGGTTCTGCTCGTGCAGCCTCTTGACGGCGGACAGCAGCCTGCGGTCCTTGTCGGTCACGTCGGGCGAGGTGGCGACCTTGACCGACAGGTCCACCAGGTCGGGCAGGAACTCGTGCAGGGGCGGGTCGATGAGCCGGATGGTGACCGGGTCGCCGCCCATGGCCTTGAAGATGCCGATGAAGTCGGCCTTCTGCAGGGGTTCGAGGGCGTCGAGCGCGGCCTGCCGCTCCTGGTCGCCGTCGGCCAGGACGAGGTCCTCGACGAGCTGGCGGCGCTCGCCGAGGAACATGTGCTCGGTGCGGCACAGGCCGATGCCCTGGGCGCCGAAGCGGCGGGCCCGCGCGGCGTCCTCGGGGGTGTCGGCGTTGGCGCGGACGCGGAGCCGGCGCACGGAGTCGGCGTGCCCCATGATCCGGTCCACGGCCCTGACCAGGTCGTCGTCCGGCTGCGCGCCCTCGAAGTACTCGACGACGGCCGAGTCAACGACCGGGACCTCGCCGAGGTAGACCTCGCCGGTGGTGCCGTCGATGGAGATCACGTCCCCTTCGGCGACGACCTCGCCGCCGGGGGCGGTGAACGTGCGCTCGCCGGTGGAGACCTCCAGCTCCTCGGCGCCGCACACGCACGTCTTGCCCATGCCGCGGGCGACCACGGCGGCGTGCGAGGTCTTGCCGCCACGGCTGGTCAGGATGCCCTTGGCGGCGATCATGCCGGCCAGGTCGTCGGGGTTGGTCTCGCGGCGGACGAGGATGACGTCCTCACCCCGTCCGGCCAGCTCGACGGCGCGCTCGGAGGAGAAGACGACCTTGCCCACGGCCGCGCCCGGCGAGGCGTTCATGCCCTTGGCGATCTTCTTCTTCTCGGCGCCGCCGTCGAAGCGGGGGAACATGAGCTGGGCGAGCTGGTCGCCGGTGACGCGGGTGACGGCCTCGTCGAGGGTGATCAGGCCCTGGTCGACGAGCTGGGTGGCGATGCAGAAGGCGGCCGCGGCGGTGCGCTTGCCGACCCGCGTCTGGAGCATCCACAACTTGCCGCGCTCGATCGTGAACTCGATGTCGCACAGGTCCTTGTAGTGGTTCTCCAGCGTCTCCATGATCTGCAGCAGCTCGTCGTAGGAGCGCTTGTCGAGGCGTTCGAGTTCCTGGAGGGGGATGGTGTTGCGGATGCCGGCGACGACGTCCTCGCCCTGGGCGTTCTGCAGGTAGTCGCCGTAGATGCCCTGCTGGCCGGAGCCGGGGTCGCGGGTGAAGGCGACGCCGGTGCCGGAGTCGTTGCCGACGTTGCCGAAGACCATGGCCACGATGTTGACGGCGGTGCCGAGGTCGGCCGGGATGCGCTCCTGGCGGCGGTAGAGGATGGCGCGCGGGGCGTTCCAGGAGTCGAAGACCGCCATGACGGCCAGCCGCATCTGCTCGCGGGGGTCGGCGGGGAAGTCCTTGCCGGTCTGCTCCCGGACGATGCCCTTGTAGGTCTCGACCAGACCCTGCAGCTCGCCCGCGTCGAGGTCGGTGTCCTGGCGGCGGCCCTTCAGCTCGTCGAGCGCGTGCTCGAACAGGTCGCCGTCGAGGCCGAGCACGGTCTTGCCGAACATCTGGATCAGCCGGCGGTAGGAGTCCCAGGCGAAGCGGTCGTTGCCGCCCGCCTGCTTGGCCAGGCCGTGCACCGACTCGTCGTTGAGCCCGATGTTGAGGACCGTCTCCATCATGCCCGGCATGGAGAACTTCGCGCCCGACCGTACGCTGACCAGCAGCGGGTCGTCGGCCTGACCGAGCCGGCGGCCCATCTGGGCCTCCAGGGCGTCCAGGTGCTCGGCGACCTCGCGCTCCAGGCCGTCGGGAAGAGCGCCTTCCGTCAGGTAGTGACGGCAGGCTTCAGTGGTGATCGTGAATCCGGGGGGTACGGGCAGCCCGAGATTCGTCATCTCGGCGAGATTCGCGCCCTTTCCACCGAGAAGATCCTTGAGATTCCTGTTGCCCTCGGTGAAGTCGTAAACGTACTTGGCCACCACAGCTCCAATCCAACGCTTCTGCCCGGGACTCTACCGGCGAAATTGATGATGAAACTGCACTCCTCGGTTAAGTCATCGTTTTTGCAGGTCAACCGCCCGCGACAGGTCTAATCCAATTATAGGACCGCTGCCCGATAAATTGGTTTATACCAATTGGTTTACACCAATTCTTGAGAAAGAGGAGCGAGAGGTGGGGAATCGGATCCGGTCCCGCCAGGAGACGCCCATGGCGGCTCGCGGCAAGCCAAAGCGTCGTGCAGGCTTCGTCGCTGGATCGGCCAAGCCTCCGCGGACACGGTGATCTACCTGGACCTCCGGCCCCCGCGACCGGCCGGCGGCCGTCGTGATCGCTCAACGTGACCGAGCTCGGGTCGTTCCGCGATATGGACGTGATCGAGGCATGACACTCTGCTCGCATGCCCCGCACGACGCCCCGAGGTCTGATGGCCGCCTGCCTGGTCCTGGCGCTGTCCGCCTGCGGCTCGGGAACGCCCGAGCCCTCCGGGGGGTCGACGGTGCCGGGAGCGGAACAGCGGCACGCGACCCAGCTCCGGCCGGGCGACTGCCTCGTGTCCATCCCCGACGACCTGATCGCGACGCTCGTGCCGTGCGGCAACCCGCACGCGGCCGAGTTCGGCATGATCTACGTCGTGCCGGAGGGGGCGTGGCCGGGCGCCGAGCAGGCCAGGCGGCAGGCCACGGACTTCTGCGCGCCGCGGCTGCGGATCGCGCCGGGCAGGCGGAGCGAGGTCGAGGTGACCGCGTTACCGCCGCTGGAGGAGGAGTGGCCGCGCCACCGCACGGCGTACTGCGTGGCGGTGGCGCGTGACGGGCAGCTCGTCGGGCGCGTGGTGGAGTAGGACGCACAGGCCCGCGTCGACGCGGACGGTCAGGCGGGGATGGGGTTGGTCACGGGGGCCGGGCCCGGGGCGCCGTCGCGCGGCGGCAGCCACAACACGAACGTGGCCCCCTGCCCGAGCCTGGAGAACACCGCCACCCGTCCCCCGTGCGACTCCACGATCTGCCGGACGATGGCCAGGCCGAGCCCCGTGTGCCGGTCGCGCCGGCTGGCCTCGCCGCGCCAGAACCGGTCGAAGACCCGCTCCTGCTCGGCCACGCCGAGGCCGGGGCCGTCGTCCCTGACCGCGACCCACAACCAGCCGCCGGACCGGCCGGCCTCCACCCGGACGCCGCCGCCCGGCGGGGTCAGGCGCACGGCGTTGGACAGCAGGTTGGCCACGGCCCGGCGCAGCGCGTCCTGGTCGCCGGTCATCTCCAGGTTCCGGTCCAGCCCGCGGGTGATCGTCAGGCCGCGGGCGGCGGCCGGCGCCGCGTACTCCTCGCACGCCTCCCGCGCCACCCTGCTCAGGTCGAGGTCGGTGTCGGCGAACGCGGTCGCCTGCCGCCTGGCGCTGGCCAGCAGGTCCTCCACGAGCCTGGTCATGCGGGTGGTCGCCCGGTCCACGATCTGCACGGCCCTGGCCCGCTCCGCCTCGCTGGCGTCGGGCGAGGCGAGCACGGCGTCCACGTTGGCCCGGATGATCGTCAGAGGGCTGCGCAGCTCGTGCGAGGCGTCGTCGATCAGCCGGCGCTGGGCGCTGAACGCCTCCTCCAGCCGGTCGAGCATGGTGTCGATGGTGTCGGCCAGGTCCTTGAGCTCGTCGCGCGAGCCGCCCAGCCTGATCCGCCGCGTCAGGTCGGTCGCCTGGATCTCCTCCGTCGTCCGGGTGATCGACCGGACCGGACGCAGCACCCGTCCCGACAACACCCAGCCGATGCCCAGGGATGCCAGGTAGAGCCCGGCCAGGGTGGCCAGCGAGTAGTCGCGCAGCGTGGCCAGCGTCCTGATGTTGACCTCGTTCTCGACCTCCTCGATGAAGACGACCTCCTGCTTGCCCACGTACTGGTTGCCGCGGTACGCCTTGGCGTACTCGGTCGAGTACGGGCGTTCCTCGGTGGTCTTGGAGACCGCGACGTAGATGCCGCCCAGCACCAGCGCGGCCAGCACGAACAGCAGCCCCGAGTAGAGCACGGTGAGCCGGAAGCGGATGGTGTGGATCACGCCGGCTCCCTGAGCCGGTAGCCGCGGCTGATCACCGTCTCGATGAGGCCGTCCTCCTGGAGCTTGCGGCGCAGGTTGCCGACGGTGACCCGGACGGTGTTGGTGAACGGGTCGGCGTGCTCGTCCCAGACGTGTTCGAGCAGCTCCTCGGTGGAGACCACGTGGCCGGGACGGGTCATCAGGTAGTGCAGCACGCCGTACTCCTTGGGGGTCAGGGCCAGGGAGCGGCCGTCGAGGGAGACCTCCATGCGGGCGGTGTCGATGCGCAGCCCGCCCACCTGGAGGACGGCGGTGCCGCCGGTGTCCCTGCGCAGCAGCGCCCGCACCCTGGCCAGCAGCTCGGGGAAGGCGAACGGCTTGACCAGGTAGTCGTCGGCGCCCTCGTCGAGGCCGCGCACCCGGTCGTCGAGGCGGTCGCGGGCGGTGACCATGATGATCCGCACCCCGCGGCCGGCGGCCCGTACCGAACGGCAGAGCTCGAAGCCGTCGCCGCCGGGCAGGTTCAGGTCGAGCAGGACCAGGTCGTAGGTGTTGACCTCCAGCTTCTCGTGCGCCGACGGCGCGTCGTAGGCCACGTCCACCGCGTAGCCCGCCCGGACCAGACCCACCCGTAACGCGTCGACCAGGTCTTCCTCGTCCTCGACCACCAGCAGTCGCATGATCTTGACCATAGTTCCGGATGAGGGGTCACGCCATGGGGGCGGAGCGGCGTTCCCGGCTTCAGCACCACCTCACCAAACGCCAGCGAAAGACCACATAACTATCGCCTTTACACGATTTTTCGGTGTTCACCATTAGATCTTTCGACCATGACGCCCTTCCAGCGATATTTGGCAGAAGAAGTGGCACTCGACCACGTAGAGGGCCTGATCTCGCGGCGCGAGGCCCTGCGCCGCCTGGGCCTCCTCGGGCTCACCCTCCCCGCCGCCACCACTCTCCTCGCCGCCTGCGGCGCCACCCCCGACACCGACCCGGCGAACACGCCTCCGCCGCCCGCGGCCTCGCCGTCCGGCGCGGCCTCCCCCGCGGGCCCGGCCCCGCTGCCCACGCAGGAGATCACCTTCCCCGGCCCGGACGGGACCACCCTGCGGGCCGCCTGGGCCCCCGCCGCCATCCCCAAGGGCGCGGTGCTGGTCATGCACGAGAACCGCGGGCTGACCGACCACATCCGCTCGGTCGCCGGCCGGCTGGCCGCCGGCGGCTACTCGGCCCTGGCGCCCGACCTGCTCTCCCGGGACGGCGGCACGACCGCGTTCGCCGACACCGCTCAGGTCACGGCCAAACTGGGCGAGATCCCCCAGGAACGGTTCGTGGCCGACATGAAGGCGGCCGTCGGCGAGCTGGAGAAGCGGGCCGAGGGCGCGGGCCTGGGCATGATCGGGTTCTGCTTCGGCGGCGGGATGACGTGGCTGCTGCTGTCGTCCGGGGAGACCCGGCTGGCCGCCGCCGCGCCCTTCTACGGCCCGCTGCCCGACGACGCCGACCTGACCGGGGCCAAGGCGTCCGTGCTGGCGATCTACGCCGAGCACGACGACCGCGTCAACGCCACCAGGGACGCGGCCGAGGCGGCGCTGACCGAGGCCGGGCTCACCCACGAGCTGGTGACCGTCCCCGGCGTCGGCCACGCCTTCTTCAACGACACGGGCGCCCGCTACGACGAACGGGCCGCCTCGCAGGCCTACGACTACGTGCTGACCTGGTTCGGCCGCCACCTGCCCTGACCGGCCCGGTCTGTCCTGCGGTCTGGCTGGAAAATGCGAGCGCCGCCCGCGGCGGAGAGCCGGGGCGGCGCTGACGAGGTGCAGCCTGGGTCAGTCGTTGAGACGCTGGCGCAGGTAGGAGTCGACCTGGTCGATGGCGATGCGCTCCTGGGCCATGCTGTCGCGCTCGCGGATCGTCACCGCGTGGTCTTCGAGGGTGTCGAAGTCGACGGTGATGCAGAACGGGGTGCCGATCTCGTCCTGGCGGCGGTAGCGGCGGCCGATCGCGCCCGCGTCGTCGAACTCGACGTTCCACCGCCGGCGCAGCTGCGCGGCCAGGTCGCGGGCCTTCGGCGACAGGTCGGCGTTGCGCGACAGCGGCAGCACCGCGGCCTTGACCGGTGCGAGCCGGTGGTCGAGCCGCAGCACCGTGCGCTTCTCCAGGACGCCCTTGGCGTTGGGCGCCTCGTCCTCGGTGTAGGCGTCGATCAGGAAGGTCAGCGTGGCCCGGTCGACGCCGGCGGCCGGCTCGATGACGTAGGGGACGTAACGCTCACCGGTGTCCTGCTCGAAGAAGCTCAGGTCGACGCCCGAGGCCTTGGAGTGGGCGGTGAGGTCGAAGTCGGTGCGGTTGGCGATGCCTTCGAGCTCGCCCCACTCCGAGCCCTGGAAGTTGAAGCGGTACTCGACGTCGACGGTGCGCTTGGCGTAGTGGGACAGCTTCTCCTGCGGGTGCTCGTAGAGGCGCAGGTTGTCCTTGTTGATGCCCAGGTCGGAGTACCAGCGGAACCGCTCGTCGATCCAGTACTGGTGCCACTCCTCGTCGGTGCCGGGCTTGACGAAGAACTCCATCTCCATCTGCTCGAACTCGCGGGTGCGGAAGATGAAGTTGCCCGGGGTGATCTCGTTGCGGAAGGACTTGCCGACCTGGCCGATGCCGAACGGGACCTTCTTGCGCGCCGACTGCTGCACGTTGAGGTAGTTGATGAAGATGCCCTGGGCCGTCTCCGGACGCAGGTAGGCCAGGCCCGACTCGTCCTCCACCGGGCCGAGGAAGGTCTTGAGCAGGCCGCTGAACTGCCGGGGGGCGGTGAAGGTGCCCTTGTTGCCACAGTTGGGGCAGGTGATGTCGGCCAGGCCGTTCTCGGGCTCCTTGCCGTTCTTCTCCTCGTACGCCTCGACGAGGTGGTCGGCGCGGAAGCGCTTGTGGCACGACTGGCACTCGGTCAGCGGGTCGGTGAAGGTCTCGACGTGGCCGCTGGCCCGCCAGACCTCGGGGGCCAGGATGACGCAGGAGTCGAGGCCCACCACGTCGTCGCGCGACTGGACCATCGACAGCCACCACTGCCGCTTGACGTTGTTCTTCAGCTCGACACCCAGAGGACCGTAGTCCCACGACGCGCGAAGTCCGCCGTAGATCTCGCTCGACGGGTAAACGAGCCCGCGGCGCTTGGCGAGGCTGACGATGGTGTCCATGACGTCGGTGCGTCGTGCCATTTTGGTTGCGTCTCTTTCCGGCTGGAGGTCGGCGAGTGAATTCGGTGAGATCCCAGCTTAGGGGACGCTCACCCGGTCCCGCGCGCGAGTATCGCTACGCACCCTCTTGCGTGTACACGTCCTCGTACGCGCTGGGTTCGTTGACCATGAGGATCATCAACGGGTACATGACCATCCTGGAGGCCGACAGCGCCCTGCGGTAGAACCCGGCGCCCTCCCATTCGCTGACCAGCGCCCACAGGTTGGGCTCGTCGACCGAGCGGGCCAGCCGCCCGCGGTGGAAACCCGGCTGGGCGGCGAAGGTGTCGAGGATGGCGTGGCCCTGCTTGATGAAGTCCTGGGACTGGGACTCTGGCACGGTGTATCGGATCACGGCGAGCACCAGCCCAGCCTAGAGGTGCGCACCCTGGTGTCAGGCGAACTCCCATAGGCTCTCGACGTGGTCTCCAAAAACAAGCGCCCGCTGCCCCAGGGCGAGCAGTTCTTCACGCCGGGCGCGGGCGGCGCGCGCAAGGCCGTCGAGTGGCGCAGCGCGGTCCCGATGACCTTTCTGTTCACGCAGGTGCCCAGGTGGGTGGCCCCCGCCGTGCTGGTGATCCTGCTGCTGGCCGCCTTCGCGCTGGCCAACTGGCTGGGCGGCGTGGCGGCGCTGGTGGTGCTGGCGTTCGTCGGGTGGCTGGCGTACCTGTCGTGGCCGTCGCTGGGCATCGGCGGGCGGCTGCTGCGGGTCGTGATGCTGGTCTTCCTGGTGCTCCTGGCCGCTGACCGGTTTGGGGCGTTCTAGTCCGGCCCGCCGGAGATTTTGACAATCATTTTCATTTTCTCCATACTTGAGGGCGTGATGTCCCGTACGCCCCCAATGCGCGCCGTAACCTTCCTCGCCGGAGCAGCCCTGCTGGCCACGTCCGCCTGTGGCGCCGGGGCCGTGGAGAGCACCGAGACCGCCGCGGGCGGCAGGCCCGAGGTGATCGCCGCCTTCTACCCGCTCCAGTGGCTCACGGAGCAGGTGGCCGGGCCCGACGCCGACGTGACCGTCCTGACCGCGCCCGGCGTCGAGCCGCACGACCTGGAGCTGGGCATCCAGCAGATGACCAAGCTCCAGGACGCCGCGCTCACCGTCTACGTCAAGGGCGTGCAGCCGGCCGTCGACGACGCCGTCTCCGCCGACACCGCCTTCGACGCCGCCGCCGTCGTCACGACGATCCCGGCGGGCGGGCACGCCGATGAGGAGGGCCACGCGGAGGAGCACGGCGTCTCCTACGACCCGCACATCTGGCTCGACCCGTCCCGGCTGGCCACGGTCGCCGGAAAGCTGGGCGAGCGCCTGGCCGCCGCCGACCCCGCCCACGCGCAGGCGTACAAGGACCGCGCCGCCACGGCGGCGGGCGTGCTGGGCGGCCTCGACCAGGAGTTCGCCAAGGGCCTGGCCGGCTGCGCCGGCAAGACGCTGGTCACCGCGCACGAGGCGTTCGGCTACCTGGCCGACCGCTACAAGCTCAAGCAGGTGGGCATCACGCTCGACCCCGAGACCGAGCCGTCGCCGAAGCGCCTGTCGGAGGTGGCCGCGCTGGCCAGGGCCGAGGGCGCCACCACGATCTTCACCGAGTCCCTGGTGAGCCCGAAGGTGGCCGAGGTGCTGGCCGGCGAGGTCGGCGCGAAGACGGCCGTGCTCGACCCGCTGGAGAGCAAGCCCGCCGGCGACTACCTGACGGCCATGCGCGACAACCTCAAGACCCTCCGCACGGCGCTGGGGTGTGCGGCATGAGCGAGACGGCCTTCGCGATGACCGGCGGCAGGGTCAGCTTCGACGGCCGGCAGATCCTGCGCGGCGTCGACCTGACCGTCTGCCCCGGCGAGGTGGTGGCCCTCCTGGGGGCCAACGGCTCGGGCAAGTCCACCCTGGTCCGCGCGCTGCTCGGCCTCACCCCGCTGTCCGGCGGCCGGACCCTCCTGTACGGCTCCCCGCCCGCCCGCTTCCGCGACTGGTGGCGCATCGGCTACGTGCCCCAGCGCCTCCAGGTCGGCGGCGGCGTGCCCGCCACCGTCCGCGAGGTCGTGGCCTCGGGCCGCGTCGCCAGGCAGAGCCGGCTGCGCAGGACCAGCGCGGCCGACCGGGCGGCGGTCGCGCACGCCCTCGACGCGGTCGACCTGACCGGCCGGGCCGGCGACCCCGTGCAGTCGCTCTCGGGTGGCCAGCAGCAGCGCGTGCTCATCGCCCGCGCCCTGGCCGGGGAGCCCGACACGTACGTGATGGACGAGCCCACGGCGGGCGTCGACGCCGAGACCCAGCAGCTCCTGGCCGACACGCTGGGCGGCCTGGTCCGCGACGGCAAGACGATCGTCCTGGTCGCCCACGAGCTGGGCCCGCTGGAGCCGCTGATCACCCGCGGCGTCGTGGTCCGCGAGGGCCGCGTCGCGCACGACGGCGAGCCGCCGCGGCCCGAGGGCGAGTGCGCCAGGCCGGGACACGAGCACCAGCATCCGCACGCCGAGGAGCCGCCCGCCGGCCCGCTGACCGGCTGGCAGGGAGAACCGCGATGATCGACCTTCTGCAGGAGAACCTCTTCCAGCTCGCGCTGATCGCCGCGCTGCTGGTCGGGCTGTGCGCGCCCGCGGTGGGCACGTTCATCGTGCAGCGCAGGCTGTCGCTGCTCGGCGACGGCATCGGGCACGTCGCGCTGACCGGCGTGGCGCTGGGCTTCCTGACCGGCACCGCGCCGGTGCTGACCGCCGTGGTCGTCTCGGTGCTGGGCGCGGTGGCGATCGAGCTGGTCAGGGCCCGGGGCCGGACCAGCGGCGACGTCGCGCTCGCCCTGCTGTTCTACGGCGGCATCGCGGGCGGCGTCATGCTCATGGGCATCGCCCCCGGCGGCAGCAACGCCAAGCTGAACTCCTACCTGTTCGGCGCCATCGCCAGCGTCACGCGGGAGGACATCTGGATCATCGGCGCGCTGGCCGTGGCGGTGATCGGCGTGGTCGTCGTCTTCGGCAGGGAGCTGTTCGTGCTCTGCCAGGACGAGGAGATGGCCAAGGCCAGCGGCCTGCCGGTGCGCTTCCTCAGCCTGCTGATCGCGGTCACCGCCGCGCTCACCGTGGTCATCGCCATGCGCGTGGTCGGCCTGCTGCTGGTCAGCGCCCTGATGGTGATCCCGGTGGCCACGAGCCAGCAGCTCACCAGGGGCTTCCGGGCCACGATGGGGCTGGCGATGCTGTTCGGCGTGCTCGCCTCGGTGGGCGGTCTGCTGGCCTCGACGATGTCGTCGCGGGTGCCTCCGGGCGCGGCGATCGTGCTTCTCGCCCTCGCCGGCTTCGTCCTGGCCCTGGCTGTCGGTAAATTCGTACGGCGAGGCCGTATCCAGGAGTCCCCAGTGAGCCGGCGACCACATGTCCGTGTCGAGGAGGTCGCATGACGACGAGGCGCGATGCCGTGCACGACACCCTTCGCCGCAGCGAGGGGTTCCGCAGCGCCCAGGACGTCTATGCAGAGATGCGCCTGCACGGCGCCAAGATCGGGTTGACCACCGTCTACCGGGCGCTGCAGGCGCTGGCCGACTGCGGCCAGGTCGACGTGCTGCGCACCGACGAGGGCGAGTCGGTCTACCGGGCGTGCGCCAGCGACGACCATCACCACCACCTGGTCTGCCGCCGTTGCGGGCACACGGTCGAGGTGGCCGGGCCGGCCGTCGAGCGCTGGGCCGAGGCGGTCGGCAGCGACCACGGCTTCACCGAGATCACTCACACGGTCGAGGTCTTCGGAACCTGCTCGTCCTGCTCGGCGCCGGCCCGCGTGGGCTGAGGGCCGCGGGAGCCGTACAGCACGCCGAGCACGACCGCGGCGCACCCGGCGAGCTGCAGCGCGGAGGGCCGCTCCCCCAGCGTGAGCGTGGAGATGGCGACCGTGGTCATCGGCTGCACGAGCAGCAGCAGCGCCGTGAGCGCCGCCGGCTGCCTGGGCAGCGAGTACGTGATCAGCAGCCATCCGGCCACCTGCGGCCCCAGCGCGAGCAGCAGCAGCCACCCGTGCGCCGGCCATTCCGGCGCCAGGTCCGCGCCGCCGAACAGCGGGCTGAGCGCGGCGATCAGCACGGTGGCCACGACGGTCGCGTGCGCCAGGGGCCCGGCCGTCCGGCCCGGCCCGGCCTTCATGAGCAGCAGGTAGGCGGCGTACACGACGGAGGTCGCCAGCCCGGTGACGGCGCCCATGACGGGGTCGAGCCCGTACGCCGCGCCGTCGAACACCCCGGAGATCAGCACGACCCCGCCGAAGACGATCGGCGTGCTCGCCATGAGCCGGTTGGACGGGCGCTCGCGGAACAGGCCCCAGGCGGCGAAGGCCACGATGAACACCTGCAGGTTGCCCAGCACGGTCGCCAGGCCCGCGCCGACCAGCTTGATCGACTGGTGCCAGAACAGCAGGTCGAGCGAGAACAGCACGCCCGCCGCCCAGGCCGGCAGCACGTTCCGCCAGGGCAGGGGCCCCAGCTTCCGCCGTTCGAGCCAGGCGAGCAGCACCATGGGCGGCACCGCGTACGCGCAGCGGAACAACGCCGACGTCGCTGGCGACGCCCCGGACAGCCGCACCAGGGGCGCGGAGGTGGAGATGATCAGTGCTCCGGCGATCGCGATCAGGACGATACGCCGATATGCACTCACGGAAACCCCCGGAGTCCCATGGGAGAGATACGCTGCGACCACGCTAGAACCGGCCCCGACAGGAGTCAACATGCCGTTTGGCCATGACATGGTGCATTCTTTGGCGACCGTTGTCGACCTGGTCAACACCTCGCCGTCCACCGGCGGCGACGACGGTCTGGCCAGCCTGGCCGAGTTGCAGGCCTTCGTGGAGTCCCGGCAGATCAGCGGCATCGGCGCGCTGACCGCCCGCGACCTCGGCCAGGTGCGCATGGTGCGCGAGGCGTTCCACCGGGTGTTCACGGCCTCCGACGTGGCGAGCGCCGTGCGCACGCTCAACGCGTTGCTCGCCGAGACGCGCATCACGCCCAGGCTGACCGAGCACGACGGCCACCCGCTGCACGTGCACTACTTCGCCACCGACGCCTCCCTGGCCGAGCACGTGGCCGCCGACTGCGGCGTGGCGCTGGCGCACCTGCTGGTGGAGGGCGAGATGGAGCGCCTGCGCACCTGCTCGGCCCCCGATTGCGACCGCGTGTTCGTCGACGAGTCCCGCAACCGCTCGCGGGTCTACTGCGACAGCCGCACCTGCGGCAACCGCATGCACGTCGCCGCCTACCGGGCCCGCCGCCGCGCCTGACCGTCCCGCACGCGAACCGCCCGTCCCCGCGACGATCGGGGGACGGGCGGCAGGTGCGGGTGATTCAGGGTGCTTCGCTGGACGTCTGCCACCACGGCGGCTTGGCGGTGGCGAAGACGTCGGAACAGTTGCACGAGCCGCAACCTGGGATCATCGGCCCTCCTTCATCGTGGGGGAACGGGTTGTACCCGCCTTCACCGGCTCTCAGCCTGACCCTCGTGCCAGAATTCCGGATACCGCCGCGACGCCACGTCTCCTCAGCCGGCGTCGCGCCGCCGCAGGGCGAGCAGCCCGCCGGCCGTGAGCGCGGCCGTCAGCGCGAGCAGCGTCAGCTCCGGCGCCGTGCCGAACGCCCGCCCCGCCATGATGTTCGGCAGGTAGTGGAACGGCTCGAACGGCGTGCCGCCCCACACCCCGTAGAAGGGCGCGACGACCTGTCCGAGCAGGGCGGTCAGGATCCAGGCCGCCCAGCACAGCGGCACGCTCGCCCGGGGCAGCAGCCCGTAGGCCGCCACGCAGACCGCGCCGACGCACCACGCCGCCGGGGCCTGGCTCAGGGCGGCGGCCAGGAAGCGCGGTGCGGTGCCGGCGAAGTCGCCGAGGAGCGCGGCGTACACGGCGCCGAAGACGAGGGCGGCGAGCGCCAGCAGCGCGGCCGTGCCGAGCGCGGCCACCGCCAGGTGCCCGGCCGCCCAGCGGACCCGGGTCAGGGGCGTGGCCTGCACCTGGGCGGCGCGGCCCGAGGTCTCCTCCGAACGCAGCCGCACGACCATGAGCACCGGGTAGAGCGCGCTGCCGTAGGCGAGGATCAGCAGGTAGTACCACATGTAGCCGTCGAGGGCGTCCGCCGCGGGGACGCCGAGCAGGTTCGTGATGTTGGTGACCACGACGCTCGGGCGGGCCAGCACGTCCTTGGCCAGCGGGCCCATCGCGCCGCCTGCCGCCGCGAACGCCGCCGTCCCCGCCGCCCACTTCAGCAGCAGGCCGCGGTGCAGCCGCCAGGCCAGGGAGACCGGGCCGCGCAGCCGGGGGGCCTCCTCCTTGCCCGGCCGTTCCGGCAGCAGGCCCGAGCCCAGGTCGCGGCGGCCGAGCAGCGCGTACGCCAGCGCGCACAACCCCCCGGCGGCCAGCGTGGAGACGCCGAGCAGCCACCAGCGGTCGGCCCGGTAGGCGTCCACCAGGTGGCTCCAGCCCAGCGGTGACAGGGCCTTCAGCCACGGCCGGTCGCTCGCGTCGGCGGCGTAGCGCATGACGTAGGCCAGGCCGAGGGCGTACAGGCCGATGACCGTGGCGGTGCGGGCGTCGCGCGCCAGTTGCGCGGCGACGGCGCCGACGCCCGCGAACACCCAGCCCGCCACCACGACGGCGGCGCCGTAGGCGAGCGTGCCGGCGGGTTCGAGACCGGCGGCGAGCAGGGCGGCGGCGGTCAGCGCCCCGCCGGCCAGGCCGGCCGCCCCGGCCACCAGCAGGGCCGCGCCGAGCGGCGCCCGGCGGCTCACCACGCCCGCGCGGACCAGCTCGGTCCGGCCCGCGTCCTCCTCCCTGCGGGTGTGCCTGATCACGGTCGTCAGGGCGGCGAAGGCGTTGATCACGTAGAGGAAGCCGCCGCTGCGCCAGGTCGCCAGCACCTCCAGGCGCGGCTCGACGACCCCGCCGCCCAGCGCACGGAAGAAGGCGTAGCGGCGGACGACCTCGGTGTAGGCCAGCTTCAGCTCGTAAGTGCCCATGTTGCGGTTGATGTAGCCGACCATGGCCAGGCTCAGGGCCACCAGCAGCAGGAGCCACCAGGGGGCGACGGCGCGCTCGCGGCGCAGCGCCAGGCGGACGAGCGTCCACGTGCCGCTCATCGCACGGCCTCCGCCGGCCGGCCGCCCGCGTAATGGCGCAGGAACAGCTCCTCCAGCGTGGGCGGGCGGCTGTCGAGGGTGCGCACGCCCGCCGCGGTCAGGCGGCGCAGCGCCGGGCCGAGGGCGTCGGCGTCCACGTCGAAGCGCACCCGGCCGCCCTCCTCGCGCAGGTCGTGCACGCCGGGGAGCCCGGCCAGCCCTTCGGCGGGCCGGTCGAGCTCGGCGTGCACGGTGGTGCGGGTCAGGTGGCGCAGTCCGGCCAGGGTGCCGCTCTCGACCGCGCGGCCGTCGCGGATGATCGTGACCCGGTCGCACAGGGCCTCGACCTCCGACAGGACGTGGCTGGACAGCAGCACGGTACGGTCGCCGCGCCGCCGCTCCTCCCTGACGACCTCCCGGAACGTCTCCTCCATGAGCGGGTCGAGCCCGGAGGTCGGCTCGTCGAGCAGCAGCAGCTCGGCGTCGGAGGCGAGCGCCGCGACCAGCGCGACCTTCTGCCTGTTGCCCTTGGAGTAGGCCCGGCCCTTCGTGCGCGGATCGAGGCCGAACCGGTCGAGCAGGTCCTTCCTGCGCCCGCGGTCGAGGCCGCCGCGCAGCCGGCCCAGCAGGTCGATCACCTCGCCGCCGGACAGGTCGGGCCACAGCGTGACGTCGCCCGGCACGTACGCCAGGCGGCGGTGGAGCTCGGCGGCCTCCCGCCAGGGGTCGCCGCCGAACAGGCGGACGCTGCCCGCGTCGGCCCGCGCGAGGCCGAGCAGGATCCGGAAGGTGGTGCTCTTGCCCGCGCCGTTGGGGCCCAGGAAGCCGTGCACCTCGCCGGTGCGCACGCCCAGGTCGAGCCCGTCGAGGGCCCTGGTCCGGCCGTACGCCTTGACGAGTGCGGCCACCGAGATGGCGTCGCTCATGATGATCTGCCTCGTGACTGTTCGCTCGTACAGTTGACTACCCGAACGAGTAGGACGCTATATCGGCGTATAGTCACTGTCCAGCGCGGCAGCTCAGCAGGGGTGAACCCCGGGGTTTCTCTAGGCGCCGGTGACCTCGTTGGGGATCGCGCCGCCGTAGCGGCGGTCGCGCTTGGCGTAGATCTCGCACGCCGCCCACAGGTCGCGGCGGTCGAAGTCGGGCCAGAGCCGGTCGAGGAAGACCATCTCGGCGTAGGCCGACTGCCACAGCAGGAAGTTCGAGAAGCGCTGCTCGCCCGAGGAGCGCAGGAACAGGTCGACCGGCGGGATCTCCGGCTCGTCGAGGTAGCGGGCGAACACCTTCTCGCTCACCTTGGAGGGCTTGACCCGCCCGGCCGCGATGTCGGCCGCCAGCTTGACCGCCGCGTCGACGATCTCGGCCTGGCCGCCGTAGTTGACGCAGAACTGCAACGTCAGCTTGTTGTTGCCGACGGTCATCTCCTCGGCGCTCTGCAGCTCGGAGATCACGCTCTTCCACAGCCGGCCCGGCCGGCCCGCCCAGCGCACCCGCACGCCCATGGCGTTGAGCTCGTCGCGCCGCCGCCTGATGACGTCGCGGTTGAAGCCCATCAGGAAGCGCACCTCGTCGGGCGAGCGCTTCCAGTTCTCGGTGGAGAAGGCGTAGGCGCTCAGGTAGGGGACGCCCAGCTCAAGGGCCCCCTCGATGACGTCGAACAGCGAGGACTCGCCCGCCTTGTGCCCTTCGGTGCGCGGCAGGCCGCGTGCCTTGGCCCAGCGGCCGTTGCCGTCCATCACGATGGCGACGTGCCGGGGCACGAGGTCACGCGGGATCGGCGGCGGGGTGGCGCCTGACGGATGAGGGGTCGGAGGCCGGACGTTCACGCATGCTCCCTTTCGACGTGTCGCAGAGAGCGTATTCCGTGTTCCAGATGCCATTGCAGATATGCGGCCACCAGACCGCTGCACTCGCTGCGGTGGCGCGACTCCGAGGCGTCGGCGGTGGCCCAGTCGCCGCGCAGCAGGGCCGTCATGAGCCCGATCGTCTCCCCCGCCGGCACCGCCGAGCCCGCCGGACGGCACGCCCCGCACACCACGCCGCCCGCGACGATGGCGAAGGCCCTGACCGCCGGGGCCTGGCACTTGGCGCACGCCTCCAGCGCGGGCGCGTAACCGGCCACCGCCAGGGAGCGCAGGAAGTACGCGTCGAGGACCAGCCTGGCCTCGTGGGCGCGTTCGGACAGCGTGCGCAGGCCGCCGACCAGCAGCAGGAACTGCCGCAGCGCCGGCTCCTTCTCGCCGTGGGTCAGCCGGTCGGCCGTCTCCAGCATGGCGCTGCCGGCGGTGTAACGGGGATAGTCGACGGCCAGCGCCTCGCCGTAGGGCCTGATGGTCTCCGCCTGGGTGATCACGTCGAGCGTGCGGCCGGTGTGGAGCTGGAGGTCGACGTGCGTGAACGGCTCCAGCCGCGCGCCGAAGCGTGACTTGGTGCGGCGCACGCCCCTCGCCACCGCCCGGATCTTGCCGGTGCGCTTGGCCAGAACGGTGACGATGCGATCGGCCTCACCGAGTTTCTGCGTCCGCAGGACGACGCCTTCGTCGCGGTAGAGACTCACTTGCCCATCTTACGGCCGCACGCGCGGCATGTTCCGGGCATGCTCTGGTGACGCGAGTTTGCCCTGCCGTCACTAGACTTTGACGTCTGTCCCCGCATCACCCGTTGTTCAACCCCCCGCTACTGCCTCGAAAGGGAGTCATGACCCGCGTGGTCCTGCTGGGCTCTTCGCCCGGCCCCGACACCTCTCCGACCGGCCTGAGGCTGGCCGCGCTGCCCGGCAATCCCACCGTGGCCGAGCGGCTGCGCAGCCAGCTCGTCTCCTATGACCCGCGGCCCGCCACGATCGAGACCGGCGACGTGGCCGCCGCCCTGCGTGCCCTGGCCGACGTCGCAGAATCGGCAACGGAGAACCTCTTCATCATCCCCCAGAACTCGGTCCTCCACGACGAGCTGATCTACCAGATCAGCAAGGCCAAGCGCGGCGCGCTGGCGCTCGTGGCCAAGGAGCCGCGTCTGGAGGTGACCGAGGAGGCGCAGGAGGACACCGTACCGATCGACGAGGCCGACCCGGAGATCGGCTACGGCCGGCTCGAAGGGCTGCCGGTGCGCGCGCGCGTCGGCAAGTCGCGCGTCGTGTCGGTCGGCACCGCCAACCACGCGGTGACCAGGCCCAACGCGGTGGTGCTCGGCCCGCTGCACATCAGCGCCCGCAACGCCCCCGTGCTCGCGCAGACCTGCCGCGAGCTGGCCCTCATGGCCGACCGCTTCGGCGCGGACGACGACCTCGTCCAGCTCGTGGTGTTCGGCCTGGTGCGCAACGGCGTGTCGGTCGGCGTGCGCGGCCGCCGCGACCTGTTCTACCGCCGGGTGAGCACGCCGGAGGAGGTCAACGAGGCCGGCGCCGAGATGGCCGGCATGAACGAGGACCGCGCCCGGCTCAACAACGCGGTCAAGGGCGCCGACGGCTTCTTCACCACCTACTTCGTCTCCACCTACTCGCGCTTCATCGCCCGCTGGGCGGCGCGGCGCGGGCTCACGCCCAACCAGGTGACGCTGATCTCGATCCTGCTCGGCGTGGCCGCCGCCGCCTGCTTCGCCACCGGCGACCGGCCGTGGATGGTCGCCGGCGGCCTGCTGATCTACTTCGCCTTCGTCTTCGACTGCGTCGACGGGCAGGTGGCCCGGTACGCCCGCAAGTTCGGCGTTCTGGGGGCCTGGCTCGACGCCACCTTCGACCGCTTCAAGGAATACGTGGTCTTCGCCGGCCTGGCCGTCGGCTGGGTCGTCTCGGGCAACGGCGACGACATCTGGATCCTGGCGCTGGCCGCCATCGGGCTCCAGTCCGTACGCCACCTGCTCGACTTCTCCTTCGGCATCTCCAACCGGCGCAAGCCGCCCGGGCAGCTGCCCACCCTCCCGCTCGACGCCCCCGACGACCGCGACCTGCGCAGGGCGCTGGAGCGGCGCAAGGTCGAGCGCAGCCAGGGCCTGCGCGGCGTGCTCAAGATGTGGACCAGGGCGGGCAAGTTCCGCGCGGTCCACTGGGCGCGGAAGATGATCGTGTTCCCCATCGGCGAGCGGTTCGCGGCCATCGCGATCACCGCCGCCCTCTTCGACGCCCGGATCACTTTCCTCACCCTCGTGATCTGGGGCTCCGTCGCCGCCGCCTACACCCTCACCGGACGCCTCATGAGGTCGCTCGTATGATCACTCAACCGCAGGCCATGGCCACCCCCACGCCGGACCCCGACGAGGAACGCCGCCGCATCCAGACCGCCCGCCTGCTCGCCTACCGCGACGACGGCCCGCTCGTGCACGCCCTCGCGGGCAAGCTGGGCAAGGGCCTGCCGCCCGTGCCCGCCACGCTCGTGGCGCTGCTCGCCGTCGTCGCCGTCACCGTCGTCGGGCTGCCCGACAAGGGGCCGCTGCTGCTCGTGCCGGTGGCCATCACGCTGCTGCTCGTGCTGCCGACCGCGCCGCGCGACCACCTCGGCCGCTTCGACTGGCTCACCCCGCCGCTGCTGCGCGGCACCGAGTTCCTCGCCATGATCGCGATCGGCCTGGCCGCCGGCGCGCCGAAGTGGCTGCTGTTCGTGCTGGTCTACGTGGTGGGCTACCACACCTACGACACCGTCTACCGCACCCGGCAGAGCATCTGGCCGCCCGCGTGGGTGTTCCACGCGGGGCTCGGCTGGGAGCTGCGCCTGCTGATCATCGGTGCCGGTGCGGCGCTGGGCTGGCTGACGCCGGTGCTCGCGGTGCTGACGGCGTACCTGTTCGTGCTGTTCGCGGTGGAGAGCGTGACGAGCTGGGTGCGCCTGGACAAGGCCTCTGCGCAGGCCGGCGCCGACGCCGAGCAGGACCTCGAGGCCTCGCCCGAGGACGCGCTCGAACAGGCCACCGGCGAGGCGGAGAAGGGCTGAGCGGCCACCTCCCCCTCCGGACACGACGGCGGTCACGGGCTCCCGATCAGGGCGCCGGTGGCCGCCGTTTCGCGTGCGGGCGGCGAATCGTCCCGCCGGAAAAGGACATGACGAACTAGTCTGAAATTCAGGGACATTCGAGCCGAGGTCCGGTCCGGCCGGAGCCAGGAGACGCGGATGGCGTTCTTGTCGCGGCTGTTCGGAGGAGGGGACCCGCCGGACGGGCGCGCGGACCTCCCCGGCCGGAGGGCGCCGATGACGGGCCTGTCCGGGCGGGTCGTGGTGGTGCTGGCGCTGGCCGCGGGCCCGGTGAGCGGGTGCGGCACGGATCCGGGCCCGGTGTGCGGCGCGGTCGTCGACTCGACGGGCTACGCCGACCCGGTGACCGCCGGGAACGACGTCGAATCCGAGCTGCCGGGGTTCGCCAAGGGCTGCGACTGGATCGGCTTCGCGGCGGTGACCGGCAGCTCGGAGAGCAGCGCGTGCCGCGAGGACCCGATGCCCATCGCCGCCACCCGCACCGAGAACCCCGGCGACGATCCCGTGGTCGAGGACCGGGTCAGGGCCCGCCGGATCACGCAGGTGCTCCCCCGGGCGGCCGGGCTGCTCGACTGCCCGAAGGAGGGCCGGGGCTCGGACGTCCTGGGCGCCCTGCGGTACGCGGTCAGGCAGCTCAGCGCGCTGCGGCAGCCGGACAGGGAGCACCGGCTCATCGTGTTCAGCGACCTGCTCAACGACCACGGCGACCTGGACGTCGGCGAGCTGGACCTGAGCGAGGCCGCCCGCGGCCGGAAGATCCAGGAACTGCGGGACGCGCGGCTGCTGCCCGACCTGTCCGGGTACGCGGTGGTGGTGCATGGATTCGTGCGGGCGAAGAAGTCCGACCCCGACCGGTTCCCGCTGCTGGAGAGCTTCTGGCGGGCGGCGTTCGAGGCCGCCGGGACCTCGTCCGTCGACCTGCTCTAGAGCGCTCTCCCATATTGACACGCGGTCAGCAGCGTGTTTACGTCGCGTCAAGAGAGCGCTCTCTCACTCGACTCCACCACCCCCCATGGAGCAGGGATGACAACAGAGATCCGGCACAGGCGCCGCCTGGTGGCCGTGGCGGTGGTGCTCGTGGCACTCACCGGTCTGCTCGTCAAAGTGGCCGTCAGCGCCTCGGCGTCCGTGCCGTCCACGCCGTCCGGCTGGTCGCTGGTCTGGTCCGACGACTTCAACGGCTCGGCGGGCACGCCGCCCTCGTCCGCCGAGTGGATCATCGACACCGGGCACGGCTACCCCGGCGGGCCGGGCAACTGGGGCACCGGCGAGATCCAGAACTACACCTCCAGCACCTCCAACGTCAGCCTCGACGGCTCCGGCAACCTGCGCATCACGCCCCTGCGCAGCGGCTCGGGCGAGTGGACCTCGGCCCGCATCGAGACCAGGCGGGCCGACTTCAAGCCGGCCGACGGGCGCGTCCTGCGCATCGAGGGCCGGATCCAGATGCCGGACGTGACCGGTCAGGCGGCGCTCGGCTACTGGCCGGCGTTCTGGGCGCTCGGGGCGCCCTACCGGGGGAACTACTGGAACTGGCCGGGCATCGGCGAGTTCGACATCATGGAGAACGTCAACGGCATCAACTCCGTGTGGGGCGTGCTCCACTGCGGCGTCAGCCCCGGCGGCCCCTGCAACGAGACGACCGGCCTGGGCGCGAGCCGGGCCTGCCCCGGATCGTCCTGCCAGTCGGCCTTCCACACCTACCGCTTCGAGTGGGACCGCGCCGCCAGCCCGAACCAGCTCCGCTGGTACGTCGACGGCCAGCAGTTCCACAGCGTGAGCCAGAACCAGCTCGACGCCACCACCTGGAACAACATGACCGGGCACGGCGGCTACTTCCTGCTGCTCAACCTGGCCATGGGCGGCGCGTTCCCCAACGCCCTGGCCGGCACGGGCACGCCGACGGCGGCGACCGTCCCCGGGCACCCGCTGCTGGTGGACTACGTGGCCGTCTGGCAGAGCGGCACGGTCTCCACGCCGACGGCGACCCCGACCGTCCCCGGTGGCGTGGACGCGCGCTCCACCATCCAGGCCGAGCGCTACCAGGCCCAGTCGGGCACCATCGTCGAGGCCACCACCGACACCGGCGGCGGCCAGAACGTCGGCGCCATCGCGGGCGGCGACTGGCTGCGCTACGACGGGGTGAACTTCGGCTCCGAGCCCGCCCGCCAGTTCAAGGCCAGGGTGGCGTCCGGGGCGGCGGCCGGCGTGAGCGGGCTGGTGCAGGTGCGGCTGGACAGCCCGTCCGCCCCGCCGATCGGCGACTTCGCGCTGGCCAGCACGGGCGGCTGGCAGAGCTGGCGCACGGTCCCGGCCAACATCAGCGGGGTGACCGGGACGCACACCGTCTACCTGACCTTCAGCAGCGGCCAGCCCGCCGACTTCGTCAACGTCAACTGGTTCACCTTCTCGACGACCTGACCCCTCCCAGGGCCCTCCTCGGGGGCGGCGGGCGTGCCCGGGGCCCGGCTCGCCACCCCCGGGCTGGGGGACAATGAGACGGTGCGCGAATTGCCGGTGATCGACATCTCCCCCTTGCTCGGCGACACCCCGGGCGGCGACAGGCAGGCCGTCGGCGCGGCGATCGGCGCGGCCTGCCGGGACAGCGGCTTCTTCTACGTCCGCGGGCACGGCGTCCCGCAGGACCTCCTCGACCGGCTCGACGCCGCCGCCAGGCGCTTCTTCGCGCTGCCCGAGGAGGTCAAGGACGAGATCTCGATGGACCGCGGCGGCCCGGCCTGGCGCGGCTTCTTCCCGGTGGGCGGCGAGCTGACCTCGGGGCGTCCGGACCTGAAGGAGGGTGTCTACTTCGGCGCCGAGCAGCCGCCCGGCCCGCTCCCGCTGCACGGCCCCAACCAGTTCCCGGTCCAGGTGCCCGAGCTGCGCGAGGCCGTGCTCGCCTACCTGGACACGATGACGGGGGTCGCGCAGGCGGTCATGTCGGGGATCGCGCTCAGCCTGGGCCTGGACGAGGGCTACTTCCGCACCGGCTACACCGCGAACCCGACCGTCCTGTTCCGCATCTTCCACTACCCGCCCGCGCCTCCGGACGACGACGAGACCTGGGGCGTGGGCGAGCACACCGACTACGGCCTGCTCACCCTGCTCCTCCAGGACGCCAACGGCGGCCTCCAGGTCCGGACGGCGGACGGCTGGATCGAGGCGCCGCCGCTGCCGGGCACGTTCGTCTGCAACATCGGCGACATGCTCGACAAGCTCACGGGCGGCCGCTACCGCTCGACCCCGCACCGCGTGCGCAACCGCAGTGGCAACGAGCGCCTGAGCTACCCGTTCTTCTTCGACCCCGGCTGGGACAGCGTGGTGCCGCCCCTCCCCTACGCCGCCGGCGAGCGCTGGGACGGCCAGGTCGACTTCACCGGCACCTACGGCGAGTACCTGCTGTCGAAGGTGTCCAAGGTCTTCCCGAGCCTGTTCGAGCGGCAGATCTAGGCCGACTCCCGGACGATCAGCCGGGTGGGCAGGACGACCGGCGTGGTGCTCCGGCCCTCCAGCCGCGACAGCAGCAGCCGCGCCAGCGCCAGCGCCTGCTCGGTCACGGGCACCCGGACGGTGGTGAGGGCCGGGGTGGTGGCCGAGGCGGCGTCGATGTCGTCGAAGCCCACGATCGCCAGGTCGTCGGGCACCCGCCGGCCCGTGGCGCGGGCGGCCAGCAGGGCGCCGATCGCCATCTGGTCGTCGGCCGCGAAGATCGCGTCCAGGTCGGGGGCGTCGCCGAGGAGCTGGCCGGCCGCCGCCGTGCCGGAGGCCCGGGTCAGGTCGCCGATCGCCAGTCTGGGCCGCAAGCCGGCGCGGTCGAGGGCCGCGCGGTGGCCGGCCAGCCGGTCCTGGGTGGCGACCAGGTCCATCGGGCCGCAGATCATGCCGATCCGGCGGCGGCCGGTGGCCAGCAGGTGCTCGGTGGCCGCCGCCGCGCCCGCGGCGTTGTCGGCGTCCACGTACGGCACCAGCGAGGCGACCGGCGGCCGGCCCAGCAGCACGAGCGGCACGCCGGTGCGCGAGAGCCGTTCGGCCAGGGTGTCGCCCCGCTCGGGCGGCAGCAGGACGACGCCGTCCACCAGGCGCGCCTCGGCGTGCCGGACGATGCGGCGCTGGCTCTCGGCGGTGTCGGCGAGCATGAGGGTGATCTGCTTGCCCGCGCCCTCCAGCAGGCTCGTCACGTACTGGACGACGGCCGCGACCATCGGGTCGGCGGCGTGCCTGGGGGCCGACAGCACGAGCGCGACGGTGTCGGTGCGCCGGGTCACCAGGCTGCGGGCGGCGGCGTTGGGCACGTAGCCGAGCTCCTTGACGTCCCGCAGGACCGTGGAGCGCACCTCGGGGCTGACCGACGCCTCGCCGTTGACGACGCGGGAGACCGTGGCCCGGGAGACGCGGGCGCGGGCGGCCACCGTCTCCAGCGTGGGACGCCTGGGCGGGGCCTCGGTCAGGCCGTTGCGCCTGATCACGTCGCGGTACCACAATGCGCTGTCCTTGGGCCGCCTGCGCTGGGTGTCGAAGTCGACGTGCACGAGGCCGAACTTGCGCCGGTATCCCTCGGCCCATTCGAGATTGTCGAGCAGCGTCCAGGCGAGATATCCGCGGACGTTGGCGCCCTCCTCGACGGCGGTCCGCAGGGCCCGCAGGTGTTCCTCGATGAAATGCACGCGATCGACGTCGTGAATGCCGTCCGGAGTGACCGTGTCGACGAAGTCCGCGCCATTCTCGGTGATCATCAGTTCGAGTCCGGGATGTTCGCCGGCGAGCCGCCGCAGTAACAGCGACAGGGCGTTCGGGACGATCGGCCAGCCCATCGCGGTGACCGCCGTGGGAATGGTGCTGAAAAGCACGCCCGCGCTTCCCGGATAAGCCGGGTCGGCCGGTTCGCCGGGCTGCGCCTGGACGACGGCCGGCGCGTAGTAGTTGACGCCGAGCAGGTCGAGCGGCTGGGCGATGTCAGCCAGGTCGCCGTCGTGGACGTGCCCGAGCCCGGCGTGCTCCTCGATGACCGGCAGCAGGTCGGCGGGGTAGGCGCCGCGCAGCATCGGGTCGAGGAACTGCCGGTGGACGAGCGCGTCGATCCTGGCCACGGCCTCGGCGTCCTCCTCCGACAGCGGCCGGTCGAAGTCGCCGACCTGGGCCGGCGTCAGCACGGGCGAGAAGTTGAGCACCGCCCCCACCTCGGCGGCCCCGGCGGCGCGCAGGGCCTGGGCGCCCAGGCCGTGGGCGAGCAGCAGGTGGTGGGCGCTCCTGAACGCCTCGGCGGCCGACCGGCGGCCCGGCGCGTGCACCCCCGAGCCGTGGCCGACGAAGGCCGCCACCCACGGCTCGTTCACGGTGAACCAGGTGCCGACCCGGTCGCCGAGCCGCTCGGCGACGATCGCCGCGTAGTCCGCGAAACAGCGGGCGGTGTCGCGGGACGGCCATCCGCCGCGCTCCTCCAGCGCCTGCGGCAGATCCCAGTGATAAAGGGTGGCCAACGGCGTGATGCCCGCCTCCAGCAGGGCGTCGACCAGCCGCTGATAAAAGTCGAGACCGGCCGTGTTCACCTTTCCGGAGCCGTCCGGAAGAATGCGCGGCCAGCTCACCGAGAACCGGTACGCGGCCATTCCCAGCTCTTTCATCAGCGAGACGTCCTCGCGATATCGGTGGTAATGGTCGCAGGCGTCGGCCGGGCCACCGGCGAAGGCGTCCCAAATGGACGGCCCGCGGCCGTCGGCGGCCGTGCCGCCCTCGATCTGGAAGGCCGACGTCGAGACCCCCCAGACGAAACCCTCGGGAAAACGTGCGATATTCATGTGGCGGCAATCCTCCGGCAGTGGACCGAACGCCCAGTCTCCCGCGCGCCGCTCGTCGCGCGCCAGCCTGGCCAGGCGGTATACAGAGCCCGTGGAACTGGACCGGCTCGATCGTGACATCATCGCGGCGCTCGTCGACGACGCCCGCGCGACCTACGCGGACATCGGCCAGCAGGTGGGGCTGAGCGCGTCGGCCGTCAAGCGGCGGGTCGACCGGCTGCAGAAGAGCGGGGCGATCACCGGCTTCAGCGCGCGGGTCGCGCCGCAGGCGCTCGGCTGGACCACCGAGGCGTACGTCGAGCTGTTCTGCCAGGGCAAGACCAAGCCGTCGGACATCGCCCTGGCGGTGGCCAGGTTCCCCGAGGTGGTGGCGGCGGCCACGATCACCGGCGAGGCCGACGCGCTGCTGCACATCAGGGCCACCGACGTGCGGCACGTCGAGCGGGTCATCGAGCGCATCGCGGCGGAGGCTTTCGTGGTGCGGACCAAGAGCTCGATCGTGCTGTCGCGGCTGGTGGACATCCCGCCGGGAGCCGCCCTGACGGACTCGCGCAACGGATCGCACGTCGCCGGCCGATAGACGCAACAGACCCGCGCCAACGCGCAATGCGCACCGCTTGGCCTGCGCAAACGTCAATTCTTAGGCTGTCCCCGTCTCCCCCGACACGGGAACTTCCCCTGAACTGACGACGACGGAGCCCTGCATGCCCAAACACTTCCTCATGTGCCGCCCGGACTACTTCGCGGTCGAGTACGCCATCAACCCGTGGATGGACCCCGAGGCCGGCGCCGACCGTGAGGTGGCGATCCGGCAGTGGGAAGGGCTGAAGTCGGCGTACGAGGAGCTCGGGCACCAGGTCAGCCTCATCGACCCGATCGAGGGCCTGCCCGACATGGTGTTCGCCGCCAACGGCGCGCTGGTCGTCGGCGGCCGGGTCTACGGCGCCCGCTTCACCTTCCCCGAGCGCGGCCCCGAGGGCCCTGCCTACCTGCGCTGGTTCGTCGAGCGCGGCTACCCGACGCTGGAGCCCACGCACGTCAACGAGGGCGAGGGCGACTTCCTCACCCTCGACGACGTCATCCTGGCCGGCACCGGCTTCCGCACCGACGTGGTCGCCCACCAGGAGGCGCAGGAGTACCTGGGCCGCCCGGTCGTCTCACTGAAGCTGGTCGACCCGCGCTTCTACCACCTGGACACCGCGCTGTTCCCGCTCGACGGCCGCAACGTCGCCTACTACCCCGGCGCCTTCTCCCAGGGCAGCCAGGAGGTGCTGCGCGCGATGTTCCCGGACGCGGTGATCGCGACCGCCGAGGACGCCGAGGTGCTCGGCCTCAACGCGGTCAGCGACGGCCGGAACGTGGTGATCAACTCCGAGGCGTCCGGGCTCCAGCTGGAGCTCAAGCGGCACGGCTACGAGGTGATCCCGGTCGAGCTGTCGGAGCTGCGCAAGGCGGGCGGCGGTCCCAAGTGCTGCACACTGGAGATCAGGGGGGAGAAGTAACATGAGCACCAGCGCAGAGCTGATCGAAGTAAGCGAGCGCCGCAGCGCGCACAACTACCATCCGCTGCCCGTGGTCATCCACGAGGCGCACGGCGCGTGGGTCACCGACGTCGAGGGCAAGCGCTTTCTCGACTGCCTGTCGGGCTACTCGTCGCTGAACTTCGGCCACGGCAACCCGAAGATCATCGAGGCCGCCCAGGAGCAGCTGAAGAACCTCACGCTGACCAGCCGGGCCTTCTACCACGACCAGTTCGCCCAGTTCTGCGCCGGGCTCGGCGACCTCACCGGCAAGGACATGATCCTGCCGATGAACACCGGCGCCGAGGCCGTCGAGACCGCGATCAAGGTGGCCCGCAAATGGGGCTACGAGGTCAAGGGCGTCGCGCCGGAGCAGGCCAACATCATCGTGATGGAGGACAACTTCCACGGCCGCACCACCACGATCATCAGCTTCTCCACCGACCCCGACGCGCACGACGGGTTCGGGCCGTACACGCCCGGGTTCAAGATCGTCCGCTACGGCTCGGCCGAGGCGATCAGGGAGGCGATCGACGACAACACCGTGGCCGTGCTCGTCGAGCCGATCCAGGGCGAGGCGGGCGTGCTGGTGCCGCCGGACGGCTACCTGACCGAGGTCCGGCGCATCTGCACCGAGAACAACGTGCTGATGATCGCCGACGAGATTCAGTCGGGTCTCGGGCGCACCGGCCGCACGTTCGCCTGCGACCACGAGAACGTCGTCCCCGACGTCTACATCCTGGGCAAGGCGCTCGGCGGCGGCGTGGTGCCGGTCTCGGCCATCGCCGCGGACGAGGACGTCCTCGGGGTGATCAAGCCGGGCCAGCACGGGTCCACGTTCGGCGGCAACCCGCTGGCCTGCGCGGTCGGCATCGCCGTCATCGACATCCTGAACACCGGCGAGTTCCAGGCCAGGGCCGCCCGGCTCGGCGAGGTGCTGCACGCGCGGCTGCGCGAGCTGGCCGGCAAGGGCGTGGTGGCGGTGCGCGGGCGCGGGCTGTGGGCGGGCGTGGACATCGACCCGGCCCTCGGCACCGGGCGCGAGGTCTCCAAGGCGCTCATGGCGCGCGGCGTGCTCGCCAAGGACACCCATGGGTCCACGATCCGGCTCGCGCCGCCGATCGTGATCTCCGAGGAGGATCTGGTCTGGGCGGTCGACCAGCTCGCCGCCGTCCTCGAAGAGCTCTAGGTCTCTTACGGCTTCGCCTGGTCACGCCACCCGCCGTACTACCGCCGGCGGCCCTCCAGGAAACGGCCGCTGACCCCGCACGGACCCACCCGGCGCGCCCTGTGGGCCTGCCGGGTGGGTCTACCGGGTGGTCGGCCGCCGACCACCGGTGGAGGTCACGAACCCGGGGTGGGGGTGACGGTACGCGTCACCGTCGCCTCCGGGGTGCCGGTCGGCTCGGTCTCCGGCTCGCCGGTCGACTCGACCGCGGGCGCGCTGGTCGGCTCCGGGGTGAACGTGATCGTCGCCTCGGCCGCCGGCAGCTCCGCCGTCGTCGAGCCGGACTCCGAGGGAATGGGCGTGGGGGCCTGGGTCTCCGGCGTGCAGCTCGCGTCGGCGCCGGCGTCGGGGGCGTCCGGCAGGGCGTCCACCACGGAGACGTCGAGCTGGGCCGTCAGCGCCAGGACGCTGTCCTTCGGCGCCCCGGCCTTGGCGTCCACCGCGACCTGCCGCTCGCCCAGGAACGTGTGCGCGGCCGGGTCGAAGATCAGCTCCTCGCGCACGCCCCAGTCGGTGACCCGGCCCAGCGCCACGCCCACGCGTCCCGAGGAGTCGGCGACGCCCTCGGCCGCCTCGACGCCGGGGATCGCCTTCACCGCCTCGAACAGGGCGTCCCGCTGCGCCTTGGGCAGGTAGTTCTCCCTGACGAGGTCGCCGGCGCGGGTGAAGGCGGCGGCGTCGGGATCGACGTCCTTGTCGCCTTTGGGGGCCGACTGGTAGAGGCTGTCGCGCATGGCCGTGGCGTCGGCGGGGAGCGTGCTCAGGTAGGCGTAGTCGTCGCGGTAGGGGCCGCGCAGGTCGGGGCAGGAGGCGAGCTGGTTCCACTCGCTGCCCTGCCAGTTCTTGGCGTCCGCCGGCAGCGGCTCGCCCGGCCAGGGGCGCGGCTCGCGGCCCTCGATCTGCAGCAGGCCGTCCTTACTGCCGTCCACGGACTTCCAGATCCTGCGGTGCTGGCGGTAGAGGTAGCGGCTCTGCCCGCCGGAGCTGTCGATCGACTGCGAGCCGTACATGGTGTCGGACTCGATCAGGATGAACTGGTCCGGCCGCGGGTTCAGCTCGCTGGCCGTCAGCATCACGGAGGTGGCCGGGCGGGCGTCCGTCCCGCCCTGGCCCGACAGCGCCACCGCCACGCCGCCGACCAGGACCACCGTGACGCCGAAGGCAGCGGCCGTCTGCCAGCCCAGCCTGGGCAGCCGCAGGCGTCGCCCGCCGCGCGCCTCGGCCAGCAGTCGTTCCCTGGCCCGCGCGCGGGCCTGCGGCTCGTACGGGGGCGCCGACGGCCTGCCGTCGGCGAACGTCCGGATCTCGTCATCCATGCTGGGGCTCCTCTGCGAAGGGATCGATGCCGCCGAGCGCCCTGCGTACCTTGACGCGGAGCCGGTGCAGCCTGGACCGGACGGTGCCGACGGGCACCCCGAGGGCGCGCGCGGCGTCCTCGTAGGTCAGGTCGGCCCACGCCACGAGCAGCAGCAGATCGCGCTCGCTCGCGCTGAGCCTGGTCAGCGCCCTGGCCAGGCGGGGCTGGAGCTGCTCGGCGGTGACCCGGTCGGCGCTGCGCTCGTCGAACGTGCCCGGACGCTCGGCGCCGACCCTGGCCATGGCCGCGGTGCGCCGCCGTTCGGCCCTGCGGTGCTGGGACACGACCTTGGTGGCGATGCCGTACAGCCAGGGACGGGCGTCGGGCAGGGTGCGGTCGTAGCGGCCGCGGCCGCGGAAGGCGACGAGGAACACCTCCCCCGTCACGTCGTCGGCCAGCTCGACGCCCAGGCGGCGGGCGGCGTACCTGTGGATCTCGTCGGCGTGCCGGTCGAACAGCGCGGCGAAACGCTCAGGATCGCTCAGCGAATGCCCGATCAGGGTCGAGTCATCCAGCGTTGCGGTTGTGTCCTCGACACTCACCACATCCGGTCCTCTCTCATGCGGTCACCCTGTTGTTGGCCGCACCCGGAAGCCCGGTTCCACCTTTTTCGGGTTATGTCGCCTTCCGCCAGGCCGCCAGGCCGTCGGGGGCCTCGTCCCTGACGAACCCGGCCGCCGTCAGCTCCGCGGCCAGCCGCTCGCCGCCGGGCCGGTGGGCCTCGCTGGTCACCTCGTCCTCGCCGATCACCACGCCGCGCTGCCTGACCCGGTAGAGGAAACGGGAGCGCACGGTCTCGCCGGCGACGTCGAGCACCTGGCCCCAGACCTCGTAGGCGTGCCGCCCGACCGGGTAGGACCCCATGAGCTCCAGCTCACCCGGCGTGGGCGCGGGCCGCTCGCGCCAGTTGAACAGCAGCAGCCCGCCCGGTTCGAGCTGCCTGGCCAGCACCCGCCACAACTCCTCCCGCTGACCGGCCGGGAACGCCTGCAGCACCGAGATCATCACGACGGCCTCGACCGGCTCGTCGACGTCGACGTCGAGCGCCCCGCAGGCCAGCACGGTGACCCGGCGGCGGGCCTCCTCGTCGGCGGCCAGCCGCGACAGCAGCACCGACCGCATGGCCGGCGCCGGCTCGACGGCGAACACCTCGCCCTCCGTCGCGCGCACGATCACCTCGGTGATCAGGCCGGTGCCCGCGCCGATCTCCATGACGCCGCCCCGCACCCCCTTCAGCAGCGGCGGGAGCGACTCGCGGATCTCGGGGACGTGCCCGTCCTCGTGCCACAGGTCGTAGAACGGCACGGCCCTGGAGTACTGGTCATCATTCATGGGTCATTTCTACGCCAGCCGGGCTGAGTCGATCGGCCTGACGCCGTCGCCCGCCGACTCGTACCAGGTGATGGTGTCGGGGAAGGTCAGCGTGGCCAGCGCGTTCTGGAACAGCGGGCCCTTGGTCACCCGCCAGCGGAACGGCGGGCGCGGGATGCCGGCCAGCCGCGCCAGCAGGCCGCCCACCAGCGTCGCCAGCCCGAACTGGGTGAGCACGTTGGCCCAGCGCAGCAGCCGGCTGAGCGGGTTGCGGATCGGCGAGCAGACGACCTGGTAGATCTGCCCGGCCGAGGCCTTGGCCAGATAGGAGTAGTGGACGTCGCCGGACAGGATCACCGCCGGCTTGCCGAGCCGGACCAGCAGCCTGCCCAGGTCCTCGAACGAGCGCCGGAAGGCCGCCCAGTGCTCCAGATCGACGGCCTGGCGGAGCTGCTCCGACCACCGCTGCACCGTACGGCCCCACTTGCCGTCGCACAGCGCCTCGTTCCAGTTCTGGACGCCGTGCACGCCCTCGGGCAGCAGGAAGGGGATCGAGGAGCCGATGACCAGCCGCTCGGCCGGGGCGGCGGCCTGCTCCTGGAGCCAGGCCCACTCCTCGGGGTCGAGCATGCGCCGGTCGCCGGGGGTGAGCTGCCTGGCGCACCGGGTGTCGATCATGATGAGCCGGGTGTGCCCGAGGTCGCGGGTGTAGCTCCAGCGGTTGCTGCTCGGCTCGGCGTCGGCCTTGGTGGCGAAGGCGTCGAGGGCCGGGCCGCCGTCGCCGCCGCCCTCGGTGAGCTCGCGCACCAGCGGGTCGGCCGCGCGCTCGGCCGGCGTCAGGTTGCCGAGGTGCTGGTAGACGAAGTAGGCGCCGAGCCCGGCGACCACGCGGCGCGGCCACCAGCTCGTCAAGGCCATCTGCTCCCGCCAGGGCTGGGAGGTGTTCCAGTCGTCGCGCAGGTCGTGGTCGTCGAAGATCATGGCGGTGGGCACGGTGGACAGCAGCCAGCGGATCTCCGGGTCGGTCCACGCCTGGCGGTAGAGCTCGGCGTACTCCTCGTAGTCGGCGATCTCGCCCTGCGGCTCGGTGGTCCTGCGCGCGTGGATGTAATCGAGCATCTGGGGCGAGGGACTGTCGGCGTAGACCTGGTCGCCGAGGAGCAGCAGCAGGTCGGGCCACTCCTCCTCGTCGGCGCGCATGAGGCTCACGCCGTAGGCGCGCAGCACGTCGTCGCCGTGGGTGCGGACGTGGGCCGAGTCGTGCGGCACGCTCGTGCGGCACGACCCGAACGCCAGCCTGCGGGGCCCTTCGGCGGGCAGCAGCCGCACCCGGCTGGCCGGGCGACCCGCCAGCGGCCAGACCTGGTCCCCGTCGAGGTTGACGGAATAGGAGGCGATATCCTGGGACAGGTCAACGAGATCCACGATCGCGTAGTGGTGACCGTGCACGGTGAAGGTGGGCGACCGATAAGCCCCGCCTGCCGTCTCGACGGTGACCGTGCAGGGCTCGCTGGTCTCCACCCAGATCGAGGCACTGACCGAGTCGACGTGACGCAACATCGGCCCAACCACGAGTGCGGGCATCCAACCCTCCGGTTTTCGACGATTCGGCACACTCTCGCTCGATAGCCTGCCAGAGTGGCACGTTCCCAGCACGTTGATCAACGGCTTGGATATCCCTTCATAACCTAGGCAAGGTCAAACTGCCCGGCCTAGGATGATCGAGACAACATGCCCAAGAGGGAAGGCAACGGCGCCTTCTCCCACAAAATGGGCGCACATACAGGAGGAAACTCGACCATGAGCATCATGGTGCCGTCAAAGACGCCGGCGCTGATCACACCTGGTCAACAGGCGCTCGACTCCGCTCTTCACCAACTCAACCAGGCCGCCGCCCACCTCGGGCTCGACGACGGCCTCCGCACGATGCTGGCCACGCCCCGCCGCTCGCTGACCGTCTCGGTCCCGGTGCGCCGCGAGGACGGACGCATGGACGTCGTCCAGGGCTACCGCGTCCAGCACAACGTCTCGCGCGGCCCGGCAAAGGGCGGCATCCGCTTTCATCCCAGCACCGACATCCACGAGGTCACCGCCCTGGCGATGTGGATGACGTGGAAGTGCGCGCTGGTCGGCATCCCGTACGGCGGCGCCAAGGGCGGCGTGGCCGTGGACCCGGGCGCGCTGACCACGATCGAGCTCGAACGGCTCACCCGCCGCTACGTCAACGAGATCCTGCCGCTGATCGGCCCGGAGAAGGACATCCCGGCCCCCGACGTCGGCACCGACGAGCAGACCATGGCCTGGATCATGGACACCTACAGCGTCAACGCCGGCTACTCGGTGCCCGGCGTGGTCACCGGCAAGCCGATGACGCTCGGCGGCTCGCTCGGCCGCACCGGCTCGACCTCGCGCGGCGTGCAGATCGCGGCCCTGGCCGCGCTCGGGCGCTCGCCGGAGGGCGTCACGGTCGCCGTGCAGGGCTTCGGCAAGGTGGGCGCGCTGGCCGCGCAGTACCTGTCCGACGAGGGCTGCAAGGTCGTCGCCGTCTCCGACGTCACCGGCGCGCTCTACGCGCCCGGCGGCCTCGACGTCGCCCGCGTGCGCGCCTGGGTCGCCGAGACCGGCGGCGTGGCCGGCTACCCGCACGCCGACGCGATGGCCCACGACGACCTGTTCGAGCTGGACGTGGACGTGCTCGTCCCGGCCGCGCTCGAAGGCGTGATCACCGAGGCGAACGCGCCCCGCGTGCGCGCCCGGCTGATCGTGGAGGGCGCCAACGGCCCCACCACGCCGGAGGCCGACGAGATCCTGGCCGCGAACGGCACCACCGTCGTGCCGGACATCCTGGCCAACGCGGGCGGGGTGATCGTGTCCTACCTGGAGTGGGTGCAGAACATGCAGGCCTTCTCCTGGAGCTCCCGCGAGGTCGAGGTGAAGCTGCGCGACCTGATGGAGGGCGCCTTCGCCGAGGTCAAGTCGATGTCCGCCGAGCGCGGGCTGACGCTGCGGGAGGCGGCGCACGTGATCGGCGTGGGCCGGGTCGCCGAGGCCCACAGCATGCGGGGCCTCTACCCCTGACCTACTTTGGTCGCACGTGACCCGCCCAAGGTCGGATGCCGGGGCGGGTCCCGTTCTGCGAGGGTCGGGGTCATGAGGGGTTTCATCGGGGTCATCGCCATCATCCAAGGGCTCGGCGGGTTCGCCGGGCGCGTCTGGTTCGACACGGAATGGGGGTTCGTGGGGCGGTTCGTGGAGCTGCCGCTGGCGGCCTACCTGGGGCTGGCGGTCGTGGGCCTGGCGTTGCTGCTGTGGTCCGGCCACGACGGGAAGAAGCGCGAGAGCTGATCACGGGCGGGTTCGGGCAGGATGGCCTCATGACCTATCCGGAACCACGCTATTCGGGCGACAAAGGCGAACTGTCCGCCACGTACCGTCCCTACGAGCACGCCCCCGAGCTGACCTACCCGACCGGCAACACCGCCCACTACCTGGCCACCGGGGCCACCACCAACGGCCAGTTCGGCCTCTACCGCTGGGTGATGGGGCCCGAGCCGTCCGGCCCGAGCCCCCACTTCCACAAGTCGATCTCCGAGTCGTTCTACATCCTCGACGGATCGGTGCGGATCTACGACGGCAGCCGCTGGATCGACACCCGCCCCGGCGACTGGGTGCACGTGCCCGAGGGCGGCATGCACGCCTTCCGCAACGAGTCGGGCGAGCCCGCGACCATGCTGCTGCACTTCGCCCCCGGCGCCCCTCGCGAGGGCTACTTCGAGGGGCTGCTCGACCTGGCCGGCAAGAGCGAGGAGGAGAAGGCCGAGTTCTTCATCCGCCACGACACGTACTGGCTGGACTGACGGGGCCCGGCGCCTGCGCCGAGGCCCGGTCGAGGGCCGCGGCCAGCTCTTCCAGCTCGCGCATCAGCCGCTCGGTGCGCTCCTGGCCGAACGCGGCGGCGACGGCCCGGTGGTGCTCGGCCACCGCGCCGTCCACCCGGGCCAGCAGGTCGCGCCCCCGGTCGGCCAGGAACACCGCCACCCGCCGCCGGTCGCCCGCCGACGCGCCCCGGTGGACCAGCGCCCGGTCGATCAGCCGGTCGACCGCCTTGGTGAGCGTCGGGTGCGGCATGAGCACCGCCTCAGCCAGCTCCCCCATCGAGTGGCCGCGGCCGTCGGCCAGCGCGCGCAGGATGCGCCACTGCTCGACGGTGACGTCCTCGCCGGCCAGGGTCGCCGCCAGGCCGCGTGTGACCTCGCGTTCGGCGCGGCTGAGCACGTACGCGAGTGAGGACCCCAGCCCGGATTTAGCCATGAGAGATCAGGTCCTTTCACCGGAGAGCTAGTTCGGAGGATACTCGTCGGCGTGGCGGCGATCGTCGATCCTTTCGAGGCCCGGCTCATCCCCTCGGACGCGGTCCGGATCGGCCTGGTCGTGCCCGTGTCGGGGGTGCTCGGGCTGGTGGGGCCGTGCGCGATCAACTGCGCGGTGCTGGCCGCCGAGGAGGTCGACGCCCGGGGCGGCGTGCTCGGCAGGCAGGTCGAGCTGGTGCTGGTCGACGGCGGGCGGCCGGGGCGCGAGGTGGCGGCCGAGGTGGCCGGCCTGGTCGCGTCCGGCACGGTCGAGGCGGTGGTGGGCACGCACGCGAGCGACGTGCGGATCGACGTGGTCGCGGCCATCGGCGGGCGGGTCCCGTTCGTGTACGCGCCGCCGTACGAGGGCGGGGGGCACGCGCCGGGCGTCTACTTCCTCGGCGAGACCCCCGGCAGGCAGCTCGAACCGGGCATCGAATGGCTGGTCAGCGTCCACCGGGCACGCCGCTGGTACCTGCTGGGCAACGACTACGTCTGGCCCCGCCTGGTGCACGCGGGCGCCCGCCGCCGGTTGCGCGCGCGCGGCGCGACCGTCGTCGGCGAGGCGTTCGTCCGGTACGGCGAGGCGGCCTCCTGGCTCGGCCGGATCGCCGACGCCCGCCCCGACGCGATCCTGCTCACGCTGATCGGCAGCGACCTGGTCGCCTTCAACCGGGCCTACGCGGCCGCCGGCCTCGGCGCGGCCCGGCTGTGCGGGGCGCTGGAGGAGCACGGCCTGCTCGGCATCGGCGGCGACGGCACCGGCGAGCTCTACGCGTCGATGGGCTACTTCCGCGACCTGCCGACCGAGGCCAGCCTGCACTTCGCCGAGCGGTACGCCAAACGCTTCGGCCCGCACGCCCCCATGCTCAACGCCCACGGCCATGGCTGCTACGAGGCCGTCGCGATGCTCGCCGCCCTGTCCGCGCGGGCGGGCAGCCTGGCCGTCCCCGCCCTCGACGCGGTGGCCGACGGCACCACGATCGTCAGCGCGCGCGGCCCGCTCACGCTGCTGAACCGGCAGGTGCGGCGCACGGTGCACCTCGGCAGGGCGGACGGCCTGGATTTCTTGCTTGAGAAACCTTTTCACTAGAAAGCTTTGGCTCTAAGGTGCGAAACGCCCCCCAACCTCAACAAGGAGCCGCGCAACATGAGCACCGTTGAGCAGTTCGGCTACCGCCAAGAGCTCAAACGCTCTCTGGGCTTCGCCGACCTGATGATCTATGGCCTGATCTTCATGGTGCCGATCGCACCGTTCGGCATCTTCGGCGGCGTGTTCCAGTCGTCCGGCGGCATGGTCGCGCTGGCCTACATCATCGGCCTGGTCGCCATGGCGTTCACGGCGCTGTCGTACTCGCAGATGGCCCAGGCGTTCCCCATGGCGGGCTCCGTCTACACCTACGCCGGGCGCGGCATCTCGGCGCCGGTCGGGTTCATCGCCGGATGGGCGATCCTGCTCGACTACATCCTGGTGCCGTCGCTGCTCTACCTCATCGCCAGCCTGGCCATGAACTCGTTCGTGCCCGGCATCCCGGTCTGGGGCTGGCTGGTCATCTTCGTGCTGCTCAACACTGCCGTCAACTACATGGGCATCCAGATGACCGCGCGCATCACGCGGGTGATGCTGGTCGCCGAGCTGGCCGTGCTGGCGATCTTCCTGGTGATCGGCGGCATCGCCCTGGCGCAGGGCAAGGCCCAGGCGGGCGCGTTCACGCCGATCTTCGAGCCCTCGACGTTCACCTGGACGCTGGTGTTCGGCGCGGCGGCCACGGCGGTGCTGTCCTTCCTCGGCTTCGACGGCATCTCCACGCTGGCCGAGGAGAACAAGGAGGACGGCAGGCGGCTCGGCCGTTCGATGGTGGCGGCGCTCGGACTGGCCGCGGTGCTGTTCGTGGCGCAGACGTGGGTCGCGGCGCTGCTCATGCCCGACCGCGCGCAGCTGATCGCCAAGGGCGACGAGAACGGTGACGCCTTCTACCGCATGGCGGAGTTCGCCGGCGGCCACTGGCTGAGCGTGCTGACCGCCGTCGCCACCGCGATCGCGTGGGGCTTCGCCAACTCGCTGGTCGCCCAGGCGGCCACCTCGCGGCTGCTGTTCGCGATGGCCCGCGACCGCATGCTCCCCTCCTTCCTGGCCAAGGTCCACCCCAGGCACAAGGTGCCGGTGAACGCCACGCTGGCCGTCGCCGTGTTGTCGCTGGGCATCGGCCTCTACATGAGCAGCCTGGAGAACTACGGCATCCCGCTGCTCAGCCAGCTCGTGAACTTCGGCGCGATGACCGCATTCCTGATCCTGCACGTGGCCGTCGTCGTCCACCACTGGTTCCGCAGGCGCAGCGGGAACGTGTGGGCGCACGTGGTCGCGCCGGCGATCGGCTTCCTCGTCCTGGCCGCCGTGGTGTACAACACCAAGCTGGTGACCCAGACGGTCGGCCTGATCTGGCTGGCGGCCGGGCTAGTCATCCTGGGTGTCAGCTATCTCGTCGGCCGCAGGCCCGTTCTTCCCTCGGAGGTCAAGTGAACGTCGTCTCCTACCACCCCACGCCGGAGGAGCTCAGCTACACCTTCGGCGGCCGTGCCGCCCTGGGCAGGGTGCGGCCCGGGACGGTGCTGGAGCTGTACACCGAGGACTGCTTCGGCGGCCGGGTGCGGACCGTGGAGGACCTGCCGTCGCGGGTCTGCGAGTTCCCGTACCTGAACCCCGTCACCGGCCCCTTCCACGTGGAGGGGGCCGAGCCGGGCGACACGCTGGCGCTGCACTTCGTCAGAATCACCCCGGCCCGCGACTGGGCGGTGTCCACCACGTTCCCGCACTTCGGCGCGCTGACCGGCACCCACACCACGGCGACGCTCCAGCCGCCGCTGGAGGAGCGGGTCTGGCGCTACGACATCGACGTGGACAAGGGCGTGGCCGTCTACCACGCGCGCAACAGCGACTTCAGCGTCGCGCTGCCGCTCGACCCGATGCACGGCACGGTGGGCGTGGCCCCGGGCGCGAACGAGGCCCGCATGACCATCACCCCCGACGCGCACGGCGGCAACATGGACACCCCTGAGCTGCGCGCCGGCGTCACCGTCTACCTGGGCGTCAACGTCGAGGGCGGCATGTTCTCGATCGGCGACGGCCACGGTCTGCAGGGGCACGGCGAGGTCTGCGGCACGGCCGTCGAGTCGGCCATGAACACCGTGGTCGCGGTCGAGCTGATCAAGGGCGTGGCCACGCCGTGGCCCCGGCTGGAGGACGACCTGCACCTGATGTCCACCGGCTCGGCCAGGCCCCTGGAGGACGCCTACCGCATCAGCCAGCACGACCTGGTGACCTGGACGTCGGAGCTGACCGGGCTCGACACGCTGGACGCGTACCAGCTCGTCAGCCAGGCCGGCCAGGCGCCGGTCGGGAACGTGTGCGACACCAACTACACCATGGTCGCCAAGCTGCCCAAGGCCTACCTGGGCGCCCCCTCGGTGTACGAGGACGTCCACGCCCGCCTGCGCGCCCTGGGCGCCCAGTACGACGCATGACAATCCCCCACTTAGGTAAACCTTGGTGTCGCAGGTCAGGGCAGTGATCATCTTCCCCGTAGAGTGGGAAAGTGCTCAGGTTGGTACTGTCTCTGGTCCTGCTCGATCCGGCTGGCGTCACCGATGTCGCGCAGCGCAGCGTCCCCGTCCCCCAGGTGCTGACCCCGGACGGCGACCGCCTGGGCTACGCGCCGGTCCCGCGCCCCTACACGGGGGCGCGGCGGCTGACCGGGGTGCTGCTCGGCCATGACCCCGTCACCCGCACCGACGTGTGGTGCGGCGGCGCGATCATCGGCTCGCGCAGCCGCAGCCTGGTGCTGACGGCCGCGCACTGCCTCTACCACGACGGCCGGCCGCTCAAGCGGCTGGTCTTCATGCCCGGGTTCGACAGGGGCAACCCGCGGCACGGCGTCTGGTCCGCGGTGCGCACGTGGGCGCCGGACCGCTGGCGGGCGAACCCCGACTCCCCCGACGTGCTGCCGTACGACGTCGGCCTGGTCGGGGTCGTCAAGGGCAAACGCCCGCTGGAGGACGTGGTCGGCCAGGGCCTGCCGCCCCTGCGCACGAGCCGCGGCGCCGGGCTGCGCGGGCTCGAACTGCTCGGCTACCCGGCGGGCAAGCGCTACCCGGGCACGCAGATGTACCGCTGCCTGGGCGACGCGGTCGAGGGCTCGACGGTGGGCCCCGGGCTGATGGTCACCCGCAACTGCCATGCCGCCGCCGGAGGGAGCGGCGGCCCGGTGCTGTACGGCGACTCGGTGGCGGGCGTGGTCTCCTCCTCCAGCCCGCTGAGCGACACCGACGGCTACACGGTGCTCGCCCGGCTGGGCGGGACGACGTTCGACCGCATGTTCGCCAGGGCCGACGAGTCGATGCGGGTCAGGAAGCCAGGCTGACGGCCTCTTCGCAGATGGCATGGGTGATCAGGGCGTCCTCGGCGCTGATCACCCGGCCCTCGCGGACCGCGAGCAGGAACTCCTGGCAGATCTGCTCGATGCCGCGCTGCCGGGCGACCGGCACCCAGTCGGGCCGCCTGGTGAGCGTCTCGCCGCCCTCGTAGTCGAGGACGTCGCCGAGGTTGACCACCCGCCGCTTGATGCCGTCGCCCATGACCTCGCAGGTCTCCTCGGCGGCGCCGCTGACCCGGTTCATGACGCCGATCGCGGTGAACCCGGCGCCCGACAGCTCAAGGACGATGTGTTCGAGCAGGTCGCGGCGGACGCGGGTGCGGATCCTGGTCTCGGTGACCGGGCCGGGGGCGAGGAACCTGAGCGTGTCCACGACGTGGATGAAGTCCTCGAAGATGGCCCGCCGGGGCGCGTCGGGGTAGTTGTCGCGGTTCTTCTCCAGCAGCACGAGGTGACGGGGAAGGGCCATGAGCCCCGCGTAGCCGGGGGCGTGGCGGCGGTTGAAGCCGACCATCAGCGACCTGCCCTCGGACTCGGCCAGGCGCACCAGGCGCTCGGACTCGGCCAGGCTGTAGGCGATCGGCTTGTCGACGTAGACGTGGATCCCGGCGCTGAGCAGCGGCTCGACGATCTCCGGGTGCGCCTCGGTCGCGGCGTGCACGAACGCGGCGTCGACCCCGGCCTTGATCACCTCGTCGACACTGGTGGACCGGTCGGCGACGCGGTAGGCGTCACCGAGCCGGTCGAGCCGCGCGGTGTTGCGGGTGCACAGGTGGAGGTCGAGGGACTGGGCGGCGAGCACGGGCAGGTACGCCTTCTCCGCGATGTCGCCCAGGCCGATCATGGCTATCTTCATCCGTCGAGCGTAGCCTTCAGCGCGGCCTCCACCGGCGTAGGCGCGACGCCGAAGACCTGCTGAAACGCCGAGGAGTCGAGCACGTAGGGCGCGGTGAACTGGTAGCGCACGTGCCGCAGCTCGCCGATCATGGGCGAGAACAGCCCGGACACCCGCAGCAGCGGCCACGGCAGCGTGGTCATCGTGGGCGCCGGCAGGTCCAGCAGGGCGGCCATCCGGGCGCCGACCTCGCGGAAGGTCATCGGGTCGTTGGTGGGCACGTGCCAGGGGCGGCCCCAGGCCCGCTCGTCGGCGCCGGCGGTGATCAGGGCGTCGGCCACGTCCGGCAGGTAGGTCCAGCTGTGCGGGACGTCGGCGGGGAAGACGAGCCGGATCGTCCGGCCGGCCCTGAGCGGGGGGATGAAGCGGGTGCCCAGGTGGGACTGGTCGGTGGCGCCGGGGCCGAAGAAGTCCGAGCCGCGCACCTCGGTCACCCTGATCCGCCCTGCGCGGTGGGCGGCCAGCGCGTCGTGCCAGATCTTCGCCCGCACCCGGGCCTTGGGGGTGGTGGAGGCCAGCGGCAGATCCTCGGTCATCGGGCCGGAGACGGGCCCGTACGGGTAGAGGTTGCCCAGGATGGCGAGGACGGCGCCGCTCGACTCCGCGGCGGCCAGGAACGAGGCGGCCATCGGCGGCCAGTCGGTCAGCCACCGGTGGTAGGCCGGGTTGACGCAGTTGTACAGGACGTCGGCCCCCTTGGCCAGCTCGGACAGCCGGGCCTGGTCGGCCACGTCGGCGGCCACCCTGACCGTGCCCTCCGGCCCGCGGCCCGACCGGGTCACGACAACGACCTCGTGCCCCTGCGCGGCGAGCTTGGCGGCCAGGTGCGTGCCGACCTGGCCGGACCCCACGACGACGTGCTTACCCATGATCAGACCTGCTTCCAGATGACGCGCAGCAGCGCGTTGACGACGAAGACGGCGGCGAAGACGATCGCCGGGGTGACCCGGCCGGCGGCGTAGAGCGCGAGCGCGCCGCCGCCGAACCAGACGATCTCCAGCGCGACGCGGGCCAGGCCGGTGAGCGGGATCGTGGCGTTCGCGCCGCCTCCCGCGCCGAACAGCGCCCACACGGCGACGAACAGCGCCGGGCCGCCCAGCCCGGCCAGGAGCTTGATCACCCAGTTGGGGCTGAGCGTGAAGCCCCAGTAGGCCACCGCGCCCAGCACGCCGAGCTCCAGGAAGAACATCAGGGCGGCGTTGGCGTTCTTGGCGAGGGCGAGCATGGGGATCTCCTGGGGGGGTGCGCTGTTCGCTTACGAGAGCAATGCTCTCTCAAAAGAGCGGCACTCGTCAAGAGCGGTGCTCTCGTTTTTTGCCAGTGCTCTGATAACCTGCTGTGCATGACAGCCAGCCGTACCGCGCGAGAGCGCGTGAGAGCCGAGCTCACCAGGGAGATCACCGACATCGCCCGCCGCCAACTGGCCACCGACGGCGCGGGCGGCCTGTCGCTGCGGGCCGTGGCGCGGGAGATGGGCATGGTCTCCTCGGCCATCTACCGCTACTTCCCGAGCCGCGACGACCTGCTGACCGCCCTGATCATCGACGGCTACAACGCGCTGGGCCAGGCCGTCGAGCAGGCCGAGGCCGCCTGCCCGCGCACGGCCCACCTCGGCCGCTGGCTGGCCGCCGGCCATGCCGTCCGCGACTGGGCGGTGGCCCACCCCCACGAGTACGCCCTGATCTACGGCTCCCCCGTGCCCGGCTACCAGGCGCCGCAGGACACCGTCGCGGCCCGGCTGCGCGACGTCACCGTGCTCGGCGCGATCGTCACCGACGCCTGGAACGCGGGCGGGCTGCACCCGCCGGCCGCCCCCGAGCCGCCCGCCGAGGTGGCCGCGGACGCCGAGAACATCCGTGCCCTGATGCCCGGCGTGCCCGACGACGTGGTGTGGCGGGCGATGGCGTCCTGGTCGACGCTCTACGGCTGGGTCAACTTCGAGGTGTTCGGCCAGTTCAACAACACGATCGACAGCCGGCGGGCGGCCTTCGACCATGCGCTGCGGCTGGCCGCCGCGGCACTCGGCCTCGCCGCGTGACCGGAACGTCCCCGCACGGCGAAAGGGGCAGGAGTGAACGTGCACTCCTGCCCCTTGCGCGAGAACGTCAGCGCGTGGCGCGGTTGACCGCCGAGATGATGGCCTTGAGCGAGGCCGTGGTGGTGTTGGCGTCGATACCCACGCCCCACAGCACCTGCCCGTCGACCTCGCACTCCAGGTAGGAGGCGGCCTTGGCGTCGCTGCCGGCGCTCATCGCGTGCTCGACGTAGTCGAGGACCCGCACCTTGATGCCGACGCCGGCGATGGCGTCGATGAAGGCCGAGATCGGGCCGTTGCCCACGCCCGCGATCTCCCGGATCTCACCGTCGAGGCGCACGTCGGCGCCGATGCGGTCTTTGTCGTCGACGGTCGACTCGTGGCGGTGGGCCATGAGGCTCAGCCGGCCCCAGCGGTTGGCGGGGTTGGGCAGGTACTCGTCGCGGAAGATCTCGTACATGGCGGTGGGGCTGATCTCGCCGCCGCCTTCGTCGGTGCGGGCCTGCACGACCTTGGAGAACTCGATCTGCAGCCGGCGCGGCAGGTCGAGCTGGTGGTCGGCCTTCATGATGTAGGCCACGCCGCCCTTGCCCGACTGGCTGTTGACCCGGATGACGGCCTCGTAGGTGCGGCCGATGTCCTTGGGGTCGATCGGCAGGTAGGGCACCGCCCAGGTGAACTCGGCCACCGGCGTGCCGGCCGCCGCGGCGTCGCGCTCCAGGTGCTCGAAGCCCTTCTTGATGGCGTCCTGGTGGGAGCCGGAGAAGGCGGTGTAGACCAGCTCGCCGCCCCACGGGTGGCGCGGGTGCACCGGCAGCTGGTTGCAGTACTCGGTGACGCGGCGGATCTCGTCGATGTCACTGAAGTCGATCTCGGGGTCGACGCCCTGCGAGAACAGGTTCATGCCCAGAGTGACCAGGCACACGTTGCCGGTGCGCTCGCCGTTGCCGAACAGGCAGCCCTCGATGCGGTCGGCGCCGGCCATGTAGCCCAGCTCGGCGGCGGCCACGGCGCTGCCCCGGTCGTTGTGCGGGTGCAGCGACAGCACGATCGAGTCGCGGTGCCGCAGGTTGCGGTGCATCCACTCGATCTGGTCGGCGTAGACGTTGGGCGTGGCCATCTCGACCGTGGCGGGCAGGTTGATGATGACCTTGCGGTCGGGGGTGGGCTGCCACACCTCGTTGACGGCGTCGCACACCTCGACGGCGTACTCCAGCTCGGTGCCGGTGAACGACTCGGGCGAGTACTGGTAGAAGACGTCGACGTCGGTGGCCTCGGCCAGCTTCCTGACCAGCTTGGCGCCCTCGACGGCGATGGCGGTGATGCCCTCCTTGTCCTGGCCGAACACGACGCGGCGCTGGAGGGTGGAGGTCGAGTTGTACAGGTGGACGATGGCCTGCTTGGCGCCCTCGATCGCCTCGAAGGTGCGCTCGATCAGCTCGGGCCTGGCCTGGGTCAGCACCTGGATGACGACGTCGTCGGGGATGCGGCCCTCGTCGATGATCTGCCGGACGAAGTCGAAGTCGGTCTGGGAGGCGGCCGGGAAGCCCACCTCGATCTCCTTGTAGCCCATGCGTACCAGCAGCTCGAACATCTGGAGCTTGCGGTGGGAGTCCATCGGGTCGATCAGGGCCTGGTTGCCGTCGCGCAGGTCGACCGCGCACCACCGGGGCGCCCTGGTGATGACCTGGTCGGGCCAGGTGCGATCGGTCAGCCGGATCGGTTCGAACGGCTGATAACGATGGGCCGGCATGGGACTGGGCTGCTGGGCGTTCATGTCTGCTGCTCCTCGTCGGTCGAGTCGAAAGCGGCCGACGCGCATGACTGGCTCCGCGACGAGGGAGCCGGCCTTACAGGCCCTCGCCGCGGCAGCTAAGAAGCAGCCCGCGCAGCATGCCAAGCACGCTACCAGACGTCTCGGGATTCGCTGCCCTTGATCTCACATCATGAGAGCCGATCGGTCCACCGATGGTGAAACACCAGGTCAGGGCCGCGAAATTCCGACGCGAGCCACTGTGGGTCCGGGATGAGCACGCTCAGGCAGGTGGCTGGTCCGGGATGAGCACGCTCAGGCAGGTGACGCAGCCCTCCAGCCGCTCGAACTCCGAGATGTCCACCCTCGTCACGACGAGCCCGCGCTTCTCCAGCATCGCCGCGGTCCTCGGGGCGGAGGCGGCCAGCAGCACCCGGTCGCCGCCCAGCGGCACCACGTGCGCGCCCGGCTCCTCCGGCGGTTCGAGCAGGCCGGGCAGCTCGACGCGACCGGGATCGCCGATGAGCGTCCCGTCGGGCAGGGCGGTCACCGCCGACTTCAGGTGCAGCACGCCGCGCAGGCCCACGGGCACGACCCGCCGCTCGGGCAGCAGGGCGGCGAGCTGGCTGACGCCCTCGTCGTCGGTGCGGGCCGACCTGCCGACGTAGACGGTGGGGCCGACCTGGAGCACGTCGCCGCCGTCCAGGGTGCCGGGGCGGGCGATCCGGACCGCCTTCAGGCCGAGCTCCCGTACGGCCCGCTCCACGGACTCCACCTCGGGACGCCGCTCCGGCGCGCCCGGCCGGGTGAGCACGGCCAGCCGCCCCGACACCACCACGGCGTCCTCCACGAAGGGCGCGTCGGGCAGGTGGTCGGCGTCCTCGGCGTAGACCGGCCGCCATCCGGCCGCGGCCAGCGCCGCGACGTAGGCGTCGTGCTGGTGACGAGCGCGTTCGTGGTCCACGGGCGCACGCTCGATGTGCGTGACGATGCCCTCGGCGATCCGGGGTCCGGGCTTCCTTACCAGCGCGATACCAGACATAGGGCGTGTTCTATCACGCAGTCGTTAGAGTCTTGGGCATGCGGGACGACGATATTCTCACCAGGATCAGCGCTCTGGTCGCCGAGGAGCACGAGCTGCGCGGCAGGCTGTCGGCGGGCGAGGTCACCTCCGACGATGAGCACGCGCGGGTCAAGCAGCTGGAGGTGGCGCTCGACCAGTGCTGGGACCTGCTCCGGCAGCGCCGGGCCAGGCGCGGCGCGGGCGAGGACCCCGACGGCGCGGCCGTCCGCCCGGCCGGCGAGGTGGAGAACTACCGGCAGTAGGGCCCGCCGGCGGTAAAACGGCTGGCCGGAGGCGGCGCCGATGCGATTGGCTGGACGGATGCACATCCAGCCAATCGACTTCGACCGGCCGGGCGAGCTGATGACGGGCCTGCACGACGCCTACCTGGCCGCCCACGCGCACGAGCCCGGCCCCAAGTTGTCGCTCACCCGTCTGTCCGTCATCGCCCTCCTGGGCCCTCCCGGCGACCGGGTCGAGTCCTGGGTCCTGACCGACGGCGGCAAGGTCGCCGGCGGCTACAGCCTGGCGCTGCCCCAGTCCGACAACCGGCACATGGGCTGGCTCTTCCCGCTCGTGGTCCGGCCCGAGCTGCGCGGCCGCGGCCTCGGCGGCGAGCTGTTCGAGCACGCCCTCGGCCGGATGCGCGCCCACGGCCGCACCCTGCTGCTCACCGAGACCCCCACCACCGGCGTCGGCGCCCGCTTCGCCCGCGCCCACGGGATGACGGTCGCGCTCCAGGAGGCCCGCCGCACGCTCGACCTGCGCACGGCCGACTGGGCCGCGCTGCGCGGCATGCTGCCCGAGGTGCCCGGCTACCGCGTCGAGCGGTTCGCCGGCCCGGCCGGGCCTGAGCTGCTGGCCGACCTCGCCACGCTGATGAGCGGCATGAACGACGCCCCGCGCGACGCCGACGTCGAGGACATGACCTTCGACCTCGACCGCCTGCGCCTGCGCGAGGAGCGCGTCACGGTCGGTGGCGAGACCTGTTACACGATGATCGCCAGGCGGGAGTCCGACGGCGCGCCCGCCGGCTACACGCGGATCTACCTCACCGCCGACCGCTCCGACGGCTGGGGCCACCAGGCCGACACCACCGTCCTGCGCGAGCACCGCGGCCATCGGCTGGGCCTGCTGCTCAAGCTGTCCAACCTGCTGTGGCTGCGCGAGCGCGAGCCCCACCTGGAGCGGATCATCACCTGGAACGCCACGTCCAACGCCCACATGCTGGCCATCAACGAGGCCATGGGGTTCGAGCTGCTCGACGAGTGGGACGAGTGGCGGCTGACGGTCTGACCTTTCCCCGGCTAACCTGACACGTCATGACGTTGGAGGCGCTGAGGGACGCGGATCCGCGGCAGGTGGGGCGCTACGCCCTCCTGGGCCGGCTGGGCGAGGGCGGCATGGGCGTCGTCTACCTGGGCGAGGAGCCCGGCGGCACGCGGGTGGCCGTCAAGCTCATCCACGCCAGGATGGACGCCGACCCCGACTTCCGGCGCAGGTTCGCCCGCGAGGTGGCCGCGGCCCGGCGGGTCGCCCGCTTCTGCACCGCCCCGGTGCTCGACGCCGACGTGCACGCGGACGTGGCGTACCTGGTCACCGAGTACGTCGAGGGGCCCAGCCTGGACGACGCGGTGCGCGACTCCGGGCCGCTGAAGGGCTCCGCGCTCGACGGGCTGGCCGCGGCCATGGCGATGGCGTTGCGGGCCATCCACGGGGCCGGGGTCGTGCACCGTGACCTCAAGCCGTCGAACGTGCTGCTGTCCCAGGTGGGGCCCAAGGTCATCGACTTCGGCATCGCGCGGCTGGCGGAGTCGGAGATGAGCAGCGCGATCGTGGGGACGCCGTCGTACATGTCGCCCGAGCAGGTGGCGGGGTCGCGGGTCGGGCCGGCCTCGGACATCTTCTCGTGGGGCTGCACGGTCGCCTTCGCCGCCGGGGGGCTGCCGCCGTTCGGGTCGGGGTCGGTGCCGACGATCCTGTTACGCATCGTCAACGAGGCTCCCGAGCTGCGGGGATTGTCGGGGCCGCTGCTCGACCTGGTGACCGCGTCGCTGGCCAAGAGCCCGGCCGCCCGCCCCACGGCCCAGGACCTGATGGACGCCCTCAGCACCGCCACCCCCTCCGCCGCCCTCCCCACCCCACCCCCCTCCCCCGCCCCCGTGACGCCGGCCACCCTCCCCCCTTCCCCTCCCACCGCCGGAACGCCGGCCACCGTCCCCCCTTCCCCTCCCACCGCCGGGACGCCGGCCACCGTCCCCCCTTCTCCTCTCGAAGGGACGGACGCGACGACGGCGGGGAAGCGGCGGACGAGGCTGCTGGCCGCGGCCGCGGCGGTCGTGGTGGCGACCGCCGGCGTCACCACGGCCCTGCTGTGGCCCCACGACGACACCCCCGCGAGCACCCGCACGGCCACCGGCACAGCCCCGGCCTCCACCGCCGCACCCCGCAACCCGCTGCGCGAGAACGGCGTCACCTTCTGGTCCGAGAAGGAGAAGGCCGCCGCCCGCCAGGCCGCCGTGTGGCAGAAGGAGCGTCCGGCCGACGCCGCGCTCATGGAGCGGCTGGCCGCCGTCCCGCACGCCATCCGCCTGAACCAGCCCGAGGTCAGGGCCACGGTCGAGACCGCCGTGACCGCCGCGCAGGAAGCGGGCGGCGTGCCCGTCTTCCTGGTCAACTACATGCCGGGCGGCGGCGACTGCGCCGCCGTCGGCGCAGGCGAGATGCAGGTCTACCAGCAGTGGGTCAAGGGCGTCGCCCGGCAGATCGGCGACCGCAAGGCCGTGATCATCCTGGAGCCGTCCAGCCTGGTCAACCTGCCCGGCGCCAAGGACTGCACGCTGGCCGGCACGGCCGAGCAGCGCTACCGCGACCTGCGCGAGGCCGTCCTGTCGCTCAAGACCGGGCATCCCGGCACGGCCGTCTACCTCGACGGCAGCCAGGACCTCTACCCCGGCACCGAGGTCATGGCCCAGCGCCTGATCGGCGCCGGGATCGACCGGGCCGACGGGTTCTTCGTCAACACCGCCGCCTTCCAGCCCACCCCCAAGGCCGTCGAGTACGGCAAGTCGCTGTCGGCCTGCATCGCCGTCATGCGCAGGACGGGCGGCGCCACCTGCCCGAAGGACGCCGACCCCGGCGGCGACCTGCCGCACTTCGTGGTGGACACGGCCAGGAACGGCCAGGGCTCGTGGTCGCCGACGAAGAAGTACAAGGACCCGCAGACCTGGTGCAACCCGCCGGGCCGAGGCGTCGGCGAGCGGCCCACGACCGACACGGGCGAGGAGCTGGCGGACGCCTACCTGTGGATCACCCGGGCCGGCAGCTCCGGCGGACGGTGCCGGCGCGGCACGAACGGCGACAAGGACCCCGAACGCGGCGTGGTGGCGCCGGAGAGCGGCCAGTGGTGGGCCGATCTGGCGCTCGAACGCGCGAAGAACGCCCGGCCCCCGTTGCGCTGAGGAAAACCCGATGTTAAGCGCACGTTAGATCTGAGCCGCCGCACCTTGTCCGAACAACCTTCTGGGGAGAGGCTCTGGCCTGCATCCACTCCCCCCAGGAGGTCCTACATGAACAAAGCGCGCGTGCCGTGGAAGGCAGTGATCGGCGGCTCCGTCGGCAATCTGGTCGAGTGGTACGACTGGTTCGTCTACAGCAGCTTCGCCGTGTACTTCGCCGCTTCGTTCTTCCCTGACGGGGACGACACGGCCAAGCTGCTCAACACCGCGGCGATCTTCGCCGTCGGCTTCTTCATGCGCCCGCTCGGCGGCTGGCTGCTCGGCCGGTACGCCGACCGCCGGGGCCGCAAGGCGGCGCTCACGCTCACCGTCACGCTGATGTCGGCCAGCGCGCTGCTGATCGCCATCGCCCCCACGTACGAGTCGGTCGGTTACGCCGGCGCGCTGGTCCTGGTGGTCGCGCGGCTGCTCCAGGGCCTGTCGGTGGGCGGCGAGTACGCCGCCAGCGCCACGTACCTGACCGAGGCCACCCCGCGCGGCCGGCGCGGCTTCGCCTCCAGCTTCCAGTACGTCTCCATGACCGCCGGCCAGCTCGTCGGCCTCGGCCTGCAGATCATCCTGCAGAACACGATGTCGAAGGAGGCCCTGAACTCCTACGGCTGGCGCGTGCCGTTCGTGGTCGGGGCCCTGGCCGCCGCCGTCGTGTTCTACCTGCGCCGCAGCCTGCTGGAGACCGAGGCGTACGGCGAGGAGGAAGAGGAGCGCCGGGACAAGGGCACCATCAGGCAGCTCCTGGCGCACAAGAAGGAGGCGCTGCTGGTCATCGCCCTGACCATGGGCGGCACGGTCGCGTACTACACCTACACGACGTACCTCACCAAGTACCTGTCGAACACCGCGGGCCTGCCGAAGGAGACGGCCACGCTGGTCAGCTTCTGCGCGCTGTTCATCTTCATGTGCCTGCAGCCGCTGGCCGGGTCGTTGTCGGACCGCATCGGGCGCCGGCCGCTGCTGATCACGTTCGGGATCGGGTCGATGCTGGGAACGGTGCCGCTGATGACCGCGCTGGGCGGGGCGAGCGGCTTCGGGGGCGCGCTCGTCCTGTCGCTCGCCGGCCTGGTGATCGTGACCGGCTACACTTCGATCAACGCGGTGGTGAAGGCCGAGCTGTTCCCGACGCACGTGCGCGCGCTGGGGGTCGCGCTGCCGTACGCGATCGCGAACGCGTTGTTCGGCGGCACCGCCGAGTACGTCGCCCTGTGGTTCAAGGACAAGGGCATCGAGTCCGGCTTCTACTGGTACGTCTCCGCCTGCGCCGCCGTCTCCCTGGTCGTCTACCTGACCATGCGCGAGACCCGCGACGCGGCGCTGTCCCGCAGCGAGGGCGCCGAGCCGTCGGATCCGGTCACCGCCCGCGTCTAACCTGGCACCATGCGGGTTCTCCTGGTCGAGGACGACGATCGTCTCGCCTCCGCGCTCACCACCGCGCTGGCCCGGCACGGCCATTCGGTCACCCGCGCCGGCCTGGCCGTCGACGCCCTCCGCCTGGCGGGGGGCGTCGACTTCGTCCTGCTCGACCTGGGCCTGCCCGACATGGACGGGCTCGACGTGCTGCGCCGGCTGCGCCGCGTCTCGGCGGTGCCGCTCATCGTGGTCACCGCGCGCACGCAGGAGCGCGAGGTGCTGCGCGGCCTGCGCTCGGGGGCCGACGACTACCTGGTCAAGCCGTTCCGCACGGTCGAGCTGATGGCCCGCATGGAGGCGGTGCTGCGGCGCGGCACGCGTCCGATGCCGGCGCGCGACCACGTGGTGTGCGTCGGCGACGTGCGCATCGACCTGGAGTGCAGGCAGGTCACGGTGGCCGGGCAGCCGGTGGCGCTGACCAGGCGCGAGTTCGACGTGCTGGCGCTGCTGGCCCGCGAGCCGGGCGTGGTGCGCAGCCGGGAGGAGATCCTCGACGAGGTCTGGGGCGATCCGCTGCTGTCGGCGTCCCGGTCGCTCGACGTGCACGTGGCGGGGCTGCGGTCCAAGACCGGGCGTCCCGGGCTGGTGGAGACGTTGCGCGGCACCGGCTACCGGCTGGGCCCGGCGGGATGAACGCGCGGCTGGTGGTCACGTTCACCACGCTGATCGTCTTCCTGATCGCGGCGCTGGCGGTGCCGCTCGGCCTGGCCTACGCCTCCCACCGGACCAACCGCCTGCTGCTCGACCGGCGCGCCGACGCCACCCGCTTCGCCGAGCTGGCCGACGCCGCGGCCCGCGACGACGACCGTACGGGCCTGATCACCGAGGTCTCCCGCTACGCCGACCTGTACGGCGCGGCCGTCCGGGTGCGCGACCGCGACGGCTCGATCCTGGTCTCGGCCGGCCGGTTCGAGGCCGACGACCGGGAGGCGACCCGGCTCGCGCTGTCCGGGCGCACGACCGAGGACCTGCCCACGGTCAGCCCGTTCGGCCCGGCCACGGTGCTGCTGGCCGAGCCCGCCGGGCGTGACGCGCAGGTGTCCGGCGTGGTGCTGCTGGAGGCCCCGACCGGGCAGGCCCGGCTGGACGTGTCGCTGGTCTGGGGCGCGCTGGCGGCGGGGGCGCTGGTCGCGCTGGCCTGGTCGGCGCTGGCGGCCCGGCGGCTGGCCCGCTGGATCCTGCGGCCGGTGACCGAGCTCGACCGCACCACGCGGGCCATCGCGCAGGGTCAGCTCGACGCGCGGGCGCATCCCGGGGCGGGCCCGTCGGAGCTGCGGCGGCTGGAGGAGCGCTTCAACGCGATGGCCGACGCGGTCTCGGCGGCGATGGAACGGCAGCGCGCCTTCGTGGCCGACGCCTCGCACGAGCTGCGCACCCCGCTCACCGTGCTCGGGCTGCGGCTGGAGAACCTGGAGCCGCACCTGCGTGAGGAGGGCACGGCCGAGTACGCCGAGGCGATGTCCGAGCTCGACCGGCTGGCGTTGCTGGTGGAGGACCTGCTGGCGCTGGCCAAGGTCGAGGCGGGCGCGGGCCTGGCGGGCAAGGAGGTCGGGCTCGGCGAGCGGCTGGCGGTGTGGCGCGAGGTCTTCGCGGCCAAGGGCGTGTGCCTGGTGGCCGACGTCCCCGCGGGCGCGGTGGTGCCGGAGGCGGCGGCCAGGATCGCCGACATCGCCCTGGACAACGCCCAGAAGTTCGTCCCCGAGGGCGGCACGGTGACGGTCACGCTCGACGGCGGGACGCTGCGCGTCGCCGACGACGGGCCGGGGCTGGACGCGGAGGAGCGGACCGAGGCGCTGGGGCGGTTCTGGCGGTCGGGGACGCACGCGAACGTCCCGGGCAGCGGGCTCGGCCTGGCCATCGCGGCCGAGCTGGCCAAGGCGTGCGGGGCCACCCTGCGGCTGCTGCCCGCCGTGCCGCACGGGCTGGTGGTCGAGCTGGCCCTGGGTCAGCCGTAGACCGAGCGGTAGTAGCGGGCCGCGCCCGGGTGCAGGGGCACGACGCCGGTGCCGATGGCGTAACGCCTGTCGAGGCGGCCGCCGGGGGCCGAGGGGGCCTGGAGGCGGTCGCGGGCGCGGAAGAGCGTCTCGGTGACGGTGAAGGCCAGGTCGTCGGGGAGCGTCGTACGGCACATCAGGTAGCTCGGCGTGCCCACGGTCGGCACCTGCCTGGCCAGCCCGTACGCGCCGGCCGGCACGGCGGCGTGCTCGTAGACCGGCCCGTAGCGGCGGCGCAGCACCGGCACCAGCGACTCCAGCGGCACCAGCGCGATGTCGTCGAGCGCGGCGAGCGCGGGCGTCGGCACGCCGCCCGACCAGAAGAACGCCTCGATCCGGCCGCCGCGCAGCTCGGTGACGGAGGCGTCGAGGCCGAGCCGGGTGATCTGCGGCGGCGTGCGCAGCCCGGCGGCCGACAACACGCGCGTCGCGGTCACCGCCGTGCCCGACCCCTCGACCCCGATCGACACCGGACGCCCCGCCAGGTCGCCGACGCCGGTGATGCGCGCGCCCTCGCGGACGACCAGATGCACGTAGTTCATGTACATCCGGGCCAGCGCGGAGACCGGCTGGTGGCGCACCCTGACCGCGTCGTCGGCGCTGTCGGCCAGCGCGAACCCGACGTCGGCCCGGCCGCCGGCCATCATGGTGAGGTTCTGGACGCTGGCCGCGGTCTCCACCACCCGCACGGTCAGCCCGTCGTGCCGCAGCTCGCCCGCCAGCCGCTGCCCGAGCGCGCCGTACGGGCCGCCCGCCAGCCCGGTGACCAGCCGCAGCTCGGCGGGCCTGGCCGCGGAGCAGCCGGCCGCGAGCGCGGCGAGCCCGAGGAAGGCTCGGCGGGAGATGGGCATGATTTCACGGTATCCGGTCGCGCAGAATGGACAGTGTGACCGAACGGGACGCACGCCTGCGCATCGCCGCCGAGCTGAGGATGTTCGTGCCCGTGAGCCGCCGGGGGGAGTGGCAGCGGGTGACCACCGACGGCACCTCGACGCTCGGCCATCATGTGGAGTCGCTCGGCATCCCGCTGACCGAGGCGGGGCCGATGGTGTCGGACGGCCGCGGCGTGGCCCCGTCCCACCTGCTCGCGCCGGGCGAGACGGTCGAGGTGCACCCGCTGCCCCGGCCGCAGCCGTTGCCCGCCGGGCCGCGGTTCCTGCTCGACGTGCACCTCGGCACGCTGGCCCGGCGGTTGCGCCTGCTCGGCGTGGACACCGCGTACCACAACGACATGGACGATCCGGCGCTGGTGGTCCAGGCCAACGAGGAGCGGCGGGTGCTGCTCACCCAGGACCGCGGCCTGCTGCGCCGCCGCGCGCTGTGGCTGGGCGCCTACGTCCGCGGCTCGCGCCCCGCCGACCAGCTCCGCGACGTGCTCGAACGCTTCGAGCCACCGCTGGCCCCGTGGACGCGCTGCACGGCCTGCAACGGCGTGCTCGTGCCGGTGACGAAGGAGGAGGTCGGGTCGCTGCTGGAGGCCGGCACCCGGCGCAGCTACGACGCTTACGGCCGGTGCGGCGGCTGCGGCCAGGTCTACTGGCAGGGTGCGCACAGCGACAACCTTGAGGAGATCGTGCAATCGGCGCGTATTTGGGCCAATAGCCGCTGATTCGCGCTTTGAGAACGACCGTCAAGTTGATCTCAAAAACACCCTCGGCCGGGGGTTACGCGGACGATCAAGGGTATGAGCAGGGGAAACGGCATCACCCGAAATCGGGTGCATACTGACACCCTTCCACCCCGTTGAGCAAAAGACTCCAATTCGGCGTTTATCCGGAAAAATCGGGATACGTCGCGTTTCCGCGTATCCATCTCGCGGCGCACGATCGGGGGAAATACCGCAAATGGCCAAGAATCGAAAGCTCGGCCACGGCGCCGGGCCCGCTCCACGCGTATGGAGCGCCAGAAGGAAGTGGGCCACCGCCATTGTCGGCATGGCCACGACGCTGGTGGGCCTGCCCGGCGTCGTGGTGAAGTACAGCCAGGCGCAGAGCGAGCGGGAGACGCCCCGGCTCGTCATCACCGCACCCGTCACCGGCCCCGGGGCCACCGCCTCGCCCTGCCCGCTGGTGAGAGGCACCGCCACGCTGCCCGAGGGCACGAGCCTGCTGATCGGCGTACGCCGGACGACCGGCACGCCGCGCACCAGACACACCCGCTTCTACCGCGTCGACCCCGTACGGGCCTCCGGCCAGTGGGACGTGCCCGTCTCGCTCGAAGGCGACGACCCCGCGATGGCCGGGGAGTGGTATGCGATCACCGCGCTCACCGTGCCGACCGAGTGGGCCGACTTCCTGGAGAAGGTCGGCGGCACCCCGGGCGATCCGCTGATGTCCGCCTCCGCGATGCCGCCGCACGTGGGCGAGACGCCCGCCATAGAGGTCCAGCGGGACGCCGGCCCCGCCACCTGCTGAACCCCACCGCGACCTCGCCGTCAGGCGCGGTCGAACTCGCTCGCCTTCACGCCCGCCACGAACGCGTCCCACTCGGCGGGCGTGAAGAACAGCTTGGGCCCGTCGGGGTCCTTGGAGTCACGCACGACGACCAGCTCAGCCTGCCCGCCCTTGTGCTCAGGGCCGCCAGGAACGTTCTTGAGCTCGGCGATCTCGACGCAGTTGCCGCCGTTGTCGCCGGAAAAACTGGACTTCTGCCACTGGGCACAGCTCAGGTCCATCGTTCCACCATGGCTTTCTTTATCGTTTCAAGGGACATGCTCAAGGGCAACGCCTCGGTACGGATGGCCTCGAACCGCTCCACGGCCGCCGAGACGTCCTCATGATCGCTCGTCGTGATGCCGCGCACCGCGGTTTCCGCGTACAACACCTCGGAACCTCCGTCCAGGGTCGCGATCACGAAGCCCCCCGTCAAGCCGGAGTGCAGCCCGTGCGGGAGGACCTGGATGCTGAGCCGCGGGGTGACCGCGTCGAGCAGCCGCCGCAGTTGACCCTTCATCAGCTCCGGCCCGCCGATGGGCCGGAACAGCACCGCCTCGTCGATGACGCAGCGCAGCGACGGAGGGTCGTCGCGGGCAAGGATCGCCTGCCTCTCCATGCGCGCGGCCACCGCGGCCTCGTTGCCGCGCAGCAGGGCGCGGGCGTACTGCTCGGTCTGCAGGAGGCCGGGCACCAGGAGCGGCTCGTAGGTGCGCAGGGTGAGCGCCGCCTGCTCCTTCTCGTGCCACTTGCCGAACCAGGAGGGGAAGATCTGACCCTTGCGCCAGTCGAGGAGGCGGCGCAGGGCTCCGCCGGTGCCGAGGGCCTTGTCGCAGGCCTCGGCGAACTCGGGGCTGGCCGGGAGCTGACCGGTCTCGACGCCGCTGATCAGGCCCTCGCTGAAATGGATGCGCTCGGCGAGCTGCCCCTGTGTCAGGCCCGCCGCCTTCCGGTAGTGCCGCAACTCTCTGCCCCATATCGCCTGAGGCGCGTAGAAGTCGGCCACCCTGCCCTCCCCTCGCCCGGGTTCAACGCCAACGGCACGGACTTCAAAGTCCACTCCTTGCAATCAGATCACTACCGACCGTAGTCATATGGCGTCACGCTGGCCACATGAAATCCGAAAGTCCCGCCGTGACGCTCGCCGACCGGCGGCCCCTGCCGGACACGGTCCTCGGTGAACGGCGGATGCCCCGGCACCCCGGCTGCGTCTCCTCCGTGCGGCGGTTCGTCCGCGACCTCGCCAAGGATCACGAAGCGGCGGAGGCCGCCGTCGAGATCGCCCAGCTTCTCGTCTCGGAGCTGGTCACCAACGCGCTCACCCACGCCCGCTCGGCGGAACCCGTCCGGGTCGTGGTGATCCGGGAGGGCCGGCTGCTGACCGTGGAGGTCCGCGACTCGTGCGCGGCCCTTCCCCGGATGGGCCAGGCCGATCCGCTGGCCTGCCGGGGGCGGGGGCTGGCCATCGTGCACAGCCTGTCCCACGACTGGGGCTGGAACCCCGTGCCGCCCGGCAAGGCGGTCTGGTTCCAGGTCGTCGCCTGGGCGTCCTAGCGGCACACGTCGAACGGCTCGACCCCCGGCAGGTACGCCCGCCACTCCGCCGCCGTGAGCGCGCGGCCGGCGCGGGCGCACACGGTCGCGGCCACGTGCCGCCGGTCGAGGTCGTGCGTACGGAAGGCGCCGTCGTCGTCCAGGGTGTACAGCTTGGTGCCGTCGGCCGAGAAGCTGAGCCAGACGTTGTCGCCCGTCGACTCCGCCATCGCGTCGAACACGACCCCGACGTACCGCCGCGAGGCCACGTCCCACAGACGGATCCGCGGGCCCTTCTCGTACGTGGCGATCAACCGCCCGTCGGGCGACCAGACCGGCAGCGCGAACTGCTCCGCGCCCGGCACGCTGGGGAAGGCGCCGAGCATGGTCCGCAGGTCCCGGTCCCACAGCGTGATCCGGTCAGGATGCGAGAAGGCCACCTGGCGGCCGTCCGGGCTGTAGGCGAAGGCGCCGCCGACCCGCCGGGCCTCGGCCCCCACCGGCAGCGCGGTCCCGCCCGCCGGATCGTAGAGCCGCACCTCGGGGCCTCCCATGAGCAGCCGCGAACCGTCCGGCGCGAAGCTCATCGGCCCGGCGCCCGTCACCTTCGTGGTCCGCGCCCGCGAACTCGCGAGATCGTGCAGCTCCAGCGGCAGCTGCCCCTCGAACCTGGACGGCAGCACGGCCAGGGTCCGGCCGCCGGGGTCGAAGGCGAGCGCGTCGGCCTTCTCCGCCCCCTTCCCGGCCAGCCCGAACGCCTGCGTCTCCCGCCCGCTCGCGACGTCGAGCACGCGGACGCGGGCGCCGTCGCCGTAGGCCAGCCGTGTGCCGTCCGCGCTGAAGGCCATCGCCGAGCCGTCGCCCTTCCAGGCGATCGGGCCGGCCAGACGGCGGCGGGTCGCCGGGTCGAGCAGTTCGAGCCGGTCGTCCCGCTTGACGGCCAGGACCCGGCCGTCCGGGCTCATCCGCAGGTCGTGCAGCTCGTCGCCGAGCCGGGGATCGAACAGCGTGGAGACATCGACGGTGGAGACGCCGCCCGCCGCGTCCAGCAGGCGTACGGCCTTGCCCGCCAGGTCGAAGCGGACCTGCGTGACGCCGTCCGGCACCGGCAGCAGCAGAGCGGTCACCAGGCTGTCGCGCGGCCGCAGGACGAGCAGGTCCGCCGGTCGCCACGTGGCCACGTACCGGCCGTCGAAGACCAGGTCCGCGGCCTGGGCGTTCTCGCCTTCGAGCTCGTACTCGGTGGTGCCGGAGGGCAGCTCGTACAGGCGGACCTTGGGTTTGTCGTGGCGGGCCACGTCCTCGACGACCACGAGGGCGCGCCCGTCGTCGCTGAACCTGGCCTCGACGGTGGTGCCGGTGCCGGGCAGCGTCGGCAGGTCCAGCCGCCGGCGGCGGCCCAGGTCCCACACCTCGGACCGGTCCTCGCTGTCGGCGACGAAGCCGTAGCGGCCGTCGGGGCTGACGCCGTTGAGTATCGCGCCGCCGGGGGCGGTGAGGGGCTTACGGGTGGCGACGTCCCACCACTGCTCGCCGTCGGAGCCGTACGGCACCGCGAGCCGGCGGCCGGTGCGGTCGAACTCCAGCGCCCCGAACCCGCCCGCCCTGGTCGCGAACCGGCCGCCGAGGCGGCTGCCGGTGACGGCGTCCCACAGCCGCACGCCCTTGTCGTCCAGGGCGGCCAGCAGGCGGCCGTCGAGGCTCACGGCGACACTCTGCACGCCCGCGCCGAGTCCGGCCAGCTCGTGCAGCTTCCGGCCGGTCGGGACATCCCAGACGCGGGCGGTGCCGTCCGTCACGGAGGCCAGGACGTGACCGTCCGTGCTGAGCGCCTGCACGCTCCCCGCGTCCACGTACGGCGCCACGAAGACGTCGGTGACGTGCTGGGAGCCCGCGTCGTACAGCGCGCCCGCCGTCTCCACCAGCGCCGGGGCCAGCCGCCAGGCCGCCACGGAGAGCAGGCCGGCCAGCGCGGGCTCCAGCTCGCGCAGCCCGGCGGCGCGCAGCGCCAGCTCCCTGGCCAGCGCCTCGTCCCGTTGCCGGGCCGACTCCCTGCGCAGGTACTCCGCCGCGCCGAGCCCGCCCAGCGCAACCACCAGCAGCACCGCCAGCACGGCGGCGAGCAGGCCGCGCCGCCGGGTGCGCCTGCGGGCCTGCCCCGAGGCGGCGTCCAGGAAGTCGCGCTCGCGTCCGGCCAGGGTGAGGTCCTTGCGTTCGGTGGCGGCCCACTGCAGCGTCCGGTCCAGGTTGGTGCCCTGGAGCAGGTCGGCGGGCTTGCGGCCGTGGGCGTCCCATTCAGCGGCGGCCTCGGCCAGGCGGCGGTGCACGGGCAGCCCCTCGCGGTTGCCCGCCAGCCAGTCGCGCAGCCGCGGCCACGCCTGCACCAGGCCGGGAGCGACCAGCTCGTACGCGTCACCGCCCGGCGCCAGGATGCCCGCCGAGACGAACACGGCGAGCATCGAGTCGACCGCCTTGGCCTCGGGCAGCTCCTCGCGCTCCACGGGACGCAGGCCGTCGTCGTCGAGCAGCCGCAGGAAGACCTCGGGCACGGCCGTCCGCTCGTCCTCGCTCAGCTCGCCGTAGAGCTCTTCGGCGATCGCCCCCAGATCGGGCCCGGCCTGCCCCCTCAGCTCCCCCGCCACGATCCCGCCACGGGCCAGGGGGTCGCCGACGTCCCGGCGGGCGCCCTCCGCCAGCAGGCGGAGCAGCAGGTCCCCGGCGGCGGGACGGGCGGCGGGATCGCGGGCGGTGGCCGCCGACACCAGCGGGGCCAGCTCCTCCGGCAGCCCGGCGACGTCCGCCTCGAACTCCAGCACCCGGCCCACGACCGCCATCGGCTCGCCGGCCTCGACGGCGTCGCGCCCCCGCGCCGCGAACAGCACCACCATCCCCCACGCCCACACGTCGGCCGCCTCGGTGGCGGCGCGCCCGGTGAGCACCTCGGGCGCCATGTAACCCGGCGTGCCCATGATCGGCCCGGTCGTGGTCGGCCCCACCTCCCTGGCCACGCCGAAGTCGATCACGCGCGGGCCGTCCGGGCCCAGGATGATGTTGTCCGGCTTGAGGTCGCGGTGGACGATCCCGGCCTGGTGGATGGCCGTCAGCGCGGTCGCGACGCCGATCGCCAGGCGGCGCAGCGCGTCCCCCTCGTACGCCCCCGCCTCCGCGGCCACCTCCCGCAGGCTCGGGCCCGGGACGTACTCGCTGACGATGTACAGCGGCGCGTCGTCCACCTGCGCCTCGATCACCCTGGCCGTGCAGAACGAGGCCACCCGCTGGGCCGCCGCCGCCTCCTTGGCCAGCCTGGACCGCGACTCCGGGCTGTCGGACCTGGGCACCTTGACCGCGACGCGCTCCCCGGCCTCGCCGTACGCCTCGTAGACCACGCCCTGGCCGCCCGCGCCCAGCCGTCCGGCCAGCCAGTAACGGCCCAAGCGGTGCGGGTCAGACGAAATCAGGGCAGCCATCAGATGTGCCATTCTGATCGACATCTCCTCCGAAAAGGAAGGCCGCGTGGAATTCCGCATCATGGGGCCGCTCGACGTTCGCGACGGCGGCCGGGATCGCACCCCCACGACCCCGAAGCACCGGGACCTGCTGGCGATGTTCCTGCTGAACGCGGGCCGCCCGCTGACCGTGGAACGGCTGCGCCGGCTGCTGTGGCCACGCGAGGGCGGCGACCGCTCCGACTCCCTCGTCCGCGGGTACGTGGGCCAGCTCCGCCAGCTCCTGGGCAAGGACGTGATCACGACCGTGTCCGGCTCGTACGTGCTGGCGATCGGCGGCCACCAGCTGGACGTCGACCGGTTCCGGCTGCTGGTCGACCGCGGCTCGTACGAGGAGGCCCTGTCGCTGTGGCGCGGCCCCGCCCTGGAGGACCTCGACCCCGACGGCGAGCGGTGGGAGGAGACCCGGCGCCTGCGCGAGGAGCTGGAGGAGCTGCGCCTGCTCGCCCTGGAACGCCGCGTCCAGGCCGACCTCGACGCCGGCCGCCACCGCGAGCTGCTGGCCGAGCTGAAACGGCTGTCCAAGCAGCACCCGCTGTGGCAGCGCTTCCGCGGCCAGTACATGCTGGCCCTCTACCGCAGCGGCCGCCGGGTCGACGCCCTCGCCGCGTACGCGGTGCTGCGCGACCAGCTCGACGGCGGCCACGCGATCGAGCCCGACCCCGAGCTGCAACTGCTCTACCACCGCATGCTCCACGACGACGTGTCGCTGCACGTCTCGGCGGGCCCCCCGGTGCTGCTGCCGCCGGACATCGCGAACTTCACCGGCCGCGCCGACCTGCTCGACCGGGTGGTCGGCGGCCACGTCGTCGTGCACGGCCAGGCCGGCGCGGGCAAGTCGGCCCTGGCCGTGCACGCCGCCTGGCGGGCCCGCGAGTCCTTCCCCGACGGCATCCTGTACGCCGACCTGCGCGAGACCACGGCCCCCTCGGCCGTCCTGGAGGACTTCCTGCGCTGGCTCGGCTGCCCGGCCCAGGCCATCCCGGCCGGGCTGGAGCAGCGCGAGCGCCTGTTCCGCACCTACACGGCCAACCGCCGCCTGCTGGTGCTGCTGGACAACGCCGCCGGCGAGGCCCAGGTGCGCCCGCTGCTGACGTCCTGCCCGACGGTCGTGACCAGCCGCTCGTCGCTGGGCGGCCTGACCGGCGCGACCCGGCTGTCGGTCGGCGTGCTCGACCGGCAGGACGCCCTGGCCCTGCTCGTGGCCGGCTCCGGACGGCCCGCGGACGAGGCGCTGCACCGGCTGGCCCGCTTCTGCGGCGGCCTGCCGATCGCGCTGCGCATCGCCGCCTCCAGGCTGGCGGCCCGCCCGAACTGGACGGTGGACTACCTGGTGGGCCTCCTTGAGGACGAGCACAAGCGGCTCGACCGGCTGCACGCGGGCGATCAGACGGTCCGCAGCGTGTTCGCCATCGGCTACGAGGGGCTGCCCGAACCGGCCAGGCGGACGTTACGCGGCCTCGGCGCCCTGTCGGCCCCCGACTTCGCCGACTGGCTCACCGACCGGCTCGGCGGCGGCGCCGAGGCCCTGGTGGACGCCGGCCTGCTGGAGACGCACGGCGTGGACGCGGCCGGCCAGATCCGCTACCGCATGCACGACCTGACCCGGCTGTTCGCGCGCGAGCAGCCGCTGCCGGGCGTGCTGGCCGAGGTGTCGGAGCTCGTTCTGGCCCGGGTGCGGGCCTCGCGCTTCTCGCTGGTGTCGGGCGACCCCGGCACGGCCGTGGCGACCAGGGACATCAGGGAGTCGGTCGAGTGGCTGGACGCCGAGCGGCCGTTCCTGGTGAGCCTGGTGGCCGACCTGCACGCAGCCGGGCTCGACGAGCCGTGCTGGCGGCTGGCCCACCTGCTGGGGCCGTACCTGGAGCGGCACCGGTTCCTCGACGACTGGCGGGCGGTCTCGGAGCGGGCGCTGGAGTCCGCGCGGCGGGCCGGCGACGACCGGGGCGAGGCGCTCGTCCTGCTCGGCCAGGGCGACCTGCACCTGGCCGAGCGCGAATGGGACCTGGCCCACGAGAAGCTGCGGCTGGCGCTCGGCATGTTCCTGCGGCAGGGCCGCACCCGCGACGTCAACCACACCCGCCGCCGCCTGGGCCGGGTGCACCTGGAGCGGGACCGGCTGGAGGAGGCCGAGCGGGCGCTGCTGGCCTGCCTGGAGGCGGCCGACCACCAGCGGGACGCCGCCGACGCCGAGCGCGTGCTCGGCGCGGTGCTGCGCCGCGCGGGCCGGCTGGAGGAGGCCGCCGTCCACCTCTCGGCGGCCGTCGGTCACCTGACGGAGCTGGGCGACCGTCATCGGCAGGCCGACACCCTGCTCGATCTGGCCGCCGTACGGCTGGCGCAGGGCGCCAAGGCCGACGCCAGGTCGGCCGCCGAACGTGCCAGGGGCATCGCCGTACGGCTCGGCGACCGCCTGCTGGACGCGTACGCGCTGCTGGCCCTGGCCGGGGTCAACCGGGCCGAGGGGGCCGCCGGGCGCGCCCGCGAGCTGGCCACGGCCGCCCTGGAGGTCTTCGACGAGACCGGCGACCGCCGTGCCGCCGCCAACGCCCGCGCCTTCCTGTCCACCCCCTGACCCCGCCTCTACTGCGCACCCCGCCGGCCGTCACCCGGTCCCCGTCGCCCCCCTTTCCACCCCCGCCCGCCGCGGTGGGTGGCCGGCTTGGTGACGAGTCCGTCGCGTCGGGTGGTGAGGGCCGGTGGCCCGGCTTACAGTGATCGTGTGGCCGATGACCTCAAGCCCGCCCGGACGACGTCCGCCCGCCGCGGCGCCGCGCTGGCCGTCGCCGTCGCGGCCGCCCTCCTGGTGCTCACCGCGATCATGCCCTGGGCCGGCGTCGAGGCCCGCAGCGACCTGATCGGCGCCGGCGTCTCCGACGACGTGCGCGGCGTCGACGTCAGCACGGGCCTCTACACGTTGCTCGCCGGGCTGGCCGCGCTGGCGCTCGGCGTCACGGGCCTGCTGGGCGGCCGGCCACGCGTGGCGGCGCTGGCGGTGGTGCCGGGCGCGGTGGCCACGCTGCTGCTGGTGATGTTCGTCGCCGACCCGCAGCGCATCGGCGACCGGCTCTCCATCGACCTGGGCGGGCTGCTGTCGGTCGAGCCGGTCATCAGGTTCGGCTGGTTCGCCGCGCTGGCCTGCTCGGTCGCGATCGTGGTGCTGTCCGTGCTGGCCCTGCTGCGCCGCGCACGCTGACCGCCCGGCCCGGCGGGATCACCGGCAGCGTCACCGGCGGCGTCACCGGCGGGGTCAGTCGAAGAAGCCGAGGCGGCGCAGCTGCTTGGGGTCGCGCTGCCAGTCCTTGGCCACGCTGATCCGCAGGTCGAGGTAGACCCGCGTGCCGAGCAGCGCCTCGATCTGCTTGCGGGCCCTGGTGCCCACGTCGCGCAGCCGCTCGCCCTTGTGCCCGATGACGATGGCCTTCTGGGAGGGCCGCTCGACGAACATGTGGGCGTAGATGTCGAGCAGGTCGTCGCGCCCCTCGCGGGGCATCATCTCGTCGACGACCACGGCGATCGAGTGCGGCAGCTCGTCGCGCACGCCCTCCAGGGCCGCCTCCCTGATCAGCTCGCCCACCATCACCTGCTCGGGCTCGTCGGTGAGCTGCCCGCCCTCGTACAGCGGCGGCGACTCGGGCAGGTGCTCGATCAGCACGTCGCCCAGCACGTCGAGCTGCTCGCCCGACTGCGCCGACACCGGCACGACCGCCGCGAACTCGGCCACCTGCGACACCGCGAGCAGCTGCTGGGCGACCTGCTCCCGGCTCGCCAGGTCGCACTTGGTCACCACGGCGACCACCGGCGTCTTCTTCACCGCCGCCAGCTTGTCGGCGATGAAGCGGTCGCCCTTGCCGATCGGCTCGTTGGCCGGCACGCAGAAGCCGATCACGTCGACCTCGGTGAGCGTGGACAGCACCAGGCTGTCCAGCCGCTCGCCGAGCAGGGTGCGCGGCCGGTGCAGGCCCGGCGTGTCCACGATGACGATCTGGGCGTCGGGGCGGTGCACGATGCCCCTGATGACCCGCCTGGTCGTCTGCGGCTTGGACGAGGTGATCGCCACCTTGGCGCCGACCAGGGCGTTCATCAATGTGGACTTGCCGACGTTCGGCCTTCCCACGAAGCAGGCGAATCCGGCGCGATGATTGTCTGGCGAAGTCACATTGTGCATTGTCGCTTATCAGCTGCCATGTTCACGCCACCAGGCGAACGCGTCGGGCAGCGCCAGAGGTGTCCAGGCCGGCGTCGTCAGGCCGCCGGCCTCGTGCTCGGTCACCCACCGGTAGTCGTTGATCTCTTCGCCGTCGGGGGTCGGGGTGCCGGCGGCGAGGGTGCAGGCGTACATGGCGATGACGTACGCCACCTCGTGGCCGTTGGGGTAGACCGTGCGGTACTCGGGGCCGCCGTAGACGCCGACCAGCCCGCGCACCTCGACCTCGATGGCCAGCTCTTCGCGCAGCTCCCTGACCACCGCGTCCTGCGGGCGCTCGCCGGGGTCGACGCCGCCGCCGGGGGTGGCCCACAGGCCGTCGTCGCCGTGCCGGGCCATCAGCACCCGCCCGGCGCGGTCGAAGACGCACCCGTTGACCGACGGCAGCATGAGCAGGTCGTTGCCGATCTTGGCGCGCAGCCGGGCCAGGAACGGCGACATGGCCACGTCAGGACCTCAGCGTGCCGTCGGGACCGGCCACGAGCAGGGCCTTGACGCCCAGCTCGGCCGCGACCGCCTCGTCGGCCGGGTCCGGCTCGCCCGCCGTCACCAGCGCGACCGCCTCCAGCGAGCGCGCGCCACCGGAGACCGCCATGGCCACCGCGACCTGCACGGCCGACAGCCTCAGCGACGACAACGCGACGCCGGTCGCCGAGTACGTGCGGCCGGTCTCGTCGCGCACGGCGGCGCCCTCGGCGGCCTCGTTGCGCGCCCTGACCGCCCGCGCCAGGGTGATGATCTTGCTGTCTTCAGGATCGAGAGTCACGGGAACCAGGTTAGGCCGTGGACATCGACAGCAGGGCGGCGACCAGCTTCCTCGTCCGGTCCCGGTCGACGTCGCTCATGCCCGCGTGCACGACGGACACCAGCGTGTCGCCGTCCCGCGAAAGCACGACGTCGAGGGCGTACGGGTAGCCGTTCAGCCGTCCGCGCAGCCGTGCCGCGGCGGTCTCGTCCCCGGAGCGGGCGGCGTCGCCGACGTCCAGCCTGCGGGCCCGCAGGGCGGTGCCGCCCGACGTCCGGATCTCCCTGCACGACTCCAGGGCCTCGCTGAGGTCGTCGAAGCGCGCCTCGGCCTCCTCGCCGGCGTACCTGGCCAGGCCGACGGCCGCCCGCTCCCCCAGGCCGTCTCCCTGGTAGCTGACCGCCGCCTGGCCGGTGAGCCCCTCCCCGGGCGCGTGCCCGGCCGCCACGTCGAGCGCGGCCCGGCACGCCTGGTCCACCCGGCCGAACGGCACCCGCCAGGCCTGCTCGGGCCGTTGCGCGAAGCCGTCCGGCAGGCTCGGCCGCCTGTTGAGCACCTCACGGAGCTGGGCCATGGCCTGGGCGTCGACGACGGCCGCCACCTTCCCGTCCGCCCCGCCGCCGCTGCCCGCGCAGCCCGTCAGGGTCGCGGCCAGCAGCCCGTACACGATGATCCGCGCTTTCATGATTCCCCCTGGACCGCAGCCTCCCCCGGCGACGAATGCGGCAATCTCCGCAGAGGTTCCACCAAACGCAAAAAGGGTGCCCTCGCCCGGTTTCCAGACGAGAACACCCTTTACGCCGATCGACGTCCTGGCCGGCTAGCTGGCCGGAACGCCGTCGTCCCCCCAGGAGCGCCCTCCGGCCGCGAACCCCACCCGGCGTTCGGACGCTTCCTCGTGACACCCACCGCACCGGGTGTCAGGTATGAGACTGCCCGACCCCGCTTGCAGACGACTTGTAGAACGCTTGCGACATCTCCCCGCAAAGTGGTCAGTCACGTTCGGCGGCGGCCTGGACGTCGTCCTCCTCGGACGGCGCGACCCGGCGGACGACGACCGTGCTGATGCGGTTGCGCCGCCCGGCCAGGCTCTCGGCCGTCAGCTCCAGCCCGGCCACCTCCGCCTGCGACCCGGCGATCGGCACCCGGCCGAGCGCGTGGGCCAGCAGGCCGCCGACGGTCTCGACGTCGTCGACCTCAATCTCGGTGTCGAACAGCTCGCCCAGCTCGTCGACCGGCATGCGGGCGGTCACCCGCAGCGCGCCCTCGGACATGGTCTCCACGCGCGGGGCCTCCTGGTCGTACTCGTCGGTGATCTCGCCGACGATCTCCTCCAGGACGTCTTCGATGGTGACCAGGCCGGCGGTGCCGCCGTACTCGTCGATGACGATCGCGATGTGGATCTGCCGGGCCTGCATCTCGCGCATGAGCTGGTCGATGGGCTTGCTCTCCGGCACGTACGCGGCCCGCCGCATGATCGACTCGACCGTCTCCTTGCCGCCGCCCTCGCCCGACTCGTGGATCTTGCGGGCGATGTCCTTGAGGTAGGCGATGCCGATGACGTCGTCCTCGTTCTCGCCCACGACCGGGATGCGGGAGAAGCCGCTGCGCAGCGCGAGCGACAGCGCCTGGCTGATCGTCTTGCCGCGCTCGATGTAGACCATGTCGGTGCGGGGCACCATGACCTCGCGGACCAGCGTGTCGCCCAGCTCGAAGACCGAGTGGATCATCTCGCGCTCGTCCGGCTCGATCACCCGGCGCTCCTCGGCCAGGTCGACCAGGTCGCGCAGCTCGGCCTCGGAGGTGAACGGGCCGTCGCGGAAGCCCTTGCCGGGGGTCAGGGCATTGCCGAGCAGGATGAGCAGCTTGGGCAGCGGGCCGAAGATGCGGGTCAGGCCGTAGACGATCGGCGCCCCGGCCAGCGCGACCGGCTCGGCGTGCTGGCGCCCCAGCGTCCGCGGCATGACCCCGACGACGACGTAGCTGACCACGATCATGACGGCCGCGGCGGCCACGTAGGCCCAGCCCTGGTCGTGCATGAGGTCGATGAACAGCAGCGTGGCGATGACCGTCGCCACCAGCTCGCAGCTCAGGCGCAGCAGCAGGAGCAGGTTGAGGTAGCGGGGCGGGTCGGTGACGATGGCCTGGAGCCGGTCAGCCCCGCGCCGGCCCTCGCGCACGAACTCCTCCGCGCGCACCCTGGAGATGCGCGTCAGTGCCGTTTCCGCACTGGCGATCAGGCCACCGATGATCACAAGGGAGATGGCCCACAGCAACCAGGCGTTCACCGCGAGTCGCGCACCTCCTGCCAGGACTCGAGCATCTGGGCCTGCAGCCCGAACATCTCCTTGTGCTCCTCGGGCTCGGCGTGGTCGTAGCCGAGCAGGTGCAGGATGCCGTGGGTGCACAGCAGCTCAAGCTCGGCCTGGGCGCTGTGCCCGGCCTCCTTGGCCTGCCTGGCCGCGACCTGCGGGCAGAGCACGACGTCGCCGAGCAGCGCCGGGTCGGCCGGGCTCTCGCCGTCGCCGCGCGCGCCGCCGCCGGGACGCAGCTCGTCCATCGGGAAGGCCAGCACGTCGGTCGGGCCGGGCTCGCCCATCCACTTCTCGTGCAGCTCGGACATGGCGTCTTCGTCGACCACCACGATGGACAGCTCGGCGAGCGGGTTGATGCCCATCTCGCCGAGCACGTGGGTGGCCAGCGCGACGAGGTTCTCCTCGTCGACGCCGACGCCGGACTCGTTGTTGATCTCGATGCTCACGGGCGTCGTTTCCCCCGGTGGATGGCCTTCGGCTCCTGGGCGGCCTGGGTGGCGTCGTAGCGCCCGTAGGCGTCGACGATGTCGCTCACCAGCTTGTGGCGCACCACGTCGGCGCTGGACAGGCGGGCGAAGTGGATGTCGGGGATGCCCTCCAGGATGTCCTGGACGACCCGCAGCCCGCTCACCGTGCCCGAGGGCAGGTCGACCTGGGTCACGTCGCCGGTCACCACGATCTTGGAGTTGAACCCCAGCCGGGTCAGGAACATCTTCATCTGCTCGGCCGAGGAGTTCTGGGCCTCGTCGAGGATGATGAAGGCGTCGTTGAGGGTACGGCCGCGCATGTACGCCAGCGGCGCGACCTCGATCGTGCCCGCGGCCATCAGCTTCGGGATCGAGTCGGGGTCGACCATGTCGTGCAGCGCGTCGTAGAGCGGCCGCAGGTAGGGGTCGATCTTCTCGTAGAGGGTGCCGGGCAGGAAGCCCAGCCGCTCGCCCGCCTCGACCGCCGGCCTGGTCAGGATGATGCGGTTGACCCGCTTCTCCTGCAGCGCGCGCACGGCCTTGGCCATCGCCAGGTACGTCTTGCCGGTGCCCGCGGGCCCGATGCCGAACACGATCGTGTGCTGGTCGATCGCGTCGACGTACCGCTTCTGGTTGACGGTCTTCGGCCTGATCGTGCGGCCGCGGGAGGACAGGATGTCGAGCGAGAGCACCTCGGCCGGACGGTCGGAGGTCATGCGCAGCATGGCGATGCTCCGCTCGACCGCGTCGGGCGTGAGCTCGCCCCCGCTGCGCAGCACCTCGACCAGCTCCTCGAACAGGCGCACGACCGCGCCGCTCTCGTCGGGGCTGCCGGTGACGGTGATCTCGTTGCCCCGCACGTGGATGTCGGCCCTGAAGGCGCCCTCGATGACGCGAAGCAGCTCGTCACGGGAGCCGAGGAGGCTGACCATCGGGTATTCGTCCGGAATCAGCACCTTGGCTTGAGTGCGCGAGGGAGGTGCCGTGCGTCGGGATTCATGTAGTTCGGACATGGGCAGGCCAGCGGCCTGATGCCTCCCGGTCTGTTCGGTGTTCTTCTCCGCCCATCGTATCCGGCACCAGGCTGATTGCTCGCGTCAATATCAGCCGGGCGGCCACGTGAGGTCACGCCCTCCGAGAACATGGGCGTGCACGTGGAAGACGGTCTGGCCGGCGCCGGGGCCGGTGTTGAAGACGATCCGGTAGCCCCCCTCGGCCACGCCGTCCTGGACGGCGACGGCGTGCGCGGCCTTGAGCACGTCGTCGGCGAGCCCGTCGTCGGCGGCGGCCATGGACGCCGCGTCGGAGTGGTGCGCGCGCGGGATGACCAGCACGTGCGTCGGGGCCTGCGGATTGATGTCGCGGAACGCCAGCGCCCTGGCGTTCTCGTAGACGACGTCGGCCGGAATTTCCTTGGCCACGATTTTGCAGAAGAGGCAGTCGCTCACGGCAGTACCCTATCGAGAGCGACCGTTCGGCAGTCCGTTGCGAATCGGTAATCCGTGGTGTCGTGCGCCCGAAGATCCGCGCGGTTAGGGTGAGTGTGCGACACTTCAGAGCAAAAAAGATGATTCAGGGTCGGGCGAGCGCCACCTGGCGAGGAACACGACTGGGTAATGCACCCTAAGGAACCGGGGAAACCTTCAGAACCGGAAGAGAGTAAACCCTCTGGGAAGGCCGCGCGTCCCACTGATGTGACCACCGAAACCCTTCTGGCCGACAGGTCGATGGGGGCGGTGCCGGTCGGGTGGGATGCCGACATGGCCGTGACCGCGCTCTACAGCGCGCACTTCCGGTCATTGGTGCGTCTCGCGGTGTTGCTGGTGCGTGACATGGCAACCGCCGAGGAAGTCGTGCAGGACGCGTTCGTCGCCATTCACGGCGCCTGGCGCAGACTGCGCGATCCCGACAAAGCACTCGCTTACCTGCGTCAGTCTGTCGTCAACCGGTCCCGTTCCGTGCTGCGTCACCGCGCGGTCGTCGAGAAGTACGCACCCAAGGGCCTGCCGGACGCCCCGAGCGCCGAGAACGGCGCGATCGGCGAGCTGGAACGCTCCGCCGTCATCGAGGCGTTACGCGCCCTGCCGACCCGACAGAGAGAAGCACTGGTTCTGCGTTATTACGGAGATCTGTCCGAAGCTGAGATCGCCCACGCCATGGGCATCAGCAAGGGCGCGGTCAAGAGCCACACCGCCCGTGGAATGGCCGCGTTGCGGTCCGTCCTGGAGAAGATGTCATGACTCAGCCCCCCGACGAGTACGGCGACGTCCTGCGCCGTGCGCTCCGCGCGGAGGCGGACGCGGTCGTGCCCTCGCCGGAAGGACTGCAGATCATCCGCGCCCGCATCGAGCGGCGCGGCGTCCGTAACCTGTTCTGGTGGCGTGCGGGCGCGGCGGCGGTCAGCGCCGTGCTGGTGGCGGGGACGATCGTGATGGTCGTTCCCGGGCTGCGCTCCCAGATCTTCGAGACGCCCGTCAAGGTGGTGGACAACTCGACCACCACCCCCGGCAACTCCTCGACCAGGCTGTCCACGCCGCCCAGGCGCGACAGTCACAGCGCCGAGCCGCCGCCCGTGGTGGTCGTGCCGCCGAGCCACAGCGAGACCCACCGGCCCTCGGAGACGGCCAGGTCGACCAGGCAGCCCACGCCGTCGCCGACGCCGTCCTCGACGCCCTGCCCGAGCGGTGAGCCCGCCGGCGACCAGGAGTGCCCCGAGATCACGCCGACCCCCACGCCGACCCCGCCGGAGACGACCGACTCGCCGACGTCGTGCCCCTCCGACGAGTGCCCGCCGGACGACCTGCCCACCGGCCCGAGCGACCTGAGCAGCCCGCTGGTGGACGTGCCGCACACGACACCCTGAGCCGGAATCACCAGCGCCCGGTACGCGCGAGCAGCACGGCCGCCGCCGCCACCCCCGCCGTGGAGGTGCGCAGCACGGTGGGCCCGAGCAGCACGGGCACCGCCTTGGCCGCGGCGAACCTGCGCAGCTCCTCCTCCGAGACCCCGCCCTCCGGCCCCACGACGACGACGATGTCGCCGCCGGGCGGCAGCGCCACCTTCGACAGCGGCTCGGCGGCCTCCTCGTGCAGCACGAGCCCCAGCGCCGCGTCGGCCAGCAGCCCCTCGACCTGGGCGGTGGAGGCGAGCTCGGCCACCTGCGGCAGGTGGAACCGGCGTGCCTGCTTGCCGGCCTCGCGGGCCGTGGCACGCCACCGGCCCAGCGCCTTGGCGATCCTGTCGCCCTTCCACTGCGTGATGCTGCGCGAGGCGGCCCAGGGCACGATCACGTCGACCCCCACCTCGGTCATCATCTCGACGGCCAGCTCGCCCCTGTCGCCCTTGGGCAGCCCCTGGACGACCACCAGCCGCCGCGCGGGCGGCTCGACGGTGTAGCGGGCCAGCACGTCGAGCGCGAGCGCGTCCTTGAACACCTCGCGCACCACGCACTCGGCGACGTCGCCCGCGCCGTTGGTCAGGTCGACCCGCTCGCCTGCGCGCAGGCGCCGCACGGAGGCCGCGTGCCGCCCCTCAGGGCCGTCGAGCGTGAGCTCGGCGCCGTTGAGGTCCTCGGCGAGGAACACGGGGACGGTCACGGGTGATCGTCACCTGCCGTTGAAGGCGTCACGCAGGCGGGAGAAAAAACCCTGCTGCCCCGGGGCGAACTTTCCCGGCGGCCGCTCCTCGCCGCGCAGCCTGGACAGCTCGCGCAGCAGGTCCTCCTGCGTCTGGTCGAGCCGCATCGGGGTCTCGACGTTGACGTGGATGAGCAGGTCGCCCCTGCCGGACTCGTTGAGCCGCTGCACGCCGCGCCCGTACATGGTGATGACCTGGCCGGACTGGGTGCCGGGGCGCACGTCGATCTCCTCGGAGCCGTCGAGCGTCTCGACGGCGAGGATGGTGCCGAGCGCGGCGGCCGTCATCGGGATCTGGACCGTGCAGTGGAGGTCGTCGCCGCGCCGCTCGAAGATCTCGTGCGCGCGTTCGACGATCTCCAGGAACAGGTCTCCGGGCGGGCCGCCGCCGGGGCCGACCTCGCCCTCGCCGGCGAGCTGGATGTGGGTGCCGTCCTCGACGCCCGCGGGGATGCGGACCTTGATCGTACGGCGGGTGCGCACCCGGCCGTCGCCCGAGCACTCCTGGCAGGGGTGGCGGATGATGCTGCCGAAGCCGCCGCACTGGGGGCACGGCCGCGAGGTCATGACCTGGCCCAGGAACGAGCGGGTGACCTGGGAGATCTCGCCGCGCCCGTTGCACATGTCACAGGCGTCGGGGTGGGTGCCGGGGGCCGCGCCGGCGCCGTGGCACACCTCGCACAGCACGGCGGTGTCCACGACCAGCTCGCGGGTGGTGCCGAACGCCGTCTCGCGCAGGTCGAGCTCGACCCGGATGGTGGCGTTGCGGCCCCTCCTGGCGCGCGAGCGCGGCCCGCGGGTGCCACCCGCGGTGCCGAAGAAGGCGTCCATGATGTCGCTGAAGGGGAAGCCCGCGCCGAAGCCGCCGGCGCCCGCGCCCGCACCCGCGCCGCCGCCGAAGGGGTCGCCGCCCAGGTCGTACATCTGGCGCTTGTTCGGATCGGACAGCACCTCGTAGGCCTGCGTGATCTCCTTGAACCGCTCCTGGGTCTCGGGATCGGGGTTCACGTCGGGGTGCAGCTCGCGGGCGAGGCGGCGGTAGGCCTTCTTGATCTCGTCCTGACTGGCGTCACGGCGCACCCCGAGGGTGGCGTAGTAGTCGCTGTTTGCCACTTATCGACCTCTTAAGATGCAGCCAGGATCTGGCTGACGTAGCGTGCCACCGCGCGTACGGCGCCCATCGTCACGGGGTAGTCCATCCTCGTGGGACCCAGCACGCCGAGCCGGGCCAGTTGGTTGTCGCCAGAACCGTATCCGGTTGCGACGATGGACGTGCCGCGAAGGTAGGGGTTTTCCGAGCCGATGCGCACGGTGAGCGCGGACGGGGTGTCTGTGGATGTCTCGCCGAGCAACCGCATGAGCACGACCTGCTCCTCCAGCGCCTCCAGCACGTCGCGCAGGCCGGTGGCGAAGTCGGCGCCCGCGAGATTGGCCGCGCCGGCGAACACGATCTTCTCGTCATGGCGTTCGACGAGGGTTTCGAGCAGCACGGACAGGATCGTGGCCACGGCGGGCCGGTCCTCGGCGGGCAGCCGCTCGGGCAGGTCGGCGACCAGCTCGGGGACGTTGCTCAGCCCGCAGCCGTCGAGGCAGGAGTTGAGCACCGCGCGCAGATGGGCGATGCGGTCGTCCTCCACCACCTCGGGCAGCTCGATCACGCGCTGCTCGACGCGCCCGGTGTTGGTGATCAGCACGAGCATGACCCGCCGCTCGTTGAGCGGGACCAACTCGACGTGCCTGACCGTGGAACGGGTCAGCGTCGGGTACTGCACGACCGCGACCTGCCTGGTGAGCTGCGCGAGCAGCCGCACGGTGCGGAAGACCACGTCGTCGAGGTCGACCGCGCCGGCGAGGAAGGTCTCGATCGCCCGCCGCTCGGCCCCCGACAGGGGCTTGACCTGCGAGAGCCGGTCGACGAACAGGCGGTAGCCCTTGTCCGTCGGCACGCGGCCCGCGCTGGTGTGCGGCTGGGTGATGTACCCGTCCTCCTCCAGAGCGGCCATGTCGTTCCTGACCGTTGCCGGGGAGACCTTGAGGTTGTGGCGCTCCGCCAGCGCCTTGGAGCCCACCGGTTCGTTGGTGGACACGTAGTCTTCGACAATGGCGCGGAGCACCGCCAGCTTCCGTTCGTCGAGCACGTGCTCACCTCCTGCCTCTGCCTAACAGGGAAACGACAGGTCTAGCACTCCGTGTTCCCGAGTGCCAAGTGTACGGCTCTCGCCCACAAGGTGCGATAACACCAGGTCCCATCCTGTTGCTAGCGACTTACAAGCGACAGGCCTCACACTTGCCGCATGACCGACAATTCCCAGCCCCCGCAGTACGGACCGCCCCAGGGGCAGGGTCCCTACTACGGTCAGCCGAACCAGTACGCCCAGCCTCCGTACCAGCCCCAGCAGCACGGCCAGCCGCCCTACCAGCAGCAACAGCCGCCCGCACAGTACGGCCCCCCGCCCCAGTACGGCCAGCAGAACCAGTACGCCCAGCCCGACCAGTACGCCCACCCCGACCAGTACGGCCCCCACAACCAGTACGGCGGCCAGCCGCAGTTCCCGGCCAGGATCGACGGCAAGGCGATCAAGCCGCGCCTGTGGTGGATCGCCGTCGTGTGGGCCGTGGCCGTCGTGCTCGGCGTCGTGGGCGTGGTCGTGTTCGCCGGCGGCGTGCTGAGCAGCGTCTCGGACATGGCCCCGACGACCACGTTCGCGTCGGGCGAAAGCGTGAAGGTCGCGATCGACCCCGCCAAGCGCCCGGCCGTCTACATCGCCACCGACACGCGGGTCAACTACCAGTGCGAGATCTCCGGCGGCCCGGCCCAGGCCAGGCTGGTCAAGGTCTCCGGCACCCAGACGCTCAGCGCCGGCGGCACCACCTGGCAGGAGATCCTCGCCGTCAACGCCCCAGCCAAGGGCGACTACCAGCTGACCTGCGCCACACAGGAGGAGTCGTCGGCCCGCTTCGGCGTGGGCCGTGACGTGCTCTCCGCGGCGGGCGGCCTGTTCGGCGGGGTGGCGGCGCTGTTCCTGTTCCCCGGCGCCGGCCTGCTCATCGGCATCATCGGCACCATCGTCGTCCTCGTACGGCGTAGCGGCGCGCGTAAGCGCCTTGCGGTCAGCGGGTGATTTGCTACGGTCCCCGTGTGTACGAGGGCGATGTGCTGGCAGGCAATTGGCGGCGGCCGGGCAAGGGCAAGATCCCGAAGGTGCCCGCCGAACTCGACCTGGTCGTGGAGGACGCCGACAGCGGCTTCTGCGGCGCCGTGGTGGCCTGCGACAAGGAGGCCGTCACCCTTGAGGACCGGTTCGGCAAACGCCGCCTGTTCCCGCTGGCGCCGGCCGCGTTCCTGCTGGAGGGCAGGCCCGTGACGCTGGTGCGCCCGGCGGCCGCGGCTCCGGCGGGGCCCAGGCGCAGCGCGTCCGGGTCCATCGCCGTGGAGGGGTTGCGGGCCCGGGTCGCCAAGGAGAGCCGGATCTACGTCGAGGGCGTGCACGACGCCGCGCTCGTGGAGAAGATCTGGGGCCACGACCTGCGGGTCGAGGGGGTCGTGGTCGAGTACCTGGAGGGCGTCGACGACCTGCCCGCCATCGTGGCCGAGTTCGACCCCGAGCCGGGCCGCAGGCTGGGCGTGCTGGTCGACCATCTGGTGCCGGGGTCGAAGGAGAGCCGGATCGCGGCCCGGATCACCTCGCCGCACGTGCTAGTCGTGGGTCATCCGTACATCGACATCTGGCAGGCGGTCAAACCGTCCGTGCTGCGCATCCCGGGCTGGCCCGACGTGCCGCGCGGGGTGCCGTGGAAGGAGGGCGTGCTCGCCGCACTGGGCTGGCGCATGGAGCCCGCGGACGCCTGGCGGCGCATTCTGGGCGCCGTCTCGTCCTACGCCGACCTGGAGCCGGAACTGCTCGGCCGGGTCGAGGAACTGATCGACTTCGTTACGGAGGCATCATGAGCCAGGCCCCGCCACCCCCCGACGACTCCACCCCCGACGTACCGCCTTCTGACGTCCCGCCTTACGACGTGCCGCCTCACGACGTGCCCCGCGACCAGGGCTCGGGCCCTCAGCTCGGCTACGGGCAGCAGCCGGGCTCCCAGCCCGACTACGGGCGGCAGCCGCCGAGCCGGCCCGGTCCGCAATCCGGCCCCATGCCCACGCCGCCCCGCTACGTGCCCCCGCCGCCCGGCTACGGCCAGCCCCCCGGCCACGGTCAGGCCCCGGGCTACGGGCAGCAGCCGGGTTACGGCTACCCCGCCGGGCCGTACGTGCCCGGCCGGTTCGGCCCGCGCCGCGGCAGCGACGACACCACGATGGCCATGCTCGCCCACCTGCTGGGCCTGCTGGTCTCGTGGATCGGCCCGCTGGTCATCTACCTGATGAAGAAGGACGAGTCCCCCTATGTCAGGGATCAGGCGGCCGAGGCGCTGAACTTCCAGATCACGATGTTCATCGGCTACGCGGTGGCGATCGTGCTGTCGTTCGTGCTGGTCGGCCTGCTGCTGTTCCCGATCATATGGATCGTGTCGTTGATCTTCCACGTCCAGGCGGCCATCGCCACCAACCGGGGCGAGAACTACCGCTACCCGTTCGCCATCCGCCTGATCACATGAGCTCGGTGATCAGGGCGTCGGCCAGCAGCCGCCCCTTGAGGGTGAGCACCATCCGGCCCGCCCTGAACGGCTCGGGCTCCAGCAGCCCGCGCGCCAGCGCGCTCGCCACGGAGGTGCGCGCGCCGGGGGCGACCTCGGCGAGCGGGTAGCCGGAGATCAGCCGCAGCTCCAGCATCAGCCGCTCGGCGGCCCGGTCGTCGTCGCTGAGCACCTCGCGCGCGTGCGCGGGCGAGGTGTCCGCCGCCAGGCGCTGGGCGTAGGCGGCCGGGTGCTTGACGTTCCACCAGCGGGTGCCGCCGACGTGGCTGTGGGCGCCGGGGCCGGCGGCCCACCAGTCGCCGCCGGTCCAGTAGAGCAGGTTGTGCCGGCAGCGGGCCTGCTCGGAGGTGGCCCAGTTGGACACCTCGTACCAGGCGAAACCGGCCTCGGCCAGCATCTCCTCGGCGATCAGGTAGCGGTCGGCGGCGACGTCGTCGTCGGGCATCGGCAGCTCGCCGCGCCGGATCCGGGCCGCGAGCCTGGTGCCCTCCTCCACGATCAGCGAGTACGCCGACACGTGGTCGGGCCCGGCCTCGATCGCGGCGGCCAGCGAGGCCCGCCAGTCGTCGTCGGACTCCCCCGGCGTGCTGTAGATCAGGTCGAGGTTGACGTGCTCGAACCCGGCCGCCCGCGCCTCCTGGACGGCCCGCGCCGGGCGGCCCGGCGTGTGCTTGCGGTCGAGCACCTGGAGCACGTGCTCACGCGCGCTCTGCATGCCGAAGCTGACCCGGTTGAAGCCGCCCTGACGGAGTTTGTCGAGGTAGGCGGGGTCGACGGACTCGGGGTTGGCCTCGGTGGTGACCTCCGCGCCCGGCCGCAGCCCGAACTCGGCGTCGATCGCGGCCAGGACGCGCGCCAGGTCCTCGGGCGGCAGCAGCGTGGGCGTGCCGCCGCCGAAGAACACCGTCTCCACGGGCAGGTCGGCGTCGCCGAGCACGCGCCGGGCGAGGCGCACCTCCGCCACGACCGTGTCGGCGTAGTCGCGGTGGGAGGCGCCGGGCCCTAGCTCGGCGGCGGTGTAGGTGTTGAAATCGCAGTAGCCGCAGCGGGTGACGCAGAAGGGCACGTGCACGTAGAAGCCGAACGGGCGCTCGCCGAGCCCGCGCAGCGCGCTGTCGGGCAGCTCGCCGGAGGCGGGCGCCGGATCGCCGTCGGGCAGGGTGGATGGCACGTCATCCAGTGTGCCCGCTCACGGGGGTGCTCCGAGCCATCGAAGGAGGCGGCACATGACGGGCGTCGGAATCGTGGGCGCGGGGATCTCCGGGCTGACGCTGGCTCTGCGGCTCCAGCAGCTCGGCGTCGCGACCACGCTCTACAGCGAGGGCGACGCGGCCGACCTGGGCCGCGGGCGGCTGCCGAACACGGTCGGCAGGATGGGCCGCGCGCAGGACCGCGAGCGGGCGCTGGGCAGCCTGCACTTCCTCGACCCCGGCTGCCTGCTGGTCAGCGGCAGCCTCTCGATCAAGGGCGATCCGCCGCTGGAGTTCACCGGCCGCGTGACCGAGCCGTTCCACGGGGTCGACTTCCGGGTGCTGCTGCCGGCGCTCATGGACGACTACACGAGCAGAGGCGGCCGCCTGGTCGTCGATCCCCTCCCGCCGGACGCGGGCCAGGTCGCCCGCTGGTCGCGCGACCACGAGCTGATGGTGGTGGCCGCCGGGCGGCGCTCGGTGCGCGAGCTGTTCCCGCGCGTTCCGGCCTGGTCGCCGTACGAGGCGCCGCAGCGGATCCTGGCCGCCGGGCTGTTCCACGGGTTCGATCCCGGGCCGGCCTTCGGCTTCAACATCTCGCCCGGCTGCGGCGAGATCCTGTGCATGGCGATGATGACGCGGTCGGGCGTGCATGGCGGCGTCCTGGTCGAGGCGATCCCCGGCGGGCCGCTCGACGTGCTGGCCCGGGTGCCCGCCGACGAGTTCTGCAGGACGCTGCTCGCCCTGCTGCCCGAGCACGCGCCGCGCCTTGCCGAGCTGATCGATCCGGCCGCGTTCGAGCTGCTCGGGCCGGAGGACCTGCTGCAGGGCGCGATCACGCCGGTCGTGCGCGAGGCGGTGGCCGAGCTGCCCGGCGGCGGCGTGGCGCTGGCGATCGGCGACGCCTGGGTCACCAACGACCCGATCACCGGGCAGGGCGCGAACCTGGGCTCGGCCTGCGCCTGGATCGCGGCCGAGGCCATCGCGGCGGGCGGCCCGTACGACACGGCGTTCGCGCGGGAGACGGCCCGGCGCATGTGGGTGGCGGCCGAGCCGGTCGTCGCGTGGACGAACGCCTTCCTGCGGCCGCCGGCCGAGCACGTCCTCACCCTGCTCGCCGCCGCCGCGACCAGGCAGGAGGTGGCCGATCTGGTGCTGTCGCTGTTCGGCGACCCGGCGCGCGCGTGGCGGCTGTTCTCCAGCGCCGAGGAGGTGTCGCGCGTCGTTGACGGCACGGGGTGACGGTTCTACGATCGCGTCAACTTATAGGAAAGTTTCTTATAAGTTCACCCCCCCCAGGAGCGCCCGTGAAGAAGATCCTCCTCGCACTCTCGCTCTTACTCGGGCTCACGGCGGTGTCCGCGCCCGCCGAGGCCCATCCCGGATTCAAGCGGGTCGCCTACTTCATCCAGTGGGGCGTGTACGGGCGCAACTACCACGTCAAGGACGTGGACACCAGCGGCGCCGCCGCCAAGCTCACCCACCTCAACTACGCCTTCGGCTTCGTCAACGCCGAAGGCTCCTGCTACTCGGCCGACCCCTGGGCCGACTGGCAGCGCCCGGTGCCGGCCGAGCAGAGCGTGGACGGCGTCGCCGACCAGCCGGGCCAGGCGCTCAACGGCAACCTCAACCAGCTGCGCAAGCTCAAGGCCAAGCACCCCGGCCTCAAGGTGCTGATCTCGCTCGGCGGCTGGACCGGCTCCAAGTACTTCTCCGACGCCGTGCTCACCGCCGAGTCACGGTCCGCGCTGGCCCGGTCGTGCGTCGACCTGTGGCTGCGCGGCAACCTGCCGGGCCTGGAGCCGGGCGCGGGCGCCGGCGTGTTCGACGGCGTCGACCTGGACTGGGAGTGGCCGGGCTCGGCGGGCAACGACGGGAACGTGATCAGGCCCGAGGACCGGCGCAACTTCACCCTCTTCGTCGAGGAACTGCGGGCCCAGCTCCGGGCGTTCTCGGCGAGCTCCCAGCTCACCGCCTTCCTCCCGGCCGCCGCCGCGAAGATCGACGCCGGGTTCGAGGTGCGCCGGGTGTTCCGGTCGCTCGACTTCGCCACCGTCCAGGGGTACGACCTGCACGGCACCTGGGAGTCGCGGACCGGGCACAACGGGAACCTGTTCAACGACCGGCGCGACCCCAACCCCGTCAGGTACAGCGTGGACCAGACCGTCCGCGACTACCTGTCGCGCGGCGCGCCCGGCCGCAAGATCGTCGTGGGCGTGCCCGCGTACGGGCAGGGCTGGACCGGCGTGACCGGCGGCGGCGACGGCCTCTGGCAGCCCGCGACCGGACCGGCCGCCGGCAAGTGGGGGCCGGGCAGCGAGGACTACAAGGACCTGGCGGCCAAGCCCGGCAAGCGTTACCGGGACGTGCGCACCGGCGCGATGTGGCTCTACGACGGCAACGAGTTCTGGTCCTACGACGACCCGGCGTCGCTGCTGGAGAAGGCGGCCTACATCCGGCTCAAGGGCCTGGGCGGCTCGATGATGTGGTCGATCGACCAGGACGACGCCCGCGCCTCCCTCACCTCGGCCCTGTACACCGTCCTGCGCTAGCCTGCGCTAGTCGGACACCCGGCCGGGCGGGCGGGCGGTTCCTAGTTGCTCGCCCGGCCCGCGCGCGCGGCCAGCTCGTCCCATTCCTGGGCGTGGCCGGGGACCGCGAGCACCCGGGCCAGCGCGTCGGCGTCGCCGTGGCGGGCGCGGAAGGCGTCCGCCACGGTCATCCCGGCCTCCGGGCGTGAGACGATCTCCACCTCGTCGCCCGCGCCCAGTTCGCCCAGCTCGACCACGGCCAGGTAGGCGCCCGGCCGCGCGGCGCGCGTGAAGCGCTTGAGCCAGCCCGGCTCGTCCATCCAGTTGCGGAACACCACGCAGGGGATCCGCGGGCCGGTGACCTCCAGCAGGGCGCTGCCGACGCGCCACCGCTCGCCCACGAGGGCGCCGTTGACGTCGAGGCCGGCGGTGGTCAGGTTCTCCCCGAACCGGCCGTCGCGCAGGTCGCGGCCGAGCTCGCCCTGCCACCAGTCGTAGTCCTCGCGGGCGTAGGCGTAGACGGCGTGGGTGGGGGCGCCATGGTTGGGCGTGTCGGCCCGCTCGTCGCCGGCCAGGCCGTTGCGCAGCACCTCCACCCGGTGGGGCACGGCCCGCTTGTCGATCGCCGTGCGGCCGAGCTTGCCGGCCCATTCCGCGTCGGACGACAGCCCGACGTTGACGGAGAGGATGCGCATGCCGCGACGGTAGCGGACGAACGGGCCTGCGACGCACCGGTTTTTCCGCCTTTCTCGCCCTATCAACAGAGAAGAACGGACATGTGCCCATTCGGCCTGTTCGCCGAGCCGTCACCCGCGCCTGTCGTCGGGCTCCGGCGCCACCTGGGCGAGCTGGGACTCGGTGTCGAACTCGGCCAGCTGTAACAGGGTCTCCAGGGCCGCCTGCCTGGTCTCCTCGACCGAGCCGCCACGTTCGCCGAAACACTCGGCCGCGACGTCGAGCAACACCGCCACCACCGCCGCGTCGGGATAGGGCACGTCGACCACCACCCTGCCGTCGCCGCCCACCTCGGCGGGTCTCAGGTGAAGCCGCAGCAGCCGCCGGGTCTCCTCCGCCACGGCCACCCCCAGCACAGCGGCACGCTCGAATCGCTCAGAAGCAATCACGTCACCCTCCAGTAGCACTGGTGTTCGGGAACAGCAAAGGTAGCGACCGACACCGACAGAATCGGCCCTCCCGACCCGGGAAGGCCCCGGGATCGTCACGAAAGGCCCTGGAGACCGGTCGCGCGGGCGGCCGGTGGGGTGGCTACGCTCGAACGGTGAGCGGATTGATCATCGAAGTCGCGGACCTGTCCGTCGAGCTCGGGGGCAATCCCGTGCTCCGGCGCCTCGACCTGGCCGTCGAGCCGGGTGAGGTCGTGGCGGTCGTCGGGCCCAACGGATCGGGCAAGTCCACGTTGCTGCGCTGCCTGGCCGGCCTCCAGCCAGCCACCTCAGGCGAGGTCCGCGTGTTCGGCGCCGAGCCCGCCGACGACGCGCCCTTCTGGCGCCGGGTGGCGCTGCTCGGCGACGAGCCCGCCTGGTACCCGGGGCTGACGGCGCGCGAGCACCTGGAGCTCATGGGCGCCGTGTACGCCGAGGCGCGCATGACGGTGGACTCGGCGCTGGAGGAGTTCGCGCTGACCGAGCGGGCCGACGCGCCGCCGCTCAACCTGTCCACCGGCCAGCGCCAGCGCCTCTGCCTGGCCGCCACGCTGCTCAGGCCGAGCACGCTGCTGCTGCTCGACGAGCCCGAACGCGGCCTCGACGCGGCCTTCCGCGTCCGGCTCGGGGAACTGCTGGAGGAGTACGCCGACGAGGGCGGCACCGTGGTGATGGCCACCCACGACCAGAGCCTGGCCGACGCCGCCCGCCGGGTCTCCCCCGCCGGGGTGCCCGCATGAGCGGCCACGACGTCGTCGTCCTGGAGACCGGCCTGACGGGGAAGGAGGGCGGGCGGTGAGCGCGGGCGAGGTGAGCGTGCGGTCGGTGCGGGCGTTCGTCCGGGCGCGCGGGCGCGCCCCGGCCGGGCTGGTCGATCGTTACGTCAGCCTGTTCGGGCTGTGCATGCTGCTCGCCGTCGTCGGGCAGCCGCTGTCCTCGGTGGTCTCCGGCCTGGGCGGGACGGTCGAGCCGGGGCGGATGGGGGCCGGGGTCGCCCTGGTGCTGCTGGGGTTCGCGGGCTGCCTGGCGCTGGCGCGGGCGGCCGGGCCGGTGATGGTGCCGGCGGCGGAGGCGTCCTGGTTGCTGACCTCGCCGCTGGACCGGCGGCGGCTGCTCGGGCGTTCCGGGCGGGTGCTCATGGTCGTCGCGCTGGTGGCGGGGCTGCTGTTCGGGCTCGGGCTGCTGGCGGCGCTCGGCGCGCCCGGCGCGCTGGTGTGGCGGCTGCTGGCCGCCCTGGCGGTGGCGACGGCGGCGAGCGTGGCGGGCATGGCGCTGGCGATGCTCGCCCAGTCCTCCCCGACCTGGAACCTGTGGCTGACCGGTGTGCTGGTCGCGCTCCTGGTGCTGGCCGTGGTCGCCGTCAGCGGCCAGGCCCGTACGGCGCTCGCGGCCGCCGCGAACGCGCCCCTGCCCGCGCTGGCCGCCACGGCGTCGGCCATGGCCGCGCTCGCCGCCGTGCTGGCCCGCCGGGCGTGGGGGTCGCTGGCCGCCATCCCCACCCGTCTGTTGCTGACCGCCTCCACCCGGGCCGGGCACGTCACCAGTGCCGCCGTCACCCTCGATCCCGGCGCGCTGACCTGGATCGCCGAGGACAACCACTGGCGGGCCAGGAAGCTCGCCTCGCGGCCGTGGCCGGGGCTGCCCGCGCCGCTCGCGCTGGCCTGGCAGGACTGGGTGCGGCTCGGCCGCCGGCCCTGGCGGCTGGCGGCCACGGCGGCGAGCGCGGCGCTGCCCGCCGTGTTCGCCCAGGCGGGCGCCGCTCCGGCGGCTCTCGGGCTGGTCGTGCTCGGCGGGGCGCTGGCGGTGGCGGCGTCCGGCACGTCCGGCGCGCGACGGGACGCCGACAACCCCGCCCTGGCCCGGCTGACCGGCGTGGGCCGACGTCCGGCGCTGGCGGCGCGGGCGCTGCTGCCCGGCCTGCTGGGCGGCGTGTGGGCGGCCCTGGCCCTGGCCGGCGTCATGGCGGTGGGCGGGCTTCCGTCCGGCACGTGGGTGTTCGGGCTGCTCAGCGCGCCCGCGCTCGCGGCCGGTGCGCTGCGGATGGCCAGGAGGGGGCCGGTCGACCATTCGATGCCGGTCATCGACACCCCCGGCGGCGCGGTCCCGACCGGCCCGGTGTTGTGGGCGGCGACGGGCGCCGACCTGGCGCTGCTCGGCTGCCTGCCCGCGGTGGTCGCGCTGGCCACCGGGCCGGCCGCGCCGGGCGGGTTCCTGGCGGCCCAGGCGGTGGCGGGCCTGGTGGCGCTGGCGGGCGTCCTGATGCGGCCCCGTCCGGGCGGGCGTTCCCGCCTCTGAGCGGCCAGGCCGCTCTGAGCGGTCAGGCGACGTAGCGGATGCTCCTATGGATGTCAAGCGGGATGTTCTTGATCGTTTGCTGTGATGATTCGGTAGAGTTCGCGAGCTATGTAGCGCTTCAGGCAGCGGAT
>NZ_JBFAMZ010000020.1:0-201629 GCF_040674635.1 Nonomuraea sp. NPDC049758
GCCAAGTGACCCCTACGGCCCATCGAGGCCGAACCCGAGCTACCTGTCTCACCCCGAACGTTCAGCACCACCTCACGCAATTTCGCAACAGCCACACGATCGAGCTGGCGATCCCGAAACTCCGGTCGGGCTCGTACTACCCGGACTGGCTGCTGGAGCGGCGCCGACGGGCCGAGCAAGCGCTGATCAGCGTGGTCGCCACCAGCTACCTGCTCGGCGTCTCCACCCGGCGCGTCGACAAGCTGGTCGAACAGCTCGGCATCAAGCACATCTCCAAAAGCCAGGTCTCGCAGATGGCCAAGGTGCTGGATGAGCAGGTCGAGGCGTTCCGCACTCGCGCGCTCGACGCCGGCCCCTACACCTTCGTCTGGATCGACGCGCTGACCCAGAAGGTGCGCGAGGGCGGCCGCACGATCAATGTCCATGCCCTGATCGCCACCGGCGTCAACGCCAACGGCCAGCGCGAGGTCCTCGGCCTGGACGTCACCAGCGCCGAGGACGGCGCGGGCTGGCTGGCGTTCCTGCGCGGCCTGGTCGCCCGCGGCCTGTCCGGCGTCCAGTTGGTCGTCTCCGACGCCCACCGCGGGCTGGTCGAAGCGATCGGCGCCACCCTGCCAGGCGCGTGCTGGCAGCGCTGCCGCACCCACTACCTGCGCAATCTGCTGACCTGCGTGCCCAAGTCGGCGCAGCCGTGGGTGGCCACACTGGTGCGCACCATCTTCGACCAGCCCACCGCCGAAGCCGTTCGCGCCCAGCACGCCTGGGTCATCGACGCCCTGGAGGCCAAGTACCCGGCAGCCTGCGAGCATCTGGACGCTGCCCGCGAGGACCTGCTCGCTTTCGCCGCCTTTCCCCGCGAGACCTGGCGGCAAATCTGGTCCAACAACCCGCAGGAACGGCTGAACAAGGAGATTCGCCGTCGCACCGACGTGGTCGGCATCTTCCCAGACCGGGCCGCGATCATTCGGCTGGTCGGCGCGGTGCTGGCCGAGCAGACCGACGAATGGACCGAAGCCCGCCGCTACATGGGTCTGGACATCCTGGCCAAGGCTCGTGTCCGGTTGATCACGGGCGACACACCAGCCCAGCATCCGCTTCCGCAGACACTTACCGCTTAACCTGCAGAAACAGGATCACTCGAAGATCGATTCATACACCACGTCCGTGGACGTGACCTTCACCGAGGAGCGGTCTAGTCTAGGCCGGATTGGAGGAGATCGCCCACTGGACCGCCACCCTCACCCGCTGCTCGATCTGTGCGAAACCCGCGCCCGATCCACATCGGCGCGACGAAGGCACATTCCGATGCGTCTGCGAGTGCCAGTCGATCTGGGAGACGTGTCGTTGCCACTCATGCAAGAGACCTGTGGCGTCATCCTCTTGCGAACGCCGGAGTCGGCAGCCACTCACCACGCAGGTAGTTCTCCTTCCAGGAACTTGGCCGGGATGGGGATTTTCTGGACCGGCCATGAGGCTGAGCTGCTGGCGACACCATGGTGGATACGCGAGTGTGTTCGTCTGCCTCCACTGCGGCCAGGAGGCGGGAAGGGAGACGATGGGTTCGCGATGGTGTCGCGTCTGGAGAGCACGAGGACCCGGCCCTGCGGAACACAACGTGTGAACTGCCGTGCCGCTTCGCGTGCTCGAGACCTATTAATCCTTCGCTCCAGCAGGCCCACCGGGTGACATGGTCGCTTCCCAGCGGTTCCGGGGACATACGCGGGATGATCTTGCGCCTTCCGATCGCTGCACAGATTATTTGCCCAGCTCAAGCCACCTAAAGGGACGGATTGAGCACCGCCCTCCTAAAGCGGGTGCCGCAGGTTCGAATCCTGCCGGGGGCACCAGGCTCTACCAGCAGCAAACGCCCTTGACCAGCACCAACGCCAGCCAAGGGCCTTGCCTTACATCCTGCGCTGTACGGCTGTGATCGGGTGACTGCGGCCCACTGTTCCCAATGCTTTCCCACTCTCCGGACCAGGAGCCGTTTCCATCCCCGTGCGGTGGGTTGCTGATCACAGCATGATCGCGAGGTCGGCATTCGCCTGATGACATGGCGAAACCCCTGGTAGACGGGTTGATCACCACAATCACGTCCGCCACCACCAGGGGCCTAGGATGCTGTTCTACCAGTGAGACTAGTGCCATCAGGAACGACTGCTACTGCGGTTGAGGTTGCAGGAGCAGGAAGTGTTACCCACGAGGTCGGCCCTTGTTCTATCTGGCCCGGGTCTTCTGGTGAATCGCCCCGAATTTGATGGAGACCTCAGCGGTTGATTGCGATGGGTTCGTTGGGGTGGTGTTGAGCGTAGTAGAGACCTTCGAACTCCTCTGGTGGTAGGTGACCGATCGCTGAGTGCAGGCGGGTGGCGTTGAACCAGGCGACCCATTCGGCGGTGGCAAGCTCGACGTCGGCCAGGCTGCGCCAGGGGCCTCGGGGCTTGATCAACTCGGTCTTGTAGAGGCCGATCTGCGATTCCATCAGGGCGTTGTCGAGCGCGTCGCCGACGGTGCCGATGGAGGCGTCGATCCCGGCCGCCAGCAGGCGCGTGGTGTACCGGAAAGACGTGTACTGACTTCCCGCGTCCGAGTGATGGATCAAGCCCTGCTCGACCGGATGGCCGGCGCGTTCGCGCCGCCACAGGGCCATGTCCAGAGCATCCAGTACGAGGGTGGTGTGCTTGGTGAGTGAGGCGGCCCAGCCGACGATCGCCCGGGAGTAAATGTCGACGACGAAGGCCACGTAGACCACCCCGCACCAAGCGGAAACGTGGGTGAAGTCGGCGACCCAGGCGGCGTTCGGCCGCTGGGCGGTGAAGTCGCGCTGCAGCCGGTCGCCGGCCCGCTCATGCCCGGGGTCGGGTGTCGTGGTTCGCACCTTCTTCCCGCGACGGGCGCCTTGCAGGCCCAGGACGCGCATGCGCCGCTCGACGGTGCAGCGGGCCACCCGATGCCCCTCCCGTTGCAGCTGGTGCCATATCTTGCGGGCACCATAGACGCCGTAGTTATCAGCGTGGATGCGAGCGATGTGCTCGTCCAACTCGGCGTCCCGCACCGCCCGGGCCGAGGGCGGTCGGTTCTTGGCGGCGTAGTACGTACTGGTGGAGATGGAGCAGCCGTGCTCGGTCAGGACACGGCAGATCGGCTCGACACCGAACACCTCGGCGTGCTGGTCGATGAAGCTCACGAGTGCGTGTGTGGCCGGTCGAGCTCGGCCGCGAAGAAAGCCGACGCGGCCTTCAAGATCTCGTTCGCCCGCCGCAGTTCGGCGTTCTCCCAGCGCAGCCGCTTCAGCTCAGCCGACTCATCCGTCGTGCGGCCTGGCCGGCTGCCCTCGTCGGTCTGGGCCTGGCGGACCCAAGTGCGCAATGTCTCCGCAGTGCCGATGCCGAGCTTGGTCGCGACCGCGTTGATCGTGGCCCACTCGGTCGGGTAATCCGGCCGTACTTCGGCGACCATCCGCACCGCTCGACGGCGCAGCTCGGCGGGATAGGGAGACTTACCTGGCATGGACTCGATCCTCTCAAGAGATCAAGTCTCCACCGAACCCGGGACGATTCATGGTGCCATCGGCACGATCTGTCGCCTCTTCTGGGAAGCACTCCTGAAGGTGCGTGTCGGCTGGCCGTGTGTGGCTTGATAGAAGCCTCGGCGACATAGCCCGTCCCGTCACTGGTCTACCTGCTTGATCGTCGTCGCACACCGCCTTCGGATATCCCCCGAGCCGGTGAGGGTGCACATGACGGAGTTCAAAAAGCCCAAGGTGCGACGGAACGTAGGTGGGGTCGATACCCATGCCGACACTCACCACGCCGCGGTGGTGTTGATGAACGGGCGCCGGGTCGCCGATCGCGAGTTCCCGGCGACCCGGGTGGGATACGCGGACCTGCTGGAGTGGATGCGGCCCCTCGGCCAGCTACATGCGGTGGGGCTAGATGGTGCCGGCTCCTATGGTGCCGCCCTGGCTCGCCACCGGCAGCGCGAAGGCCAAGGTGGTCGAGGTCAATCACCCTGATCGGCAGCAGCGCCGGGCCAAGGGCAAGTCTGATCCACTGGATTCCTACTCTGCGGTCGAGGCTGTCCTGGCCGATAGGGCTCGCGCCGTCCCGAAGAGCGGAAGCGGAGTGGTCGAGTCGATCCGTGTGCTGCATCTGGTCCGCGCCGGCGCGGTGAAGGCGCGCACGCTTGCCTCAACGAGCTGCAGGCGCTGCTCGTCACTGCCCCGGCCGAGCTCCGCGAGCAGTTGGCTGGCCTCAAGAAGACCCGGCTCGCCGAGGCCTGCTCCCGGTTGAGGCCCTCCGCGGCTCTGACCGACCCCGCTCAGAGTGTCAAGGTGGCGCTGCGGCACCTTGCTGCTCGATACCGCGCCCTCAGTGCCGAGGTCGGCGCCCCCTACAACCAGTTAAAGGCGCTGATCGAGCAGGCCTGGCCCGAGCTGCTGGCCATCCAAGGCGTGGGTGTGGAGACTGCCGCGCAACTGCTAGTCACTTGCGCCGACAATCCCGATCGGCTGCGCTCTGAGGGATCGTTCGCGGCGCCGTGCGGGGTGTCACCGGTCCCCGCTTCCAGCGGCAAAACACGACGCCACCGGCTTAACCATGCCGGCGACCGGCAGGCTAACCGGGCCTTTACGTCATCGTGCTGTCGCGCATGTCCTGCGATCCATCCACCCGTGCCTACCTGGAGCGCAGAACCACCGACGGGCTGTCCAAGAGATAGATCACCCGCCGTCTGATGCGATACGTCGCCCGCCACCTCTACAAGATCATCATCCACCCGCCGGCGCCAGCGGCCCATCGTCCGTTTCTCTTGACAAGCCATAGAAGCATTGCGCTGCCGTCGATTTGTTGCGCCGAACCCTGAACTACGTCGCCGGACCTCATCCGCAGTCACCGCAAGTCCATCGGATCGACCTGGCGACTGCTCAATCCCAAACAACAGGCCCTGCTTGTGCTGGTCTACCTTTGCAAAGCTGAGACGTTCCCCGAACTCGGAGCCGGGTTCGGGATCTCCACCGCGACGGCCTGGCGGCATGTGGAGGAGGCGGTGACGCTGCTGTCGGCACGCTCGCCCCAACTCGGGCAGGCGCTGCGCCGGGCCAGCGGGACGGGCTGCACTACCTGGTGCTGGACGGCACACTGATCCACATCGAGCGGATCGCCGCCGACCGGCCCTACTTCTCCGGCAAGCACCGTGCGCACGGAATGAACTTCCAGGTCATCGCCTCGCCGGCCGGGACGATTCTGTGGACCTCGGGCGCGCTGCCGGGCAAGGCCCACGACCTGAGCGCCGCCCGCATCTGGGGCATCCTGCGTGCACTTGAGCAGGCCGGGATCATCACGCTGGCCGACAATGCCTCTCAAGGGGCCGAATGCCTGGTCCATACCCCCGTACAAGGGCAAGAACAAGCCCGAGTCGCAGAAGCAGGCCAACCGACGCCCACGCCAGACTGCGCGGCCCCGGTGAGCACGCCAACGCCCAACTGAAGAGCTGGAAGATCCTCCGGAAGCTACATTGCAGCCCGTCCAAGACCGGCCACCTGGGCAAGGCCATCGCCGTCCTACAGGATCACCGAACTGCGCAGGCGGCGCGAGGATGAAAAGCGTTCAATGCTATCGAACAACAATTCTCCATATCAGGAGGTCCGTGCGACGCGCGCTTCGGCCACATAGCCACACTGACACCATGAGTATATAGAATACCTTGGCTCACATCGTTACCAATTCAGTAACGACGTCACTTCTGTAAACCACTCGACAATCAACCCTTGCAACTCTGCTGGCTGGACATCGACATACGATGCACGATAGGGGCCTAAATTGTAGAGTCACGCACAATTGGGTCTATGCGGCGGGCCGAGCGTGCGATGTACTCTCTCTGCACCCATCTAGGCAGATGCTAGAGGATCGCAGGCGGAGGATGAGCATGAAGCTCCAGACACCCTACAAACACGATCTCGCCACCAACCAGGTCGCTGAAACTCTTGCAAAGGATGGAGTTATATTCTTCTCCGAAGCCACGCCAGAAAAGCTGACTACACTACTGGCGGATTGGACTCAACCATACCCACATCCCCATGAGAGCAGTTTAGGTCTAACAATTATAGATTCAGATCGAACAGAAAGCGATAACGCAAAAGGCTTCTCTCGGGCCGCACTAGGCCTGCACACAGACAGGGCGCAAGAATCAGAACAGCCGACAATAGTGGCATGCCTTTACACATCTCCAGGGAATACCGGTGGGGAGTCGCTAATTCTTGATGGAAAGTCATTGATAAGGGCTCTCGAAAGACGGCAGCTTCTCGCCTATTCCGACAATTTAGTCCTATTGGCACGACGTCGACGGTGGTTAACTATAGCGAAGCAGGTCCATGGGCCTCACAGCGCCTTTCGTATACGTTACCGCGACGACAATATCGCCCACCCTTACGGTGCCACCGCAGAGGCCGCGCGCGCCCTAGTAGCAGTGACGCAGGAATTGGAATTTCCTCAAATATATGCATTCAATGCCGGAGAAGGATACATCATACATAACCAACGAATTCTTCACGGGCGCACTTCATTCACAGGACACAGAGTCGCCATCCGAATACTGGCCACCATATCTACTTCATCGCAATACTGCTTCCTTAATCAAGGGTTCACAATAGATGCCGATGATGCCAATAGATAAGGGCCATATACCTTGCAGGCCTCTCGACGCTACGCCGACGTTATCCGGAGATTGCGCCAACTACCGGACCAAACCAGCCCGGCCTTCCCTGGGGCCATTCGATCCCTGGTAGAGCAATTACGAGATCCAGAGGATACGTTATTGTATTTGCTCGAGCTCAAGAAGCTCGAGAAACCTATCAGGTTTTTCGCACTGTACGGCCTTCTGCTTCGTCTCCGGAGGGAAGAGCGGACAAGCGAGTACGATCAGATAATAGCTCGCTACGCTCCTCATTTCGAACGCGAACCCTATTTCGCTACGTTTCGAGCGATAAGCGAACGTAATAGAGGAGATGTTGCCAGCCTGCGCAAGGCAGTAGCTTATTCCAAACAAGCAGTGCGGGACATGCCAGAGGTAGCTGGAGTTGTACACCAGCTCGCCGCCTTCATGGCAGAATACTTCGAGCGGAGGCTTGGGCCAACCTCGAGCGCTGAGCTTATCGAGGCAGATCAGCTCGCCGACAAGGCCATCCTGCTGACAAATGGACAGATTGCCCATTATCACGAGACGAAGGCACGCATTCTAGCCATCCGGCACGACTTCGACTCTGCAAGAGCTTCAATAACTCGCGCGATAGAGCTAGAGCCAAAGCAGGGACGTGATTATCATCGCAGGCTCACACAATACCAGACAACAAGGACGCGTATCGATCTTATGGAGCAACAATCTCGTTGGAACGATATGCAGCAGGAGAGCCGGCGAGAGTTGGTCGAGTTTAAGGCGCAACAGCTCCAACTGCTGGGCCTCTTGGCCGCCGTCGTAGCCCTTATTGCCACCGGGGGAAATATAGCGAGTCAAAGCAAGCCGAATGACGCCATCGTCCTCATAGAGGTAATGGCAGGAGCTGTCGTGATAGTCTTTTCCTCCTTTTCGTTGATGACCAGCAGATCATGGCTTCGCGTTGCGATCGCGTATACGATCGGTATCGCCCTCATTGTTGTGCCGCACGTTTTCGGAAGGTGAATTCCAACATGTTCATTGTCGACAAGACTGAAAGTCCTGGATCCAGCCACAAGCATACCGAGGACAGGGTGGGGTTTTCTGGAAATATCGCCTGGGTAATCGATGGTGCTACAGATCCAACTAACAGTCAAGCACTTCCTGCGCTCTCTGACGTGCAGTGGCTTGTCGATTTTCTGCACGAAAGACTCACCGAAATGGGGGCTTCTCATATAAAACAGAGCGCCTCCGCCCTGATAGAGCAACTGGGCACATTGACCGAAAAGGCGATAGCGGCGATAGCTCCGCGTGGGCTAGATATCTATCCCTGCAGTTCGATCGGCATCGCGATTTGTGACGGTGACGTGATTCATCTCGGCCGGATAGGAGACGCGACACTCATCGCGTACCACGACGGCCACCTTACGCACGAGCTAAGCACTAGCTTCTTCGAGTCACGCGAAGCTCAAGCTGTTTCACAGTCACTCACTGACCGGCAAACCGAGAGCGATATTGTGCAAGCAATGCTTACGCGTCGCCTAGAGTACATACGAGGGGAGCACTCTGAGACTGTGTTCTCCGGGCATCCGGAGAGGTCATTTAAGGTCTATGCGAAAACGCTTTCGATTCATGATGTCGATGAGATCCTCATGTGTACTGACGGATTTGCGCGTGCAGTGGTAGACTACGCCATCCTTCCAGACTGGCTGACACTTAAGCTCTACGCCGACGCTCTGGGGCTTGCATCGGTCACGTCACGCATAAGGGACTTCGAGGCACAGAGGACCAGGGGAGAGCGCTCAACTAAGTTCAAGCACGCAGATGATCTCGCAGCCATCAAACTAGAAGTCACCAAAGGAGCGATACATGGATGGCCCCGATCGCCTAGGTAGCGATGGTCGACCCCAATATCTCGTGGAGAGAAATCCCGGCTACTTCGAGTATCAGCTCCCAATTTCAGTGAAGCTGGTTGTCGATATAGACGGAAAAATCCCGCTTCTGATGAACGAGCGCGACGAATGGGAGCTCCCAGGCGGAAAATTGGAGCTTGGCGAGACGCCCGAAGTCTGTGTATGCCGCGAGGTGCTCGAGGAACTCAACATAACAGTCATGGTCGAAGGCATCATCGACACTTGGGTATATGAAATCACCCCTCTTCGTCACACATTCATCGTCAGCTACGGCACTACCTACTCGGGGAACGAGCAAATTAGAAGCTCCAATGAGCACAAAGAGCTAGGAATCTTCACATACGACGAAGTTCATAGCCTTCACATGCCGGATCCGTATAAGAGAACCATCGATCGCTGGCGCAAGATGATTCCCCAATAGAACGCCCAAAGCTCCTAATCGAGAGACCGATCACCGCCAGAATACTCTTATGAGTAGCAAGCAGCGGCGCGGCACACCGCCGTGTTCCCGGCCCGCCCCCGGCCCGCCGTTCAGGTCGAAGCTGGCGTCTTGGATCTGGACGTAGCGGATGTTGATGCGCTCGGTCATCCCAACGGCGGCATCTGGTGAGGGACGAAACAGAGTCAAGTCGTCTTAGAGCGTGTTTGAGAAGATCGTTTATGCACGGCGTGGCAGCGTGACGACCAGCTCGCGGGGGGCCAAGGTGTCTGGATGCCCCCGCAGCGCTACCCCTCGGACCTGACCGACGCCCAATGGGAGCTGATCGAGCCGTTACTGCCCGAGCCGAACACCGGCGGGCGTCCGGAGAAGCACCCGCGCCGGGAGATCGTCAACGCCATCCTGTACGTGGTCCGTTCCGGCTGCCCGTGGCGGTACCTGCCCACGGACCTGCCTCCCTGGCAGACCGTGTACTGGTACTTCCAGCAGTGGGAGCAGGCCGGCGTGACCGAGGCCCTGCTGCGCGAGCTGCGCATCAAGGCCCGCCGCCAGGACGGCCGCGACGACGAGCCGTCCGCCGGCATCATCGACTCCCAGAGCGTCAAGGGTGCCGACACCGTCGGGCGTGACAGCCGCGGCTATGACACCGGTAAGAAGGTCAACGGCCGCAAGCGGTTCATCATCACCGACACCACCGGCCTGCGGGTCACCGTCGCGGTGATGGCGGCGAGCTGGCAGGACGGTGACGGTGCCAAGACCGCCTTGCTGTCGGCGTATCTGACGACCCCGATCCGGCACGTCTTCGCCGACCAGGGGTTTGCCGGCCGGTTGGTGGACTGGGTCCGCGACACCCTGCGCACGACGTTGGAGATCGTCCGCAAGCCGCTGATCAGCGAGGCTTCAGCGTCATCGCACGGCGTTGGGTGGTGGAGAGGACGCTGGCTTGGCTGACTGCCTGTCGCCGTCTGGCCTGCGACTACGAACGCGACCCCGCCGTTTCCGAGGCCATCATCCGCTGGGCCGCCATCGCCGGCATGGCCCGCCGCCTCACCCGCACGGGCCCCGCTCGGCGACAAGCCAGAATCGTCTGCGACTGACGAAGATCGCCGATCTCAAACACGCACTTAGTTCTGGCTCGGTCGAAGGGCGCGTCAACCGCTCGCGTCATCTGTGGGCTCTGATGCCAAGCCGGGCCGCGCCGGCCCACGGCTTGTCGGCAGATATCGACTGGCTGGGTCCGTGATGAACCTGAACAATCGCTATCGTGATGGGCATCTCCGGCTTCGAGCCAACCTTTCTCGTCGGGCTCGAAGCCATCTGCGAGGAACATGGACCTGGCCTGGCCGCGCTTGGTGGCCGGCGTCTGACGGGGTTCGCGCTCGTGCGCTTCGTCGAGGACAGGGACTGGTTCGCCGACTGCCCCGTCGTCCTGCACTTCGACGGCATCCAGGCGGAGATCTGCCACTGGAAGCTCGATGAGCTGTCGATCGGCTGGAACACCATCGACACCACGGCCGCGATCAGCGGCTGGGAATACCTTGAGCAGACGCCAGCCTGGTCCGACACCGACGAGCGCCTCCAGCCGTTCGTCGGCCAGGAACTCCGCGAGGTTGCTCTGCTTGAGTGGCGGCCATCATCACGTCACGACCTGGCGGACGGCACCCTCGCTGTGGAGTTCATCTTCGACACCGGTCGTTTCCACATCGCCAACGCTCTTGATGAGAACAGCATCGATATCGGCGAAGCGCATCCGAATTTCGTGCGACATCGGCTGGGCCGGTGCACGCAACCCAACTAGAGATCGGGCTCCGGTTGATCTCCTTGATCGGTAACGGGGCACCTCGGCCGGGGCGCTGATCTGCCAGGACGGAAGCCAGCGACGGTGGGAACGTCGGCGAACCGGCCGAGCAGCCGTTCCACGGCTGCCTTGCCTTCGCCATCCGCGGGCCGGTCTCGCCCTGCCGCGCCGGCGCGACGCCGACCGAGCGCGTTGAAGAAGTGCTCACGGGATCCGTCCGGCAGGCGCAGCCCGTACGTCTTCAACGGCCTCAACCCCAGGATCACCGATCCAGCCAGAATCGTCGACCCGAAGGTACGCCGACGAGACCGGCTCGGCGGAGTCCTCCACGAATACTCACATGCCGCTTGAGCTGCGTGGATGACGTTTACGGCAGGCGCAATGTGCCAAGAACTGCAGGTCACCGTATGAATCGAGCATTCGAGCCCTACACCGGATCGGGGCACCTTGACCAGAGCCGCGAGCGGCCGGCAAGGTGAGCGGCCGGTAAATGGATGGCGGACCATGACGGCCTGTCCATACACTCGGCCTCATGTCTCTGCCCCGCATTTCCTAGCCAGGACACCCGGTTCCACGCCACCCGTGTGTCCTCTAGCAAATCCGGAGTGCAGTTCCATGCTTACCCTACGTGGCGTCGACGTCCGTGCGGGCGCCCATCTCCTGCTGTCCGGCGTCACCGCCCACGTCGCCCCCGGCGACCGCGTCGGCCTGGTCGGCCGTAACGGCGCCGGCAAAACGACCCTCATGAAGACCCTTGCCGGAGTGCTCCCGCCTGCGGCCGGCGAGATCGTCCGCACCGGCCCCGTCGGCTACCTGCCGCAGGACCCGGCCGCCGCCGACCCGGCCGTCACCGTCCTCGACCGCGTCCTGTCCGTCCGCGGCCTCGACCAGGCGGTCCGCCGCCTTCGGGCCGCCGGGTCCGCCCTGGCCGAGCGCGGCGACGAGCGGGCCATGGCCCGCTACGTTCGGGTTGAGGCCGAGTTCCAGGCCCGCGGCGGGTATGCGGCTGAGGGCGAGGCCGCTCGCGTCGCCGCCGGGCTCGGCCTGCCCGACCGGGTGCTGAACCGGCCGGTGGGCGACTTGTCAGGCGGGCAGCGCCGCCGCGTGGAACTTGCCCGGGTGCTGTTCGCCGAGCCCGGCGTCCTGCTGCTCGACGAGCCGACGAACCATCTCGACGGCGACTCCATAGCCTGGCTGCGCTCTTTCCTGGCCGGGCATTCCGGAGGCCTGGTCCTCATCACCCATGACACCGGACTGCTGGCCGACGTGGTCAACCGCGTCTGGCACGTTGAGCACGGCGCCCTGGAGACGCGCAACACCGGCTGGCACGCCTACCTCGCCGACCGCGAGGCCGACGACCGTCGCAGGACGCGCCTGCGGTTCACCGCCGAGCGCAAGGCCGCAGCGCTTCATGCCCAGGCCGGCCGCATGCGCTCCAACGTGGCCACTGCGACCCGGGCCAGGGACATGGCCCGGCGCGCGGACCGCATGCTCGCCGAGACTCCCCCGCCCCGCGTCGCCGAGAAGGTCGCCCGCATCCGGCTGCCCGAGCCCGCGCCCAGCGGCCGCACGCCACTCGGCGCGATCAGCCTGGCCAAGTCGTACGGCGGGCGGCCGGTACTGGCGGGGGTGGATCTGGCCGTCGACCGGGGCAGCCGGCTCGTGGTCCTGGGGCTCAACGGCGCGGGCAAGACCACGCTGCTCAGGCTGCTGGCCGGGGACGAGCGGCCCGACGCGGGACGGGTCGTGCACGGGCACGGGCTGCGGCTGGGCTACTTCGCCCAGGAGCACGACACGCTCGATCCAGCGCACACGGTCGGGCGGCACCTGGCCAGCGCCGCCCCGCACCTGAGCGACGGCGAGGCCCGGACGGTGCTGGGGTCGTTCTTGTTCAGCGGCGACGACGTGGACAAGCCCGTCCGGGTGCTGTCGGGCGGGGAGAAGACCCGGCTGGCGCTGGCCGGGCTGGTCAGCTCCCAGGCCAACGTACTGCTGCTGGACGAGCCGACCAACAACCTCGACCCGGCCTCCAAGGCCGAAGTGCTGGCGGCTGTGACCGCGTACCGGGGCGCCGTGGTGATGGTCACGCACGACCAGGAGGCCGTCGCAGCGCTTCGGCCGGACCGGGTGCTGCTGCTGCCCGACGGGGTCGAAGACCTGTGGAACGACGGCTACGCCGATTTGATCGCCCTGGCCTGATCACGCCGGCTCCTCGGTCACGGTTTCGATCGCCATCCTGGGCGCCTCGATTGTGAAGGCGCCGTCCCGCCCGTACACGAACGGGCGGGGCGGCGGTTGCCTGTGGGTGCCGAATGTTGTGTCTCCTCATGCGACCCGGGCGTACTCCATGCACGAGGCCGCCGAGCTGGTCTCGTCGGGGGACCTTGTTGTCGGCGTCGGCTGGATCGGGCAGCGCCCGCAGCCAGCCCGTAAGAGAGCGAACTGGCGTTGCCGGCTGGTGGTACACCATAGGCCCAACGGGGGTCGTAACGGGCTCGCCCATCTTCGTCCCATCTGGACAGATTGAACGGAGGGTTGGCGACGGCCACGTCGAAGATCTCATCCGGGAAGAGGTCTTGCGTCAGGCTCGACGCCGGCCCTTACAGGCCTGCTGTTAGGCCGTGAACGGCAAAATTGACCGCGGCGGTCTGCAGGGAGCTGTACTGCGCGGGCGAGAACAGCCGCAGCGTCCCTGGCGCGCGGGTCAAGGATCGAGATCAGTATCAGCGCTTCTTCCGGCGGCCCCGAGCTCCCGGCGGCCGGGTGGGGACGTGGCGGAGGCGATGGCGGGCGGTCTTGCGGAGCGGCTCGGCCACCAGCTCGCGCAGCTCCCGCAATCCCACGACATCGGGGTGCCCCGACGCCAGGACCGCCTCCACGAACTCGTACGCGTCCCCGCCCCCCATCCTCTTGAGCTGCTCCACAAGCCCCTCAGGCCCCGCGAGCTCCAGCACTGACAGGAAGTTCTCCGCACCCATCAGCAGGTTCTCTTGCTCACTCAGCGCCCCGGGCTGCATCTTCCCGGCATCGATGAGCTGCGTCCACACGGCGGGCCCGAGGACCGGGTCGTGACGTAGGTCATGGAAAAGCCGCCCTTCGGGAAGGACGTCGGCCAGAACGCGCAGCATGGCCCCCACCCGCGTACGGAACGGGCAGTCCCGCACGGCCTGCAGCAACATCTCGAGGTCCTGCCCCGGGCGGGCCAGCCATCCCTGGAGCTCCGCGACGGCGTCCTCCGGCGGATAGTGCTGGGCGAGCACCCCGAGCAGCTCGGCAGGTGGAGCGGTGGCCAGTTCGCCGACGAGGGGCGCGTCGCGGCCCTCGGCGAGGAGGCGGTCGCGGACGCCGCGCACGCCGAGCGGGGTGAGGTGGACCAGCGGGAGGTCGGGCTCGGCGAGGGCGGCACGCAGGCGTTCGACCGCGTCCGGCGGCAGGGGCTGGTCGTCGTGGTCGAGGTCGCTCGCGTAAAGAGGGTCGGTGGGGCCGCGGGTGAGCTCCACGGCCCCGAGGTCGGACAGGACCTCGAACATGCGCCTCAGGTCCCGGTCGGCCTCGCGGCGCCAGAGATCGCGCAGGCGCTCTTCCTCCTGGTCGAGATCGAAGTACTCCTGGCAGGCCAGCCACACCGTCTCTTCGAGCCGGACCACCGGCATCTCGTCCAGCCCGTACATGGAGTTGAGCACGTCCGGCAGGATCTCGTCGAAGATCTCGGCCAGGACAGGCTGGGATCGCCACGTCGCGACGGGCACGGTGACCACCCGGCCCAGCTCCGGCAGCACCTCGAACGCGCGCCGCCACAGCGCCTCCGGGTCGCCCAGCAAGGGTGCGGCCTTGGCCACGCGGAGGAGCCGGCCCTTGCTGGTGCGGGTCAGGCGCATCTTCTTGGCCCAGGCGAGCAGCAGGTTGAGTTGCGGCAGATCGGCGGCGCTGTGGACGCGCAGCCGGTCCTCGCCGGTACCCAGCAGAGTCGACACCTCAAGAGCGTCGGCGATGCGGAGGTTGCCCGCGTCGGTGAGGACCCGGCCGTCCTTGCCCACCCAATCGGCCAGGGTGATGAGACGCTGGACGGTCTGACTGCGCGCGGCGGCCTCCATCAGCTCGGACGCGGGGGGCAGGTACACGGGCAGCTGGGGGAAGGCGCGTTCCTCACCGATGCCGCCGTTCACGAGGCGGTTCTGCAGGATCTTGTCGAGCACCTGCTCGTCGTACGGAACGCGACCGGCGTCGAGATCGCGCTTGAACCGCTCGAACGCCCCCGGAACGGTGAGATCGACGCCCTGGCCGAGAGCCGTGTGCGCCCAGAACGTCGCCACCCCCCGCAGCGTGGGATCGTCAAGCGCGGCCGCGTACTCCGCCCGCACGTCGGCGATGATCTCCTGCGCGTCCGCGAACGTGGCGCCGCGCGGGTCGCGAAGGCCGGTGACGTCGAGATAGCGCAGGTACGTGCGCAGCACCTCCGGAGCGAGGTCGAGCTCCTCCCGCACGGCCGTCACCTTGTACGGCACGTATCGCAGCAGGAAGAACCTGATGCTCGCACCGTCCCAGTACGCCAGCCGGCCGTCACGGCTCTCGTGCCGCGCGTCGACGGCGGCGGAGAGCAGCAGGTCGTCGACCGGATGCCCGTGCTCCTTCGCCCAGGTGACACACCGCCGGATCAGCAGGTCCTTAGCGGCCTCGAACTCCTCGGCCTCTTCGGGCTCGAACCAGGTACGCACGATTCAAGCCTCCCATCCCTACAGGGTCACCGTCTTGCCTGGCGGCGGGAGTTCTCGGCGACCCAGCCGATGAGATGGCTGTGCAGGCTTTCATGACGGGCGGTGCCAGGGGTGGGTGGAGGTGCTCCGCCAAGGCCGCCTCCCCGGGACCGCACCGCGATCCTCCCCTTGCTTTCCCTCGGCGCACGAGCTCTTGCCGACCTACCGATGCGTTGACACTGGTGACGGGCTCCATGCGCTGTCGGACGTGGGACTGCCGGGAATCGGGGCACGCGCCGTGCGCGACGGAGTCGCCTTCATCGGAAGGTCTCCCAGGCGATCCAACACAATGGCCTTCGGCCCCGTACGACACATCTGTTCGGCGGTCACCTGTACAAGGCCATGGTCGCTCCTCTGGCCACGTGGAACGGCGGGTCCCCGCGAGGCGACGGCATGGTGCCACGTTTCGCCGCAGTACTGCCGGAGGAGACCGACGACCTCGCCGGGCGGTAGTGACGGTCGTGTTCCGGGTGGCGGTGTGGCGTTGCGGATCAGGCGGCTGGGACAGGTGCAGTCGGGAAGGGCACGCCGGTGAGTTGTTGGCTGATCTCCCGTAGGCGGGCGCGGGCGTCGGTGTCGTACGCCTGGTGGTGGGCGCGGGCGGGGCGGGAGCGGTTGAAGTAGGTGCCGGTGACGTTGTCCAGGACGGGGTCGGTGATCAGGCGGGCGGTGTGGGTGACGCCTTCGTCCAGGGTGCTCTGCACGGTGAACAGGTGGGTGACGATCTTGGTGGGCATGTAGGAGGCGGGGTGCAGGGCATTGACGGTGACGCCGTGGTCGCGCAGGAGTTCGGCGTGGTCGAGGGTGAGCATGATCTGGGCGAGTTTGGCCTGGCAGTAAGCCTGCACCCCGTCCCAGTGGCGTTCCAGCAGCACGTCGTTGAAGTCCAGGGGCGCCTGTCCGGCGGAGGCGACGTTGACGATCCGCGCCGGGCCGGCGCCGGTAGTGGTTGAGCGGGCGGCGGTGCGGGCCAGGAGCGGGGTGAGCAGGCTGCTGAGCATGTAGGTGGCCAGGTAGTCGACCTGGAAGGTCAGCTCCAGGCCGTCGGCGCTGCGCTGGGGGCGGTCTCCACGCCGATGCCGGCGTTGTTGACGAGCACGTCCAGGCGGTCGTGGGTGGCCAGGCGGTCGGCCAGGGCGCGGCCCAGGCCGTCGGTGGCGCCGGTGATCAGGATGGTCTGGTCCCGCAGTGGGCGGGTGGTGGGGGTGGTCACGGAAGTTGACCTCAACGTTCGGTGCTGGACGGGTCAGACGATCGGGTGGCCGCTGACGGTGGTGGCGGGGACGTCCTCGCGCAGGTCCCAGTGTTCGGCGATCAGGCCGTCGGTGATGCGGAAGACGTCCACCACCGCGATGCCGGAGTGGCCGGGCTGGGCGGTGAACAGGCTGTGGGTGAACACCAGGTCGCCGTCTACGGCCATACGACGGATCTCGAAGCGGGCGTCGGGAAGCTGGGCGCGCATCCCGTCGATGAACTCGGTCAGCGCCTGGCGGCCGTCGGGCAGGTTGGGGTTGTGCTGGATCAGGTCCGCGGCCAGGAACCGGTCGGCCAGCTGGGTGCGGCCCTGGTTCCAGATCTGCTCGAAGTAGTCGCGCACGAGCTGGGCGGCGGGCTGGGACATGGCGTTCTCCTGTGAGGTTGAGGTGACGAACAAAAGGAGGATCGGAAAGGAAGAGCAGGTCAGCAGTGGGCCGGAGTGGACGCGGAGACCGGAGTGGCCGGGTGGGTCGGGCGCGGACGGGTGGAGGCGGCGTGGGCGGTGACGGCCGCGGCCAGCGGCAGCAGCGCCAGTGCCGGGAGCCAGTGGCCGCCCAGGGCGGGCAGCAGATTGGCGCCCAGCAGGCTGCCCAGGCTCATGCCCAAGTACAGGGCCGAGGCGTTGAGAGCCAGCAGGACCCCACGCTGCTCGGGCAGCAGCTCCACCAGCCGGGCCTGTTGCGGGGCCATGAACAAGGTGTTGAAGACGGCCCAGAAGGCGAACACCGCGACCCCGGCCGCCGGCACGGCGGGTGCACCGGCGAGGGCCAGAAAGGCCAGGGTCAGCCCTGCCAGCGCGACGGCGATGGTGCGGCCGCCGCCCAGGCGGGCGTAGACGCGGGAACCGGCGGCGTTGCCGACCATGCCCAGCGCGCCGAACACGAGCAGCGTCAGCGACACCAGCCCCGGGCCCGCGCCGAACCGGGCGGCCAGGTAGGCCCCGGCGACGCCGTAGACGGTGAATTGGGCGGTCAGCACCAGCAGTGTGGTGGCGATCATCAGTGTGGCGCCCCGGGTTCGCAGCGCGGCGGCGAAGGCGCGGGCGGTGGGGGCCGGGCCCGGTGCCACCGGTGGCAGCAGCATCGCCAGCAGCGCGCCCGCCACCAGGGTCAGAGCGACCACGGCGGCCATGGTGGCGCGCCAGCCGATCGCGGTGCCCGCGGCCGAGGCCAGCGGCACGCCCAGCACGGTGGCGGCGGTCATCCCGCCGAACACCACCGCCAGCGCGCGGGGCCGCTGCTCGGCGGGCACGATCATCGAGCCGGTGGCCGAGGCGGCCGGTCCGAAGATCGCCGCGCCCAGCCCGGCGGCCACCCGCGCCGCGGCCAGGGCGGTGAAGTCGGGCGCCATCGCGCCGGCGGCGCCGCCCAGCGTCATCAGCGCCAGGCCCACCAGCAGCGCGGTGCGGCGGTCCAGGCGGCCCAGCGCGATCGCGGCGACGGGGGCGGCCAGGGCGAACACCAGCGCGAAAACGGTGACCAGGGTGCCGACGGTGGCGGCGGGCACCTTCAGGTCGGCAGCGATCGGGCCACTGAGGCCGACGACCGCCAGTGAGGCGGTCCCCAGCGCGAAGTAGCCCAACGCCAGCGTGAGCAGTGCAGGGGTGGAGGAACGGGGGCGCATGCCCCCTCCTTTCAATACGGACCGTTGCGTATGAGATTTAAATACGGACCGTTGCGTATGTCAAGTAGAGTGCAGTCCATGACCGGACGACCCCGCGACCCCGCCGTCGACGACGCCATCCGCCAGGCCGCCCTGAGCCTCATCACCGAGCAGGGCTACCGGGGGGTGAGCATGGAAGGCATCGCCGCCCGCAGCGGCGTGTCCAAACAGGCGGTCTACCGCCGTTACCCGAGCAAGGGCGAGGTGATCCTGGACGTGCTGGCGGTCTACGCCCGCACCCGGCTGCCCACCCCCGACACCGGCGACCTGCGGGAGGACCTGCTGGCCCTGCTGGAGGCCACCTTCGCCGGACAGCGCGGGGTGCCCGGCGCACTCAACCAGGCCCTGGCCGCCGAGGCGTTGCAGGATCCCGCCTTCGCCGAGCGCGTGAGCCGCGAGCTGATCGCGGCGCGCCGCCAGGCGGTCCGCCAGATCCTCACCCGCGCGCGCGAACGCGGGCAGCTCGCCCACCCCGATGACGATCTGCTCGTCGATCTGGTCTTCGGGCCGATGTGGTACGCGCTGCTGTTCGCCCCCGGCAGGCTCACCGACGCCTACGCCGCCGCCCTCGCCGACGCCGTGATCGCCGTGGGCACCCACGCCGGGTGACCCACGCCTGGGCCGCTCGGGAACTGCAGGCGACCGCCTACATGAAGGCGACCAGGCCATCGAGCCCAGCGCCAGTAAGCGCTCGCCCTCAACCTCTCTGGTGGCCGGGCCCTTGCCGGCCGGCCGGCCGCGTTCCGGCGGCTCGGCATGATCCGAGGCACAGGATGCCCACGGCGGCCACGACGGTGAACACAGCGGATGTCAACGAGGCGACGGGGTTGTCGTAGTCCGGGATATAGGCGGCGGTGACGTTGCCCATCGCGTGCATCAGGATCGCCGCCGACACGCCGCCGGTGGCGTTGTGCAGGCCGATGATGATCACCCGTAGCGCGACCGTACCCAGGAACCAGCCGCCGATCCAGGCCGCGCCATGACCGGCCTGCAGGAGCGGGATCACATGCCACACACCCCAGAAGGCCCCAAGGAGCAGCCCGGCCCCTACCGTGCCGAACCGGCGTTGTATCGGATCGGAGGCGTAACCGGTCCAGCCCAGTTCTTCGCACGCGGCGCTCACCACCGCCGCAGCGAACACCAGCGGCAAGACCGCCGGCGGCGTCGGAAGCACCGAGCCGGCTTCGCCGGCGAGCCACCCGAAGGTCCACGAGAGAGCACCGATCGCGGCAGGCAGCGACACCGCGGCGACATACCAGCGGGCCCGTCCCGCGGGCCGGTCGACGACGCGGGCCAGCAGGCCCGTGACAGCGGCCGGGCCGCCGTCGCGGTAGGCCAGAATCGCGGCGGCCAGCACCGGCAGCACGAACATGGTCGCGCTCGCGGGCAGCTCCATCGCGCCGATGCGGATGGTGGGAGATACCGCCCCCAGGACGTAGAACGGCACCGACAACACGCTCACGAGCACCAGGAACCGCACCGGGTGTCCGGTGCGGTCGCGTACAGAACGGTCGGGCTCCGACACCTTCACGGGCTCACCACCACCTCTATTGGGACTCAATATCCCAAGTACCATAGACTACGGGCGTGAGACGAGAGACACCGGAGAGCGGCCTGGCCCGACGCCGCAAGCGATTGTCCGACGAACAGACCGCACGACGGATGCTCGACACCGCGGCCGCCACCGTCGAAGAAGCCGGGCTGACCGTGAGCCTGGACCACATCAGCTTCGAAGAGATCATTCGTGACGCCGGCGTCGCCCGCAGCGCCGTCTACCGCCGCTGGCCGTACAAGGATCTGTTCTTCAGCGACCTGCTGACCGAGCTCGCCAAAGGCGCCAGCCCGGCCATCACCGACGCCAATCCCGGCGCGCTGCCAGCGGCGGCCCGCACCCTGCTCGCCCATCTCGACTGGGCCCGCACACCAGGTCTGCGCCGCGCACTGGCCGGAGAGGTACTGCGGGAAGGCGCGCTCGGCGAGTTCGGGATCTTCCACCGGTCACCGGCCTGGCGCACCTATCTCGCGCTGCAGGCCACCTTCCGCAGCCTGCCCGACAGCGACCTGCGCGCCGAGGTCCAGCGGTCTCTCACCGAGTCGGAACGCTCTATGGTCACTGACGTGGCCACCGCCTACTCCTGGGTGGCGAGATCGATCGGCCTGCGTCCGCACGCCGGCATCACCTTCGAGACAGTGGCCCGCCTGGCCGTCGCCACTTTGCGCGGGCTGATCCTGATGGCACCCAGCAATCCGGAAATCATCTTCCAGCGGTTCCAGGCCAATCCGTTCGGAGCACCCGAGCCCGCCGAATGGTCGGAGCCCGCACTGGCGATCGCGTCCGTAGTGCTCGGTCTCCTGGAGATCGACCCCGAGGTCGAATGGACCGACGAGCACGAACGCTCGATCGCAGCCGGCCTGCGAACCGGGCGATGGGCGACGAGCTGACAACCGCGCCAACGCCGCCAATGGGATGAGCGATGTCGTGACGCCTCAGCTGCACGGCGGTGCCGCTGGATGTTCAGACGATGGGGTGCGCCGCGTCCAGCAGGCGGCGCAGGTGCAGGGTGTCCGGGGCCAGTGCGGTGATCAGGAGGGCGGGGCCGGCCAGCGGGGTCAGCACGGCCTGGCCGGTTTCCGGGTCGTCGCCGAACAGGCGGGCCTGGGATGGGCGCTGGTCCAAGGCGGGGTCGACAAGCAGGATCTGGCCGACGGCGCGGTGACCGGCCGCGACGGCAGGGCCGTCCCAGCCGGGCGCGCCGGGCCCGTACCTGGTCTGCTGGTCCAGCAGAGGACGTGCGTCGCGGCGGACGGTGAGGCGGGTGGACAGCCTGCCCGGCCCTTCGCCGGAGCGGCCGAGGACGACTTCTTCGCGCAGCAGGAGCCGCGCCGTGGGGGCCAGGTCGATGATGCAGCTTTGGCGCAGGTTGCTGCGGGCGGCGGATATCAGCGGCTGAGGCAGCCAGTGCAGGCTGGCGTGGTCGGCGACGGTCAGGTCGATGTCGTAGGTGGCGTGGGCGGTGGTGGGGCCGCGCAGGGCGATGGTGGCGGCGGCGGTGGTGATGTGCAGGTGGGCGCCTGGTCCGGCGGTGGCCTCGATGCGCAGTCGGTCGCCGCCGAGCGGGGCGCTCATGGCGCCGAGGATGCACACCCGTGCCTGGTCGCCGTGCGAGCGGGCACGACGCAGGTCGAACGGGCCCTCACCGGCGAGTACGGGCAGGACGGTGGTGCCGTGGGCGCGGGCGGCCCTGATGCGGGCGGTGGCGTGCACGCCCGGCACGACGTCCTCGGCCGGTGTGGAGGCAGAGGGTGGGACGGAGGTGGTGGCCGGTGCGGACGGCAGGCATGCCCGGCTCATGCCGGGCCCGCGGTCCACGCGGCCAGGCGCTCGCGGATCCACTCGGCCACGGGAGTGATGCCTCCCGTGCTCTTGACCGCGGTCAGCACGGTGGGCAGATCGTCGCGCTGGGCCTTGGCGTCGCGAGCCATGGCCTCCAGGTCGGCGCCGACGTGCGGGGCGAGGTCGGTCTTGTTGATGACGAGCAGGTCGGAGGTGGTGACGCCGGGCCCGCCCTTGCGCGGGATGTCGTCACCACCGGCGACGTCGATGACGAAGACCTGCGCGTCGACGAGGCCCTTGGAGAAGGTCGCGGTGAGGTTGTCGCCGCCCGATTCGATGAGGATCACATCGAGCGGACCGAGGCGGTCCTCAAGGTCTTCGACGGCTTGCAGGTTGGCGGAGATGTCGTCGCGGATGGCGGTGTGCGGGCAGGCGCCGGTCTGCACGGCGGTGATGCGCTCGGCGGGCAGGACGGCCTCGCGCAGCAGGAACTCGGCGTCCTCTCGGGTGTAGATGTCGTTGGTGACGACCGCGATGGACAGCTGTTCGCGCAGCGTGCGACACAGGGCGGCGACGGTGGCGGTCTTGCCGGAGCCGACCGGCCCGCCCAGGCCGACGCGCAGGGCGCGACGTTCGCCGGGACGCTGAGCCGAGCCGCCTGAGCCGCTGGGGCCGGGCGCGTGGCCGTCGGGGAAGACGTCGCTGTGGTGCAGGTGCATGGCTGCTCCCAAGGGGGTGCGGTGGTCAGGAGGCGAACAGGCGGGCCGGGCGCGTGATGTGCTGTTCGGCGGCGATGTCGAGCAGCGGCGCGGAGGCGGCCGGCAGGACGGTGGTCCCGTCGGTGTGGACGCGGTTCGCGGCCTCGGCCGCATCGGCCGCGATGTGGTCGATGTCGGCGGCCAGGCGGGCCAGGACGGCGGTGGCGTCGAAGGGGTCGAGCCTGAGCAGGCGGACGGCTGCGGCGACCGGACCGCTGACGCTCTCGTACGCCGCCGCGTGGGCGGCGTCCAGCGGGGTCAGCCCCGCGCCGCGGGCGGTCAGGCCGAGCACCACGCTTTGATGGGCGCCACGCGGCCGCGCGCCGGCCAGGGCGTCGAACTCGGCGCAGGGCCAGGCGGCCCGGGCGGCGCGCAGCAGTTGCCGTCCCAGGCTGCGCGAGGTGTGCCGCAGGGCGGGGGCGGCGGTACGGGCGTCGGCCGCCTCCTCCAGCAGCAGCGGGTCGTATCCGGCGGCGGCCGCAGCCGCGAGTGCGGCCGCGACCAGGCCGGCCGTGTGCAGCCGGCCGCGACAGAACTCCTCCAGGCTCGCCACGTCCCGGACCCGTCCGGCCGTGACGGCCTCCTCGGCCCCGCCGGAATGGGCGTGCCCACCGGCGGGGAAGCGGCCATCGGCCAGGACCAGCAGGGCGGCGTGGTTCATCGCGGGCGGGACGCCTTTCGTTCGCGCGGGACGTTCACGGAATCGATCAGGGGGCGCCGGTCAGAACAGGAAGTAGCGCTGGGCCATGGGCAGGGTGTCGGCGTACTGACCGCCGTCGACGAGTTGGTGGTCAATGTCGGTCTTGACGTCCTTGGCCTTGGCCCCACCGATCTCGACCTCGAAGGTGTCAGGGTCGATGTGGATGTCGGGGCAGGCGTTGTTCTCGCGCATGTCGGCCTTGAACACCTTGCGGGTGTTGCGAATGGCGGTGAACGGCTTGCCCACGTTGACCCGTTCCGCCAGGCCGGACCGGATGGCGTGGTCGGTGACGAAGTTGACCGCGTTGGCGGCCGGCGCCCGGCCGGTCGCGCCCCACATGGGGCGGGGCAGGATCGGCTGCGGGGTGGTGATGGAGGCGTTGGCGTCGCCCACCTGCGCGTAGGCGATCTGGCCGCCCTTGATGACCCGGTGCGGCTTGACGCCGAAGAACTTCGGTTCCCACAGCACCAGGTCGGCCAGCTTCCCCACCTCGACGGAGCCGACCTCGTGGTCGATGCCGTGCGCGATGGCCGGGTTGATGGTGTATTTGGCGACGTAGCGGCGGGCGCGGCGGTTGTCGGCCCCGTCCTGGTCGCCGTCCAGTGGGCCGCGCCGGGCCTTCATGACGTGCGCGGTCTGCCACGTCCGGATGATCATCTCGCCGATGCGGCCCATCGCCTGCGCGTCCGACGACATGATCGAGATGGCGCCGAGGTCGTGCAGGACGTCCTCGGCGGCCATCGTGGAGGGCCTGATCCGCGACTCGGCGAAGGCCAGGTCCTCTGGCACCAGCGGGTTGAGGTGATGGCAGACCATCACCATGTCGATGTGCTCGGCGACCGTGTTGACGGTGAAGGGCCGGGTGGGGTTGGTGGAGGCGGGCAGCACGTTTGGCAGCCCTGCCATGGTGATCATGTCGGGGGCGTGGCCACCGCCCGCGCCTTCGACGTGGAAGATGTGGATCGGATGGTCGCCGATCGCCTCGATGGTGTCGGCCACCGCGCCGGCCTCGTTCAGCGAGTCGGCGTGCAGGGCCAGCTGGACGCCGGTCTCCCGGCACACCTCCAGGCAATGGCGCAGCACGGCCGGGGTGGCCCCCCAGTCTTCGTGGATCTTGAACCCGAGTACGCCAGCCTTTATCTGGTTGTAGAGGGACTCGGTCGACATGGTGCTGCCCTTGCCGAGCAGGCCGATGTTGACCGGGAAGGCGTCGAGCGCCTCGAACAGCCTGGCGACGTGCCAGGCGCCGGGCGTGACGGTGGTGGCGGTGCTGCCTTCGGCGGGGCCGGTGCCGCCGCCGATCAGCGTGGTGACCCCGGCGGCCAGTGCCTCGTGCACCTGCTCGGGGCAGATGAAATGCACGTGGGTGTCGATGCCGCCGGCGGTGAGGATCTTGCCGTTGCCCGCGATGATCTCGGTCTCGGGGCCGATCAGGAAGTCGGTGGCCCGCTCGTGCCCGTCGTGCAGCCGGTCCATGGTCTCGTCGTTGTAGGCCTTGCCGAGCGCGACGATCCGGCCGTCCCGGATGGCGACGTCTGCCTTGACCACGCCCCAATGGTCGAGGATCACCGCGCCGGTGATGACGGTGTCGGGTGGCTGCGGAGCGCCGAACCTCTCGCTGTCGCGCGGAGCGCAGGACTGGCCCATCGACTCGCGGACGACCTTGCCGCCGCCGAAGACAACCTCGTTGCCGCTGCGTCCCGGGCCGCCGGCCCAGTCCTGGCTGATCTCGATGCGTAGGTTGGTGTCGGCCAGCCGGATCCGGTCGCCGAGCGTCGGGCCGTACCGGTCGGCGTACTCCACCCGGGTCAGCGGCTGATCGATGGGCAGGATCTCCGCACCGGGCCCGCGCTCCCGCAGGGGGCCCTCCGCCGTCTGCGCGGCGAGCACGCCTGGTGTCTGGTCTGCTGCGGTGTCAGCTGCGGTGCCGGCCGAAGCGTCCAGGGCTTCATCCATCGAGCTGCCCTCCGACCTGGCCGCGCAGACCGGCGACGATACGCCGGCCCTCGATGGGCACGAGCTTCACCGTCCGGGTGCATCGGGGTTCGAACCGGACCGAGCTGCCGGCCGGGATGTGCAGGCGCTTGCCGTAGGCGAGGGAGCGTTCGAAGTCGAGGCGGGGGTTGGCCTCGTAGAAATGGTAGTGCGAGCCCACCTGGATGGGACGGTCGTCGGTGTTGGTCACCTCCACCGTCGTGATCTCGCGATTCGCGTTGAAGGGCACCTGCGTGGCGCCCTCCGGGTGGTCGATCTTCCCCGGGTGGATCGGCGACTGCGTCCGCGTTCCCTGCTCGTCTCCCTCGCCGTTGTGGTCCTCGGTGTCGGCGAAGGGGTTGCGGATGGTGACCAGCTTGGTGCCGTCCTCGAACGTCGCCTCGATCTGCAGGTCGGAGATCATTTCCGCGACGCCAGGCATGAGGTCGCCCGGGGAGAGGATCTTGTTGCCGGTGGACATGAGCTCGTGGACGGACTTGCCGTCCCGGGCCGCCTCCAGCACGTGTGCCGTGATCAGCGCGACCGTCTCCGGATAGTTGAGCTTGACCCCCCGTTCCTTGCGCTTGCGGGCCACGTCCGCTGCCACATGGATCAGCAGGCGTTCCTGTTCATGCGGAGTCAGATGCACCCGCCACCTCGCCTTCGCTCTGCGGATCGCCTGGCATGACCGGCCTGGGATCACGTCACCGTCCGCTGTTTCGGCCAAGAAATGATCACCCCGGCCTGGTGCTCCGGCTCCTGGTGATCAGTACTTGGTTGCCTGCTGACGGTAATTCGACGAATGCGGAGAGTGATATGACGTGAAGGTGAGGCCAGGGTCACACCCCTGGCACAAAATCTGTATTACCCGTCACGCATGACGGACAGTGAGGAAGGCTTCCCCGCAGACGTGTGCCGTCGGACCAGCAGAAACTGCTCGCCGAACGCAATGCCCCGCCCCCTCGGCCCCGAGGGCCACCCCGCCCCGCCGTGACCCGGCGCCGAGCGTAGCCCTGAAGCACCTGGCCTGCCCATCGAAAGCCGGACGCGTTGGGCAGTCTTGCCGATCAGTGACGGGCACAGAAGAGACTCCTGCAGACTCCGCCCTGAACACGCCATTCTGTTCATTAGCTGAAATGTAGGCAGCGCCGGTAACGTCCCAGCGCGGGCCGGCACACATACGAAAGCGTACCTTCAGTCATCGAATCGGCCCTTGCTCAGCGTCTGCGCTTCCATCAAAAGTCTTGCCGGCCAGGAATATCCGGCATCGAACAGGCATGCCCTCTGATCAGCGAAAGGATCGCAATGAGAAGGCGCCACTGGTTAGCTCTGATCCTCGCGAGCATTCTCATCGTCCTGCCGTTCTCGACCCAAGCGTCCGCCCAAATACTCGCCTACGCATGGACCACCGCGGGCACCGGTGCCGGGTATTTCTGGGACACCTACCCCAACAGCAGCTCCCCCGGCTGGTACATCTCCATTTACGACAACGTCAGCGGCGCCGGCTCGGAAGACATCTACTGGAGCAGCTCCAGCGTCGAGAAGATCCAGGCATGCAACCGGGACAAGCTGTCCAACGGCACCATCAGAGTGCTCAACTGCAGCAGCTGGGTCTCCACCGGCAATTGACCTCCACGCAGAGCACCGGCCTGAGGGGCTGCCAATGTTCTCTCGTCCGGTCTCCGTGGTCGTGCACTCTTGTACGAATCATCATGCAGCGATCTTCTCTGCACCCGCCTCGTAAACTCAGCCGCTCATCAAGGACGCCAAATGGCCGATACACCGGACTACGCGCAGGTTCAACCCAACCGTCGTTCCAAGCGTTCCCGCCGCACCACGCTTACCGCAGCGGTCGCGAGCGGAGTAGCCGTCGCGGCAATAGTCACCGTCACAATCTCTGTTCTGTCCAAGCCGGAAACCTCCTCGGCCGGCAGCGGAACCGCTTCCGTCAGCTCAGCACGAGCCTCGGCGCCTGAACCCATCGAGAATCTGTGGCCCGCAGCAGTGCACGAAGTGCCGGCCAAATTACCCGACGGCAGAAAAGTCCGGCCGCGACTGATGGTGGACGCCACCAAAGTCCTCCTGACCGCCGAAGCCGGCTTCGAGAAGGCGAACGGCCTCTACACCTACGACGTGAACAGCGGCGAGGTGGCCAAGCTCGCCGACATCACCCTCCCGGCCGGCACCACCCTCTTCCCTGACGGCTTCACCGCAGGCCAAGGCCGGGTCGCCTGGTGGACCGCACGCGGCGCCGCCGACAAGCGAACCGCCGACATCTGGACCGTCCCGACGACCGGCGGCAAACCGCAGCTCGTCACCTCCGCTCCCCTGCCGCCCGCCTCATCGGCCGGCTTCGTCACCGGGATCGCCATCACCCCTGACCGTCTCGCCTGGTCAGCCGGGAACGAGGGCGTCTTCACCGTCGACATCAACGGCGGGCAACCGCAGCCCGTGGACGGCACACAGGGACAGCACATCCTGAACTGGCCCTGGGTCGGATCACCCGGGACGTTCGGCGGCAACGAAGCCCCCTTCCAGTCCGTCATGAACATCGAGACCGGCGAGAAGCGCGCCCGGACCGCCTTAAAGCCAGGCAGCCCTGTGGCCTGCGGCATCACCCTCTGCGTCACACACCTCGACCGATCCGCGGCGGCGCAGGTCCAGGGCCGGGACGGGCGGACACGGCACGAGATGGACGTGACGGGAGTCGCGCCACAACCTCTCCAACAGGACCGGTTCCTGTCAGCCCAACTGCCCGATCGTGCGATCGTCCACGACGTGCGGTCAGGCGTGTCCGCCGAGATCCGCGGCATCGACACCCGGACCCGCTACCGCGCCCCGGCCGGCAGCAACATCGCCCTCTTCAGCCGCGGCGACAAGTTCGTGGTCGTCGACCTCACTGCCATTCACTGACCACTCTTCCGCTGGTGGTGGCCTTCGACCGCCGAAGGGAACTCCGACCGCCGTGCTGAGATCCCGCTCGTAGGGGCCGAAGGTGAAGCCTGCAGACCTGCAGGAAGCGGCCGAGCCCTCCACCAAGGCGCCAACGGCCGCTCTTGAGGGCTTAATCTCCATGTCTGTTTGCCGTTGTCGTGGAGCGGCTCCTGTCGTGCGATCAACCGGAGGCGCACAACCTGTTGAACTCCGCGACGTCCGCATTGATGTCCGCGATCACCTGGTTGGGGTCGCCGCCGGTCATGCCCGTCAGGCGGAAGCTCAGTTCCTGGAACTCCGCGGCCAGCCGCCTGATCTTCGCCCCTACCGCGCCCTGCGCGTTGAGGGCTGCGCCCATCAAGTCGCTGTACGTCTGCTGAGCCGCGGCCGCCTGACCGCTTGGGCTGGTTCCGGCATCCCTGCGGTAGGCGGTCAGGGCCGCCGCCGTCTCGTCGCAGCCGACGGACCGGATCTTCAGTGGCGGTGGAGGGGAATCCTGGACGGCCTGCGTGTGACTCGGTGGTTGGGACGTGCTGGACTCAGGCGATGAGTCCACAGGCGATCGTGAGGGCTGGGTGACGACCCGACCCGGTGGGGATGGACTGGAAACCACTGTGCCGGGCGGGGTCTTGGGCGGCATCAAGTAGGCGAAGAGCGCGACCACGGCTGCGATCGAACCCGCCAGAGCGCTCACTGCCGTCCAGTTCAGGCGCGAGCCTGCTCCCCCGCCACCCGCTGATCCGCTTCCGGTCATGTTCTGATGGTGGCCGAGCCGCCGCACTCGGTCCAGGACGACTCCTGCGAATGTTCTTGATCTGCAGACAGCCCCGGCACCGATCGCACTCTGTGGTCCTGTCTGACTTCGTTCAGGCCGGGCTGAGGACGTAGAGCGGGCCGGCCTACAAGAGGGAGCACCACGTCCAGCGCGCACTGCGAGCGGCCGGCGATTGTGGGTGGTGAAGCTGCTCGGCGGATTGCTGCTCAGCCGGCCTGCGCGCACTGAACGGCGGGCTGCTCTGGATGCGGCTGTTGCCCTGCTCACGCGTTGTTGACATTCACCGCATAGGCGACAGAATACACATATGAACAGTTCTTCAGCTGAGAATGTGTTGATCGTGGACGGTTGTGCCGTCAAGGTGGTGGACGCCGACCGGGTGTCCGCGGTGTGCGAGCGGATGCCCGCTGCCGAGGACCTCACCGACACGGCGGACATCTTCGGCCTGCTGTCCGACCCCAACCGGCTGAAGCTGCTGGTCGCCCTGCTGGACGGCGAGCTGTGCGTGTGCGACCTGGCGGCGGTGACCGGGCAGAGCGAGTCCGCGGTCTCCCACGCGCTGCGCCTGCTGCGTGCCCATCGCATCGTGGCCGCCCGCCGCTCGGGCCGGATGGCGTACTACCGGCTGGAGGACCCGCACGTACGGATGCTGCTGGACCTGGCGCTGGCCCACACCGAGCACACCGAGGCCATCCACCCGGAGCGGGAGGGCGAGCGCTGATGGGCGTGGGTCACGGGCACGGGCACGCCGGGGCCCGGCACCGGTGGCGGCTGGCGGTCTCGTTCGTCCTGATCGGTGGATTCTTCCTGGTCGAGCTGGCCTACGGACTGATCTCCGGGTCGCTGGCCCTGATGTCGGACGCCGGGCACATGGCCGCCGACGTCGTCACGCTCGGCGCGGCGCTGGTCGCCACCAGGATCGCCGCTCGTCCCGACACCACCGGCCGGCGCACCTACGGCTCCTACCGGGCCGAGGTGTTCGCCTCGCTGCTGGCCGTGGTTCTCATGCTGGGCGTCGCCGTCTATGTGGTCGCCGAGGCGATCGGCAGGATCGGCGGCCCGGCCGAGGTGTCCTCAGGGCCGATGCTCGTGGTGGGCGCGCTCGGGTTGGTGGTCAACCTGATCGCCCTGTTCCTGCTGCGGTCCGGCGCCAGTGAGAGCCTCAACGTCAAGGGCGCGTACCTGGAGGTGGTGGCCGACACGGCGGGCTCGGTCGGCGTCATCGCGGCGGGGTGGCTGATCACGGCGACCGGCCAGGTGTTCTGGGACACGGTCATCGCGCTGGCCATCGGCGTGTTCGTCGCCGTACGTGCGATCTCGCTCGGCCGGCAGGTGTTCGCGGTGCTCGGCCAGCACGTGCCCGAGGGCATGGACGCCTCCGTCGTGGCGGCCGATCTGGCGGCCATCGAGGGCGTGCGCGACGTGCACGACCTGCACCTGTGGACGCTGACCTCCGGCATGAACGTCGCCACCGCCCACCTCGTCACGGGCGACCAGAGTGACAACCACTCCGTCCTCGACCAGGCCCGTGACCTGCTGCGCACCCGTCATGGCGTCGCGCACGCGACCCTGCAGGTGGAGCCGGACGGCCACACCGGCTGCGACGAGGTCGGCTGGTAGCCGGCGGCTCCGGCACGAGTGCGATCACCAGGGACTTGACGTTGTCGAGGAAGGGATCGCGCCTCTTGGCCCGCGACGCCTGCTGAGGGACGGTCACGAGTGGCCCGGATCGGGCGTTCTCGTCCGTCCGGGGTCCGGGTCAGGTTCGTCGGCATGCCTCACCCGGCCTGAGGCGACGGTCCGGCCGCGCCGCGGGCGGCGAGCATGCCGCGCATCAGCTCGATCTCCGCCTTCTGGGCGGCGAGTATCGACCTCGCCATGCGTCTCACCTGCGGCTGGCCGCTCCCCTGCGCCGCCTGAGCCATCTGCACGCCGCCCTGGTGATGCGGGATCATCAGGCGCAGGAAGAGGGTCTCCGCCTCCTTGCCGCTCGCCTGTTCCAGCTGCTTGAGCTGGTCGCGGGTGGCCATGCCGGGCATCTGGGCGGACTGCGGTCCCATGCCGGGCATGTTCTGGTGGCCCTGACGCATCCAGGCCATGCGGGGCTCCAGCGACGCCTGGGGCAGGCCCCACAGGTCCAGCCAGGCGTACATCTGCCCGATCTGCTGCTGCTGGGTGGTCGCGATGTCGTAGGCGAGCGTCCTGACCTCGCGGTCGGTGGTGCGGTCGCGGATGATCAGTGCCATCTGTACGGCCTGCGCGTGGTGGGCCTGCATGTCACGGGCGAAGTCGGCCTCCAGCGACGCGTCCCCGGGCGGGCCCGCGTACCAGAGGCGGAGGCCGAGGCCGGACAGTGCGAGCGTCAGCACGGCGGTCACCGCCACCAGGATCCCGCGCCGCCGCAGGAACGCCGGGAACCTCATGCCGACGGCTCCCCGATCCCGCCGCTGCAGGACGCGCCCGGCTCGGGCGTCCCGGGGCCGTTGATGTTGGCACGCAGGAACGCCGTCAGCCGCGGGTCGTCGGCGTCGTCCAGCTTGAGCTGCTTGCCCCAGGCGCTGAGCACGACCGGCGCGGACAGCCCCGTGTACGGCGACAGGACGACGAAGTCGCGCCCCTGGGCCTGCTTGTAGAGGATGTCCAGTTGGTCCTTCGGCAGCCCCGGCTGGAAGGCGATCCAGACGGCTCCGTGCTCCTGGCTGTGGACGACGTTCTCGTTGCGCAGGGGCTTGCTGTAGATGCCGCAGTTCTGCCATTCCGGCGCGTGGTCGCCGCCGACCGGCGGGGCCTGCGGGTAGCTGACGACCTTGTCGGTGTGGTTGCGGCTGCTCACGTTGATCGTCTGGACCGCGTCCAGCGCCCGTCCGGCCCGGTCGTCCAGGACGAACGCCGTGGCCGCCGCGGCCATCCCGGCGGCCGTGATCACCGTGGCGCTGATCATGACGATCCGTCGCCGGCGCTCCGCGCGCCGCTGCTCGGCCTGCAGCGCGGAGAGCCGCTCCTTCAGCGTGCCCTCGGCGTTCTTGCCCATCCGCTACCTCCGACCACGTGCTTCTACAATACGTAGAACTTCTACAGTACGTAGAATATGGATGCCGTAAGCGGATTCCGTCTCGCTCATCCGAGGGGGCGCGCGTAGAGGGAGAACGACTTGTCCCCTACGGGGCCTTGGGTCAGGCCCATGCACAGCAGCGGCCCGGTGTCGGACGACGTGAGAACCGCGAGTCCTTCGGGTTCGCGGGGGACGAGGTTCCTGGCCGTGCGGTCCAGGATCTGCTGCTCCACCTTTCCGCTGGGCAGGTGGATGCGGTAGAGGCGGATGTTCCCCGGCGAGGAGACGGGGTTGGCGGGGCCGTAGGCGCTGCCGAGCAGCTGGTAGGCGTGGTCGGCGTGCAGGGCCATGCCCTGGAACGGCAGTCCGAGGGCGGCGCCGGGCTGCGGCAGGTCGGCGAGCGGGCGAAGGCCGCCGGGGGTCGTACAACGCAGGTCCACGAGCCGGAGGCGCGGCTCGCCGGCCACCTTGTAGCGCAGCAGCAACCGGCCGGCGTCGGGATCGAGGGCCGCGGCGTTGCTCGTCGAGCCGGGCAGCGGCCGCCAGGTGGTCAGGCACCGGCTGTCCGGGGTCAGAACGGCGCCGTCGATGAAGGGGAAACGGCAGATGCCGCGGCCGTAGCCGGAGGCCGGGCTGGCGTCCCACTCGGTCCACAACATGGTGTCGCGGCCCGCGGCCCGCTGCACGCCCAGGGCGCCGCCGTGTCCGAAACCCAGCAGGTACATCGCTCCGGTGAGGGTGCCGTCCAGGGACAGGCGGTTGAGGCACAGATCGCCGCGCCGGACGCGTTCGGCGTGGGTACGGGCGTGGCTTTCTCCGTCCAGGCGGACGCCGCCTTGCATGAGCTGGAGGGCGTACAGGTGCCTGTCGCGTTCGTCGAAGGCGAAGGACTGCAGCACGGTGCCGTGCAGCAGGCGTCCGCCGCGCAGCAGGATCCGGCCGGTCGAGGCGAGGCTTCGCGAGTCGGCCGTCGACGGTGACGCCAGGGCGGCAGGCGGTCCGGCGAGTGCGAGATCCACCGCGGCGGCCAGCGCGACGATCGCGCCCGTACGCAGTGCTTCGCGACGGTTCGGCGGGGGCGGCCGAGGAGTCATCGGGTCATCCCGGGGCCGGCGCGCACGGTGAGCCGCGTGCCGTCCCCCGTCACCCTTCCTCGGGGATGCGTCATGCGGACGGGTTCGGCTCGTACGGTGGGAGCGGTCCGGTACGGGCCGCAGGGCTGCGGGGCGGAGGTGGCGGGCGGGACGGCCGCGACGAGGGCCACGGCGAGCGCGAGCGGGGGATTCACCAGGTCCTCCTGACGAGAGGCGAAGCGGCACGGTGTCACGCCGGGCGGACGCCTTGCCGTCGGGGTCTTCCGAGGCGACTCGGCCGCGGGCCGCCCGGGGCCGCGGCCGTGCCTTCGATCACGTGACGTGGTCGCCGTCGTGGCAGGTGGCGGCCCAGTTCGCGGCCGTGTGGTCGGCAGCGGCGGAGGCGGTTGCCGCGACCGCGGCGTCGTCGGGCCGTGGTGAGTGATGGGTGGGGCCGTGCGGGTCGGGACAGTGCGGTGTCAGGCGTCGCAGCGCGCCGTTCTCGTCGAAGGCGTGGCCGTCGGGCGTGACGTGGTCGACCTGCAGCGTGGTGTGCCCGATGTCGTGGCGTTCGCGCAGCAGCCGTTCGACGGCCAGGCGGGCGGCGTGGCAGTCGGCGCCCGGAACGACCAGCACGTGTGCCGACAGCGCGGGATAGCCGGAGGTGACCTCCCAGATGTGCAGGTCATGCACCTCGACCACGGTGTCGATCGCGGCGATCTGGCGGCCCACCTCGGCCGGGTCCAGCCGGGCGGGAGCGGCCTCCATGAACACCCGTCCGGCGTCGCGGACCAGGCCCCAGCCGGCCTTCAGCATCAGGGCGGCGACCACGAGGGCGGCGATGGCGTCGGCGCGGTTCCAGCCGGTCAGCCAGACGACCAGGCCGGCGATGGTGGTGCCGATGAAGGCGTACAGGTCGTTGAGTATGTGCTGGAAGGCGCCCTCGACGTTGAGGCTCGAACGGTTGGCCTTCGACAGCAGCCAGGCGGCGGCCACGTTCACGACGATGCCGGCCAGCCCGGTCGCCACCACGTACAGGCCCTCGACCGCGGGCGGCTCGACCAGGCGACGCACGCCTTCGAAGGTGAAGTACGCCGCGAGCAGCAGCAGGGTGATGCCGTTGACCTGGGCGGAGATGATTTCAGCGCGTTTGAGGCCATAGGTGAAGCCGCCGCGCGGCGGCCGGGCCGCGATCCGCATCGCGACCAGCGCCAGCACGATCGCCATGGCGTCGGTGAGCATGTGCCCGGCGTCGGAGATCAACGCCAGCGAACCGGCGATCACGCCGATCACCACCTCGACGGCCATGAAACCGGCGAGCAGCGCGAGCGCGCCGCGCAGGTAACGCCGGTCGGCGTCCGCGCTCACCGCATGCCCGTGGCCGTGTCCATGACCGTGTCCGCGGGGGTCGTCGTCGTGACGGTGGTCGTGACCCTGCTGCTCAGACATGCCTGGAGCTCCTCGGAGGGTGGGCGACGTGGGTGATGGCCAGATGCAGCGGGGGCCCGCACTCCGTAACATCTGACTGGATGTTCATATGTACAGATGCTGGACGCTGTAGCCCCGAAGGTCAAGAGCTCCTGGCGGCGATCGAGGCTTTACGCATGAACATCTGATCAGATGTTTAAACTTTCCGTAATGCGTCAACTACACAACGTAGAAGTTTGCCGGTCAGGAATCCCCGGACCTGGTCGCGCTCTACAGGTTCCCCTGCACCGGTGCAGCCACACGCACCCACCGAGTGAAAGGAACACCGATGACCGACCCCCACGACCACGAGGGCCACGACCACCACCCCGCGGGCCCCTGCGTCCCCGGCGCCGAGAACGACTGCGCCGACGATCACACCGCGACGACCGTGCAGGACCAGGGCTGCGGCGCCGGTCACTGCCACGACGACCACGGCACGACCGCGTCCTAGCCGCCCCGGCGGCCCGCCCCTCGGCGGTCGGGCCGTCACCTCGCCCGCGCGGCCGATCCCGCTCCGGCTCGTCCATGGAACGACGCCGGAGCGCCCCGCGCCCGCCGAGTCACGACATCGAGACGACGGTGAAAGGCTGGACCAGTCCCTCATGCACGCCGAGCACGAAGACCATGACCACGACCTCCACCTCCCCCACAGCCACGCCGCCCTCGACGGCGCCACCACACCGTCGCTCCAGGCGGGGGCGCCCGGCCGGCTCGCCCTGCTGACCGCCTCCGCGGTGCACCATCAGGTCTTCACGGTCGTCCGCCTGCGCTCCGGCTACGACCTGGCGGAGGTGGACGCCTTCCTCGCCCAGGTGGAGACCACGCTCAGCCTGCTCTGGCAGGACAACGCCCAGCTTCGCGAACGCCTCGGCGCCACCCCTCCCGCGCACACGCCCACCGACGCCGGCGTGCTCGCGGCGGCACACCGCAGCGCCCAGGAAACCCTTGAGTCCGCCCAGCAGGAAGCCCAGCAGATCCTCGCCGACGCCCGTACCGACGCCGAACGACTGCGGCGCGAGGCCGCGTCGGCCGCCGACGCGCTGACCCGGGCCGCCCACCAGGCCCTTGACGAACAGCTCGACCGGCTCGAACGCGCCATCACCGACCAGGGCCGGAACCTGCACACCCAGCTCGGTCACCTGCGCGCCGCGCTGGCCGACCTGGACGCCCACGGCCCCACGCCCGGCCACGGCGCCCATGACGCGGCATTGCAATGGCCGATCACCGTACATTCGCCCCCTTCCACCCGCGACCCGGCCGCCGGTCACTGACGGACGGCCCGGCTCGTCGGCTCGTGCCGTCCGTCGTCGCGATGTCCCGACGCGACGACCGCCCACCAACCCCGCACCCTCGCCGGAAAGGCCGTGTCATGCTCGTGCCGCTCGGGGGATCGACGCCGCCATCAGTGCCCCTGCACACCCTGTTCGACCTGAACGTGGAAGCCTCCGCCCCCGACACTGCCCTGCCCGCCTGGACGGCCTGGGCCGCCGTCGTGCTGGTGGCACTGTCCACGCTGGTCGGCGCCTCCCTGGCCCGCCGCAGGAACGCCACGATCAGCGTCTGGCTGGCCATCGCCTCGGCGCTGATGCTCATCACCGCCCTGGTCGACCTGCTGCCCGACGCCTGGCACGAAGCCGACGCCACCGGCGTGCCGCTGTGGGTCGTGGGTGTGGCCGGCGCGTTCGGCTTCCTGGTCATCACCTTCTTCACCCGTAAGGGCTGCGGGCACAGTCACGGCGACAAGGCCGGTGGCGGGCGGCACGCGCCCGGCCTGCACCGCCGGGTCCAGCAGGCGGTCAGCGCCGCCGTCTACGGCGGTGTGGGCACCGCGGCCGCCCTGTCGCTGCACCGCATGATCGAGGGGGCGACCCTGGCCCTGGCCGCGTCCGCCGTCGTGGTGGCCGCCCTGGTGATCCACTCGGCCAGCGAAGGGCTGGCCCTGACCGCCATGCTCGACCTGGCACGCAGACCGGCCGCCCCCTGGCTCACCCTGTCCTGCCTGGCTCCCGCGGCCGGCGTCGTCCTGGCGACGGTGGCGCCGCTGCCCGCCCAGAGCGTGCCGGTGCTGCTCGGCATGGTGACCGGCGTACTGCTGCGTACCGGTCTCATCGGACTCACCATCGCCCGCGACAGCCGCCGCCTGACCCGCCGTCACCTCGTCCTCGCCGCCACCGCCGTGGCCGCCATCGGCGGCCTGCTGGTCACCACCCAGACCCTGCTCGCCGACGGTCCGCCGGCATCCTCCTCACCGGTCGCCGCCGCCCGGGGCCTCGCCACCGCGCCGAACCCTCGGACGGCCGAAGCCGCACCGCCCCGCGATCCGTTGCCTCGGCAGATGTCCGAGGCCCAGCTACGCGCCGCCGTCACCACCAGACGGCTCACCCTCGAACAACTCCTGGCGCGCAGGGACGCCACCACCATCACCGCCGACGCCACCGCCCTCCTGCGCGCCCTGCCCGAGCACACGCCCGACCAGATCACGCAGACCCTGCGCCAGGCCAAGATCGACCCCGGCACCAGTGTCGGTGACCTCACCCTGCTGCAGCGCCACCTCCTGCTCACCTCACTCAGCGACGCCCTCCCCACCCCGCGCCCCTGAGACGACACCTCGGCCCACCGGTTCGGCCGGTCAGGTTCGACAACATGTAGAAAGCGATATCGGCGACCCACCCCCGCTCCGACCTGGATCGATAAGGCCGTCATGAGGAGCGGGCCCGGTTCCGGGATCAAGGGCTTAGCCGGGTCTTACGCCGGAGTTGGCAACGTGAGGCAGCAGAACTTGAGGGAGATGACAGATGAACGCGCACGAGCCTCACGAGCAGGACCCTGGAGCGCAGGGAAACGGCGGGTGGAGCCAGTTCGGCACCACGCCACCGACCGCCGGAGGCTTCCCCCGCCGTGACCCGATCGTCACGGAGCAGCCGCCGCCCCCGCCTCCGCCGGCGCCCACCTTGAAGGCCCGTTTCACCGCCGGCCAGAAGGCGGTGGCCGGGCTCGCACTGGCGGCGATGGCGATCGTCGGCGGGGTGGCCGGCGCCGTCGCGGTGAACTCCTTCCGGCCCACGCCCGTCGCCACCACCAGCCACGTTCCCAGTCCCGTCCTCAAGCCGGCCTCCGGGTCGCTCACCGTGGCGGACGTCGCGGCCAAGGTTCAGCCGACCGTCGTGATGATCCAGGGGCAGAGCGGCGAGGGCTCGGGCGTCGTGCTGTCGGCGGACGGCCTCATCCTCACCAACAACCACGTGGTCGAGGGTGCGAGCCAGGGCGGCGGGCAGATGAGCGTGAAGTTCAGCGACGGCAAGACGGCCAAGGCGAGCATCGTCGGCACCGATCCAGCCACCGACCTGGCCGTCATCAGGGCCGCGGACGTGTCCGGGCTGACCAAGGCGACGCTCGGCGACAGCGACGCACTCAAGGTCGGTGAAGCCGTCCTGGCCATCGGCAGCCCCCTCGGCCTGGACGGATCCGTGACGGCGGGGATCGTCAGCGCGCTTGACCGTACCCTCACCACCGGCCCTGACCAGCGGCAGCAGCTCCCTCCCGGCTTCGGACAGGAGCAGAGCCGGCAGAGCGCCGGCACGACGATCGGCGGCGCCATCCAGACCGACGCCTCGATCAACCCGGGCAACTCCGGCGGCGCGCTGGTCAACGCCGCCGGGGAGCTGGTCGGCATCAACACCGCCATCGCCTCGAACGCCGCCGGCGGCGGTGTGGGCTTCGCCATCCCGGTCAACACCGCCAAGCAGGTCTCCGACCAGCTCATCGCCACCGGGAAGGTCCGTCACGCGGTCCTCGGGGTGAGCGTCACCGACGCGACCGGCGATGTGCCCGGCGCCCTGATCAGCCAGGTCATAGCGGGAAGCCCGGCGGAGAAGGCCGGACTGAAGCAGGGCGACCTGATCACGAAGATCGGCAACACGCCGGTCGACGCGGGCGAGACCGTCGTCGGACAGGTCAGAGGCGCCAAACCGGGCCAACAGGTCAAAATCACTTACCTGAGGGACGGCCAGGCCCGCGAGGTCAACGTCACCCTCCAGGAGAAGAACTGACCGACGTCCACGCCGGCCATTGAACGGTACGCCTCCCCAAGGTTGGGCTCTGGCGAGTGATTCGGCGCCTGACAGCGTTCTCGGCACACGCCCGAGCCTCTCCCTGAGGGCAGGAAAGGCGAATCCTCATGGCAGTCCTCCGCAGGAGCGCTCACGACAGCCTGCGCATTCACCAGGGCTCCGAATTTCTCGTCACCGAGGTGGCGGACGGCATACCCACAGGCAGCCCTCGCCCAGGACAGGACTTGGGAGGGTGGGCGCGGGAACCGGCCTCTCTGGCCGCTCGCCACGGCATGAGCGGCCGCGACAGAACAGCCGATCGAACGCGGAGAAGGCGCCGGCGCTCGGTGAGTCCTCCGAGCGCTGCGCCGGCCCCGGCGGGATGACTGCAGGACGCTCTATGTCAGAGAGGCGAGGAGCCGGCCAAAGGCTGTGAGGTCCGCGCAGGTGATCGGATAGCCGTAGGTGGACGGCCGCTTGCCTTTGTTGACCTTCTTGGGAAAGTGACGCATGCCGTCCGAGTGCTTGGGCGCGTCAGGAATTCCTAATCCCGCCTCCGCCGGAAGTCGTGACAGGTCGGTCTCGGGGTGCAGGAAGACGGCGATGACGTTTCTGCCGCTCCGCTGCCGATCGAGATAGATGATGACGTGGTCGCGTTTCAGCTCACAGTAGTACTGCACCGGCTCGCGGAGCGGTACGAAGCCGTGCTCGTTCGCGATGGCCAACAGGCGCTGTTCGAGATCCGTGAGCGGGTGCTCGTGTGCGGCCATTGTGCTCCCTCTGACAGGCGCAGCCTCAGACGTACCTACCAAAAGCGGATCTTAACGCCCGACCCCGCCCACCGCAGGGGCCGTCCGGGCCCGTGATCCGGACGTTCCCGGGTACCTCGAGCGGGCCCCGCTGAGGCACGGCTGACACAGGCGCGCTGCGAGCTCTGCCTGGCACGGGGTGAATGCGGCACGGTGTGGATGTCGGCGGTGTGGGGTTCTCAGTACAGTGTCGGGGTGGTGGGTGAGCAGCTGAGTGTGCGGGTGGACAGCTGGATCTGGTCGGTACGGCTCACCAAGACCCGTTCGATCGCGGCCGACGCCTGCCGGGGCGGTCACGTCCGGGTCAACGGGGTGCGGGTCAAGCCTGCGCACGCCGTACGGGTCGGGGACGAGATCCGGCTGCGGCACGACGGGCGCGAACGCATCGTGGTGGTCTCCCGTGCCATCACCAAGCGCGTCGGCGCCGCCGTGGCCGCCGAGTGCTACGTCGACAAGAGCCCTCCGCCTCCTCCCCGCGAGGAGACCGTGACGGTGGCCGTCCGGGCTCGTGGCGCGGGGCGTCCCACCAAGCGCGAGCGCCGCAGCCTCGACAAGCTGCTCGCGCGCCCGGTGGTGGAGGAGCGGCGGGGCGGCCGGGCACGCCCGGATTGACCGAACAGAGCCGCACCGGATGCAACCGCGCCTGTGCGGCGTCCCGACACCACGGTGGTGCGCTCGCGCGGATGCGGCGAGGTTCCCCAGAAGTGCTGGACGCCGCCGCCAGGGCCGGCTGTGTCCTCGACGGCATCGCGCGAGCCCACCGTAGCCCGCTCCTCGGCCACGACGGACTGACCGCATCCGCTCAGAGCGCTCGCACGGTTCTCGTCCAGCACTTCGATCTTGTACGGTCGCCCGCATGAACTGGCAGCAGCAGCACGCCGCGGTGACCGCCGCCAACGCACTGACCGCCCGATGGGTGCAGACCTGTTCGGGGGGATCTGTCGTGATGGCCGGCGCAGGCGCCTGGCCGTTGCTGGCTCATCTCGCGTCAGCCGCCGGAGGACGGGGGCGCGCGGAACTGCAGGAGGCCGTGGGGGTGGACGCCGCCACCGCGTCCCAGGCGGCCCGAGTCGTGCTGTCGATCATGGAGGAGTCCACGGCGGTACGGTCGGCGCTGGGCTTGTGGTCCCGGCCGGACCTGCCGCTACGTCCGGACTGGCTCAGCACGCTTCCCGCGGGCATGCACGGCGAACTGACCGCAGACCCGGCCGCGGATCGCCTCCGGCTCGACGCCTGGGCCAAGGAGCAGACCGGCGGGCTGATCGACAGCATGCCCCTCCAGCTGAGCGACCGCGTGCTGCTCGTCCTGGCCATGGCGCTGACCGTGCGCACCGCGTGGCTGCGGCCGTTCACCGACGGCGTCGGCCTGTTCGAGGCCGGCCCGTGGGCCGGACGTGAGATCCATGTCCTACGCCGCAGCACCCGCGTACTCGACCGGGCCGGGGTCGCCGACACCCCGGCCGGCCGGCTGACCTTGCTTCGAGTCATGGGTACCGGTGGGATCGACATCCATCTGGTGCTGGGTGACGACTGGATGGGACCTGGGCAGGTTCTCGGCGCCGGGGTCGATGTGCTGGACGGGCGTCATCCCGCCACGCCGGCCGGTGTTCTGGCTGCGGGCTGTCCGGGCCCCGGGCTGACTGTCCGCCACGTTCGCGACCACGTCCCTGAGGACGTGCTGAACGTCAGAGTCCCGCGTTTCACCATCGCCGCCACGCACGACCTCTCGGAGTTGCCCGAGGTCTTCGGCCTGGCAACGGTGACCGACCCGGACCGCGGACACTTCCCGGGCATCAGCACCCAGCCGCTCGCCGTCACCCAGGCCCGGCAGAACGTCGTCGCCGCCTTCCACTCCGCCGGATTCGAAGCCGCCGCGATCACCGCCTTCGGCGCCGTCGGGGGCGGAATGGCCCCGCCGTCCCGGTACCGCGTCAGGCACGTGGACCTCGAATTCAGCCGTCCCTTCGGGTTCCTCGCGGTTGACCGCCGGAGCCGGCTCGTCATGGCCGCCGGCTGGGTCGCCGAAGCCGAAGCCTGGTCCGGCTGAGGACCGCGTCGCCCTCGTCGGCGCCGGGCCGAAAATCGGTTGCCTGGGATGGCGGGGGTTCGAGAGCGTGATCCCCATGAGGCTCTGACGAAGACACCCCGCCCTTTGTGATGCCGCGACGCCGGTTGGCGTCGTGATGCCGCCTGTCCATACCCTTCTGCAAGGGAGAACGTCTTTGTCTCAGCAACACCCGACTCCGTCCGCTCCGGTCACGGGGGCCACCGTCACCGTGTTCGCCTCGTCCACCAGCTGGATCGAGTCCGACGCCGTCGCGCAGTGCCGTCAGGTGGCCGCTCTCGACGGCATGACGCACGTCGCCGCCATGCCTGACCTGCATCCCGGCAAGGGCGCGCCCGTCGGGGCGGCCATGGCGTCGGCCGTCCTGTATCCGTTCCTGGTGGGCTCCGACATCGGGTGCGGCATCGCCGTGTTCCCGGTCAGGCTCAAGCGCGCCGTGCCCGAGAGGCTCGCCGCCCGCTTTCCCGACCTCGATCGTGCGCTGGATCCCGAACGTGATGCCGACGATCCCGCCTGGGCCGTCATGAAGGACGACATCCCCGCCGGTCACGTCGAGGGCCTCGGGACGGTCGGCCGCGGCAACCACTTCGTCGAGCTGGCCCGGATCGGGACCGTCTTCGAACCCGGCCACGCCGCTCGGCTCGGCCTCGACGCCGGTGACCTGGTCCTCGTCGTCCACAGCGGTTCACGGGGGCTGGGCGAACGGATCCTGCGCGAGCACACCGAGGTCCACGGCGCGGGCCCCGCCCCTGATCCCGCCGCCTACCTGGCCAGGCACGACCAGGCCGTACGGTGGGGGTCGCTCAACCGGCGGCTGCTGGCCGCCCGGGTCGCGCACGCGCTGGGGTTCGAGCCTGCCGAGCCGATCCTCGACCAGTGCCACAACCTGGTCGAACTCCGCGACGGCGGCTACCTGCACCGCAAGGGAGCGGCGCCGGGCGACGGCCGCGACGTGCTCATCGCCGGCACCCGCGGCACCCCGTCCTATCTCGTGGCCGCCCACGCCGGTCCGGACGCCGGCCACTCCGTGGCGCACGGCGCGGGCCGCAAGATGTCGCGCGCGGACGCCCTGCGCCGCGGCCGGGCCAAGCACACCGTCGAAGAGCTGCGCCGCACGCCGGTGGGGTCGGTGGTGGTGTGCGGCGACCGCCAGCTCCTCTTCGAGGAGGCGCCCACGGCCTACAAGCGCATCGAGCAGGTGATCGACGACCTCGTCGGCCACGGACTGGCCACGCCCGTGGCCACCACGATTCCCCTGGTCACCTACAAGACACCCGATCTCGGACCGGCCTCCCGAAAGGACCGCCGCAAGCGGGGGCGGCCATGAACGTCGTCCGCCTGCCGCACCGGCTCGAAGGCGGCGTCCCTGTGCCGGCGGGCTTTGGATGAGCGGGTCCGGCTGCGGGAGTTCGAGTGGGGTCGGTGCGCGATCGGAAGGCGTCAGACGCCGTAAGTGCGCCCCGTGCAGCGCAGCGTGTCGCCCTTCCTCACGAACGTGGCGTCCACGGCGAGGTAGAGCTTCTTCTTGGCCGGGACCTTGAGGTCGACGATGACGTCATAGGAGACGTCGTAGAGTGCTTTCTTCTCGTGAAACGTCTTCCCGTAGACCTTTTCGTCCTTGCCGCGGCGCTCGACCATCAGGTTGAGGTGTGCGGCCTTCAGGCGGGTCGGCGCCTCGGAGCTCCAGCGGTAGATGATGTCGGAAATGCGGTGGTACCCCCCGGTCGTCCGGTACTTCAGCTCGAAGTACGCCGTCTCGCCATCGCTCATCGTGCAGCTCGACCTGACGCTTTGCGCCGGAGCGGCCGTGGTGGCGTGCGCGGCGGAGGTCAGCAGGGCGAGTGCCAGGCCGGCCCCGGCGAGCGTGGCCGCGGCGTTCCCGAGGATGTGCGTCATTTGCGCGTCTCCCTTCGCATGGCTCGGATCTGTGGTCGAGATTGACGGCAGCGATGTTGAGAATCGGTTGAGTATCTGTTCAGGCGGGCGGGGACGGAGAGGTTGGCCCCGGTGCCGGCCTGTGGAAATACGGGGCTAGCGACCGATCAGGGTCGCGCCTGGGAGTGACTGCTTGACCGCCTCAGGCGTGCCCACCACGACCGTCAGTTTTTCCTCGGTCTTCTTTGCCGCCGCGTTTCCGTAGAGCTGCACCTTTCCGAGCTTTTCTGCCTCGACGGTGACGAACATCCGGGTGGGGGTGCACCACAGGGTCACGGTGCTCTCCGAACTGGTGCCGACCATGGGTTCCTTGGGTCCGGCGAAGCCCTCTTCCGCGGTGTCGACGTTGCCCTCGGACTTGGTCAGATCCTGGCTCATGTTGAACAGCGCGCTGGAGGATCCCTGGTCGGCGAGCCCGCACACGCCCTTGCTGTTGATCCAGGGGACCATGTCGTACTTCCCGACCTGGATCCGCGCCAGCACCTTGTCCGCCCCGTCCGGCATGCCCGACTTGGAGGCCGCGGCCGGCAATGACGCCAGCGGCCAGCGGCCCGGATCCTTGAGAAGCCACTCCTTCGGCTCGTTCGTCGAACAGCCCGTCAACAATAAGACCGCAAGTATCACGATTTTTCCCCGCATAGGTCGATCATCATAAGGTCGAAACTTCGTGACGTACGGGCGTATGCGGTGACATTCCAGGGGCGAGTTACCGTTGGAGTAGGTGTCGAATCGGCGTTGGGGGTACGCATGAAGCGACGCTTCGCGAAGACAGCGATGGCCGCAGGGGCATTCCTGGCCGCCATCACCACCGGATCAGCCGCGACGGCCATGGCATCTTCGCCGATGCCGTCCCCGAGCCCTGCAGGAACGCAGCCCACGCAGCCCACGTGTCCCGGCATGGGGCAGATGCATGCCGTGACCAGCGAGTACGACTACCTGGCGCAGATGGTCCCGCACCACGAGGACGCCATCGCCGCGGCCCGGCAGCTGCAGCGGTCCAGCAGGCCGGAGATGCGGCGGCTCGGGCAGTCGATCGTCGCGACGCAGACCGCCGAGGTCGCCCGGATGAAGGGCTGGCTGCTGCAGTGGTACCCGCAGAGCCCGGCGCCGAGCCCGAGCGGGACCACGATGCCCGACCTGTCGGGGCTGTCGGGGAATCAGCTCGACAAGGCGTTCCTGCAGCACATGATCCCGCACCACATGATGGCGATCATGATGTCGCAGCAGCTCCTCGTGCGCGGTGAGGCGGTGCATCCCGAGGTCGCCGCCTTCGCCCGCAAGGTGCGCGACGACCAGCGGGCCGAGGTCGCCACGATGCGGCGGTACCTGGTCCAGTGGTTCGGGGAGCAGAGCATGCCCTGCGTCCCACAAATGCCCGGCATGCCCGGCATGACGCCAGAGCCACACATGTCTGAGATGACACCAGGGCCGCACATGTCCGGCATGACGCCCACCACCGGCACGTCCTGACGCCATCCCGACCGCTCGGCCAGCGAGGGGAAGGGACGGCGCGGGCCACGAAGAACGCGGGACCGCCTCGCCGGAGGGGCGGAGGGGGCGCGAACCGTCAGAAGACGGGGAACGTCCCAGCCCGACTGGCGGAAGGGGGCGACGTCAGAAGGCGGGGAAGGCCCAGCCCGAGGGGTGGAAGGGCGCGCGGCCCCCGCGGAAGGCGAGCGAGGCGGCGGTGACCGCGCCAACGCGGCCGATGCGATGCTTGGCGTGGACGGGCCGTTCGACCGGGCCTGGCAGGCCATGCTGCGCGCCCTGGTCGAGGACGACGGCTGGGACGACGGCTGGGACGGCGTGGCGGCTGCCTGGCGGGATCTTGGGCAGCCGTACGAGCTGGCGCTGAGCCTGTTCCACGGCGCCCGGGCCGCGCTGGCGGCGGGCGACCGGCCCGGCGGAACCGCCCGCCTCAGGGAGGCCGCGCGGCTGGCCGACGAGCTGGGCGCCGCGCCGCTCGCCAGGGAGATCGCCCTGCTCGGACGCCCCCGACCGGCGCAGGACGGGCTCACCGAGCGCGAGCGCGACGTGCTCGTCCTGATCGCCGACGGGTTGAGCAACCGGCAGATCGCCGCCCGGCTGCACATCTCGCCCAGCACGGCGGGCGTGCACGTCTCCCACATCCTGGCGAAACTGGGCGCGGCCACCCGTACCGAGGCGGCTGCCATCGCGTTCCGCGAGGGACTGGCGGGATCCTCCACGACCCGGCCGTGACCTGGACGCAGCCCCTGGGTCAGGTCAGGGTGTCCTCGACCTTGATCTGGCCGCCCTGGACGACCCACTTCTGGTTGGGGTGGTTCAGGCAGGTCCACAACCGCACCACGGTGTTGTTGGCGCGGCTGTTGGTGGTGTCCAGGCAGACCTCGCGGCCGGTACCGACGGTGTCCTCGACCTTGATGTGACCGTTCTGGAGCACCCACTTCTGGTTGGGGTGGTTCAGGCACGTCCACAGGCGCACGCTGGTGTTGTCGGCGCGGCTGTTGGTGGCGTCCAGGCAGACCTCCCGGCCGGTGCCGACGGTGTCCTCGACCTTGATCTGGCCGCCCTGGATCACCCACTTCTGGTTGGGGTGGTCCAGACACGTCCACAGGCGCACGTGGGTGTTGTCGGCGCGGCTGTTGGTGGCGTCCAGGCACACCGGCGGGCCGGCCTGGGCGGCGTGGGCCGTCGAGGCGGGGGCGATGGCGGCGGCCACCAGGGCGACGGCGGACGCGGCCATCAGGCGGGCGACGGGGCTGGCGGGCATGGGTTACCTCCACTGATGCGGGTGGGCGGGCCGGCACCGGCCTTGGACGGCGGGCGAGCCCACACGAGACGATCGGCCGGCTCGGGGGCCGGTGACGACCACGAACAATGCATACAGAAAGTAATCGCATGACAGCGGAAAGTGATCTGACGGAAAGGTGACGCATCACTGGCCGGTGTCGAAAACCACCGAATCCGCCCGGGAGGTCAGAGGCGCACCGCCGAGGCGGTCGCCGTCAGCTCCGCCGCGTCCATGTCGGCGACCCGGCCGGCGAAGAACCAGGTACAGCCGAAGTGCAGCTCCTCGGCCAGGGTCAGGAAGGTCGCTGCGGAGCGGCGGGGCTGGAGATGGAACCCTCCGGGGAGAAGAACCGATCGTCCACGTGGTCCAGTGCCAGACAGGCCCCGCCCAGGGCGACGCACTCCTCGCCGAACGTCGAGGGCCGGATGTCGGGAACGCGTACACAGTGAGGTTCGAGCGCCCGGCGCAGCGCAGGCAGCAGGACGTCGGCCGAGCGGGAGAACCCGCCGCCGAGCACGACCAGTTCGGGGTCGAGCGTCAGCACCATCGCGGCGGTGCCGAGCGCGAGATGGCGGGCGTACGCGTCGACCGCGGCCTGGGCCTCCAGGTCGCCGGCCCGGGCCGCGCCGAAGACGTGCCGGGCGGCCTCCTCGGGCGAGGCGCCCTTGGCCGCCGGGTCGCTCTCCAGCCGCCCGGCCATGGTGCTCCAGCCCGTGATCTCCATGAGCCCGACCTCGCCGGTGGCCCCGCTGAACCCGTGGTACAGGCGCCCGTCGATGATCAGCGCGGCGCCGGGCCGGCGACCGACGTGCAGGTAGACGAGGTGCTGGACGCCCGCGGCCACCCCGAGCCGCTGCTCGGCGAGCGCGGCCAGCTTGCTGTCGTTCTCGATGGTGATCGGGCAGGCCAGCCGCTGCCCGAGGTGACCGACGAGGTCGACGCCGGGCCAGTCGGGCAGGTCGGTGACCATGGTGACGAGCCCGTCGCGATTGACGACGCCGGTGCTGCCCGCGGTGACGCCCCACATGTCGGACGCGCTCAGCCCGGCGGCGACGAGCGCGGCGTCGACGGCCCGCCACACCGCCTCCAGCCGCTCCCGCTGGGCGGTGTGCCGGTCGACGGCGACCCGCCCGCTGGCCACGATCCGGCCGGCCAGGTCGGTGATCACGGCCAGCACCTTGTGCACGCCCACGTCGATGCCGAGCACGTGCCCCGCGTCGGTGCGGAACCGGTAGCGCTTGGCGGGCCTGCCCATGGCGCCCGGCGCGGGCGGCACCTCGGCGATCCAGCCGCGCTGCTCCAGATCGGTGACGACGTCCACGACGGAGGCCCGCGACAACCCGGTGCGGGCGGACAGCTCGGTGAGCGTCAGTGGCTCGCGCGCCTCCCGCAGGGCACGGATGCTGCTCAGGGAGTTCAGCTGGCGTAGCCGCTGAAGGTCGCCACCACTGACCTGCACGGTCACACTCCTCACTATCACTGGTCTCTGAACTATATCCCTTTGACCCATCCCCACTTCTAGCTGCATGTGCCCGGCGAGAAGAGGCTTGACGGCAAGGTCATTCTCGTGACTATCTATGGAGACCTTCATAAAGGAGTTTGCGAAATGACAGTGACCATAGCCATCGTCGGGGCCGGATCGCGCGGCCAGATCTACGCCAGGGCCGCCGCCGCGGACGGCCGGGCCCGCATCGTGGCAGTGGCCGACCCGGACCCGGCCCGGCGGGCCAAGGTGGCCGCCGACCACGACCTGCCGGACAGCGCCTGCTTCACCGGCTGGGACGAACTGGCCGCCGTGCCGAAGCTCGCGGACGCCGTGGTCATCGCGACCCAGGACCGCTTGCACGTCGAGCCGGCGGTGGCCTTCGCCGACCTCGGTTACGCCATCTTGCTGGAGAAGCCGATGGCCCCGACGGAGCCGGAGGCCCGCCGGATCGTCGAGGCGGTCGAGCGCAACGGCGTGCTGTTCGCGGTCTGTCACGTGCTCCGCTACACGGCCTACACCAGGGCGTTCAAGGAGCTGCTGGACAGCGGCAGGCTGGGCACGATCTCCAGCGTGCAGCACCTGGAGCCGGTGGGCTGGTGGCACATGGCCCACTCCTTCGTGCGGGGCGCCTGGCGGAACGCGGCCGAATCGGGGCCGATGCTGCTGACCAAGTCCTGTCATGACATCGACTGGTTGCTCCACATTCTCGGCGAGCAGCCGGTCGCGGTGTCGTCCTTCGGCTCGCTGACCCACTTCCGGCCGGAGAACCGGCCCGAGGGCGCGAGCACGCGTTGCGTCAGCTGCGCCGTCGAGCCGGACTGCGCCTACTCCGCCAAGCGTCTCTACCTGAGCTGCCTCGGCGACCCGCGCCGGGAGTTCTGGCCGCTCGGCGCCGTCACGTCCGACGCCACCGTGGCGGGCGTCACGCGCGCGCTGGAGACCGGCCCGTACGGCCGCTGCGTCTACGACTGCGACAACGACGTGGTGGACCAGCAGGTCGTCACGCTGGAGTTCGCGAAGGGCGCGACCGTGTCGTTCACCATGACGGCGTTCACGCCGCTGGAGCACCGCAGGACCCGGATCTTCGGCACCCGGGGGTACGCCGAGGGCGACGGGCGCGAGATCAGGGTCGTCGACTTCGTGACCGGCGCCGAGGAGCGGATCGACACCCAGACGACGGCGGGCGCGTCGCTCGCCGACGGCCACGGCGGCGGCGACGGGGGCCTCACCAAGGCGTTCATCGACGCCGTCGCCGCCGGGGACCAGGCGCCGCTGGGCGCCGGCCCGGCCGAGGCCCTGGCCGGGCACCTGGTCGTCTGGGCCGCCGAGCGCGCCCGCGAGACCCGCACCGTGCAGGCCCTGTGAACGCGACGATCCCGGCGCCCGCCCGCCGCACGCCCGGCGAGGGCCGGTTCACCTTCACCGCCACGACCCCGCTGTCCGCCGACCCGGCGCTGGCCAGGGCCGCGGAATGGCTGCGCGGGGCTCTCACGCCGGCCACCGGCCTGCCGCTCCCCGAGGGGCCCGGCGGGGTGGAGATCCGGCTCGTCGCGGGCCTCGGGCCCGAGGAGTACCGGCTCACCGCCACGACCGAGTCGGTGCTGATCGAGGCGACGGGCCCGGCCGGCGCCTTCTACGGGGCGCAGACGCTGCGCCAGCTGCTCGACCCCGCCGCCTTCCGGGCCGGACGCACCGGGGACAGGGCGTGGAGCATCCCCGCGGTCGAGATCGCCGACGCTCCGCAATACGGCTGGCGCGGCTGCCTCATCGACGTGGCCAGGCACTTCCTGCCGAAGAACGACCTGCTGCGGTACATCGACCTGCTGGCCGCGCACAAGCTCAACGTCCTGCACCTGCACCTGACCGACGACCAGGGCTGGCGGCTGGAGATCAGGAAGTACCCCAGGCTCACGGAGGTCGGCGCCTGGCGGCACGAGTCACCGGTGGGCGCCGCGCGGCACCAGCGCTTCGACGGCCGCCCGCACGGCGGCTTCTACAGCCAGGACGACATCCGCGAGATCGTCTCCTACGCCGCCGACCGGTTCGTCACGGTCGTGCCGGAGATCGACCTGCCCGGCCACACGCAGGCCGCCATCGCCGCCTATCCGGAGCTCGGCAACCTCGACGACCGCCTGCCCGTCCGCACCGAGTGGGGGGTCGGCGAGAACGTGCTCAACGTCGCCGACGGCACGATCGCCTTCTTCACCGACGTCCTGGACGAGGTCCTGGAGCTCTTCCCCGGCCGGTACGTCTGCGTCGGCGGCGACGAGGTGCCGAAGACCCAGTGGAACGAGAGCGTCCCGGCCAAGGAGCGCATCCGGGAGCTCGGCCTGCACGACGCCGACGAGCTGCAGACCTGGCTCATGCGCCACTTCACCGACTACCTGCTGTCCCGCGGGCGCAGACCGCTCGGCTGGGACGAGCTCCTGGAGGGCGGCCTGCCGCCCGGCGTCACCGTCGCGGCCTGGCGCGGCGACAAGTGCGCGGTGCTGGCCGTGCGGGCCGGTCACGACGTGGTCGTCTCGCCGTTCAGCGAGACGTACCTGGACTTCCGCCAGGCCGACGGCGACCAGGAGCCGGTGCCGATCGGCAGCGTGACGTCCCTGCGGGCGGTCCACGCCTTCGACCCCGTCCCCGCCGGCCTCGGCGAAGAGGAGCGCGGCCGGATCCTCGGCGCGCAGGCCGCTCTGTGGACCGAGCACATCGACTCCCCCCGGCTGCTCGACTACATGGCCTTCCCGCGGCTGGCCGCCTTCGCCGAGGCGATGTGGAGCGGCGAGCGCGACTTCGCGGACTTCCTGGCGCGGCTCGCCGTGCACGAGAGACGTCTTGACGCGCTGGGCGTGGAGTACCGGCCGGCGGCCGGGCCGCACCCCTGGCAGCGCCGTCCCGACGCCCCCGGTCACCCCCGGACCAGGGCGGAGATCGACGCCCAGCTCGCCCGCTGGACGTCGAGCCTGCGTCTCTGAACCGCGCGTCCCCGTGCCGGGAGCGGCGCCGGCCTCAGAGCAGGGCCAGGAGCCGTGGGCGTCAGGCGTGTGCCCGGGTGCATCTCCCACGGCGCCTGCGGGAGGACCTCGCCGGTCTCCAGCAGCGACTTGAGGTTGGCCGGCACGCCCGGCCAACCCTGCGCGATCCCGTCGTGCATCTCCTGGTTGGGCAGGTCCTCGTGGGTCACGGTGAGCCGGACGATGTCCTGGTGCGGCTCGATGAGGAAGGTGACGACCGACGCCTGCCGCGCCGGTTCGGCGCCGGCGGCGTCGTCGAAGGTGACGACCAGGCGGGCCGGGGGCTCGGCCTCGATCACCTCGCCGATGACGTCGACGACGTCCGACCCGTCGGCGCGCCGGTGCTCCCAGGGTGATCCCGGCCGCCAGTCCGAGACGTTGGCGTGTCCCCAGTAGCGCGCCGTCAGTGGTCGAACTCCGAGATCCAGCGCTCCTGGATCTCGTGGATGGGCGCCGGGTTGAGGTAGTGGAGCCGTTCCCGTCCGCGCCGGACGACGGTGACGAGGGCGGCCTGCTCAAGCACGTTCAGATGCTGGGTCGCCGACTGGCGGGCCATGTCCAGGCGTTCGCACAGTTCGCGCAGTGTCTGGCGCCGAACGCGCTGATACCGCAACCCGGAAACCCTGTAGTCATTCCTGGTTGATCATTTGCTATGTCGATCGAGCTGTTCACAAGTGCGCATGGTTACCTTCAGTATTCGTGAAGATACGATCTGGCCCTGCGGGGCCGGGAAACAGCTCATCTGGCCCTAAACGTGCGGCCATTTCCACCATGCTCCTTCTGAGCGCGGTGTCTGTCGCGCTTCAACCCGCCCGTCCAGCAGCCGCGCAGCCGGTTCCGCTGGTCGAGGAGGACTTCACCGGGGCCACCGCGATCCCGCAGTTCATCGGCGTGGGATCGGCCTGTCTGACCGGCGCCCCGGCTGCTCCGCCCGCCGGGCCCGGCGACCATCCGCTCGGGGGCTGCCCCGCCAACGCGACGGGCCCTGTCCCGCCGACCGGAGCAGCCCCGTACGGCTACCTCCAGCTCACCAGCGCCGATCTGGACCAGACGGCGGCCGCCCTCTACAACGAGCCGATCCCGGCCGAAGAGGGCCTGGACGTGACGTTCGAGCAGTGGCAGTACGGCAACACCACGGCGGTGCCCGCGGACGGCATCTCCTTCTTCCTGATCAACGGGGAAGCCTCGCTGGACCGTCCAGGCGCGTTCGGCGGCAGCCTCGGCTACGCCCAGAAGCTGCCCGACGACGACCCGGCGAACCCGTTCGAGCCGGGGGTCAACCAGGGCTACATCGGTGTCGGCCTGGACGTCCTCGGCAACTACTTCGGGGACTGGGAGCAGCGGGGCCGCACCTGCGCCGAGCGGTCACCGGCCGGCACCGGGTTCCGCGTCCCGGCTCCCGGGCCGAACATGGTGACGGTGCGCGGGCCCGGCAACGGCACCGCGGGCTACTGCTTCCTGACCGCCACCACCAGCAACTTCAGCATGACCGGGCCGTGGCCCTCGACGCTGCCGGGCAACCTGCAGGGGCCCACGCGGACCGTGCCCAACGACCCGCGGGCGGCGCAGGCCGTGCTGGAGGAGTCGAAGCGCACGGTCAACGTCCGGATCACTCCGGCGCCGAACCCCGAGGTCACCGTCTCGATCGACTTCAACGACGGCAACGGGATGCAGGAGGTGCTGTCCCTGCCCGCACCGCAGCCGGTCCCGGAGACCTACAAGTTCGGTTTCGGTGCGTCCACCGGTCTGTTCACCGATGTGCACCTGATCCGGAACGTGGTCGTCCGTCCGGTGGCCGAGCGGCCCGAGCTGTCGCTCAGGAAGCGCGTCGCCGAGGACGCCGACCTGCCCGACCCGGTGCCGGTGGGCACTGAGGTGCCCTACGAGTACGTGGTCACCAACACCGGCAACATGAACATCGCCGACCTGATGGTGGACGACGACGTCGTCGAAGAGGTCACCTGCCCGCAGACCACCTTGAACGTGGGCGAGCGGGTCATCTGCCGCGGCTCGTACACGGTCACGGAGGAGGACGCCGAGCGCGGCTCGGTGACCAACGTCGCCACCGCGATGGGCCGGGCCGACGGCAACGAGGTCAGCTCGCCGCCGTCCGAGGTCACCATCGGCGTCACGGACGAGCGCGGGATGCTGGAGCTGGACAAGCGCGTCGACGACTCCCGCACGTACCGCCCCGGCGACCGGGTCACCTACCGCTACGTCGTGCGGAACACGTTCGACGAGATCGTGACCGACCTGCGGATCGACGACAACCGGGTGTCGGACATCGTCTGCGAGACCACCACCCTGGAGCCCGGCGAGTCCACGATCTGCACGGGCACCTACACGGTCACCGACGAGGACGCCGCCCACGGCTCGGTCACCAACACCGCCACCGCGGTGGGCCTGATCGACGACACGGAGGTGAGCTCGCCGCCGTCGGAGGCCACCATCGACGTCATGGGCGAGCGCGGGACGCTCCTGCTGGAGAAGACCGTGGACGACACCCGCACGTACCGGCCGGGCGAGCGGGTCACCTACCGCTACGAGGTCAGGAACAACTCCGGCGAGACGGTGGAGAACCTCCGGATCGACGACAACCGGGTGACGAACATCGTCTGCCGGACCACCACTCTGGAGCCCGGCGAGACCACCACGTGCACGGGCGTCTTCGTCGTGCCGAGCCGTCCCGGCGGCAGGAAGGACTGCCGCAAGGGCTGCCGCTTCACCGTCACCAACACCGCCGTGGCGAGGGCGGACGGCCTGACCTCCGCTCCGGCGACGGCGACCATCCGCGTCGTGCAGAAGTCGCAGCACCCGCGGCCGCCCTGCCGGCCGGGCAAGAAGGACCGCCACTGCCGGCCCGGCAAGAAGCCGCACCACCACCACGGCCACGGCCGTCACCACGGTCACGACCACGGGTACGACCACAGGTACGACCACGGCTACGACCACCAGTGCCCGCCGGGCAAGATGCCGTACGACGGCAGGACCGCCGAATCGGGATGCGTCCCGGAGCACGCGGACAAGAACGAGCGGGACATGGGCCAGTCCATGGACGAGTCCTACGAGCCTCAGCCTGAGGACATGATGGACGACCCGTACATGGAACGTTCCTACCGGGAGATGGGCGACATGCCGATGCCCTGGGAGACCTCCGAGTAGGTCGCCCCTCTTCCCATCCGCGCCAACCTGATGGCCCCTCCCCGCGGGGAGGGGCCATCGTGCTGCCCGCCCCCGGACGGTCACCCCCAGGCGCCGACCTGCTTGAGGAAGACGACGCCGTCGATCGTGCCGAGGTGGGACGGGTCCAGCGGGAAGTAGGCGAAATCCTGCGACACGCGCCGCGCCGGGTCGGTGACGATCCCGGCCAGGCGGCGGGCGTCGATCACCGAGTGGTCCCACGGCAGCGCGGACAACACGCCCTCGACGGTGTCCGGCGACGGGGTGTCGTCACCGGTCGTGCCGAAGGCGGAGGCCAGGTAGGCGTACCGGTCGCCCAGGTGGGCGGCGGCGATCGCCCCGGCGCTCCACCACTCCAGCCGCTGGTCGCCGAACGGCATGAACGTCTTGTGGCGCTGGAGGTGCAGGTTGGAGGAGAAGACCAGGGCCGGGCCGTGCTCGGCGACGGCACGCAGGTTGGCCGCCATCATCGCGTCCCGCAGGGCCGACAGCCGGGTCCAGCGTGCCGGGGAGGCGTCGGCCATCCAGTGGTGGTAGCGCAGCAGGCCGGTGGCGGTGCGCGCGTACAGGTGCGCGCGTTCCCTGTCCCGCGCGCCGAGTTGCGGCGACTGCGTGTCGAGCAGCGCCGCCAGGTCGTCGGCGATCACCCGCAGCCGCTGGGCGTCGGCGGACTGGCCGATCGACTTCGCCGGGTCCATGGCCGTGGCCTCGTCGGACCAGCGGTCGTCCTGGCCCAGCAGCGCGTCGAGGGTCTCCCTGGTCACCACCGCTGCGGGGAGCGGGCCGTCGAGCAGGTCGTAGAGGCCGGTGAGCGCCTCGCGCGGGCTCGCCGCCCAGTACTCCAGCGGGCCGTCCACCCCGAAGAAGCGCAGCTTCTCGTCGTGCTCCTCGTTGTGGGCGCGCATCCAGCGGACGAGCTCGCGGTTGGCCGGCAGGGCGCCGAAACCGTGGCTGAAGCCGCGGTCCATGACGTCGTCGAGGGTGCCGGCGCCGGTCGTGACGTAGTCGTCCACCAGGAGGCCCTTGAGGCAGTCGCTCTCGACGGCGAACGACCGGTAGCCCTCGTTCTCGACGAGGTGCCGGAAGATCTCGTTGCGCAGCTCGCCCAGTTCCTCCACGAAGTGCCGGGCCTCACCGAGGCCGAGCAGCAGCGGTCTGGCGGGGAGCGTCCGCAGGAACGCCGAGACACCCGCGCCGTCGACCGGCCAGGCGATGTCCTTGATATCCATGCCTTCAACGCTAGCGTTGAACTTTCGGTGTAATCCTTGCCGCTGAAATACCGACACAGTTCCTCCTAAAACCTTCAAACGACACTGCACGTGTTGAACAGTTCGTTCAAAACAAGCTGTTGACATCAATCGGTTCCCGCGACATCGTTGCCTCCATGTCGATCGAGCACCCCTTCTCCCCGCCGGACCCCGAGCAGGCGCGCGCCCGGCGGGTGCACGCGTCCCTGTTCCGGATCGCCGAGCGGCACGCGGCCACCGACGAGCAGCGGCTCAGGCAGGCCCACCCATCGGTCATCGGGCCGCACGAGGCCGTCAGGCTGGTGTCGTTCCTGCTCAGCGGGGCCGCGCAGCTCGACGACGGCGAGCCGGACGTTGACCAGGCCGACATCACCGCGGCGTTGAGCCTCGTCCCGCTGGTTCGCGGAGAGCTGGACGCGCTGGAGGCCGGGCTGCTGGCGATGGCCCGCGGGCGCGGCATGACCTGGCAGGAGATCGCCTTCGGGCTCGGTCTGGGCACCGCGCAGGCCGCCCGGCAACGCCACGAACGGCTCGCCGAACGGTCGGCGACGGCTCTCGACTAGGCCGCCCGCCGCAGGTCAGGCGCGGCGCGGGCGGTTCCACCAGAGGGAGAGCGACAGCGCCGCGACCACGAGCAGGGCGCCGGCCCCGGCGAAGGCGGCGGCCGTGTCCACCCGTTCGCGGACGACCGTGAAGGTGCCGGGAAGGGCGTCGAGGGCGGTCGCGAGCTGGTCGGCGTTCTCGGCCCGGTGGTAGGAGCCGCCGGTCGTACGGGCGATCTGCCGGAGTGCCGGCTCGTCGATGACCCGGGGGTTGCGGCCCCGGTCGAAGCCCCCACCGAACCCGCCGCCCCAGTCGCCGAAGCCGCGGCCGTCGAACTGCGAGTTGTCGCACACCATCGGGACCACCTTCGTGGTGCCGAAGCCGATGGTGAACACGCGTACGCGGCGCGACGCCGCCTCCTGGGCGGCCCGCTGCGGGTCGACGCCCTGGGTGTTGGCGCCGTCGGTGAGCACGACGATCGCGGCGCCGGCGTACCCGGAGGCCCCGGCGGGCGGCGTGGCGGCGGTGGCGGCGACCGAGGGGTCCACCTCGGCGATCGCGTCGATCGAGGTGAGCATGGCCTGGCCGATCGCGGTGCCGCGGGCGACGGTGAGCCCGTCCAGGGCCTCGATCAGGGCGTCGGTGTCGTCGGTGGGCGGGACGAGCAGGCCCGCGGTGCCGGCGAAGGTGACCAGGCCGATGCGCGGCCCGCCGCGCTGCGACTCGATGAAACCGGCGGCGGCCTTCCTGGCGGCGGTGAGGCGGTTGGGATCGACGTCGGTGGAGCACATGGAGCCGGAGGTGTCGAGCGCGAGCAGGATCGTCGCCGACCGCATCGGCACCGGCACCGACGCCTGCGGCCGCGCCGCCCCCACCGCGAGCAGCGCCAGCCCGGCGACGAAGAGCGCCACGGGGATGCGCCGCGTCCAGCGCGTACGCCCGGGAAGCGCGGCCCGTACGAGCGCGATCGACGTGACGCGCACGACGGCCCGCCGCCGCCGGCGGCCCGCCCACCAGCGGATCGCGAAGATCAACGGGATGACCAGCGCCGACAGCAGCGCCCATGGCCAGGACAACGACATTCAGATCACCCGCCCGGACCGGAACACGGTGACCGCCGCGCCCGCGGCGAGCAGCGCGAGGGCGAGCCCGATCAGCCCGCCGGCGAGCGGCAGCGGCTCGTCGGAGACGGTGAGCCGCAGGTCGATCGTGTCGGCGACGCCGTCGAGCCGGGCGGCGTCGGCGGCCGGGTGGTAGGCGCCGCCGGTGGTCCGCGCGATCGTGGTGAGGGTGTCCTCGTCGAGCGAGGTCTGCAGGTGGTAGCCGTCGACCTGGACCGCCGCCCCGGCCGCGGTGCCGACCCCCACGGTGTGGACGCGCACGCCCGCCTTCTGGGCCACGGCGGCGGCCCGTTCGACGTCGCCGCCCTGGTTCTGGCCGTCGGAGAACATCACGATCGTGGCCGACGGCCAGTAGCCGAGGTCGGGCGGCGTCCCGTCGCGGCCGATGACCACGTGCCGGCCGGTGATGGCCGTCAGCGAGGCCGTGATGGCCGCCCCGAGCGAGGTGCCGCCGGTGATCCTCAGCCGGTCGATGGCCCTGAGCGCGACGGAATGGTCCGCGTCGGGCCGCGCGGTGGTGAGCGCGCCGCGCTCGAACGCGACGACCCCGACGTCCACGCTGTCGGGCTGCGCCGCCACGAACGCGCGGGCCGCCCGCTGCGCGGCGGCCAGCCTGGTCGGCGCGACGTCCCCGGCGCCCATGCTGTTGGAGACGTCGACGGCGAGGATGACGGTGCCCGCGGTGCGCGGCACCGGCACCATCGCCGCCGGTCCCGCGGCGGCGACCGCGAGCACGCCGACCCCGGCGATCGTCAGGCCGGTCCCGAGGTACGCGCCGCGCCCGCCCGGCCCGGCGACCCCGGCCGCGGCCAGCGCCGACCTCCGGCGGCGGGCCGAGACGACGGCCGCCCAGGCCAGCGCCGCCGTGACGAGCAGCCCTGCGGTCAGCAACAGCGGGGACGACAGTGTCATGGCCACCGCTCCCCCGTGCGGGCGGCGAGCTCGACGAGCGTGTCGGTCAGGTCGTGGTCGGTGGCGACGCGGTGGACCGGGACCCCCGCCCGGCGCATGCCCGCCGCGAGCCGGGCGTCGCGGGCGGCCACGGCCTCGCGGAAGCGCACCCGCAGCAGCGGGTCGGCGGAGTCGACGACGAGCTGCTCGCCGGTCTCGGCGTCCTCGACCACGATCAGCCCGGCCTCGGGCAGCGCGTCGTCGGCCGCGTCCACGATGCGCAGGGCGACGACCTCGTGCCGCCGGGCCAGGCGCTGGAGCGAGCGTTCCCAGTCGCCCTCGCCGATGAAGTCCGACAGGACGACGACGAGCGCGCGGCGGCGCGCCAGCCGTCCGGCCGCGTCGAGCATGAGGGCCAGGTCGGTGGTGGCGCCGGCGCGCGGGCCTGCGGTGCGTTCCAGCTCGGCGCCGATCCGCAGCGCGTGCCGCCGGGACGTGCCCGGCGGCACGACCCGCGCCATCCCGGTGTCGAACAGCAGCGCCCCGACCCGGTCGCCGCCCCTTCCGAACAGCCGGGCGAGGACGAGCGCCAGCTCGGCCAGGACGTCGTGCTTGCCGCGGCCCGGCCGCCCGGCCGTCATCGAGGCCGACCGGTCGAGCACCAGCCACACCGTCAGCTCGCGGTCCTCGGTGAACACGCGCAGATGGGGCTCGTCCAGGCGGGCGGTGACGTTCCAGTCGATGTGCCGGGCGTCGTCGCCGTCGGCGTAGCGGCGCAGGCCGGTGAAGTCGACGCCGGAGCCGCGGTGCGCGGTGCGGTGGGCGCCCTGGAGGCGGCCGTCCAGCCTGCGGACGACCTTCCACTCCAGGCGGAGCAGGAGTTTCTCGGGGACGGTGGCCATGACGGCTCAGCGGTTCCGCAGGACGACGTCGGGCGTCCGGACGGCCCCGAGCACCCTGCTGATGATCGTGTCGGCGTCGACGTCGTCCGCCAGAGCCTCGTAGGACAGGACGAGACGGTGGCGCAGCACGTCGAGCGCGAGTTCGGACAGGTCGTCCGGCAGGACGTAGTCGCGGCCGCGCAGGAACGCCAGCGCGCGGGCGCCCGTGACGAGCGCGATGGACGCGCGCGGGCTGGCCCCGTACGTGACGTACCGCTCCAGCTCCCCCAGCCCGGCCGTGCCCGGCGAACGCGTCACGGCGACCACGCGTACGGCGTAGTCGACGATCGACGGATCGACGTACACCTGCCGGGCGCGGGCCCGCATCTCCATCAGCTCGGCGGTCGTGACCGTCGGCTGCGGCGGGTCCGGCGGACGCAGCGCGCGTTCGACGATCGCCTGCTCCTCGTTCTGGGCGGGATAGCCGACGACCACCTTCATCATGAACCGGTCCACCTGCGCCTCGGGCAGCGGGTACGTGCCCTCCGACTCGATCGGGTTCTCCGTCGCCATCACCAGGAACGGCTCCGGCACCTGGAACGTCTCGCGGCCGATCGTCACCTGGTGCTCCTGCATCACCTCCAGCAGGGCGCTCTGCACCTTGGCGGGGGCGCGGTTGATCTCGTCGGCGAGCAGCAGGTTCGTGAACACCGGGCCGAGCTCCGTCCGGAACTCGCCGGAGTGCTGGTGGTAGACCCGCGTGCCGACGAGGTCGGCGGGGACCAGGTCGGGGGTGAACTGCACGCGCTGGAACCCGCCGGTGATCGCCGCGGCCAGCGACCGGACGGCCAGCGTCTTGGCCAGGCCCGGCACGCCTTCCACCAGCAGGTGACCGTCGGCGATCAGCGCGACGGCCATGCGTTCGAGCAGGACGTCCTGGCCGACGATGGTGCGTTTGACCTCGAAGAGGACCTGTTCGAGCGGATGAGCCTGGGCCGGGGGCATGATGTCCCTTCTGTGGGCGCTATGGGCGGTGGCGGTCAGATCTGGGGTCCGTCGCCTGGTGGGCCGTCGCCGTCGTCGCCGCCCAGGGCCGCGCCGATCGGCACCGCGAACGCGATGCCGGCGAACGCGTCGTCGCCCCCGGGGTCGGCGATCGAGACGACGATCCCAACGACCAGCCCGCGGGCGTCCAGCAGGGGGCCGCCAGAGCTGCCCGGGTTGACGGAGGCGTCGAACTGGATCAGCCCTTTCAGGCCGGCGTCCTTGCCGGTCCGGCCGGTGGTCCGGTCGAGGCCCGACACCACCCCGGTGGAGACGCTGTAGGTCAGGCCCAGCGGATTGCCGATCGCCACGACCGGCGCCCCCACGGCCACCGCGCCGCCGAGCGTCGCGGGCACGACGATCTCCGGCAGCTTCACCGGCTTGAGCACGGCGACGTCCCTCTTGGGATTCGCGGCGGCGACGACGGCCTTCGCCCTGGTCCCGTCGGCGAACGTGAGGTTGATGTCCTTCTTGGCCTTGATCACGTGATGGGCCGTCAGGACCGTCCCGTCCTCGGCCGCGATCACGCCCGTGCCGAGCGACTTGCCCGCCTGGATGACCACGACCGACGGCCCGACCCTGCGGAAGACGTCCGGCACCGTGAGCGTCGCGGTGGGCGTCGGCGTGGCGCCCGGCCCTCCTGCGGCCGTCCCGCCGCTGCCGCCGCCCCCCAGCCAGTACGCCAGCACCGCCACGACGACCAGCACCCCGCCCCCGGCGGCGGCCCGCCGAACCCTTCCGGCCCCGGCCCGCCCGGCTTCCCGAGCCCCGGCCGCACCGTCCTCCTGCGGCACGCGCTCCATGCCCCTCATACTCAGCAATCGCACCGAAAACTGCCATAAAGAAGGACACACCAATGGCCGACATCCCCGGACGCGACGGGGTCGGGCCGCAACCCATACGGCGGGACCGATTCCTCAGCCGTTCGCCGACCGGTCCCCCGCATTGGCCTCTTGCGAACACCGGCCTCTTGCGGACCTCCGGTCAGATCGGGCCCGGCGGCGCTCAGTGAAGCCAGGCGGTCACGAGCGTGCGCACGACCATCGGCTCGGCCAGGACGAGGGCCAGCACCTGCGCCGCATGGCGGTGATGCGGCGTGGTCAGGTGCCGCGCCCGCGCCCCGGCGCCGGCCCACTCCTCGATCACCACCATGCTCGCCGGATGGTTCGGATCGCCGTAGGCGCGGTAGGCCAGGCAGCCGGGCTCGTCCAGGGACGGTTCGATCATCGCTTCGAGCGCGGTCCGCAGCCGGTCCTCCTGGCCGGCCGCGGCCACGTACTGGGCCAGCACGATGAGGGACATCTCCGGCGCCGTCCTCACGCGAGGGGCCGGGCGGGACCGGCGCCGGAGGCGGTGATCGCGGCGGCGATCTCCGCCAGGTCGGCCGGCGTCAGGTCCACCGCGCCCGCGCCGATCCAGCCGTCCACCTGCTCCGGCCGGCGGGCGCCGACGATGGCCCCGGTGACGCCCGGCAGGCCAGGACCCACGCGATGGCCACCTCGGCGACGCCGACGCCGTGCCGGGCGGCGACCGGGCGCAGCGCCTCCGCCAGCCGCAGGTTGGCCGCGAGGCCCGTGGTGAAGTCGTGGTGGGCGGTGCGCCAGTCGCCGTCGGGCAGGCTCGCGACGCGCTCGGCGGAGAACGTCCCGGTGAGCAGGCCCGACTGCAGCGGCGAGTACGCGATCACGCCGGTGCCGTGGGCGTGCGCCCACGCGATCTCGGCCGCCGCCGACCGGTTGATCGCCGAGAACGGCGGCTGGATGACGTCCACGTGCGCGATGCGCTCCGCGGCCGCCAGCTCCTCCGGCGAGTGGTTGGACAGGCCGATCGCGCGGACCTTGCCCTCGGCCTTCAGGTCGGCCATGACCTGCCAGTACTCCTCCAGCGGCGTGGCGTTGGGCGACACCGCGCCGAAGCCGCCGCCGGCGTACTCCAGCGACTCGCCGGTGTCGGGGTAGTGCACCTGGTACAGGTCGACGCGCTCGACGTTCAGGCGGCGCAGCGAGTCCTCCAGCTCCCGGCCGCCGACGTGGCCGCCTACCTGCGCCTCGACGCCGGCCGCCATCCTGCGGACACCCGGACGTCGGAGCTGGTCGAGGAGCTGTCGGCGGCCAGCCCGGAGTTCCGCGAGCTCTGGGCCGAACACCGGCTCAAGGACAAGACCCACGGACGCTACGTCTACCTGCACCCGGTGGTCGGCCGGCTCGACCTCGGCTTCGAGACCCTCCGCCTGCCCGACGACCCCGACCAGGCGCTGACCGCCCACACCACCGAGGAGGGCTCCCCCTCCCAGACCGCTCTCCGCCTGCTGTCCGCCTGGACCCGCCAGGCCCACGCCGCCACCTGACCCACGGCGGGACGCGAACGCTAGGAGTCGTCCTTCTCCAGCAGGTGGTCGAGCCTGAGGGCAAGATCAAGGGTCTCGCAGCGCAGCAGGTCGAGCCGCCGGCGGATCTTCGACCGGATCGCCTGGAAGTGTTCGTCGGTCTGCCCGCGCAGGCCGAGCAGCTCGTCGGTCAGAGCCGTGACGTCGTGGCCCGACTGGCTCCGGGTCTCGGCGAGGTCGGCCCGCATCTCGGCGACGCCGAGCACCGCCTCGGAGCAGTCGGCCTCGGCGCACAGTGTCGCCTCCAGCGCCTGGACCCGAAGCCTGATGTCCAGGATCTCCGCCTCTACATCCACTTACTCCTACCTTTGCCGGTAGTCGTTAGGGAACCGGCCAGGTGGTGGAGGGCGGCCGGGTCCCACTTGCTGTAAGCACATGGTGGCAACCCGTGTATACCCGACACGACCGCCGGCAAGCAACGGGTGCGGGTCCGCGGAGGGCTCGGCCCGGCGCCGGGTGGCGGCCTCAGGCCGAGCCTGGCGTGGCAGGTCAGTTGTTGATCGGGTCCGGGCCGTACGCCTGCGTCCCTTGGGAGCAGCCGGGCTCCGGGTCCTTGCAGCAGCGCGGCCTGCTGGACGTGAAGTGGTCGTTCATGTGGCGGCGCAGGGCCGCCAGCTCGTCGCCGAGCGCGGCGAAGTCCTGTCGCATCTCCGTCCGGATGTCGGCGATGTCGGCCTGCATGCGGGTGATGCCGGCCGTGGTCGCCGTGAGGTCGCCGGCGGGCCTGCCTGCCTTGTGCTTCCGCAGGCGCAACAGCAACTTGAGTATCCGTGTCTCTAGGTCCACACATTCCTGCCTTCGCGCAGCTGGACAGGGGCCTGCGCCGGACGAGCGGGCGGGCGCCCCGGGGATGACCAAAACGGTGGCACATCGGCAGCCCGCGTGGGGATGATCTTGATTTCGCCGGGTGAGGTTCCATTACACCGGCGCCCACGTTTCTTTTCTGCCAGCGGATATTGGCCGCCGAAAGTGACGGGCCGAAACAGGGCCAGGCCGGAGGAACGAGGGCGGAGACGGCGGCCCGCCGCACGGGCCCCCGCCGGCCTTTGTCAGGGGTGTGGGAACCGGCCCGTCCGCCGGAAAAATCTTCTGGCGCATATCACGGCAAATCCGCAGATCAGGGACCGGCAACCATGCGAATTCCCCTCCACGAGCACCCCGGATCAAGCATCCTGAGCATGTCATCACGCTCCCCCACCCCCCGTTGTAAGGAGCCTCCGTGACCCGGTTCGCCGTCGACCACTCACGCCACGCGCTCATCGCCACCTGGGGTACGGGGATCGGCGACATCGCCACCACCGTGGCGGAACAGGTGCCTTCGAGCCCCGACGTGCTCCGCCTGGCCACCAGCCTCACGGAGCTGTCCTCCGCCTGCTGGCGCTGCTACACCCACCCGTCCAGCGCCGCCGACCAGCACGGCCCCAACAGCGTCGGCTGGCAGCGGCAGGCCGAGCGCGACGCGTTCGCCTCGGTCATCCCGGCCCTGCTGGCGCCCGTCCGGCCGGCCAACGGCGCGCTGACCCTCTACTCCACGCGGGTGGAGGAGGTCGCCCACCGCGTCGGCCGTACGCTGCACACGATCAACCACGCGCCGCTGGCCGGCAGCGTGGCCACCGACGTCACCGCCGAGCTGGCCGCCATCGAGAACGCCGAGCTCGGCGACCTGACCGCGCGCGCCCAGCAGGCCGTCATGCTCAGCCGCGAGGACGCCTCGCCCCTCCAGGTCGCCCAGGCCGACAGCCTGCTGCACCAGCATCCGTTCGGCACGGAGGCGCTGTTCACCAAGATCGACCCCACCGCGGCCGCGATCGCGGCCGCCCACTGGCTCTACGCCGCCGCCACCATCAGCGCCCGGCACACCGGCCTGCATCCGATGCAGACCATCTCCGAGGTCGACAACATCAAGGCCCCCGCCCAGGAGAGCCTCACCGAGGTGATCTCCGCGATGAGCGGCGGCGGCTCGCCCAGGGCCGCGGTCATGCCGATGATCCGCAACGCGCTGCACGTCGCCGAGGGCCACCTCTACGGCGTCACCGAGGCCAAGCACCGCATCGGCGTGGCCGAGGAGCTGATCGCCCAGGCCCGCACCGACCATCCCGAGCTCGGCCTCGGCCCCAGCACGGTCTACCTGCCGATCACCCCGCTCAACCCCGCCCGCCCGGCCCTCGACCTGCTGGAGAACCTCCTCTACGGCATCCGCAGCTGCTGGCTGACCTTCTCCCAGCACGCCGACACCCCGCCCGGCCGGGAACCCGGGCGTCCGCGCCGCCACCACCGCCACACGGAGGTCTTCCTGGCCGAGGTGCGGAAGAGGGCGGCGTTGGACCGTTCCCGGCTGCTGTAGCCGGTCCCTCCCTGCCCGCCGGCCCGGCGTCACATGATCGCGGTACGCTCGGGCATGTCGGAAAACGTCGCCGAGCGACCTCCCTTACCGGCGCTCACCCGGGCCTTGGTCGGCCCGCCAGGCAAGGTGCTGCTTCCGCTGGTCGCCGTGGTGGGGCTGCTCATGCTCAACCACACGAGCATGCCGGGCGGAGGTTCGTTCACACTGCTGCTGGCGGGTCTCGCGCTCTTCGTCGGCACCGTGGTCGTCTGGGTCGCCCGGTTCGCGGTGGGCCTCCTGCGCTCCGACGGCCGTCCCGAGCTGCGCCGCCACTGGGCCCGCTGGACGGCCGCGCCGGCGATGGGCGTGATCGTGACCGCGCTGGTGCTCACCGGGGCGCCGTTCGAGGCCCGGTTCGCGCTGTCGGAGTCGGGGCTGGAGCAGTTCGCCCGGACGGTCGCCGCGGACACCAACACCGTCAGGCGCGAAGACCAATGGGTGGGCCTCTTTCCGCTGACGTCGATCGAACGGCTGCCGGGCGGAGCGCGGTTCCTGGTGAGCGACACCGGCCTGTTCGACCGGTACGGCTTCGCCTGGAGCCCGGGAGGCGCGCCACCGGAGGAGTCCCACACGGGTTACACCCACCTGGAAGGCCCCTGGTACCTATGGGAGAGCCGGTTTTGAAGATTCCTGGATCGGTCGGCGGATGGGTGTTCACGGTCGCCGCGCTGCTGGCGTTCGCCCTCTTCATAGGCGGGGGCATGCTCTGGTTGTCGCTAATCGGCGCACAGGCGGCCATGATCGTCGCGGTGACGAAGGCGTACCAGGACGCGGCGCGGTGGCGGGCGCCGGCGGCGGAGCGCGCGGAAGGGCCGCCTGCCGCCGAGTGAGGGGCTGCCCGGTCCGTACGGAGGTGTCGGCGGTGGTCGGCGGGGCAGGAACCGCCCCTCGAATGGGTAGGTCCCCGGGCAGACCTCAGGAAGGGTGTGCCGATGCGGCGGAGTGGCGGAGAGCTGATGCTGGGCGGCATGCTGTCCGCCAACCATCTGACCGCCATGGAGGACCTGCCGCACGTGGTGGCCGGGCACGCCGCGCTGGTGGGCTTCTCCGAGACCGCGATCTACGTCACCGACCTGCAGCAGCAGGAGCTCATCCCGATCTCCGAGCAGCGGGACGTGTCCGGCGAGCCGCTGGCGGTCCTGCGGATCGACAGCACGCTCGCCGGGATCGCCTTCCGCAACGTCGAGGTCGTCCACGTGCCGGGCGGGCCCGGCGACACGGCTCGGCGGCTGTGGCTGCCGCTCCTCGACGGCACCGAGCGGGTCGGCGTGCTCGGGGTGACGGTGCCGCTGGACGACGAGGTCGCCGAGTGGCGGGCCCAGCAGCTCGCGTCGCTGGTCGCGCTGCTGGTGATCAGCAAGCGGCCGCACAGCGACTCCTACTCGCGGTTGACCCGCGCCCGGCCGATGACGCTGTCGGCCGAGGTGCTGGTGCCCCTGCTGCCCCCGGGGACGTTCGCCAACGACGACGTGGTGGTCAGCGCCGTGCTCGAACCGGCGTACGAGGTGGGCGGGGACGCCTTCGACTACGCCATCGACGGCGAGGCGCTGCACGTGTCGATCTTCGACTCGATGGGCCACGACACCTCCGCCGGGCTGACCGCGACCATCGCCGTCGGGGCCAGCCGGAACAACCGGCGGCAGGGCGCCGATCTCGTCAACACGGGCCAGGCGATCGACGCAGCCATCGCCGAGCAGTTCACCGGCCGCTTCGCGACCGGCATCCTGGCCTGCCTCGACCTGCACACCGGCTGGCTGACCTGGGTGAACCGGGGGCACCATCCGCCGCTGGTGATCCGCGAGGGCCAGCAGGTGGCCACGCTGTCCAGCGAGCCCGACCCGCCGATGGGCTTCCTGCTGCGGCCGTACACCGGGGAGCTGCGCTACCAGCTCCAGCCCGGCGACCGGCTGCTGTTCTACACCGACGGGATCATCGAGGCGCAGAGCCCGGACGGCGAGCTGTTCGGCCTGGAGCGCTTCATCGACTTCATCCTGCGGCAGGAGGCCGACGGCCTGTCGGCGCCCGAGACGCTGCGCCGGCTGGTGCAGGCCATCCTGGAGCACCAGCACGGACGGCTCCAGGACGACGCGACCGTGCTGATGGTGGAGTGGCGCAGCAGCAGGCAGCGGCGGCTCGTCATGTGAGCTGTCAGGTCTCGCCGACGGCGACGAACCCGCTGTCGGGCCGGTAGTCGGGCGACTGGTGGCGGAAGTAGGTGTTGTAGACCTGGCAGTAGCGGCCGCCGCGGGCCAGCAGCGAGGCGTGGTCGCCCTCCTCCACGATCCGGCCGTGGTCGAGCACGATGATGCGGTCGACGTGCTCGATCGTGGACAGCCGGTGGGCGATGACGATCGAGGTGCGGCCGGCCAGCACCACGTCGAGCCCCTCCTGGATCTGGGCCTCGGTCAGCGGGTCGACGCTCGCGGTGGCCTCGTCGAGGACGACGATCGCCGGGTCCTGGATGAGCAGGCGGGCCAGCGCGACGAGCTGCCGCTGGCCCATCGACAGGGCCCGCCCGTGCTCGCCCACGTCGGTGGCCAGGCCGTGGGGCAGGGCCTCGATCCAGTCGCCGCCGCCGACCGCGGCCGCCGCGGCCAGCACCTCGTCGTCGCCCGCGGCGGGACGCGGATAGCGGATGTTGTCGGCGACCGTGCCGCTGAACAGGAACGGCGCCTGCGGCACCGCGCCGATCTGCCGCCGGTACGCGCCGAGGTCGAGCGAGCGGATGTCGTGGCCGTCGATCAGCAGGCGGCCTTCCTGGAACTCGTAGAAACGGGTGATCAGCTTGCCCAGCGTGGACTTGCCGGCGCCGGTGTGGCCGACCAGCGCGACCGTCTCGCCCGCCTCGACGACCAGGTCGAAGCGGCGGAGCACGGGGTGGGCCGCGTCGTAGCCGAAGGTGACGTCGTCGAACTCGATGCGCCCGGCCAGCCTGCCCGGGTCGGCCGAGCCGGTCTGCACGACCCGGGGCGGGGCGTCGATCAGGGCGAAGACCCGCTCGGAGGCCGACAGGCCCTGCTGGAACTGCGACCAGAAGGCGGCGATGGAGGTCAGCGGCATCCAGAACAGCGACACGCCCTGCAGGAACAGGTACCAGTCGCCCGCCGACAGGCCGCCGCCCAGCACCGCGGTGCCGCCGAGCTGGACCAGCGCGACCGTCGCGAGCCCCGCCACGAGGAACAGCAGGGGGAAGATGGCCGAGAAGACGAAGCCCTGGCGCAGCGTCACCCGGTAGCTCTGCTCGTTGACCGGCCGGAACTCGTCGTAGACCTGCCGCTCCTGGCGGAAGTTCTTGGCCACGGCGATGCCGCCCATGGTCTCCTGGAGGTTGGCGTTGACCCGGCTCAGCGACCGCTGGGCCCGCCGCGTGCTGGACCGGGCCAGCCGCCGGAACACCAGCGCCATGCCCATCACGACCGGCGCCACCAGCAGGGTCAGCAGCGCCAGCTCGACGCTGCGCAGGAACAGCAGGACGGTGACGAACCCCACCATCAGCACCTGGCTGATCAGGTCCATCGTCAGGGTGGAGACCGTGGCGAAGTCGTCGGTGTCGGAGGTGACGCGGCTGACGATGCGGCCCGACGGGGTCTCGTCGTAGAACGACAGGTCGCGTTCGAGCACGGCGTCGAAGGCGTCTTCGCGCAGGCGCAGCACGACGTCGCCGGTCACCCGCGCGCTGTACCACTGGCGGACGAAGTTGAAGGCCCAGCTCAGCGCGCCGGCGAGCAGGATGCCGGCGACGAGCAGCGGGCCGACGCCGGCGATCGTGCCGTCCTGGATGGCGTCGACGCCCTGGCTGGCGAGCAGCGGCAGGGCCGCCTGCGCCGCCGACACCAGCACGATCATGGCCGCCACCAGGAACATCGCGCCCAGCTTGGGGCGGAAGTAGGCGAGGATCCGGCGCGTCAGGTCACGGTCGGAGTAGGTGCGGTCGTAGTCCTCGGCGTCGAGGCCGTCCATGATGAAGCCCATCAGTGGACCCTTTCCTGCTCGTCGAGCGCGCCCTGATCGGCCGGGACCTCGTCGTAGTGGGAGAAGATGCGGCGGTAAAGGGGGCTGCCGGCGATCAGCTCGTCGTGGGTGCCGAAGGCGGCCACCTCGCCGCGCCGCAGCAGCAGGACCTTGTCGGCCCAGCGGATCTGGGAGAGCCGGTGGGTGATCAGCAGGGTCGTGCGCCCTTCCTGGATGCGCTCGATGGCCTGCTGGATGCGGTCTTCGGTGGCGGAGTCGATGGCGCTGGTGGAGTCGTCGAGGATCAGGATGGCCGGGTCGGTCAGCAGCGCCCGCGCGATGGCCAGCCGCTGGCGCTGGCCGCCGGACAGCGTGAGGCCGCGCTCGCCGATGACGGTGTCGTAGCCGTCGTCGAGCTCGGCCACGAACTCGGCCGCCTGCGCGTCCTCCGCCGCTTTGACCACGGCGGCGCGGTCGGCCCGCTGGCCGAGGCCGAAGGCGATGTTCTCGGCCACGGACCGCGAGAACAGCACGACGTCCTGCTCGATGGTGGAGATCTGGGAGCGCAGCGAGTCGAGGTCCCACTCGCGGACGTCGACGCCGTCGACCAGGATCCGGCCCGAGGTGACGTCGTAGATGCGGGGCACCAGCTTCGTCAGCGAGCTCTTGCCCGCCCCGGTCTCGCCGACGATCGCCACCGTCTCCCCCGGCCGCACGGTGAACGTCACCCCCCGCAGGACGGGCTCGCCCTCGCCGTAGCCGAACGTGACGTCGTCGAAGACGATCTCGCCCCCGATGGGCGCGACGTGGCCGGCGGCCGGCTGCTCCAGCTCGGTCTCGGCGTTGACGATGTCGAGGATCCGGCGGGAGGACACGATGCCGATCTGCACCAGCGAGAACGTGAAGATCGAGATCTGGGTCGGGAAGCCGAGCATGCCCATCAGCCCCATGAAGGCCACCAGGTCGCCGATCGTGATGGCGCCGGCGGCGTGGAGGAGGAGGGCGTGCCACAGCGCCCCCGCCATGGCGCACGCGAACAGCAACGTGGGCAGGTAGCGGGCCTGGACGAGGCCGTTGCGCACGAACGAGTCGCGGTAGCGCCGGGCGTTGGCGCGGAAGCGCAGCCGCTCCTGCTCCTCCTGCGCGGTCACCTTGATCACCTCGATGCCGCGCACCGCCTGGCTCAGCCCGGCGTTGAGGTCGCCGAACTCGTCGCGCATGCGGGTGGCCACCGGGTTGAGCTGCCCCATGTAGTGGCGCAGCGCGAACCCGAACAGCACCCCGAACACCACGGGCACCAGCAGCAGCCGCGGGTCGATCGCGGCGATGAACACCAGGGGCACCAGACCGGTGAGCCCGGAGTCGACGATCAGGTCGACGCCCGGACTGATCATGATGGACAGCTGGCGGATGTCGTTGGCCGCCCGCGCCATCAGGTCGCCCACCCGCTGCCGGTTGTGGAAGGTCTGGCTCTTGCCGAGCAGGCCGGCGTAGAGCTCGTCGCGGGCGTCGCGTTCGAGCCGCTTGGCCAGCATCTCGCTGCTCAGCCGGGCGACGAGGTCGAGCAGGCCGCGGGCCGACACCACCGCCAGCAGCGCCACGGCGACCAGGCCGAGCGCGGCGGCGGGCGTGCCCCGGCCGCCCAGCACCGCGTCGAAGGCGGAGCCGGTGAGCTGGGGGACCAGCGCGTTGAGCACCACCATCACCAGCGAGCCGCCGAGGAAGCCCGTCAGGGGGAGCGGATGGCGGCGCAGATGGGACCAGAGCCAGCGGACCGGCCCACGCCGGTCGTAGCGCAGGCCTTCGACGGAGAACTCCGAACTGCCGCTGGTCACGGTGAAACCCCTTGGCCGAGGGCGGGCGAACATCGGACCCGTTTGTATCACCGGCCACCGACAGAATCCGAGGGGTTTTCCGGCCGCCCGGGAAGGCAAAGAGCAGGCATCGTCACGCAATGAGACAGTAACCTTACCCACCGTGGCCCCTTTCCTCCATCAAGCGGACCTGCTGCCGCCCGTGACCCTCCAGCCGCCGGTGCGCCTCCTCCCGGCCGACGACCTCGCGGCCGTGGTCCGGGCGACGCCGGTCGTCCACGACCTGCTCCGCCTCGCCTCCGCCGCCGGTGAGCCCGGGGCGGCGCGGCCCGAGCAGGGGCGGCTCTGGGGCGTGGCCGAGGACAGCCGGCTCATCGACGTGCGCGACGGGGCCGCCACGACCGGCCCGGCGGTCGAGACCCTGACGTCCGGGCCGGCCGACGACGTGCTGGACACGTGGGGCGACATCCTCTACTCGCTGTTCTCCCCCGAGGCCGACGCCGCGGCGCTCGACGCGGGCACGAGCACCCTGCTGATGCTGCTCAGCCACCGCGACGCCCTGCCGGTGGCGGAGATCCCCGAGCTGACCGACGAGGCGGCCGACGAGCTGGCCTGGTTGCGGCTGATCCGGCGGGAGGGCTCGTCGGTGTCGCTGACCCCGCTCGGCACCTGGAGCGCGCTCGACCTCTTCAAGACCCTCATCGGCCAGGACATCCCGGTCCACGGCGGCACGGCCGGCGCCGACGCCCCCACGCTGCTGCGGGCCCTGCGCACCTACGACGACGACGAACGCGCCGAGGAGGTGCGCGCCTGGCTGGGCGGGCGGGATCCGGCGCGGGCCGCCGAGGAGATCGCCGACGTCCTGCTCGACGTCAGCCCGCTGAGCCGGGCCGTCGGCCTGACCGTGCTGCTGGAGGACCTCGGCCGGCCCGGTCAGGAGATCGCCGCCGCGTTGCGCGAGGTGCCCCGGCTGGGGGCGCTCATCCGGGCTCGGGAGAAGGAGGACCACGACGTCCCACCCGCGCCCGTCGACGTGGCCTGGGTGTACGCCGACATGACCGTGGCCGCGATGGAGATCGGCGGGCCGGCCGAGTCGATACTCCAGCTCTCCGGCAACCTCGACGTCGACGACGTGCTCAGCATGCTCGGCATGATGACGTGCAGCGACCACCCCTACACGACGCCGATGTTGCGCTTCCTCATCGAGCACCATCCGGCGCCCCGGGTGGCCTCGGCCGCGCGCGTGGCGTTGCAGCGGTGGCGCGGGGTGCACGTACGGCCGCCGGGCGAGCGCGGGCGTCTGCCCAGGAAGCCCCGCAAACCGGGCAAGACGGCGGGCACCCAGAAGCGCCGACGACGCTGACCACTCTCCGGAGCAGGGCTCAGGGCTTGCGGGTCAGTCTGAGTGCGGCGCCGACGCGTTCGGCCCACTGCCAGGGGGCGTCCGTGCCGCCGGGCAGCGCGTTGTAGTACTCCCAGCCGCTCACCCCGCCCATCCCGGGATGCCGGTGCAACAGCTCGGCGACGGTGGCGGCCAGGCGGTCGATCTCGACATAGCCGCCGCCCCCGTTGTCGGGGGTGGTGACCGCCCCGGCCACCAGCTTGCCCGCCGGCACCACTCCCCCGGCGAGCACGGCGTCGTAGTCGCACGGGTCGGCCAGGCTGCGCGGGCCGCCGTACATCGGCAGGTTGAGCCAGGCGAGGTCGGCGCCCCGGTCGCGGAAGACCTGGTCGTGGTCCACGGCGGCGGACGGGGTGAGCGCGATCAGGAAGGCCGGCCCGAAGTCGGCGCGCAGCCGGTCGATCAGGCGTCCGAGGCCGGCCGGCGACATCGGCGCGGTCAGGTGCAGGTCCACGCCGTCGAGGCGGCGGCGGGCGAGCAGGCGGCGCAGCGGCGGGTAGCAGGCGCCGAAGTCGTGGTCGAGGCGGTCCAGGCCGTCGATCATGGCCAGGGCGCGGGCGCCGTACACCTGGGTGACCTGCACGTCGTCCCACATCTGAGCCAGGTCGGGGCAGTCGGGCGGGGCGCCGTTGAGCCGGACGTCGCCGTCCGCGCCGGCCTCCACGGTGGCGACGACGAGATGGGTGAGGCCGGTACGCCGTTCGATCAGGGGCAGCGGGGAGACGTAGAGGCCGCCGTCGCAGTGGGTCCGGTAGTACATCACCAGGCGGGGTGTGTGCTGGGGCAAGGCACGTCCTCCGTGAGGAATGAGGTGATACTTCACCATGTTCCACACTAAGAGTGAGATCAAAACTACTCTCGGTTAATTTTGCCCGGCCCGGCCCGGCGATCAGCGGCCCGCGCGCGGCGGCCTGACCGGCTCCTTCGCGGCCGAGCCCAGGGGCAGCATGACCTCGACCCGCGTCCCGGCCCCCGGCCCGCTGTTGACGACGCAGATGCCGCCGAGCTCGGCCGCCCGTTCCCGCATTGAGCCTAGGCCCACCCCCGCGCTGTACGCGGCGGGCAGCCCGCGGCCGTCGTCGGCGATCAGCACGCGCAGCACGGAGTCCCGCTGGAGCACGATGCGGGCACGGGAGGCCCTCGCGTGCCGCCGGATGTTGGTCAGCGCCTCCTGGACGATCCGGTAGACGGCCACCTCGACGGCGGCGGGCAGGTCGGTCATGCTGCCCTCGACCTCCACCTCGATCTCGGTGTCCGGGGAGGACTGGCCGGCCAGCTCGCGGACGGCCCTGGCCAGGCCGAGATCGTCGAGCGCGGGCGGGCGCAGGCCGTACACCAGCTCGCGGATGTCGTCGGTGACCGCGCCCATGCCGGTGTGCAGCTCGCGCAGCAGCTCGTCGGCGGCGTCGGGGGACTTCTTCAGGCTCATCCTGGCCATGTTGATGGTCATGGCCATGGCCGAGAGGGTCTGGCCGAGCCCGTCGTGCAGGTCGCGGCGCAGGCGGCGGCGCTCCTCCTCCCTGGCCGTCAGGATGCGCTCCCTGGAACGCTGCAGGTCAGCGGCCATGCGCACGGCGTGCGCCACGTCGGCGGCGTACGGCGTGAGCGTGGTGAGCACGCGCTCGTTGTGGGCGGCGGGGAAGCGGCGCGGGCCGGGCGGCCCGACGAACAGGCGGCCGACGCGCTCGCCGTGCCACACCAGCGGCACCTGGCGGGGCGCCGTGCCCACCCGGCCGCTCTCGACGTAACGCGGCTCGCCGTCGGCGACCTCCACGGCCACGCCCTCGACCGCGAGCCCGTCGCGCAGCACGCTGACCACGGAGGTCAGCGCCTTGGCCGGGTCGCCGCGCCGGACGGCCTGGGTCAGGCGTTCGGCCAGCACGGCCGGGTCGCCGACGCTGCCGTACAGGAGGCGGTCGACGGCGCGTTGCAGCACGTGTCGCAGCGGCTGGAAGAACGCGCCGGCGAACAGCGCGGCGGCGATGCCCGCGATCTCGTCGTAGCCGGAGACCACGAGGCTGGACAGCGCGCCCGCGCCGAAGTAGACCGCGCTCACCACGGCCACCAGCCCGGCCGCGACGAAGGCCCGGCTGATCACCGTGTCGATGCCGTAGAGCCGGTAGCGGGTCACCGAGAACGCGACGGCGACCGGGATGAGCGCCGCCCACACGATGCTCGGCCACAGGAGCGCCGGCACGAACGCGGCCATGATCAGGAACACGACGTAGCCGGCGAACGCGAACAGCGGCCAGCCGATCTGCCGCCTGCCCACCGGGTCGGCCCGGCGCAGCCGCAGCGCCAGGGAGAGCGCCGTCAGCGCCATGGCGACGTAGATGCCGGTCCAGGCGACGGCGGAGACGGCCTCCACGTACGGCCCGAGCGCGCGGATCTGCAGCGGGTTGGGGATGACGGCCGGGTAGGGGTAGCTGCCGGGGGGCGGGTCGGGCCGGAACACCGAGCGGGCCAGGTCGAGCCCGAGCGAGAACGCGCCCAGCAGCAGCACCCACCGCCAGCGCGGCGAGGGCAGCCGCCCGTCGGGCGAGTAGAGCGGCAGCAGCATGGTGAGCGCCAGGCCGCACACCGCCCACCCGACCTGCGCGGGGAAGCGTACGAGCCCGGCCGCGACCAGGTCGCCGTCGGCGGCCAGCCGGAACATCATCGCGCTGGACAGGTCGCTGACGGCGGCGGCGATGCCGCCCGCGACCATCAGCCACGCCATGTTCAGCCGCGGCCGATGGAAGATCAGGAACGCGCCGACGGCGGGGAACGTCAGGGCGGCGGCCGTCTGGGGCGAGGCGGTCCTCAGCGGGGTCCACGCCTCCGGCAGGCGGGCGTAGACGAGCAGCGCGGCGACCGTGAGGACCGGCGAGGCCACCGCCATGACGACGGCCGTGACGCGCGCGAGCCGCACGCCCCGGCCCGCGGAGCCGCGTCCGGTCCCGTGGCTCTCCGCCGGCCCGGCCTCTTCGGCGATCTCGGTGAACCCGGCCATCTCATCACCGCCTTCCCCAACACTTGAACAGGATTATGACCCTTTTACTGGGATAATCCGCCCGATGTGTCCGGGCCGTTACCGTCCGACGCCTGCTCCGGCCTCTGATCGGGCCTCTGATCGGGCCAGGACAGGCCTCAACCTACTCGACGGCGACGCGTGGTTTCCTATACGTATGCCCGAACCTGATCTGGTGATCGACGGCGGCGACAAGATGTGCGTGCAACTGCTCATCGAGCTGCGCGGGCACGTGCTGCGCGCCGGTCCGGGCGCCGTGATCCACCTGATCGCCAGCGACCCCGCCGCGCCCGTGGACCTGCCCGCGTGGTGCCACCTGACCGGCCACTCCTACCTCGGGCCGGTGCCCGGCGCCGAGCGCCCGACGTACGCGGTGCGCGTCGCGGACGCCGCCAGGGAGACCGAGCCTGCCCGTCCCTGGCACGCGGCCTGACGGCGGTCGCCGCCCGTCAGCGGAAGGAGCGCCGGTAGGCGGCCGGGGTGGTGCGCAGCGCGGTGTGGAAACGGCGGCGGAGGTTGACGGCCGAGGAGAGGCCGACGCGGGTGGCGATCGTCTCGACCGGCAGGTCGGTCTCCTCCAGCAGCGCCCGGGTGGCGGCCAGCCGGCGTTCCAGCAGCCAGCGGGCGGGCGGGACGCCGAGCTGGTCGGCGAACTGCCGGGTCAGGGTCCGCGCGGAGACGCCCGAGTAGGCGGCCATGTCCTCGACGGTGACGTGGTCGGGCAGGCGGCCGAGCAGCCATTCGAGCAGCGGGGCCAGGGAGTCCGGCATGGGCCCCGCGGTGGGCAGCGGCGGGTACTGGCGCTGGCAGCCCTCGCGGTGCGGCCCGGCGGCGAGCTGACGGCCGATGCGCATGGCGTGGGCCGCGCCGTGGTCCTGGAGCACCTGGTGCAGGCACAGGTCGAGGGTGGCGGCCGAGGCTCCGGCGGTGGCGACGTCGCCGTGGTCCACGTAGATGACGGTGTCGTCGGGGATGACGCGCGGGTGGCGGGCGGCCAGCTCCCCGGACAGCTCCCAGTGGACGGACGCGCGACGGCCGTCCAGCAGGCCCAGGGCGGCGGGGATGAAGATGCCCGCGCAGACGGCGACGATCCGCGCCCCGCGGGAATGGGCCCGGGAGACCGCGTCGAGCACGGCCGGCGAGGGGACCAGGGTCCAGCCCGCGACGATCACGGTGTCGGCCTCGTCGATGGCTTGGAGACCGCTGTCCACCTGCATGGGGACGCCGAGGGTGGTGGGCAGCGAGCCCGGCCGCTCGGCGCACAGCGTGAAGCCGTAGTGCTGGGGGATGTCGGGGCCCTGGTAGCCGAAGACGGCCGAGGCCGAGGTGACGGGGTAGAGCTCCTGGTTGGGGGCGACCAGGGCGACCACGCGGTGCGGGCTCACGGGGGCCGGAGGCGTCTCGGGGCAGTCCAGGGGCATGGCGCAAATGTACCCAATGATGTCATTTGGGACACCGGTGCTCTGATCTGGAGAAATCCAGAATTAGGCCTCATGTGGACGAGGAGTTTCGCCCTCTACTTCGGGGCCCGCACGATCTCGCTGCTCGGCGACGCGATGATGCCCGTCGCCTCGGCGCTGGCGATCGGCAAAGTTTACGGGATCGCCGGCGTCGGCTTCGTGCTCGCGCTCTGGACCGCGTCGGCCGTGCTGGTCATGTTGTTCGGCGGGGTCGTCGCCGACCGGATCGGACCCCGACGCCTGATGATCGGCGCGGACGTGGTCAGGGTGGTCACCCAGGCGGTCGTGGCCGTCGCCTTCCTCGACGGGGCCCCGCCGTTCGCCCTGCTGCTGGCGATGGCGTTCCTGTCGGGCATGGCCGCCGGGGTGTTCGAACCGTGCGTCAACGGGATGGTGCCGCTGGTGGCCGAGGATGCGCAGCGGGCCAACGCGACTCTGAAGATCGCCGAGGCGGTCACCCAGCTCGCCGGGCCCGCGCTGGCCGGGATCCTCGTCGTGGCCACCGGGCCGGTCTTCGTCTACACCGTGGACGCCGCGACGTTCCTGGTCAGCGCGGTGTGCCTGCTGCTGGTGCGGGTCGCCGTGCCCACGCCGGAGCCGTCCGACGTGCTGAGCGACCTGCGCAGGGGCTGGGAGGAGTTCAAGGCCAGGAGCTGGATGTGGTCGGTCATCCTGGTCTGGGTGTTCTGGGGCGTGCTGGTGGTGGGGCCGTACGTGCCGCTGTCGTCCCAGGTCATCGGGGCCGACTACGGCTGGGTGATGGCGGCGCTCGGCCTCGGGACCGTGCTGGGCGGGCTGGTGGCGATCCGGCTGAAGCCGCGCAGGCCGCTGGCGGCGGGGGCGGTGGCGCTGATCGGGTACGTCGCCGTGCCGCTGTCGGTCGCGCTCGGGCCGCCGCTGCCGGTGCTGATGGCCGGGCACCTGCTCGGGGGGTGCGCGATGGCGTTCTGGTCGGTGATGTGGTCGACGACCGTGCAGACCCAGGTCGCGCCGGACGTGCTGAACCGGGTCAACGCCTACCAGGTGGCCGGGTCGGTCGCGGGCATGGCGGTCGGGCAGGCGCTGGCCGGCCCGGTCACCGCGCTGGTCGAGCCGCGCGTCTTCATGCTGGGCTCGGCCCTGGTGACGGTCGGCGTGGTGACGGCGCTGCTGGTGATCAGGCCGGTACGGCGGCTCGGCCGCAGGTCGCAGGCGTCCGGGAGCGGGCCGGTCACGGTGCCGGCGACGTAGCCGACGCCGAGAGGGCGGTGCCCACGGCACGTGCCGCGGCCGGGGCGTGCGGCTGGCAGACCGCCCGCCCCCGTCTGCGGCACGTGCCGTCCCCTCCTTTTCGCGGCACGCGATGTGGGAGCCGCCCCGGCGTTCCCCCGCGCTCGGGACGACTCCACCAGGTAAGAGCGCAGAGGTACCCGTATCAGTACGTCTTCTCCCAAAAGATTTCTTGACAATTTTATTTGTCGGTAGCTAGCGTGGGCACCACGAAACGGAGGAACACCATGAGCAGAATGATCAACTCCGCGGACGGCACCCCCATCGCGTACGAACGCGCAGGCCAGGGCCCGGCGGTCATCCTCGTGGACGGCGCACTCAGCTTCCGCGGCTCCAGCATCAACGGCGGCCTGGCCGAGGCGCTCGCCCCCGACTTCACGGTCTACACCTACGACCGGCGCGGACGGGGCGAGAGCGGCGACACCCAGCCGTACGCCCTCGAACGGGAGGTCGAGGACCTGGCCGCGCTCGTCAAGGAGGCCGGCGGCCCGGTCCGCCTGTACGGCACCTCCTCCGGCGCCGCCCTCGCCCTGGCCGCGGTCCAGCACGGCCTGCCGGTCGAGCGCCTGGCCCTGTACGAGCCCCCGTTCCTCGTGGACGGCACCCGTCCCCCGATCAAGGACGACTACCCGCGACGCCTGGAGGCGCTGGTGGCCGCCGGCCGCCGGGCCGAGGCGGTCAGGATGTTCATGCGCGAAGGGGTCGGCCTGCCGGCGATCGTGGTGGCGATGATGCGGTTCATGCCCGCGTGGGCCACGCTCAAGGCCGTGGCGCACACCCTGCCGTACGACACCGCGCTCGTCTTCCCGCACCAGCGGGGCGTGCCGTACCCGGATGGCGCGTGGGCGTCGGTGACCGTGCCGACGCTGGTCGCCGACGGGGGGAAGAGCCCGCAGTGGATGCGCAACTCCGTCGGCGCGCTGGCGAAGGCGCTGCCCGCGGCCGACTACCGCACGCTCGACGGGCAGACCCACATCGTCAAGCCGGAGGCCCTGGCGCCGGTGCTGCGCGACTTCTTCGCCTGAGGGCCGGCGGTCAGGCGAAGGCGGTGGGGTTCTCCTGTGGGCCGCGGGTCAGGCGGGTTCTTCGCCTGAGGGCGGGCGGTCAGGGGGAGACGGTGGTGAGCCAGTGGGTCCAGGCGGCTTCCAGGGCCTCGCCGTCCACCGGGGCGTAGGCGTGGTGCTCCACCACCGCCATGCCGCGTCCCTGGACGAACATGTACAGGCCGTCGTCCGTACGGACCGCCACGAACGTGCCCGGAGCGGTCACCCACTCCACGACGCCCCGCTCCGGCGAACGCCCCTCGATCGCGACCGTCACCTTCTCCCCCGCCACCGGACGGCCGGCGACGCCGAGCACGGCCCCGAGCGCGACCCAGAACCGCTCCTCCGACGCGCACGGGCCGGCCAGGAACAGGTTGTGGGTGGAGATCCTGCCGGGGAAGTGCCGCAGGTAGACGGCCAGCTTGTACAGGTACTGGAGGTCGCCGCGCTCCAGGTCGTCGTACTCCGACTCCCAGTCGTCGCCGAGGAAGCCGCTGTGGACGAAGCGGAGCACCGTGCTGCCCGAGCCGCGGGCTTCCAGCAGGTACTCGAAGGCCATGAACGTGCCGTCGGGGTTCTCCACGCCCTGGTGGGCCAGGCGCCTGCCCGGCTCCCAGGCGGTCACCACCGACTCGGTGGCGACGTCGTCGCCGAAGGTCTGCGTGCCCCGGCCGCCTTCGCGCGGTTCCAGTTCGGTACGGCCCATGAACCACGAGTCGATGCCCGGGCCCTCCGCGATGGCCTGCCAGACGACGTCGGGGGCGGCGTCCAGCTGGATCTCGTGGCGGATCTCGAACTCGTGCGGCATGGCGGTCTCCCTGTCACGGCCCGGCGCGGTGTGCGGCCGACGATCGCACCGACAATATCGGTTGTCAAGCCGACTCCCGTTGTCGGCCGTCATGTGGGGCGCGGGAGCGAGGCGCATCCCTCTTGAGAGCGAGGCGCGGGATCGCCCGTCCCGGCGATCACATCCGGAGCGGAAAACCGCAGGATAAGTGCATCGCCCCGCCCTTGAGGAGAACCCCTGATGAACCCCCGCGCCGCCTTCGTGGCCGCCCCGCTGCTCGTCCTGTCGTACGGCGTGATCCGGATCGTCGACGGCCTGGACGGGAGCCGGGGGCCAGGGTTGGCCTGGACGGCCGGCCATCTCGCCTTTCTTGCCGCACTTGCCCTGTTCATCGTGATATTTCGGGAAATGTGGCGGATGCTGGGCCGCAACCGCATCGCCACCACCAGCCTCGTGGTCGGCCTGGTGGGCATCGCGTGCGCGGCCGCGCAGTTCGTGATCGACATCGTCGTCGGGTTCATGGCCGCCGACCACGACGCGATGTCCCCGCTGTTCGACCAGGTCCAGGCGGTTCCGGGGGTGTCGCTCGCGGTCTACGCCGCCGGCCCGCTCCTGTTCTACGTCGCCCAACTGGCCCTGGTCGTCCAGCTCGCCGCGCGGCGGCAGGTCAAGCTCTGGACCCCGGTCCTGGTCATGCTCGACTTCGCCATCCCGATCCTGGAGAAGGACCTGATCCCGCTCGGCGCCGTGTGCATGCTGGTGTCGTTCTGGCCGCTGGCCCGCCGCCAGGCCCCGGCCGGCGCCCGGCACGTGCTCGTCCATGCGTGAGGAACAATGGGACCCCGTGTCCGATCTGACGCTTGTCGACGTCTTCCGTCGCCGGCTACGAGCGCTCCCCCACCTCTGGGTGGACGGGGCGCTCGCCCTGTTGATCGCCCTCGTCCAGGCCTGGCCGCTGATCTCCAGCCATGACCCGTACGGCGGCAGATGGGACTGGTGGGGGTACGTGATCGCGATCGGCGCCTCGCTCCCCGTCGTCTGGCGGCGCCGGTGGCCGGTGACCATGCTGATCGCCAGCCTGGTCGTGGGCGCGCTCTACGACTTCGCCGACAACGTCGCCCGCCAGCCCATCTGGTACGGCGCCCTGGTCGCCTTCTACACGGTCGCCGCGTACTCGGCCCGCCTGCCCAGGGTCGTCATGCTCGTCGTGACCCTCGTCGGCGGCCTGGCCTCCGTCGGCTCGTGGGAGACCGCGATGCGCGGGGTCGCCCTGTTCACCGCCGCCTACGCCATCGGCCGCGCGGCGGCCACGTCCCGCGCCCACGCCGCCGAGCTGGCCGAGCGCGCGGCCCGGCTCGAAAGGGAGCGTCAGTTGGAAGCCGAGCGCGCGGCCGAACGCGAGCGGGCCAGGATCGCCCGCGACATGCACGACATCCTGGCCCACGCGGTCAGCCTCATGGTGGTCCAGGCCGAGGCGGGGCCCGTCGTGGTGCGCAGCAACCCGGCCAGGGCCGAGGCCGCCTTCGACGCCATCGCCGCCGCGGGCCGGGACGCGATGGTGCAGCTGCGCCGCATGCTCGGCGTACTGAAGGAGGACGAGCCGCAGGCGCCGCGGACGCCGCAGCCGACCCTCGCGGACCTGCCCGCGCTGGCCGGCCAGGTGGCGGGCACCGGCCTGGACGTGCGCTTCGCCGAGTCCGGCGAGCCCCGCCCGATCGGCCCCGACAGCGCGCTGGCCGCCTACCGCATCACGCAGGAAGCGCTCACCAACATCGTCAAGCACTCCGGCGCCGACCGCGCCGAGATCCTGCTCACCTGGGAGGACGACCACCTGATGATCGACGTCACGGACAACGGGCGCGGCGGCGGCCCCGCGCTGCCCTCGGGCGGCAACGGCCTGATCGGAATGCGCGAACGGGCCGCGGCCTGCGGCGGCAGCGCGACCGCCGGCCCGCGCGCGGACGGGCCCGGCTTCGCGGTGTCGGCGCGGCTGCCGCTGGGGGCCGGCCGATGAGCGTGCGCGTCGTGGTGGCCGACGACCAGGAGCTGGTCAGGGGCGGGTTCGCGATGATCCTCGACGCCCAGCCCGACATCTCGGTGGTGGCCGAGGCGGGCGACGGGGTCGAGGCCGTGGCCGCCGTACGTGCCCACGAGCCGGACGTGCTGCTGCTCGACATCCGCATGCCCAGGATGGACGGCATCGAGGCGGCCAGGATCGTGTGCGCCGAGACCGCCTGCCGGGTGCTGATGCTGACCACGTTCGACCTGGACGACTACGTGTTCGACGCGCTGCGCGCGGGCGCGAGCGGGTTCCTGCTGAAGGACGTGCGGCGGGACGACCTGGTGACCGCGGTGCGCGTCGTGGCCGCGGGCGAGTCGCTGCTCGCGCCCACGGTGACCAGGAGGCTGATCGCCGAGTTCACCTCCCGCCCCGCGACGACCGCCGCCCCCGCGCACACGCTGGAGTCGCTGACCGCCAGGGAGCGCGAGACGCTCCAGCTGATCGCGCGCGGCCTGTCCAACGCGGAGATCGCCGAGGCCATGGTGGTCAGCGAGCACACCGTGAAGACGCACGTCAGCAACGTGCTGAGCAAACTGGGGCTGCGCGACCGGGTGCAGGCGGTGATCGCGGCCTACGAGTCGGGGCTGACCGTTCCCGGGGCGTAACGCGAGGGTCGGGCGGGTAGGCGGCCCATATGACTGAGGGTTTCGACACGGACACGCTCTGGGACGAGTTCCACCGGGCGGTCAACATGAACTCAGAGGAGCTGCGCGGCTACCTGCTCGCCGAGGCCTCGGACGAGGAGGGCTTCCCTCCCGACCCCGACATGGGCATCGACGAGCTGGGCAGGGGCGTGCTGCACGTCCTGAGCAAGCGGAAGGGCGACCTGACCAAGGCCGACCTGGACGTGATGCGTCAGGTCATCGAGCTGGTCGAGACCATGGGCGACCGGACGGACGACGACTCGCGGCGCGAGCTGATGTCCGTCGGACACGACCCGCTCAGGGCATAACGCCTCGAATTCAACAAATGGTGGATGTGGGGCGACGCAAAGTGATGAAATGTGCGAAGCCGACTTCGTCCGAGGAGATCCGTTGAGAGACAACCTCGACCTCGCCGCGAGCGCCCAGCAGCTGGCCGACGCCGCCCCGACGGGATCGATCGACCGTGCCGCGGCCTCGTCCGTGGCCATCACCTTGGCCACGACGCGTGACATCGCCGACGCGCGGCAGGCCCTCGACGGGTTGACCCCGGAGGAGGTGCGCCAGGCGGCGCTCACCCTCTTCGACCGCCTCTCGGAGAGCTGAGCTCACTGCGCCGGGCTGCTCGGACCGGGTGAAGGCGGGCGGCCCGCCGGGAACCCGGCATGGCCGCATGCCCGTACGGTGGGGGCATGCGGATCGGGGTCCTGGGGCCGCTCCAGGTGGCTGGGGCCGAGATCGGCGGCGCCCGGGTGCGGGCCCTGCTCGTCCGTCTGGCGCTCGACCCGGGCCGGGTGGTGACCGCCGACCGGCTGATCGACGACCTGTGGCCCGGCGAGCCGCCCGCCCATCCGGCCGCGGCGCTCCAGTCGCTGGTGTCGCGGGCCCGCAGGCAGGCACCCGGGCTGATCTCCTCGCACCCGGCCGGCTACCTGCTGGACGTGCCGCCCGGCGAGGTGGACGCGTCGGCGTTCGAGCGGCTGGTGCGGGCCGGCGACCCGCGCGGCGCGCTGGCGTTGTGGCGCGGGCCCGCGCTGGCGGACGCGGCCGGGCTGGCCTTCGCCGCCGCGCCCGCGGCCCGGCTGGAGGAACTGCGCCTCACGGCCCTGGCCGCCGCGATCACCGCCGACCTGACCGCCGAGCCCACCCCCGCCTCCGCGGCCGAGCCCGTGGCCGAGCTGGAGGAGCTGGTCGCGGCGCACCGGCTGCGGGAGCCGTTCCACGCCCTGCTCATGCGGGCGCTGGTGGCGCGCGGGCGGCGCGGCGAGGCGCTGGAGGTCTTCGAGCGGATCAGGGCCGACCTGGCCGGCGAGCTGGGCGTCGATCCCGGCCCCGAGCTGCGCGCGGCCCACATGGCGGCGTTGCGCGACCCGGCTCCCGCGCCGAGGGGCAACCTGCCCGCCCGGCTGACCGGTTTCGTCGGCCGGGCCGGCGACGTCGCCCGGCTCCACGCCCTGCTGGGCGGCCGGGACGAGCGGCTGGTCACGCTGGTCGGCCCCGGCGGCGTGGGCAAGACCCGCCTGGCGCTGGAGGCGGCCCGCGGCCTCGACGTGCCCGACGGCGTGTGGCTGGTGGAGCTGGCCTCCGCCACGGGGGTGCGGGCCGCGGTCGAGAGCGTGCTGCGGACGACCGACGTGGTCGGGGCGCTGCGCGGCACGTCGCCGCTCATCGTGCTGGACAACTGCGAGCACGTCGTGGAGGAGGCCGCCACGGTCGCGCGGTGGCTGCTGTCGGAGGTCGCCGGGCTGCGCGTCCTGGCCACCAGCAGGGAGCCGCTCGACATCCCCGGCGAGGTGCTGCATCCCGTCCTGCCGCTGCCCGAGGCCGCGGAGCTGTTCCTGGCGCGGGCCGCGGCGGCCAGGCCCGGCCTGGAGGTGAGCGCGGCCGACGCCGAGCGCGTCTGCGGGGAGCTCGACGGCATCCCGCTGGCGATCGAGCTGGCCGCCGCCCGGCTGCGCACGATGCCGGTGTCCGTGCTGGTCCGGCAGCTCGGCGACCGGCTGGCCTTCCGCGGGGGGCGCACGTCCGAGCCGCGCCATCGCACATTGCGCGACGTCATCGACTGGAGCTGGAACCTGCTGTCGGCGCCCGAGCGCGAGCTGCTGCGCGGGCTGACGGTCTTCTCCGGCGGCGCGACGTACGAGGCCGTCGCGGAGGTGTGCGGCGGCGACCCGGACGATCTCGCCTCGCTCGTGGACAAGTCGCTCGTCTCGGTCTCCGGCGAGCGCTACTCGATGCTGGCCACCATCAGGCAGTACGCCGCCGCCGACCTGCCCGCCCTCCGGCAGGCCCACGCCCGCTACTACACCCGGCTGGCCGAGACCGCCGACCCACTCCTGCGTACCGGCGAGCAGCTCGCCTGGCTGGAGGTGCTGGACGCCGAGCAGGACAACCTCGACGCCGCGCTGCGCCACTCCGACGACCCGCTCAGGCTGATCCTGCCCCGGTTCTGGCCCTGGATCATGCGCGGACGGCGGCGCGAGATGAGCGAGCGGGCGGCGGCCGTGCTGCGCCGGGTCGGGGACGTGCCGCCGCCGGGACGCGAGCTGGCGCACGGGCTGTGCCGGGTGCTCACGGGCGGCGAGCCACCCCCGGCGGTGCTCGACTCCGACCATCCCGCCGCGCTGAACTTCTGGGCCATGAGCGGCGCGCAACGCCCGCCCGCCGACGTCGTCGAGCTCACCGAGGACGTCGTCGAGCGCCTGCGCGACTCCCCCGACCTGTGGACGCGCTCGGCCGCGCTGCTGGTCGGCGGCATCGTCCGGTTCGAGTACGGCACGGTCGCCGGCGCGCAGGACCTGCTCGGCCCGGCGCTCGACGGCTTCCGCCGCACCGGCGACCGCTGGGGCCAGTGGGCCTGCCTCTACTGGCTGTCGCTGGTCGCCGAGAACCGGGGCGACTTCGCCGCCGCGCTCGCCCGTGCCGAGGAGCCGGGACGCCTGGCCGCGGAGCTGTCGGGGCTGGACGCGCCGTTCGGCCCGATGACGTTCCTGCTCCGGCTCGGCCAGCTCAAGGCGCGGGCGGGCGACCACGAGGGGGCCGCGACGACGCTGGCGGAGGCATGGCGGTCGGCGCTGCGGGCCGAGGACGCGGTGACCCAGGCCAGGGTCCTGCACGCCCGCGCCGAGCTGGCCCGGCGCACCGGCGACCGGCCGGAGGCGGCCCGGCTGCTCGACCGCGCGCTGGCCCTCGCCAGCGGCGACGGGCCCGCGCAGTTCAGGGCGTTCATGCAGGTCGAGCTGGCCCGCGTGACAGAGCCTGGGCCGCCGCTGCGCACGGCGCTGGAGCTGATGGAGACCTGCGGCGACCGGACGGCCCGCGCGACCGTGCTGGAAGGCGTCGCCGAGCACCTGCCGCCCCGGCCGGCGGCCGAGCTGCTGGGCGCGGCCCGCGCGCTGCGCGGCGTCGCCGACTCCGCCGACCCCGCCGTGGTGGCCCTGGACGGACGGTGCCGCTCCGCCCTCGGCCCCGACGCCTTCCACGAGGCTCTGACCAGCGGAGCGGCGCTGCCGAACCCGGAACGGCACGCACTGTCCCTGCTCGGCTGAGCCCGTCGTGTACGCGGCATGCGCCGCCGGGCCATATGGTCGAGGAAGAGGCCACGGAAACCGACGACGAACCCCTTCTCCGCCGCTCCCGGACGAGCATGGAACACCTTCCGGTTTCGCGGCGGATACGCCAGGGTTGTGGCAACTTTCCACCGCAATGTGAGGAGATCTGTGGCCAGTCCAAGTGTGGTCGACACCCGGGGCAGTGACTTCGCCCGACTAACCCGCCGAATCTCTGACGCCGGTCTCCTCGACCGGCGTCCGGTCTATTACGCCGTGCGGCTGACCATCGTGGTCGCCGCGTACCTCGGCTGCTGGGCGTTGTTCGCCTGGGTGGGCGACTCGTGGTGGCAACTGCTCGTCGCGGTCGCGCTGGCCGTGGTCTTCGCGCAGATCGGCTTCGTCTCCCACGATCTCGGCCACCGCCAGGTGTTCAGGAAGCGGCGGCCGAGCGACGTGACCGGTCTCCTGCTGGGGAACCTCGGCATCGGCCTGGGCTGGGGATGGTGGACCAGCAAGCACAACCGCCACCACGCCAACCCCAACCACGAGGACCACGACCCGGACGTCTCACCCGCGGTGATCGTCTGGTCGGAGGACCAGGTGGCGCGGAGCGCGGGCCTGCCGCGGGCCGTCGCGAGGTACCAGGCGTTCCTGTTCTTCCCGCTGCTCACCCTTGAGGCCTGGCACCTGCACATCGCCAGCTTCAAGGCGCTGCTCGCGCCGGCGGCCAAGCGGCCGTGGGCGGAGCTGGCGCTGCTGACCACCCACTTCGTGCTCTACTTCGGCGCGGTCTTCGCCGTGCTGCCGTTCGGCAAGGCGCTGGTTTTCCTGGCCGTGCATCAGGGGCTGTTCGGTCTCTACCTGGGCTCCACGTTCGCGCCCAACCACAAGGGCATGCCCATCCTGACCAAGGACGACAAGCTGGACTTCCTCCGCAAGCAGGTGCTGACCTCCCGCAACGTCAGGGGCGGCCTGTTCACCGACGTGGCGCTCGGTCAGCTCAACTACCAGATCGAGCACCACCTGTTCCCGAACATGCCCGCGCCCAACCTGCGCAAGGCGCAGCCCATCGTCGAGAGCTACTGCGCCGAGGTCGGCGTCAGCTACCTGCAGACCGGGCTCGTCGCCTCCTACGGCCAGGCCCTTCGCCACCTGCACGAGGTGGGCGCTCCGCTGCGCCGCTGAGCCTCAGCCCTCCTCCGCGACCCGCCTCTCCAGATCGGCACGGCGTCGTTCGAGGTCGGCGATCAGCTCGGACTGCTCGTCGGCCTGGGCGATCATGGCCGCGGTCTCGATCTGGTCGGTCGCGCCCATGGTGCCCACCTGGTCGCGCACGTCCTGGTTCTCCGCCTTCAGCCGGGCCAGGTCCTCTTCGACCTGCCGGAGCTCATCCTTGGTACTCATCTCGGTCAACTACCCCATCACTCGCACGACCATACAAAATGGAGCACATGCCTAGATTGTCGGCGAGCAGCACGGTGTCCCTCGTGGTGGTCGCCGTCGTGCTCGCCGGCACCCTGGTCGCCGGGCTCAGGAGCGAGCAGCCCGCCGGCGTGCTGGACGTGGTGCTGCCGATCGTGTCGTGCGGCGCGCTGCTGTTGCGGCGGCGCCTTCCCGTCACGTCGCTGATCGTGGTCGTCGTGGCGGTGTCCGCCTACTATCCGCTCGCCCGGTTCGACGGGCCGCTGGTCGTGCTGGTGTTCGTGGCCCTCTACACCGCCGCCGACCAGGGACGGCTGGCCGCCGCGATCGCCACCGGGGCCGCCGTGCTGCTGGCGATGGGGTTCGGCGAGTCCCACGGCTCCAGGCACGTGGACGACGGCACGTTCGGCGCGATCACCGGCTGGGTGGTGGCCGCCATCGCGTTCGGCGGGGTCACCAGGAACCGCCGGGCGTACCTGCTGGAGGCGCAGCAGCGCGCGCTGGACGCCGAGCACTCCAAGGAGGAGGAGGCCAGGCGGCGCGAGAGCGAGGAACGGCTGCGCATCGCCAGGGAGCTGCACGACGTGCTCGGGCACAACATCTCCATGATCAACGTGCAGGCGTCGGCCGCGCTGCACGGGCTGGCCAGGCGTCCCGAGAAGGCCGAGGCCGCGCTGCGAACCATCAAGGAGACCAGCAAGGAGACGCTGCGCGAGCTGCGCACCACGCTGGGGGTGCTGCGCCAGGTGGACGAGGACGCCCCGACCAGGCCCGCGGACAGCCTGGCGCGGCTGCCGGACCTGGTCGCGGCGTCGGGGCTGGAGGTGGCCGTCGAGCCGTCCGGGCCCCTGGACGCCGTGCCGACCGAGGTCGACCTGGCCGCCGCCCGCATCATCAGGGAGTCGCTGACCAACGTCGCCCGCCACTCCGGCACGACGAAGGCCACCCTCTCGGTCAGCAACTCCTCAGGGAACATCCTGATCCGGGTCGAGGACGACGGCCCGGGCGCCACGTACACCGAAGGCAGCGGCTTCGGCCTCCAGGGCATGCGCGAGCGCGCCGCCGCGCTCGGCGGCGACCTGGAGGCGGGCCCGCGCCCCGAGGGCGGCTTCCGCGTCGTCGCCCGCCTGCCACTGAACGGAGTCCGATGATCCGCGTACTGCTCGCCGACGACCAGACCCTGGTCCGCGCCGGATTCCGGTCGATACTCTCCGACGAGGACGACATCGAGGTCGTCGGCGAGGCCGGCACCGGCGCGGCGACCGTGGCGGGCGCCCACGAGCACCGGCCCGACGTGGTGCTCATGGACATCCGCATGCCCGAGCTCGACGGCCTGGAGGCCACCCGGCGCATCGCGGGCGACCCGCGGCTCGACGGCGTCAAGGTCATCATCCTGACCACCTTCGACCTGGACGACTACGTCTACGGCGCGCTGCGCGCGGGCGCGGGCGGGTTCCTGGTCAAGGACACCGAGCCGGCCGAGCTGATCCACGCGGTCCGGGTCGTGGCCAGGGGCGACGCGCTGATCTCGCCGTCGGTGACGCGGCGGCTGATCGCGGAGTTCGCCGGCCGGGTCAAGCGGCCGGAGCCGGGCCCCGAGCTCAACGCGCTCACCGAGCGCGAGCGGGAGGTCATGGGCCTGGTGGCGGCCGGGCTGTCCAACGACGAGATCGCCGCCCGGCTCGTGCTCAGCCCCGCCACGGCGAAGACGCACGTCAGCCGCATCATGACCAAGCTCGGCGTGCGCGACAGGGCCCAGCTCGTGGTGGTCGCCTACGAGGCCGGGATGATCACGCCGGGCTGGCTTACAACCTGAGTCGTACGACTTTAGTGATCTTCGGCCCGAGGTTGTACGCCGGATTGCAGACCGGAGGCTGACGCGGCGGAGCAGGCCGTGACGCCAAGCTCTCGGCATGGACACCGTCGACCTCGCCCGGCTGCAGTTCGCGTTCACCGCGGGCGCGCACTTCCTCTTCGTCGCGCTGACGCTCGGCCTGGCGACGCTGGTGGCCGTCGTCCAGACCCGGGCCACGTTCAGCGGCGACCCCGTCCACCTGCGGATGACGAGGTTCTGGGGGCAGCTCTACATCATCAACTACGCCATGGGCATCGTCACCGGGCTGGTCATGGAGTTCCAGCTCGGCCTGTCGTGGAGCGGGCTGACCGACTACGCGGGCAACGTCTTCGGCGCCTCGCTGGCGATCGAGACGCTGGTGGCCTTCTTCGTCGAGGCCACGTTCCTGGGCCTGTGGATCTTCGGCTGGAACCGGCTGAACCGCTGGGCGCACCTGGCGCTGATCTGGGTCGTCACGCTCACCGCGTACGCGTCAGCGTTCTGGATCATGATCTCCAACGGCTTCCTGCAGAACCCGGTCGGCTACGCCGTCGAGGGCGGCAGGCTGCGGCTGACCGACTTCGGGGCGATGATCGCCAACCCGGCCGCGCAGATCGCGTTCGGGCACGTCATCGGCGGCGCGATGATCGTCGGCGGGTTCTTCATGGCCGGGGTGAGCGCCTACCACCTGCGCAGGCGCACGGCCGAGCACGACCTGTTCAGGAAGTCGCTGCGGATCGGCGTCGGCGTCGCGCTGCCGGCCTCGTTCTTCACGGTGACGTTCGGCGGGCTCGGGTTCCAGACCCTCCAGCCGTCCAAGGCGGCGGCCTGGACGGGCCAGGCCGAGCGGCTGGCCGCCGTGCAGGCGGACATGACGGCCAGGTTCGGGCCGGGCGACTACCTGCCGCCGACCGGCTGGGTGCAGGGGGCCGGCATCACGATGATGATCCTCTGGGTGGTGATGACCGTCGTGGCGGGGCTGAGCCTGCTGCTGATGTTCTTCCGGCCGGTCGTGCGCGGCTTCCGGGCCTGGCACTGGCTGCTGACGCTGATGATCCCCGTGCCGTTCGTCACCATGCTCGCCGGGTGGACGTTCCGCGAGGTGGGGCGCCAGCCGTGGGTGGTCTACGGGCTGCTGCGCACGTCCGAGGCCATGTCGCCGGTGACGGCGGGCGAGATGCGGCTGTCGCTGACGGCGTTCGTGTCGGTGTTCACGGTGCTGATCGCGGTCAACTACTGGCTGCTGGCCCGGGCGGCCAGGCGCGGGCCCGGCGCGGTCGCGCTCGGCGCCCTTCCGGCCGAGACCCCCGTCCCCGTCCCCGCCTTCTGAAGGAGCCGATCATGGAGATCTTCGTCCTGGCCTTCTTCGCCCTCGGCTACCTCGTGCTGGGCGGGGCCGACATCGGGGTCGGCATGGCGCTGCCGTACCTCGGGCGGTCGCCGGGCGAGCGGCGCGAGGTGATCGCCGCCATCGCGCCGTTCTTCCTCGGCAACGAGGTGTGGCTGGTGGCCTCGGCCGGCGTGCTCGCGGGGCTCTTCCCCGACCTGGAGGGCCACCTTCTGAGCGGCAACTACGCGGTGGTCGTCGCGCTGCTCGTCTCCTGGGTGGTCAGGGACATGGGCCTGTGGCTGCGCGGGCGGGTGCCCGGCGCGCGCTGGCAGGCGTTCTGGGACGGCGGGATCGTGGCCGGGAGCTGGGGGCTGGCGCTGAGCTGGGGGCTGCTGCTCGCCGAGGTGCTGCTCGGCATCCAGGGGCCGCTCGTGCTGCTGGCCGCGCTGGTGGTGGCGGCGCTGTTCGCGGTGCACGGGCTGGCGTTCGCGGCGCTGCGGCTGCGCGGATCGTTGCGGGAGCGGGCCGGGGTGTTGTCCGGCGAGGCGGGCGAGGGCCGCACGTACGCGCTGACGGCCGGTGCGCTGCTGGTGGTCGGGGTGCTGGCCGGGCTGCGGCTGCCGCTGGTGGCGGGGTCGTCGGGGGCGCTGCTGACGCCGGTGATCCTCGTCCTGATCCCGCTGCTGGTGGCCTCGCAGGGGTGGGTGTGGTGGACGTTCCGGCACCGGGTCAGCGGGCCCTCGTACCTGTGACCAGGCGGGTGACCCTGGTGGAGCACCCGCCTGGCGTCGGGTCAGAACAGCGGAGCGCCGTCGCGGGTCAGCCGCCAGTTGGCGGAGGCGAAGTCGGCGGGGTTGATCGTGCCCTTGGCGGTGGCGTACTCGATCAGCGCCTGGCGGATCTCCACCTGCGCGTTGTACAGCACGGGAGCGGTGGTGACGTGCGGGAAACCGCCGCCGCCCGACTGGCGGTAGTTGTTGATCGCGACCACGAACTCCTTGCCGGCCGGGATCGGCGCGCCCTCGAAGGTGAGGTTGGCGACGCGCTGCCCGGCGGGCTTGGCCACGTCGATGTCGTAGGAGACGCCCGAGAGCTGGTCGTAGTTGTAGTCCGGGGTGTTGCCGGCGTTGGTCAGCTTGGTGACGTCCACCGGGTCGCCCGGGTTGAGCTGGTTGAAGTACCGGGCCGAGTACTCCAGGTAGTCCTTGATCTGGGCGCCGGTCAGCTTGATCGCCAGCAGCGTGTTGTCGTAGACGTAGAGCCCGGCCACGTCCCTGACCCGCACGTCACCGGCGGGGAAGACGGCGGTGCGGCTGAACGGCGCGGCGATCGACAACACCGGCAGCGTGTTGCCCGGCAGGGCGGCCTTCACCGTCTCGGTCTGCACCTGCTGGATGTAGTCGAGGATCGGCGTGTCCTTGTACGGCGACTCGGCCGCCGACAGTTCCTCGGCCGACTTGGCGACGACCTTGTTGACGTAGCCGACCGTGGTGTCGTGCTGCGGCTTGAGCAGCGAGACGATCTTCGGGTCCTCCGTCACCGTGTTGGTGTTGAGCGTGGCCGAGCTCTTGCCGGTGACGACCCACTTCCCGCGCTGCTTGGTGAGGGTGAAGTCGAGCCGCGACAGGCGCTGGCCCCACTTGCCCGGCTCGGTGAGCAACACCTGCTGCCCGGTGGTCCTGTTGGTCACGAAGCGCTGGGCGACCTCGTTGTGCGCGTGCCCGAACAGCACCGCGTCGATGCCCGGCACCTGCTCGGCGACCATCGCCGAGGCGTTCTCCACGGGCAGGTCGGTGCCGTAGGAGGACATGCCGCTGTCGCCGGCGTGCGCGGTCACCACGACCACGTCCGCGCCGAGGCCGCGGATGACCGGCACCCACTTCCTGGCCGACTCGACCAGGTCGGTGAAGCGCAGCTTGCCCTCGACGTTCGCCTTGTCCCAGATGGCCACGCCAGGGTTGGTCAGGCCGAGCACGCCGACCTTGATCGGCTTGTCGCCCTTGACCTTCATGGTCTTGATCACGAACGGCCGGTACGCCGGCAGCCCGCTCCCGGCGTGCACGGCGTTGGCGCCCAGCACCGGCGCCCGCATCTGCCTGATCCAGGTGGCCAGCAGCGGCAGACCGTAGTTGAACTCGTGGTTCCCGAGGGTGACGGCGTCGTAGCCGATGGCGTTCATGGCCTTGGCCATCGGGTGGGTCTGCCCGGTCTCGGTGATCGGCTCGACCTTGGCGTAGTAGTAGGCCAGGGGCGTGCCCTGGATCGTGTCACCCGAGTCGAACAGCAGCGTGTGGTCCGCCCCGCGCTCGGCCCTGACCTTGTTGACCAGCGACGACACCTGGGCCAGGCCGATGGTGTTGCCCTGCTTGTCGGCGTAGGCGGCGTCCTTGAAGTAGTCCCAGTTGAGGGCGTTGCTGTGGATGTCCGACGTCCCCATCACGGTGACGGTGACGCTCTTGTCCCCGCTCGCGTGGGCGGGGAGCGCCACGAGGGCCAGCGCGGTCAGCGCGGCGGCCCCTGTGGCGGCGAGCTTCTTGGTCTGCATGTGCCTGGAGGGTAACCAGGACAAATTACTCGTTGGTTACGAAATCGCGGATCAAGGCTGTCACCTCTTCGGGACGTTCGTGTAGCACCACATGCCCGCTGTCCAGCTCGGCGTAACGGCTGCCGGGCAGCGCGGCGTGCAGGGCGCGGGCGTGCCCGACCGGTACGAGGTGGTCCTGCGTGCAGCCGATCACCAGCGTGGGCGCGGTGATGCTCGGGAGCAGGTCCCTGATGTCGGTCCTGAGGTCCAGCTCGATCTGGCGTACCGTGCCGGGGGGCGGGTCGCCGGCCATCATGGCCTTCAGGCCGTCCTCGCCCTGGCCGCTCACGAAGGCCGGGCTGAAGCCGACCAGCGGGGCGTACGCCGCGAAGCTCTCGGGGTCGGTGGCCGCCAGCCGGGCCCAGGTGCGCAGGCCGAGCCGGAGCCGGGGGTCGCCGGCGTGCGTCCAGCCCGCGATGAGCACCAGCCGCCTGACCAGCTCGGGATGCCGGGCGGCGACCCCCGCCGCCACCACCGCGCCCAGCGAGAAGCCGACCAGGTCGGACGGGCCGCCCTCGGGGAAGGTCGCCGCGACCTGCTCGATCAGCAGGTCGAGCGTGAGGTCGCCGCCGGGGTCGGCGGTCTCGCCGCTGCCCGCGTAGTCGGGCGTGATCACCGTGCGGATGTCGGTGAAGTTCTGGACGAGGTGGCCGTAGTTGCTGACCGCGTCGCCGCCGGTGCCGTGCACCATGACCAGGCCGGGGCCGCTGCCTGCCCGGTTGAAGTGCACGTGTCCGCCGTCGTGGACGACTGTGGGCATGGGGGTCTCCTAGAGGTTTCCGCCGCCGGTGGCGTCGAGGGTGGTGCCGGTGATGAAGCTCGCCGCGGGCGAGGCGGCGAACGCGACCACGTCCGCGATCTCGCCGGGCTCGCCGATGCGGTTCAGCGCGTGCCTGCTCGCCGCGTACGCGCGGGCGCCGGGGTCGCTCAGCCAGCCCGCGTTGACGTCGGTGTCGATGATGCCGGGCGCCACATTGTTGACCGTGATGCCGCGCGGCCCCAGCTCCTTGGCCAGGGCCAGCGTGAACACCTGCACCGCGCCCTTGGTCATCGCGTACGCGATGCCCTCGGGATAGGCGATGCGGGCCACGCCGGAGGTGATGTTCACGATGCGGCCGCCGTCGGGGATCAGCGGCAGCACCTGCCGGGTGAGGAAGAACAGGCCCTTGACGTTGACCGCGAACAGCCGGTCGTAGCCCTCCTCCGTCTCCTGCGCGAGCGGCTTGGACAGGCCGATGCCGGCGTTGTTGACCAGCACGTCGAGCACGTCGGTCTCCTCGGCCACCCGGCGGGCGAGCCGCTCGACCTGCTCGGGCACGCCCAGGTCGGCCCGCACGGCCACGGCGTTCGCCCCGATCAGGCCGACGACCTCCTCGGCCGCGGCGGCGTCCCTGGCGTAGTTCACGATCACACGGAACCCGTCCTTGGCCAGGCGCAGCGCGATGGCCCGGCCGATGCCCCTGCCGGCGCCCGTCACCAGGGCAGTCCTCATCGCTCGAATCCTTTCTTTAGCGATCGATACAGAAACCATAACATAGCGATCGCTATAGAATGAGCGCATGGCGAGGCAGCGGGCATTCGACAGGGACGCGGCACTGGAGAGCGCGCTGCGCGCGTTCTGGGAGCACGGCTACGAGGCGACCTCGATCGCGGCGCTGACCGCCGCCATGGGCATCAGGCCCCCCAGCCTGTACGCGGCCTTCGGCGACAAACGGCGGCTGTTCGAGGAGGCGGTGCGCCGCTACCAGCTCACCCACGGCGCGTTCACCACCAGGGCGCTCGCCGAGGAGCCCACCGGCCGCCGGGCCGTCGAACGCGTGCTGCGCGAGTCGGCCGCCGAGTACACGAACGCGGACCACCCGCCCGGCTGCCTGATCATCAGCGCCGCGGTCAACTGCGGGCCGGAGTCCGCCGACGTGGCGGAGTTGCTGCGCGGGTTCAGGGAGGCGGCGAAGGCGGCGATCAGGAAGCGCGTGGACGACGACGTGGCGGCCGGCCGGCTGGCCCCCGGCACCGACACGGAAGCCCTGGCCACCTTCTTCGCGTCGGTGATCCAGGGCATGTCCACGCAGTCCCGCGACGGCGCCTCCTACGCCGGCCTGCTGGGGGTCGCCGAACTCGCCATGGCGGCCTACCCGCCGCCCGCGCGCTGACGACCGCACGAAAGCCGCGCGGCCGCCCGGCGCACGAAAACCTAGCCCGCGCGGCCGCCCGGCACACAAGGACCTGGCCCGCGCGGCCGTCAGGCTCGTGAAGGCTTTCGCGCGTCCGGCCTATTGCGACATGACGCCCGCGTCCTCCGGGGGCAGTTCGGGGGGCGAGGCGCGCAGCCAGCGGCAGCCGTGCGGTCCCAGCGCGAGCTTGGCCGTGCCGTCGGCCGACACCTTGATCGTGCCGTCCACCAGCAGGTCCGTGAGGTCGCAGTTCTCCAGGCCGTCCAGCCGCAGCTCGACGTCCCTGGCCGTGTCGCACAGGTTGTGGGCGACCACGACCGTCGCGCCGTCGGCGTCGCAGCGGTGCGAGAAGATCGCGTCGTCGCCGGTGTCCAGCACGGTGTACTGCCCCCACGCCAGCTCAGGGCACTCGCGGTACCGCTCGATGAGGAGCTGGAACCAGCGCAGCAGCGAGTCGGTGTCGCGCTTCTGGTCGGCCACGTTGACCCGGTCGGGCGCGAACGAGCCCTCGGGGACCTCGCGGACCGTCTCCTCCTCCTGGCTGAAGCCGCCGTCCTCGGACCACTGCATGGGGATGCGGACGGCCATCCGCCCCTCTTCGTCCAGGTTCTCCCCCATGCCGATCTCCTCGCCGTAGAAGATCACGGGGGTGCCGGGAAGGGAGAACAGCAGGCTGTAGGCCATCTTGATGCGCCGCAGGTCGCCGCCGAACATCGTGGGCAGCCGCCGCCGCAGCCCGCGGCCGAAGATCTGCATGTCCTTACGGGGGCCGAACGCCTCGAAGATCTCCTGGCGTTCCTCTTCGGTGAGCTTGTCGAGGGTCAGTTCGTCGTGGTTGCGGAGGAACATCGCCCATTGACAGTCCTTGGGGGCCCGGGGGCGTTCCTGCAGGGCGTCCATCAGGGGGCGGGCGTTGTTACGGGCGAAGGAGAGCCAGCTGTTCTGCATGCCGATGAAGTCGAAGCACATGGTGATCTGGTCACCGAGCCCTTCACCGAAGTACCGCAGTAACTCCTTGTAGGGCAGGTTGACCTCGCCCAGCAGGATCGAGCCGCCCTTGCGCCTGGTCATGAAGGCCCGCAGGTCGGCCAGGAACTCGTGCGGGTTGGCCAGCTTGGGGTTGACGTTCTCGATGAGGAACGGCACCGCGTCCACCCGGAAGCCCGACAGACCGAGCTCCATCCAGAAGCCGAGGATGCGGGTGATCTCGTCCCTGACCTCGGGGTTGCCGACGTTCAGGTCCGGCTGGTGACGGTAGAAGCTGTGCAGGTAGTACTGGCCGCTGCCCTTGTCGTACTGCCAGATGGAGTCCTCCTTGTCGGGGAAGACCACCTGTTTCGGGTCGTCGGGCTCGGGGGTGTCGGACCAGACGTACCAGTCGCGCATCGGCGAGTCCTTGCTCTTGCGCGACTCCTTGAACCAGGGGTGCTGGTCCGAGGTGTGGTTGACGACCAGGTCCGCGATCACCCGCAGGCCCCGGTCGTTGGCGGTCCGCATGAACTCCACGAAGTCGCCCAGGGTCCCCAGCCGGGGGTCGATGCTGTAGAAGTCGGTGATGTCGTAACCGTCGTCCCGGTTGGGGGTGGGGAAGAACGGCATCAACCAGAGGCAGGTCACGCCGAGACCCGCGAGGTAGTCGATCTGCTGGGTCAAGCCGCGGAAGTCGCCCACACCGTCGCCGTTACCGTCCTTGAACGTCTCCACGTCCAGGCAGTACACGACGGCGTTCTTCCACCAGACGTCGGAGGTGTACGTCAGTCGCATGGCGGGCCTGCTACCCACCCGGCCAGAAGAAATGTCCATTTGGTGGTTCGCGTCCGGTTCTGATCCCGTGACCTCGGGCTACCGGGGCATCGCCGAACCCGAGCAGCCGTGCGGATCCCGCACAAATAGTTCGGGAGCCGAACTGATGGTAACCTGATCTCATGGCCAAGCCCGAGGAGCAGCTGGGAGTCGTCTCCGCCCTGGTGCGCTCGACCTTCCTGGTCAACGCCGTCTACGCCGAGTCCGCCCGCGCGTACGGGCTGACCTCCCAGCAGGGCCAGCTCCTGTGCGTGCTGATGGCCCAGCCGTACGGGATGAGCGAGCTGGGCGCGATGTTGCGCCTGGCAAAGTCGAGCCTCACCGAGCTGGTCGACCGCACCGCGCAGCGCGGCATGGTGCGCCGCGAGCCCAACCCCGCCGACCGGCGCGCCGTCCAGGTCACACTGACCGAGGAGGGCGCCAAGCTCGCCGACGAGTTCTACACCGAGGCGTGCCGGCGCATCGACGAGCTTCCGTCGGGGCTCGACGAGGCCGAGCGCGCCACGCTCGCCGACCTGCTCTCCCGCCTGGTGCGGGACAACAACGCCCCCACGGTCTTCATCGAGCGCGCCGACACCCCCTGACCGCCGCCCGTGGTCACACCCCGGCCGGCGCCGGCTCGCCGGCGACCCCGAACAGCTCAGCGAACCGCCCGGTGAACAGGTTCCGGCCCTTGTAGTCGGCCACCGACCCGGCCGGCAGCACGATCGGCCCCTCGGGCGAGGGCAACTGGCCGACGCCCCCTTCGGCCCCCAGTGGCAGCAGCACGAACGGCAGCGGCGAGGGCCGGTACACCGACGAGGGCCGCTCGCCGCGCAGCTGGGCGATGATGTTCGCGGCCACGACCTCGGCGTGCTGCATCGCGTTCCCGGCCATCTTGGCCTCGGCCAGGTCGGTGATGTCGCCGATCGCGTAGACGTGCTCGTGGCCCTCGACGTTGAGCCGTTCGGTCACCCGTACGTGGCCGCGGGGCGTGCGCGCGTCGCCGAGGTCGCCATTGAGGTAGCCGGTCCGGACGCGCACGCCGTACGCGCGGAACCAGATGTCGGCCGACAGCTCCCCCGCCGTGGACCCGACGGTGAACGGCTCGGCCCGCCCCGGCCCGACCGGCCCGGCCCGGCGATCAGCACCCGCCCGGCCCCCGCCAGCTCCCCGTGGACGGCGTGGATGCGCTCCCGCGCCTGCCCGGCCAGGTCGTCCTCGAACTTGAACGGGAAGGGGTACCCCGACCCGGTGGCCAGCACGAGGTGGTCGGCCTCCACCCGTTCCCCGGACGCCAGCAGCACACCCCGCGAATCCACCGAGACCGCCCGCTCCCGGACGATCCGGCCACGCTCCATCAACCGGTCATAGGGGAAGAACATCTTCCCGGCCCATTCCGGCCGAGCCAGCGCCCGCATGGACGCGGCGTTCTGGACGAAGGCGTCCTTGGGCTCGACGAGCACGACGTCCGCGTGCTCATCCAGCGCCTTGGCGGCCGCCGCGCCGCCGTAACCACCACCGATGATCGCCACAGTACGGCTCATGGTGCACATCTCCCATCAGGACCACAGCTCGTTCGTATTACGAACCATAATAGTTCGCAATACGAACCGCAACTGCCCGAAAGTTCTCCGCCCCGGCGCGATGAGTTCCGGCGGCCCCGCCGGTACGTATCCGTGAACCTGTCACCAGCGATGAGGAGAGAGAGCCATGACCGAGACCCGAGCGCACGACGTAGCCGCCATCAAGAGCGTCCTTGAGCGCCTCTACCAGGCATGGGCCGACGGCGACGCCGACGCCTTCGTCACCGACTACACCGAGGACGCCACCGCGATCATGCCCGGCAGCGTGCGCCGGTCGAGGGAGGAGGTGCGCCGGAAGATGGCCGAGGGCTTCGCGTCCTACCTCAAGGGCAGCACGACCGCCGACCGGCTGGAGAGCATCCGTTTCCTGGGCGAGAGCGCCGCGATCGCGGTGAGCGAGACCGGCGTGCTCTTCCCCGGCGAGACCGAGGTCCCCGCCGAGCGTATGGTGTACGCGACCTGGGTGCTGGAGAAGCGGGACGGCGCCTGGCTGCTCGCCGCCTACCACAACAGCCCGGCCGTCGTGGCAGGCTGACGTACCCGTAGGCAGGCGGAAGGCAGGACAAGGGCGTGGACGCGGTGACGCCGGGACAAGAGGGCTTCGATCGCCGGATCGAGCCGTTCCGCAAGGAGCTGCTGGCGTACTGCTACCGGATGCTCGGCTCACCCCACGACGCCGAGGACCTGGTCCAGGAGACGTACCTGCGGGCGTGGCGGGCGCGGGAGCAGTACGACGGCACACGCAGCTCCCTGCGCACCTGGCTCTACCGGATCGCGACCAACGCCTGCCTGACGGCCCTGGAGGTCCGGGGCCGCCGGCCGCTGCCGTCGGGGCTGGTGGCCGCGTCCGACCCGCTGGCGCCGCTCGTCCAGGGGGAGAACCTGGCCTGGCTCCAGCCGCTGCCGGACTCGATGCTGGACGCGGGCGACCCGGCCGGCGCCGTGGTCGAGCGCAGCGGCCTGCGCCTGGCGTTCGCCGCCGCCCTGCAACACCTGTCGGCGCGCCAGCGCGGCGCGCTGATCCTGCGGGACGTGCTGAGCTTCTCCGCGTCGGAGTCGGCGGAGATCCTCGGCACCACCGTCGTGTCGGTGAACAGCTCCCTGCAGCGGGCGCGCGCCCGGGTGAAGGAGGCCGGCGTCCGGCGGGAGCCGCTCGGCGAGCCGCCGCTGGCCGAACAGCGCGCCTGGGTCGACCGCTACATGCGCGCCTTCGAGCACGCCGACGTCGAGGAGCTCAAACGGCTGCTCACCGCGGACGTCGTCATGGAGATGCCGCCGATGCTCAACTGGTTCGCCGGGCGCGGCAACTACGGCCTGTTCATGGACTGGGTCTTCGAGGCGGCCGGCACCGACTGGCGGCTGGCGGCGGTCACGGCCAACGGCCAGCCGGGGTTCGGCGCCTTCCGGCGCGCCGGCGACCGGTACGAGCCCCACACGCTGCAGATCTTCACCGTCACCGCCGAGGGCATCAGCCGGAACTCGGTGTTCCAAGGGGCCGAGATCTTCGCGGCCTTCGGTCTGGCGGCCGGATTCGACGCGCCCCGATGACCCCGGCGGGCCCGCAAGTTTCTTCAAGACCGGGCAGGGGCGGACGGCCGATGCTGGGCGGGTGATTTCACCCGTTTCTCCCCTGGTGACCGGCGTGCGCCGTGGCCCGATGCTCGCCGTGCTGCTCACCGGTCAGGTCATGGCCTCCATGGACGGCTCGATCGTGTCGGTCGCCGCGCAGACCATCCGCCAGGACCTCCACGCCGGCGGCACGGCGATCCAGCTCGTCGTGTCGGGCTACCTGCTGACCGTCGGCGTGCTCCTGGTCACCTGCGCGCGCATCGGCGACCTCGTCGGGCAGCGGCGCGCGTTCCTGTTCGGGCTGGGCTGGTTCACCGCCGCCTCGCTGCTGTGCGGGCTGGCCCCCGACGTGGGCGTGCTGGTGCTCGCGCGCGTCGCGCAGGCCGCCGGGGCGGCGCTGCTCACCCCGCAGATCTTCGCGCTCATCCAGACGCATTGGCAGGGCGACGCCCGCCGCCGGGCGATCGGCCTGTACAGCATGGTGCTCGCCCTGGGCGTCGCGCTGGGGCAGGTCGTCGGCGGGCTGGTGGTCAGCGCCGACCTCCTGGGCCTGTCCTGGCGGCCGGTGTTCCTGATCAACATCCCGATCGGCGTGATCGCGCTGGCCGTCGGGCCACGCCTGCTGCCGCCCTCGCCCGTGAACGCGCGGGCGCGCCTGGACCCGGGCGGCGTGGCGATCCTGACCGCGGCCATGGCCGCGATCACCGTCCCGCTGATCTTCGGCCGCGACCTCGGCCGGCCGCTCTGGATGTGGATCTCGCTGGCCTGCGGCGCCGCGCTGTCGGTGGTGTTCGTCCGGCACGAGACCAGGGCCCGGCACCCGCTGCTTGACCTGGCCTCGGTACGGCCGCGCGGGGTGCGGCCGGGGCTCGCGGCGTGCTGGATCGTCATGGGCTGCTACACCGTCTTCCTGCTCACCCTCACGCTGCACCTCCAGACCGCGCTGGGGTACTCGCCGCTGTGGGCGGGGCTGGCCTTCGTCCCGTACGCGCTGGGATTCGGCGCGCTCAGCCTGAGCTGGACCCGGTATCCGCGGGGGTTGCAGTGGGTTCTGCCGGTCGCTGGTCCGGTCGCCTTCGCGGCCGGGGCGGGCCTGCTGGCGCTGCTGTGCCGGGACGAGTGGCGGCCGCTCGTGGCCGTCCCGCTGCTGCTCCTGGCCGGGGCCGGGCACGCCGCCGGGTACAGCCCGCTGATCGCGCGCGTCACCACGCTGGTCGAGCCGCGGCTGGCGTCGGCGATCTCGGCGCTGAACGCCACCGGGCCGGTGCTGGCCGGGGTGACCGCCGTCGCCGGGCTCGGCAGCGTCTACTTCGCCGCGCCGTCCTCGGCAGACGGGCTGCTGCGGGTCGTCGGCGCGGTCGCCGTCCTGCTCGTGGGCGCGGCCCTGTGCGCCGTCCGGGCGACGCTGGGGAGCGGCGGACCGGCGTTCACAGGAGGGTGCCGCCGGACACGTCGAACCTGACCAGCGCCTCGTCGATCCTGGTCAGGGTGTCCGGGTGCAGGGTGAGGTCGGCGGCGGCCAGGTTCTCCTCGATGTGGGCGGGGGTGCGGCTGCCCGGGATCGCCACGACGTGCTCGTCCTGGTGCAGCAGCCAGGACAGGGCCAGCTGGGCGGGGGTGATGCCGAGGTTGGTGGCCAGGGTGCGGATGGGGGCGTACCGGTCGTTGTTGCCGGCCAGGTTCTCCGCCGAGAACCGGGGCGCGTTGTGGCGGAAGTCGCCTTCCGCCAGCCGCTGGACCGTGCCGGTCAGGAAGCCGTTGCCCAGCGGGCTCCAGGCCACCAGGCCGACGCCGAGCTCGCGGGCCGCGGCCAGCAGGTCCGGCTCCACCGGCCGCCACATCGACCACTCGTTCTGCACGGCCGTCACCGGATGGACCGCGTGCGCGGCCCTGAGCTGGGCCGCCGTCACGTTGGACAGGCCGATGTGCCTGATCAGTCCGTCGCGCACCAGGTCCGCCATCGCGCCGACCGTCTCCTCCACCGGGACGCCGGGGTCCGGGTAGTGCAGGTAGTACAGGTCGATCACGTCGGTGTCCAGGTTGCGCAGGCTGCGTTCGGCGTACCGGCGGACCAGGCGCGGGTCGGCGTTCACGCGCAGCTCGTTGAAGGCGTACCCGACCGGGTACGGGCGGCTGGGCTCGCCTTCGGGGATCGCCAGGCCGAACTTGGTGGCCACCACGACCTCGTCGCGGGGGCGTCCCTTGAGCGCGCGGCCGACCAGGCGCTCGTTGTGGCCGTCCACCCCGTAGGCGTCGCTGGTGTCGATGTGGCCGGCGCCGCCGTCCAGGGCCGCCCGCAACGCCTTCTCGGCACGGGTGTCGTCGATGTCGCCGTACACACCGGGCGAGAGCACCATCGCGCCGAAACCGAGCGCGGGGACCTGCAGTGTTCCGAGTTCGCGTGTCTTCATGACGATGATCGTGCCGCCGGTGGACGCCCGGCGTCCAAGACCCTTTGCTATAACCATCGGTTATGGACGTGCACCTGCGGGAGCTCCGCTACTTCGTCGCGGTGGCCGAGGAGCTGAACGTGACGCGCGCCGCCGAGCGCCTCTTCGTCTCGCAGCCGGCCCTGTCCAAGCAGCTCAGGGTGCTGGAGCGGCAGCTCGGGTTCGCGCTGCTGGAACGCGTGCACGGCGGCGTGACGCTGACCCGGCAGGGCGCGGCGCTGCTGCCGGTGGCCCGCGACCTGCTCGGACGCTGGGCCGCCGGCGTGGAGACGGCCCGCGCCGCCGCCCCCGCCGGGACGCTGGTCATCGGCATGCAGACGGCCGTCGGCCGCGGGTTGCAGCAGGAGGCGCTGCGGCTGTTCCGGCAGGCCCGGCCCGGGTGGGAGGTGTCGCTCCGGCTCGTGGGCTGGGACGACCCGAGCGGCGGCCTCGCCGACGGCTCCTCCGACGTGGCGTTCATCTGGCTGCCGGTGCCGCCGGGACTGGAGACGTACGTGCTGGTCACCGAGGAGCGGGGGGTGGCGATGCCGGCCGGTCACCGGCTGGCCGGCCTGGCCGAGGTCCCGTTCGCCGAGCTGCGGGACGAGCCGTTCATCGCGCTGCCCGCCGCGGCCGGCCCGCTGCGCGACTTCTGGCTCGCCCGCGACGCCCGGGACGACGACCCGGTCGTCGGCGTCACGGCGAACACGCCCGAGGAGGTGTTCGAGGCCGTGACCAGCGGGCTGGGCGTCGTCCTGGTGGCCGAGGGGAACGCGGCGCTCTACAAACGTCCTGGCATGGTCTACCGCCCGGTGACGGGTCTGCAGCCCGGCCGGCTCGCCATCGCCTGGCGCCGCGGGGACGCCCGTCCCCACGTCACCGCCTTCGTCGAGGCCCTGAAACGGGCCGCCGCCACGGTCTGACCCGGCCCGGCCGGTCAGGCGAGCGAGCGCCGGTATCGGACCTCGGTGAGGACGAAGCCTCGGCTGCCGTCGTCCTTGGTCACCCCGTCGTCGTGCCATCACCCCGGAAGCCGCAAATCCCGGAAAGGCTCGCTTTTCCGGCGATCACCCCGAATTCATCGGCACGTTTCGGGAAGTCGCCACTAAGGTCTGACCCGACGCACCGGTAACACAGGAAAGGCACCCCCTATGAGCGACCACGCCATCACCTTCGACCTCATCGACGTCGACAAGGACGGCCGCATCTCCGCCGTCGAACTCGTCCGCCTGATGGAGATCCTCGGCCAGCCCATCACGCTGGACGCGGCCCAGGAAGGCGTGCGGAAACTGGACAAGGACGGCGACGGCCTGATTGACGTGGACGAGTTCGGCGCATTCCTGCAGAAATGACAGAAACAAGCTCTTGCTAGGCAAACTCTTCTCGCCTGAGCCACAATGGCGACAGGAGGGACGATGGCTATCAAGAGCGACATCAGCGAAACCCGGCTCCCCGCGGACATCGTGAGAACGCTCAAGGCGGGCATCGGAAAGGTCTCGGCCGAGGTGGTCGAGGAGATCCGGACCCGGATCCCCGAGTACGCCCGACCGGCCGACGAGATCTACGTCAAAGTCGTGAAGATGGCGGTCGAGGAGGCCATCGACGGCTTCCTCGACCGCATCGAGAACCCGGGCGCCCCCTTCGACCCCGAGCCGTTCCGCATGATCGGCAAGGGCGAGGCGGCCGAGGGCCGCAACCTGGAGCCGCTGCAGACGGCCATGCGGCTCGGCGCCCGCGTCTGCTGGCGGCGGCTGACGGAGATCGCCGACCCGCTCGGCCTGACCCCGCAGACCCTGTACGACCTGGGCGAGGCCATCTTCGTCTGCCTCGACCAGCTCGCCGACGCCGCCGCCCAGGGCTTCGACGAGGCCAGGGCGCGCGCCGCCGGCGAGCTCGGACGCCGCCGCGACCGCCTGCTCGACCTGCTGCTCAGCCGGCCGCCCGCCGCCCCCGAGGCCGTCGCCGACCTGGCCAGGGCCGCCGGTTGGCGGCTGCCGCGGACCGTGGCGGGCGTGGCGCTGGACGACCGGCACGGCACGTACCGGGCGCCCGTGCTGCCGCCGGACGTGCTCGGCGGGCTGGAGCGGCCGGCGCCGTGCCTGCTGGTGCCCGACCCGGACGGGCCGGGACAGGCGCAGCTGCTCGACCACGCGCTGCGCGGCCACCGTGCCGCGATCGGCCCGGCGGTGCCGCTGGCCGCGGCGGCGACGTCCCTGAGGTGGGCGCGCGAGGCGCTGGAGCTGCCGCGCGGGCGCCGCCCGGCTGCACGTGCATCCGCAGACCGTGCGCTACCGGCTGCGGCAGCTCGAAGAGCTCTACGGCGACCAGCTCGCCGATCCCGACGTCCGGTTCGAGCTGGAGATCGTGCTCAGGGCCCGCCAGGCCCTCATCGCGGCCGGGCCGTGACCGGCGCGGCGGGGACCGGGCGGAACCGGGCGGCTGCCGTCAGGCGGTGTGCAGGTAGACCTGGCCGAAGACCTCGGACAGGTTCTTGATGTCCGTGGCGACGTCGGCCTCGGGGCTGCTGTAGTCGTAGACGGTGGCCAGCCGCGGGCGCACGGTGCCGAGCTTCTTGAGCTGGTCCCAGGTGGTGTTGGCCGCCCACTTCTCGCCGTACACGCGGTTGACCTGGCCCTGCGCGTCCTGCCAGCGGCTCCACAGGACGACGGTCTCGGCGGCGTCGGCCTGGAGCGGGGCGGCGATGCGGTCGGTGATGGCCTGGGTGGCCTGCTCGGCGGTGAGCTTGGAGGCGCCCGCGGCGGTGAACCCGGCGTCCTCGGCGGCGATCTGGGCGTAGGCGTCCCAGGCGCGGGCACGGACCTGGATCCACTGGTTGCGCTGGGCCTCGGCGGCGTCGATCTTCCAGGTGGCGTACTCGGTGGCCAGGTGGCCGGTGTCCAGGGTCAGCTGGTCGATCCGGCCGCCGGAGAGCCAGGCGCCGATGCGGGCGGGGTCGAGCAGCGGGTACTTCTTGGTCATCTCGGCCTTGCAGGCGTCGTTGGCGCCGCAGCCGAAGAGCGGGACCACCGTGTGCGCCGCCAGCTTCTTGCCCGGCACGAGGTTGCGCAGCGCGGTCGTGGCCTCGGTGACGAACTTGTCCAGCTCCTCGGCCGTGGCGAAGGTCTGGTTGTAGCCGAGCTGCGAGGTGAACCTGATCCCGGCGACCCCCGGCTGCGCGGCCAGGGCGGCGACCTTCTTGGCGGCCTCGGCCAGCTTGCCCGCCTTGTAGTCGTCGGCCAGCTCGGTCTCGATCCAGGTCCGCAGGCCGGCCTCGACCGCGCTCTTCACGGCCTGACCCGCCGGGCTCTCGGCGGCGGCCGTCTTGGCGGCGGCCGAGATCCCGTCGGGGTCGACGTGGCACTTCTGGCCGTCCGCGCACTGGTCGGGGGTGCCGCCGTCCTCGGCGCCGTCGACGTCCGGGGAGCCGACGTCGTGCATCTCGCCGTCGCCCTCGGAGTCGGTGGCGCACTCGTTGCCCGGTTCGCTGCAGTCGACCACGATCTCGTGCATCGGGCCGGAGTCGATCATGTTCTTGCCGTCGTTGTCCAGCCAGAACCGGGCGATGTCGGCGGCCTCCTCGGGAGTGGCCAGCCAGCGGCAGACGACGAACGCCGGGGTGTCGGCGGACATCAGGTCGTTGCAGCCCCGTGGATCGTCCTCCGACCAGGCGGGAACTCCGACGCCGAGCAACGACAGGGCCAGTCCGATGACGAAGATCTTCCGCAGTCGCATGGCGCCTTTACTCCCATGGGGGGGCGATCGTGGGCAGATAGCACAATATCGGGACGATCAACAACCTTCAATGAGATCCACGGCGATCCTCACGCGGTTCTCGACGCGCAGTAGGCGTCGCAGTCGAGCGCGGGCGAGGCCGCAAGGTGATCATCCCGCCGCCCGCACTTCCCCGACCGGCCCTGTCACCCCCATGACGACGAATATTGGGACGACACCGCACTGCCACAAGCGGCAGACTGGGACGGATTTGAACGTTTTCGAGGGGACCGGCCCAGTGCACAGCTATCTCCGCGACCTCGGGCTGCTCCGCGACCGCAAGTTCGCCCTGTTGTTGTCCGCGCGGACCATCTCCATGCTCGGCAGCGCCTTCGCACCCGTGGCGCTCGCCTTCGGCATCCTGGAACTGCCCGGCGCGGACGCCACGACGTTGTCGGTGGTGCTCACCGCCGAGTCACTGCCCATGATCGTGTTCATGCTGATCGGCGGGGTGATCGCGGACCGGTTGCCGCGGCAGCGGGTGATGATGGCCGGCGAGCTGCTCATGGCGCTGGGCTACTTCGCGCTGGCGGCGATGCTGCTGACCGGCTGGGCGCCGCTGCCCGTGATGAGCGTCGCGGCGGCGGCCTGCGGCGTGGGCACGGCGGTCATGTTCCCGGCGCTGACCGGCATCATCCCCGAGGTCGTGCCCGCCGACCGGCTGCAGGCCGGCAACGCGCTGCTCGGCCTCGGCGCGAACGCCTCCCGCGTGGCCGGGGTGGTGCTGAGCGGCGCCACGGTGCTGTGGTTCGGCGGCGGCTGGGCCCTGCTGGTCAGCGGCGCGATGTTCGCGGTGGCCGGCGTGCTGATCGCGCTGCTGCGCCCGACCCCCGCCGAGCGCGCGGCGGCCGAGCGGCACTCGGTGCTGGCCGACCTGCGCCACGGGTGGCGGGAGTTCAGCTCACGGCAGTGGATCTGGGTGGTGGTCGCCCAGTTCTCGGTGCTGGTGATGGCGATCCAGGCCGGGCACGGCGTGCTCGGGCCGCTGCTGGCCAAGGAGACGCTGGGCGGGCCGGCGGCCTGGTCGGCGTTCCTGGCGGGCGAGGCCGTCGGGACGATCGCCGGGGTGCTGGTGTCGTTGCGGCTGCGCCCGCGCCGGCCGATCCTGCTCGGCACGCTGTTGTGCCTGCCGACCGCGCTGCCGTACGTGCTGCTCGGGCTGGACGCGCCGCTGTGGGCCATCGTGGCGGGGGCGTTCGTGCTGGGCGTGTGCTTCGACGTCTTCGGCGTGCTGTGGCAGACGACGATGCAGCGCGAGATCCCGGCGGAGTCGTTGTCGCGGGTCAGCTCGTACGACGCGCTCGGGTCACTGATGTTCGGGCCGATCGGGCTGATGCTGGCCGCGCCGGCGGCGGTGGCCTTCGGCACCGAGGGGGCGCTGCTCGGCTGCGCCGCCCTCGTCGTGCTGTCCACGCTCGCCGCGCTGGCCGCGCCGGGGGTGCGCAACCTGCGCGCCCCCGAGCCGGAGCCCGAGCCGGTCTCGCTCTGAGCGGAACCAGGCGTTGGCCCTCGGCTGGAACATCAGCGTGACGGCCCCGAGCACGGCCGTCACGTGCAGCACCCGGCTGATCGTGAAGAGCCAGGTCACCACGTCGGCCCCGGCGGCGGCCTCGGCGATCGAGCCGCCGTGCAGCAGCCACTGGATCGGCCCCACGACCAGCGACAACGTGCCGAACACGCCGAGCCCGACGGCCAGCGTGAGCCTGGCCCAGTTCTGCCCCGCGCGCATCCGCAGCGCCAGGAAGACCGCCGCGGCGAAGACGGCCACCCGCAGACCGGCGCCGGGCAGCAGGTCCAGGACGCCCGAGGTGCCCTCGTAGAGCTCCCTGCCGACGGCGAGCACGGTCTCGAACGCCCCCGCCGCGACGGCGGACATCCACAGCAGCGCGGCGGCGTGCACGACGGGCGGCGGCTGGGGGGTACGAGGCTCGGCGGTCTGTGAGGCGAGGGCGGTGGTCATGGCGGGCTCCCTGTCGTGTCGGTTACAGGGAAAGTCTGATCCGCGCGCCCGCGCCGATCATGCCCGTCGTCCCCCGAATCCCGGTGAGGCGGGCCCTACCCCGAGGTCTCCGCTCGTGCGCAGGCCGCGGGCGACCACGCGCTCGTGGCCGAGCCCGAAGCGCGGCTCGGGGACGCGCTCGCCGTCCAGGATCGCGGCCACGTACGCGGCCAGGGCCGGGGCGTGTTTGAACCCGTGGCCCGAGTCGCCGCCGAGCAGCCACACGCCGGGCGCGTCCTCGGCGATGATCCACTCGGCGTCGGGGGTGAGCGCGTACTGGCAGACCTGGCTGAACAGCACCGGCGCGGCCGCCAGCGAGGGGAACCTGCGCCGCAGGTAGTCGCGGGCCTGCTCGACCGCGGACGGGTCCACCGCCCGGCTGCCCTCCTCCGGCTCGTACGGCTGCCCTTCGGCGTCGGAGGTGGCCTTCATGCCGACCCCGTCCACGTCGCCGTGCCCGTAGGCCGAGGAGCCGTAGTCCACCCAGGCGGGCGTCTCGGGGGACGACCACGCGGCGGGCGCGGCGAAGTGCACCGTGTCCTGCCTGGTCACCGTGACCGGCACGGAGAACAGGCCGGGCAGCCAGGCGCCGCACGCCCACACGACGCGGTCGGCCCGCCGCACCTCGCCGTCCACCTCGACCGCGCTCAGCCCCGGCACGGGGGCCGCCCGTCCTCTGACCAGCCGGACGCCGGCCGCCAGGGCCAGCCGGGCGGTCACCTGCGTCGCCCGCCGTGCCCTGAGCACGCCGGCGTGCGGCTCGCGGAGCAGGAAGCTCAGGTCGTCGCCGCGGTAGTCGGGGAAGAAGCGCCGGCCGTCCGCCGGGTCGAGCACCTCAACCGGGATATCCATATTTTTCAGTACTTGGGCGCTGGCGTGCTCCCACCCGTCCGGCCGGGCCGCGAACCACACCATGCCCGACTCCAGGAACAGCTCCTCGCCGGCCCGCTCGCCCAGCCGCCGCCAGCCCTCCCGCGCCTCCCAGGCCAGCCGCGCGTACCAGTCGTCGGCGCCGTGGGCGCAGCGCAGCAGCCGCGTCTCCCCCGCGCTGGCCTGCCGGACGTGTCCTGGCTTGTGCTGTTCGACCAGGGTCACCTGCCAGCCGGTTTCGGCCAGCCGCAACGCCAGCGACGACCCCCATATACCGGCTCCGACCACAATGACCGATTTCATGGAACCACCGTGACCGCAGGAACCGCCTCGCGCAAGGGTTCAGACGATGATCAACCGGACCACGACGCCCGCGCAGTTGCCCGCCACGCAGACGCGCACCGGGACCTCGGAGATGCCGGCCGCCTGGGGCACCCCGCCCACGTGCCCGTCGGGGCCGATGGTCACGCCCGCGGGCAGCTTGGCGTGGTCGGTCACGCTGAAGGTCGGGATGACGCCCTGCGGGCCGCCGTTGATGCCGATCTCGCCGGCGAGCGGGACGCCGATCCGGCCCGGGAAGGTCAGCTCGCGCGGCTCCCATGGAACGTTCCCGAGCACGACGAGGGTGATGAGCTGCTCCTCGCACGAGTGCCCGGTGCAGAGCCGGACCGGGGCGATGAACGTGCCCACGCGCGAGGGCGTGCCGGACAGCCGCCCGCCCGCGTCGACGCTGACCCCCACGGCGACGTAGCCGGGGCGGAAGGTCACGCCCTTGGCGACCGGCAGCAGCCACTGGCTCACCGTGATGCCCTGGGTGAGGTAGAAGGTGTTCTCGACCAGCCGGTCGCCCTCCGCGCGCGGCGGCGGGTCGATCAGCGTCTCCCTCGCCATGTACGCGATCGGCGTGGTGAGCGACGGCACGGCCGGCGGCAGGGCGCAGAGAGCCAGCCCGGCGACCAGGAACAGCCACCTCTGCCGCATCTCCACCCCCCCGACGCCTCTGGTCCCTACGTACCCCTTCACCGTGCTCTTTCACTGGTCGGCCCTCACTCCATAATCGAAGTCATGGCCGCCGAATCCGCCCAGACGCTCGAACGCGGGCTGCGCCTGCTGCGACTTCTCGCCGACGGGAAGGGCGGGCGCACCCCGACCGAGCTGAGCACCGAGCTGTCGCTGAGCCGGCCGGTGGTCTACCGGCTGCTCACGACGCTGCTGAACGAGGGGTTCGTCCGCCGCGACGCCGAAGGGCGGGTGCATCTCGGGTTCGGGGTGCTGGTGCTGGCCCAGGCCGTGCAGCCGTTGCTGCGGGCGGCGGCGGTGCCGACGCTGCGGCGGCTGGCCGAACAGGTGGGCGCGACCGCGCACCTGACCGTGGCCGAGGGCGACGACGGGCTGGCGGTGGCGGTGGTGGAGCCGTCCTGGACCGATCTGCACGTGGCCTACCGGGAGGGGTCGCGCCATCCGCTGGCGAAAGGCGCGGCGGGCCGGGCGATCCTGGCCCTGCGCGAGGGGCGCGACGAATACCTCGTGACGGAGGGGCAGTTGCAGGTGGGGGCGCGGGGCATCGCCGCGCCCGTGACCGGGCTGCCGTGGCTGGAGGCTTCGGTGGGGGTGGTGACGTTCGGCCCGCTGGAGGAGGAGACGGGGCCGCGCGTGGTGGCGGCGGCCGCCGAGCTGGCCGCCGCGCTGGGTTGACATCTCCACACCGATGTCGGACGGTGGTCACACATAGAGGACACATGCGTCCGATAAGCGGACAACATGGAGGGCGGATGCCGTACTACCGCGTCGTTGGGGAAGTGCCACGCAAGCGGCACACGCAGTTCAGGCGGCCGGACGGCGGCCTCTACGCCGAGGAGCTGATGGGCGAGGAGGGCTTCTCGTCCGACTCCTCGCTGCTCTACCACCGCCACCTGCCCACCGCGATCATCAAGGCCGAGGCGGTCACGCCCGCGTCCGCGACGCGGCTGGAGCCCAACCTGCCGCTCTCCCCGCGCCATTTCCGCACGCAGGAGCTGTCCAGCGCCGGTGACCTGGTCGACGGCCGCATCCTGCTCGCCGGCAACGCCGACGTCCGGTTGTCGTACGCCACCAGCGACCGCCCCAGCGAGCTGTACCGCAACTCCATGGGCGACGAGTGCGTCTACGTGCAGCGCGGCTCGGTCCGCTTCGAGTCCACGTACGGCGTCATCGAGGCCGGCGAGGGCGACTACGTCGTCGTCCCGACCGGCACGATCCACCGCTGGGTGCCCGACGGGCAGGTCAACGTGCTGGCCATCGAGGCGTCCGGGCACATCAGGCCGCCCAAGCGCTACCTGTCGCAGTACGGGCAGTTCCTGGAGCACGCGCCGTACTGCGAGCGCGACCTGCGCGCCCCCACGCAGACCCTGCTCGCCGAGGGCGAGGAGGTGCCCGTCCTGGTCCGCACGCGGGGCGGCCTGACCAGGCTGGTCTACCGCAACCACCCCTTCGACGTGGTCGGCTGGGACGGCTACCTCTATCCGTACGCCTTCAACATCGACGACTTCGAGCCGATCGTGAAGAAGACGCACGCGCCGCCGCCGGTGCACCAGACGTTCGAGGGGCCCGGGTTCGTGGTCTGCTCGTTCTGCCCGCGGCCGCTCGACTACCACCCCGAGGCCATCCCGATCCCGTACAACCACCACAACGTGGACTCCGACGAGTTCATGTTCTACGTGGGCGGCGACTACACCGCCCGCAAGGGCTCGGGCATCGACGTCGGCTCGGTCTCGCTGCACCCGGCCGGGTTCACGCACGGCCCGCAGCCCGGCGCGGTCGAGGCGGTGATCGACGCGGTCGCCCGCGGCGTCACCACCACGAGCGAGATGGCCGTGATGGTCGACACCTTCCGCCCGCTCGACCTCGGGCCGGGCGCGCTGTCCTGTGAGGATCCCGGCTACGCATGGACCTGGGCACGATGAATCTCTTCAGCGAACTGGTCGACGACGCGGGCCTGTTCCCGCCGACGTCGCTGCACATGGACGAGGCGCTGGCCCGCAACCAGCGCGACCTGGAGCACGGCAACGGCGTGCTCACCCACCGCTTCCTCTGTCCGGCCAGCCGGCTCGACCGGCTGCGCGGGCACGCCTACCGGCCGCGGCGCATCGGGTTGATCGTGGACACGCCCGAGCTCCCCGACTTCGGCGACCTGCCGGTGGACTTCGTCGAGATCCCGCTCGGGGCCGACGAGTCCGTCGCCGAGCTGGCCCGGCGCCTCGGCCTGCCCGCGCACGTGCGGCTGTTCGTCGAGGTCCCGCCGGACCGGAAGGTCGCCGGGGTGCCCGACGGGGTGGGGCTGAAGGTGCGCTGCGGCGGGCTGAAGGCCGAGGCGTTCCCGTCGGTGGAGCACCTCGCGGCGTTCGTCCGGGCCTGCGTCGAAGCCGACGTCCCGTTCAAGGCCACGGCCGGGCTGCACCACGCGGTGCGGCACTTCGACCCGAGCCTCGGCGTCGACCGGCACGGCTTTCTCAACCTGCTGCTGTCGGTCTGCGAGGCCGTGGAAGGCCGCGACCCCGCGCCCGTGCTGCGCACCACCGACGTCGGCCATCTCGTGCGGCTGGCCGGCGCCGTGACCGAGGAGACCGCGAAGCGGGCGCGGCGGCTGCTGGTCAGCTACGGCTCCTGCAGCACCGGCACGCCCATAGAGGACCTGCAGACGCTAGGAGTGATTCAGTGAGCTGGGGAGTGGACAACCTGCCCTACGGCGTGTTCTCCCGTCAGGGGGAATCGCCCAGAGTGGGCGTCAGGTACGGCGACAAGGTGCTCGACCTGGCCGCCGCGCTGCACGACGAGGTGTTCGCCGCCCCCTCGCTCAACCCGTTCATGGCGAGGGGCCGCTCGGCCTGGCGCGACACCAGGACCCTCATCCAGAACAAGCTGACCGGCGACTCCTCGGTCACCGAGAGCCACCTGATCCCGCTCGACCAGGTGCGGCTGCACATGCCGTTCGAGGTGGCCGACTACGTCGACTTCTACTGCTCGCTCGACCACGCCGGCAACATCGGCCGGATCTTCCGTCCCGACGCCGAGCCGCTGCTGCCCAACTGGCGTCACCTGCCCGTCGGCTACCACGGCAGGTCGGGCACGGTCGTCGTGTCCGGCACGCCGGTCCGGCGTCCGCACGGCCAGCTCAGGGCCGGGGTCTACGGGCCGTGCGCCAAGCTCGACATCGAGGCCGAGCTGGGATTCGTGGTCGGCGTGCCGTCGGAGCTGGGCTCGCCGGCCGGGGCGTTCGAGGACCACGTGTTCGGGGTGACGCTGGTCAACGACTGGAGCGCGCGCGACATCCAGGCGTGGGAGTACGTGCCGCTCGGGCCGTTCCTGGGCAAGTCGTTCGCGACCTCGGTCTCGCCGTGGGTCACGCCACTGGAGGCGCTGCCCCGGATCCCGGGCCGCCCGCAGGACCCAGAGCCGCTCGACTACCTGCGCAGGCAGGGCGACTGGGGCCTGGACATCGCCGTCGAGGTCGTGCTCAACGGCGACGTGATCTCGCGCCCGCCGTACCCGAGCATGTACTGGACGCCCGACCAGATGCTCGCCCACATGACCGTGAACGGCGCCTCCCTGCGCACCGGAGACCTGTTCGCCAGCGGCACGATCTCCGGCCCGGAACGCGACGAGCGCGGCTCGCTCATCGAGCTGACCTGGAACGGCGCCGAACCGATCAAGCTGTCCGGCGGCGACACCCGCACCTTCCTCCAGGACGGCGACACGGTGACGATCCGGGCCACCGCGGGCGGCCTGACATTGGGCGAGGTGTCCGGAACCATCGGATAAGTAACTCAAGGTGCTTCGACCGTCACTCACCGCTAACCTGGTAAGTCCCCTTCCCTCGGAAAGCCCTCGGAGAGTGACGTGCGGCGTGCCGCGATCCTGTGTGTCGCCTTCCTCCTGGCCTGCTGCGGCTGCGGTCCCGTCGGCGACTCCCCGGCCGCGCCCGCGGTCGTGCACGTCTCCCCCGCCTTCGACGCCAAGCGGGCCCGTCCCGACAAGGGGCTGGTCATCACGGCGCAGGGCGGCCGGCTGACCCAGGTCCTGGTCTACGAGGGAGGCGAGCACGTCCCGGGCCGGCTCGACGCCTCGCACACCAGGTGGCGCTCCGACTGGACGCTCAAACCCGCGACCGAGTACACCGTCACCGCCACGGCCGCGGGCGAGAACGGCCCGTCCACGGTCTCCATGGGCCGCTTCCGCACCCGCGCCGCCGAGCACACGTTCGGGGTGGCCGCCACCGCGCCGCTGCCCGGCGAGACCGTCGGCGTGGGCATGCCGGTCGTCATCGACTTCGACACCCCGATCCAGGACAAGGCGGCCGTCGAGCGGTCGCTGGAGGTCACCACGAAGACCCCGGCCGAGGGCGCCTGGCGCTGGACCAGCGACACGCAGGTGGTCTACCGCACCCGCCGGTTCTGGGCCTCGGGGCAGCAGGTGATGGTCAGCGCCCACCTGGCCGGGGTGCGCCCGGCCCCCGGCGTCTACGGCACCCTCGACTCCACCTTCGCCTTCACCGTGGGCCGCAGGCAGACCAGCACGGTCGACGCCCGCACCCACCAGATGGTCGTGCGCCGCGACGGCCGGGTGGTGCAGCAGATGGCCATCAGCGCCGGCATGGCCACCACGCGGGAATACACCACCACCAGCGGCATGCACCTGACCATGGACAAGGGCAACCCGGTCCGGATGATCTCCCCCGGCCGCGCCAAGGGCGACCCCGGCTACTACGACCTGCTGATCGAGCACGCCGTGCGCATCTCCAACAGCGGCGAGTACGTGCACGCGAAGGACAACGTCTGGGCCCAGGGAAGGGAAAACGTCAGCCACGGCTGCATCAACGCCCGCCCCGACCAGGCGGCCTGGTTCTACGCCGGTTCGCTGCGCGGCGACCCGGTGCTGATCACCGGCACCGCCCGCCAGCTGGAATGGGACAACGGGTGGGGCTTCTGGCAACTTCCGTGGGAGAAGTGGATCCTGGGAAGCGCTCTGACCGCCCCGGCGACCGGCCGGTGACGGGTGCCCTGCGGACGAATGGGGGATTACGGTGGTAAGGGGGAACCAGTCACACACACAGGCCCGTTATAGGTTCAGGAGGGCCGGAGCATGGATGAATGGGTCATCTGGATAATCCTCGCAGTCGTCCTCGGTGTGGCCGAACTGTTCACTCTCACGGCGGCCCTCGGGCTCCTGGGCGTGGCCGCTCTCCTGACCGCCGTGACGGCCGCCGTCGGGCTGCCCGTCCCCTTGCAGATCCTCGTGTTCGCCCTGTCGTCCGCGGCGGGAATGGTGGTCATCCGGCCGCTCGCCGTCCGCCATCTTCAGCAGCCGCCGTTGCAGCGTTTCGGCGTGGAGGCGCTGGTCGGCAAGCCCGCGTACGTGGTCTCCGAGGTCACGGGCCGCGACGGGCGGGTCCGCATCGGGGGTGAGGAGTGGTCCGCACGCGCTTATGACGAGACCCTGGTGATCCCCACTGGGGCAACCGTCGACATCATCGAGATCGAGGGCGCCACGGCCCTCGTGTATCCACGGGAGTGACCACATGGACCCGTTGCTGATAGCCGGACTGCTGATCATCCTTTTCGCCGCGTTCACCGTGCTCAAGGCCGTGCGGATCGTGCCCCAGGCACGGGCCCGCAACGTGGAGCGGCTCGGCCGCTACCACCGCACGCTCAAGCCGGGTCTCAACTTCGTCATCCCCTACGTCGACCGCGTCTATCCGATGATCGACCTGCGCGAGCAGGTGGTGACCTTCCGCCCGCAGCCGGTCATCACCGAGGACAACCTGGTCGTCGAGATCGACAACGTCCTGTACTTCCAGGTCACCGACCCGCGGGCGGCGGCGTACGAGATCGCCAACTACATCACGGCCATAGAGCAGCTCACCGTCACCACCATGCGTAACGTGATCGGCTCGATGGACCTGGAGAAGACGCTCACCTCACGCGACACCATCAACAGCCAGCTGCGCGGCGTGCTCGACGAGGCCACCGGCAAGTGGGGCATCCGGGTCAACCGCGTCGAGGTCAAGGCCATCGACCCGCCCAAGACCATCAAGGACGCGATGGAGAAGCAGATGCGGGCCGAGCGCGACAAGCGGGCCGCGATCCTCAACGCCGAGGGCCAGCGCCAGTCGCAGATCCTCACGGCCGAGGGCGACAAGCAGAGCCGCATCCTGCGGGCCGAGGGCCAGCGCTCGGCCGCCATCCTGGAGGCCGAGGGCCAGTCGCGCGCCATCGACCAGGTCTTCCAGGCCGTCCACCGCAACGACCCCGACCCCAAGCTGCTGGCCTACCAGTACCTTCAGGTGCTGCCGCAGCTCGCCCAGGGCAGCGGCAACACGTTCTGGGTCATCCCGAGCGAGGTCACCTCGGCGTTGCAGGGCGTCTCGAAGGCGTTCACCGAGGCGCTGCCGAAGTCGGCCGCCACCCGCGAGGAGCAGCCCCGGCCGTCGGAGGAGCTGGACCGGGAGATCGCGGCGGCCTCGGAGGCGGCGGCCGAGGCGGTCGCCGACGCGCAGGAGGCCGAGAGCCCCAAGGGTCCCCGCCAGATCGCCCAGGCCGTGAACGAGCCGTCCCCGTTCCCCGACCTGGAGCGCGAGCGCGACCCCAAGGACACCGGCCGCTGACGTCCGCCGGAGCCGCGCGGGTTCCCCCGCCCGGCCCCGGCGCCGCTCAGCGCTGGCCGTTGTCGAAGTACGCGGCCAGCTCCGGGTCCAGCGGCGGCACGTCGTACGGCATGCCACCGTCGCGCAGCGACATCGTGGCCATGTATCCGGCGGCGACGCTCATCCTGGCCGCCACGGGTGAGGTGTCGGTCGCCCCGCCCTCCGTGACGAACCGGCAGAACTCGGCCATGATCTGCGGGTCGGCCCCGCCGTGCGAGCCCTGCGCGGCCGGTACCCGGTAGGCGATGTCGCAGTCGTCCCGGTAGGAGGTGGGGCCGGTGTTCCACACCTTGACCGTGTCACCCGGGCCGTCGCCGAAGTTCTCCAGCCGGCCCTCGGTCCCGATGACCGTGTAGTTGCGCACGTAGTCGGGGCTGAAGTGGCACTGCTGGTAGGCGGCGATGACGCCGTTGTCCAGGCGCATGTTCATGACCGACACGTCCTCGACGTCGATCACGTGGTGCAGGTCGCGCCGCTGCGTGGGCGGCCACTCGAACTCCCGCAGCCAGCCCTCCGGCCGGGGCGTCCCGGGCTCGCGGCGCGGCAGGTCGCCGTAGACCATCAGGTCGCCGAGGGCGTTCACGCGGGTGGTGTAGCCGCCGGCCAGCCAGTGGATCACGTCGAGGTCGTGCGCCGCCTTCTGCAGCAGCAGGCCCGTGGTACGGGTGCGGTCGGCGTGCCAGTCCTTGAAGTAGTAGTCGCCGCCGTAGGACACGAAGTGGCGTACCCACACGGTCTTGGGCTCACCGATCACACCCTTGCGGATGATGTCCCGCATCAGGCGCACCACGCCCATGTGGCGCATGTTGTGCCCCACGTACAGGCGGCTGCCCGTCTCGCGGGCGGCCCGCAGGATGTTGTCGCAGCCCTCGACGGTGATGGCCATCGGCTTCTCCAGGTAGACGGCCTTGCCGGCCTGGAGGGCGTCGATGGCGATGCGCTCGTGCGTGTCGTCGGGGGTGTTGACGACGATCGCGTCGAGATCCGGCCGGTCGAGCAGCTCGCGGTACTCCCCGGTCAGGAACTCCGCCTCGAACCGCTCCGACTGCTTCTTGAGCACTGCCGGGTCGGAGTCGCACAGCGCCGCCACGACCGAGCCCCCGCCCGGCCGGTGGGCGGCCAGGGCGAGACTCGTCCGCAGGCCGAGCCCGATGACTCCGATGCGCAGGTCTTCCACAAGTGTCCTTTCAAACGGTAGAACGATCAGCCCTTGGCGATGGAGGCCTCGTACTCGGCCCGCATCGCCTCGCCGCCCCTGCCCAGCCACTTCTTGACGAAGGCGGGCCAGTCCGACATCGACTTACGCCCGGTGACGATGTCCACGACCATGTCGGAGGCCATGGTGCTCAGCTCGCCGTTCTTCTGGGTGTAGGTGTCGGAGAAGTGGCCGGTGGTGACGCGCTCCTGAAGCATAGGAGCGATCTTGGTCTCGAAGTCGTGGATGAGCTTGGTGCGCTCGGGCTGGCCGGGCAGGAACAGCGCGGACGGCGACCCGATCACGAACGAGAGCGGCTGCTGCGTGGTGGGCACCTCGGCCTTGCCCTTGTCGGTGAAGGCGAGGTCGCCGTCCTTCTTGGTGAAGTGGGTGCCCTCGACGCCGAAGTTGACGCGCTCGTACTCCTCCGTGCCGAACGGGGCGGCCAGGTAGTTGAGCACGCCGAGCAGGGTCTCGATGCGCTTGGCGGCCACCTTCTTGCTGATCGAGGTGAAGCCCACCGAGCCGAGCCCCGCGTTGTAGACCGGCTTGGACGACGGCGTCGCCGCGAACGGCACGATCGCGCCCAGGTTGTACTTCTGGGTCTTGGCGTCGTTGAGGAAGCCGGGGAACGACTCGACGTACGCGCCGATCTGGCCGTTGGCGACCTTGTCCTTGATGGTGGCCAGGGCGGGGTCGGGCCAGAACAGGTTGGCCTTGAAGCACTTGACCGCCAGCTCCAGCGCCGCCTGGTACTCGGGCGTCTCGAACTGGTGGATCAGCTTGCCGCCGGTCAGCTTCCAGGTGTTGGGGGCGCCGTACCAGTGGCTGAACATGTGCACGTGGTTGTAGTAGCTCGGTTCGAGCGGGTACTTGTTCTTCTTCACGTCGAGCAGCTGCTTGGCCTTGGCCAGGAAGTCGTCGGCGCCGGTGAACTCGGTGCCGCCGACCGGCTGCCAGTAGTCCTGGTTGACCAGGAACACCTGGCCGAAGCGGCTGTAGGCGACCGCCACGCCGTACAGCTTCCCGTCGGTGACCGCGGACTTCCACGTCACGTCGCCCAGGTTGGCCAGGTTCGGGTACTTCTTGATCGCGTCGCCGCTGAGGTACGACGTCAGGTCGTGGAACTTGGCCGCCAGCAGCTCGGGCACCCGCTGCAGGCCCTGGTTCGGCGGGAACCAGACCAGGTCGGGCAGGTCGTCGCTGGCGATGATGGCGTTGAACTTGTCGGGGTAGCCGTCACCCACGACGATGTTCATGCTCCACTCGGAGCCCAGGGCCTTGCTCAGCTCCTGCAGGTAGGTGTTCTGGCCGGGGGCGGGCGGCGCGACGTCCCACGTCTGGGTGAGCGAGGTGATCTTCTGGCCGTCGCCCGGGGCGGTGGCGACCGACTTGACCAGCTCGCTCGGGTACTTCAGGTACGCGGGGTCCTGGCCGGCGTCGATCGGCAGGTCGGGCGTGGGGATCTTGGCGGCGGTGTACGTCGGCAGCGTCAGCTTCTTGGACAGATCCGCGCCGCCCTTCTTCACGCCTGCGGGGCCGCTCTCGCCGCCGCAGGCCGCGAGCCCGGCGACCGTGGCGCCGGCGAGCGCGAGTCCGAGGAATCCACGACGGGACATGATGGATGACATGGTTGCTCCCGGGTTCTCAGCCCTTGATGGCGCCGGTGAGGACGCCCTTGGTGAAGTACTTCTGGAGGAAGGGGTAGGCGAGCAGGATCGGCACGAGCGCGATGATGAGCACCGCCATCTGCACCGACGAGGCGGGCAGGTCACGCACGATCGCGACGTCTGAGCCCGTGGCCGAGGTGCCGCGGAAGATGAACTGCCGCAGCACGACCTGGATGGGGTGCTTGGTCTGGTCGTTGATGTAGAGGATCGCGTTGAAGAACGTGTTCCAGTACGAGACCGCGTAGAACAGGCCGACGACGGCGATCACCGCCTTGGACAGCGGGATCGCGATCCGCCACATCATCCGGAACTCGCCGCACCCGTCCATGCGGGCCGCCTCGAACAGCTCCTCGGGCAGGTTCTGGAAGAACGACCTGACCACGACCACGTTGAACGCGTTGACCAGCACCGGCACGATGAGCGACTGGTAGGTGTCGATCATGCCGAGTTCCTTGACCATGAGGTAGCTCGGGATCATGCCCGGCGTGAACAGGAACGTGGCCAGCACCATGAGCAGGATCGGCTTGCCGCCGAGCATGCCGCGCCGCGACAGCGCGTAGCCGAGGAAGACCGTGCAGATCAGGCTGAGCGCGGTGCCGGTGAGCGTGATGCCGATGCTGATCAGCACCGACCGGGTGACCGCGCCGCCGGACAGGATCAGCGAGTACGCCTCGAAGGTCGGGTGCGAGGGCCAGAGCACGTAGCTGCCGCCGTTGGCGATGCTCTCGGCGCGGCCCATCAGGCTCGTGCCGACGGCCAGCCCGAACGGGTACAGCACGGCCACGGTGATCGCGGTCAGCACGACGAACTTGAGCGTGCGCCCGGCGATGGTCGGGCGTTCCATCCACGGCGGCCTCATCGATAGATCCCCTGCTCTCCGAAGCGGTGCGCGAGCTTGTTGGCCGCGTAGATGAGCGCCGCGCCGATGAGGCCCTTCATGAGGCCGGCGGCGGTGCTCATGCCCCAGTCGCCGTCACGGATGCCGTGGTAGTAGACGTAGGTGTCGATGACCTCGGCCGCTCCGGCGCCCACGGCCTCCCGTTGCAGGACCATCTGCTCGAAGCCGACGGACAGGATGTCGCCCAGGCGCAGGATGAGCATCATGAGGATGACCGAGCGGATGCCGGGCAGCGTGACGTGCCACAGGCGGCGCTTCCAGTCGGCGCCGTCGATGGCGGCGGCCTCGTACTGGCTCATGTCGATCGCGGTGATCGCGGCCAGGAAGATGATCGTGCCCCAGCCGCAGTCCTTCCAGATGACCTGGGCCGTCACGAGCAGCTTGAACGTGTCCGCGTTCGACATCAGGTTGCCGATGGTGATGCCGTGCGAGTTCAGGAACGAGCTGACCGTGCCGGCGCCGCCGATGACCTGCTGGAACATCGCCACCACGACCACCCACGACAGGAAGTGCGGCAGGTAGACGACGGTCTGGATGAACCGCTTGACGCGGTGGCCGATCAGGGAGTTCAGCAGGAGCGCGAGCGCGATCGGGGCCGGGAAGTACAGGACGAGCTGGAGCGCCGTGATCTGCAGGGTGTTGCCGACCGCGCTCCAGAACTCCGGCTCCTCCAGCAGCATCACGAAGTTGTCCAGGCCCACCCAGGGGCTGCCCGCGATGCCGAGGAACGGTGCGTAGTCCTTGAAGGCGATGACATTGCCGAGCAGCGGCACGTAGAAGAAGGCCACGAAGTACAGGACGCCGGGCAGGCACAGGGCCAGCAGCGTCCAGTCGCGCTTCAGCCGCTCAAGCAGGGTGACAGCGGCCACACGCTCACCTCCAGTCGGTCGGGATGGCTGGAGGCTAGTACCGATTTATGCAAATAACTAGGTTAAAGCGATCAGATCTGAGCATGCTTGCTGGATCGATGTCGCACAGCGACATGTCTGTGACAGAACGGTTATCTAATTAGCCAAGTTGGCTACGTAAAGAGCAAGCGATCTGCCTGATCGAGGGCAAACCGGACGGCGCCCAGCGTGATGCACTCGCTGCCAAGCCCCGACGCCACGACCTCCGGCGGGTAGAGGCAGTACTCCTCGAACAGCTCGCGTACCGGCTCGACCAGCAGGTCTCCGGCCGAGGACAGGCTGCCGCCGATGACCACCATGTCCGGGTCGAGCGGGTTGACCACCGTGACGAGCCCGGCGGCCAGACCGCGCGCGAACTCCCTGACCGCCTGGCCCGCCCGCTCGTCGCCGGCGCGGGCCCGGGCGATCGCGAACTCGGCGCACTGCCGGCTGGAGCGCAGCTCGCCCGGCTCGACGGACATCGCGTAGTCGAGGACGTACCGGAAGGCGGTCCAGTTGTCGTTCGGCTGGGCCCCGATCTCGCCGCCCGCCGCGTGCGCCCCCCGGTACGGCCGGCCGCCGATGAGCAGGCCCATGCCGATGCGGTCGCCGGTGAACAGGTAGACGACGTCGTCGCGGCCCTGCGCGGCGCCCCGCCAGTGTTCGGCCAGGACGGCCAGGCGCATGTCGTTCTCGACCAGCACCGGCGCGGGGATCCGGGCCGACAGCTCGCCCTGCAGGTCGAGGCCGGTCCAGTCGGACAGGGCGATGCTCTTGACGACGCGCCCTGAGCCGTCGACCGTGCCGGTGGTGCCCACGCCGACGACGGTGACGTCCGCCAGCGCCAGCCCGGCCTGGGCGGCGGTCTCCGTGGCCAGCCCGACGATCTGGTCGAGCCGCTCGGCGGCGGGCATGTCGCGGTGGTTGGGCGCGCGGCGGGTGACGGCGATCGTGCCGTTCAGGTCGGCCAGCATGGCGCGCAGGCTGGAACCGCCGATGCCGACGCCCAGCACGTGCCCCGCGGAGGCGCGGAACCGGAAGCGTTTGGCCGGGCGTCCCCTCTGGCGGTCGCCGGCCTCCTCCTCGCACTCCTCCGCCCAGCCCTCGGTGACCAGGTCGTCGACGATGACCTCGGCCGTCGGCCTGGACACCCGGGCGGACCTGGCCAGCTCCGACAGCGTGGCCACGTCGGCCTCGCGCAGCACGCGCAGGATGGCCGCCGAGTTGAGCTTGCGCAGAAGCGAGGCGTCGCCGCTCTGCTGTCGCACCGATACCTCCGAGTCGCCGGGCGGGTCATCTTCAAGCTTATTTCGTAATTGTGCCTGGTCCCGCTGCCGCGTGAAGCTGAGCTGTGGGGGCACTTAAGAATCCCTCGATGGACATGTTCCGAGGGGAGCGGGCACAGTGCGTTAGGTTCGGAACAGGGGGAAGTGAAGCGATGAAAGCGCTGGTCAAGCAGAAGGCCGAGCCCGGCCTTTGGCTGGTGGACGTGCCGGAGCCCGAGGTCGGGCCGGGCGAGGTGAAGATCCGGGTGCTGCGTACCGGCATCTGTGGCACCGACCTGCACATCCGCAAATATGACGACTGGGCGCGGCACACGCTGAAGCTCCCGCTCGTCGTCGGGCACGAGTTCTCCGGCCACGTGGTCGAGGTCGCGCCCGGCGTGGAGGACATCGCCGTCGGCGACCTGGTGAGCGGCGAGGGCCACATCGTCTGCGGCAAGTGCCGCAACTGCATGGCCGGACGCCGTCACCTGTGCCGCAACACGGTCGGCCTCGGCGTCAACAGGGACGGCGCCTTCGCCGAGTTCGTCACGCTGCCCGCCTCGAACGTGTGGGTGCACCGGGTTCCCGTTCATCCCGACGTGGCGGCCATCTTCGACCCGTTCGGCAACGCCGTGCACACCGCGCTGTCCTTCCCCCTGGTCGGTGAGGACGTGCTGATCACCGGCGCCGGCCCGATCGGGCTGATGGCGGCGGCCGTGGCCGCGCACGTCGGCGCGCGCAACGTGATGATCACCGACGTCAGCGACGAGCGCCTCGACCTGGCCGGCAAGCTCGGCGTCACGCTCGCGCTCAACGTCTCCAGGGCGACGATCGACGAAGGCATGCGCCAGCTCCACCTGCGGGAGGGCTTCGACGTCGGGCTTGAGATGTCCGGTAACCCTGGGGCCATGCGTGACATGATCGCGAACATGACGCACGGAGGGAAGATCGCGATGCTCGGTCTCCCCGCCGAGGAGTTCGCCGTCGACTGGGCCACCGTGGTGACCTCGATGCTCACCATCAAGGGCATTTACGGCCGGGAGATGTACGAGACCTGGTACAACATGTCAGTCCTGCTGGAAAAGGGTCTCGACCTCTCCCCCGTGATCACCGATCGGTTCCCGTACCACGACTTCGACGCCGCCTTCGACACGGCCGCGAGCGGCCGTACGGGCAAGGTCATCCTCGATTGGAGCGCTTGATGTTCACGAACGTGCGCGAGCAGCTGCGTGCGACGCTCGACGAGATCACCGAGGCCGGGCTGCTCAAGCCCGAGCGGGTGATCACCACCCCGCAGAGCTCCCAGGTCGGCGTGGCCGGGCGCGAGGTGCTGAACTTCTGCGCCAACAACTACCTGGGCCTGGCCGACCACCCCGAGGTGGTCGAGGCGGCCAAGCAGGCGCTCGACCGCTGGGGCTTCGGCATGGCCTCCGTACGGTTCATCTGCGGCACCCAGGAGGTGCACAAGGAGCTCGAATCCCGCCTGTCGGACTTCCTGGGCATGGAGGACACCGTCCTCTACAGCTCGTGCTTCGACGCCAACGGCGGCGTGTTCGAGACCCTGCTCGACGCCCAGGACGCGGTCATCTCCGACGCCCTCAACCACGCGAGCATCATCGACGGCATCCGCCTGTCCAAGGCCCAGCGCTTCCGCTACGCCAACCGCGACATGGCCGAGCTGGAGGCCAGGCTCAAGGAGGCGTCCGACGCCCGGCGGCGGCTGATCGTCACCGACGGCGTCTTCTCCATGGACGGCTACCTCGCCCCGCTGCGCGAGATCTGCGACCTGGCCGACCGCTACGACGCCATGGTCATGGTGGACGACTCCCACGCCGTCGGCTTCGTCGGCCCCACCGGCCGCGGCACGCCCGAGCTGCACGGCGTCACCGACCGGGTCGACATCATCACCGGCACCCTGGGCAAGGCGCTCGGCGGGGCCAGCGGCGGCTACGTCTCGGCCCGCAAGGAGGTCTGCGAGCTGCTGCGCCAGCGGTCGCGGCCGTACCTGTTCTCCAACTCCCTGGCCCCGGTCATCGCCTCGGCCTCACTGCGCATCCTCGACCTGCTGGAGACCTCCGGCGAGGCCCGTGAGCAGCTGCGTTCGAACACCGCGCGCTTCCGCAGCGAGATGACCAAGGCCGGGTTCGACATCCTGCCGGGCGAGCACCCGATCGTGCCCGTGATGATCGGCGACGCCGCCGAGGCGGGGGCCATGGCCGAACGCCTCCTCGACCTGGGCGTCTACGTGATCGGCTTCTCCTACCCGGTCGTGCCGCACGGCCAGGCCAGGATCCGGGTGCAGCTCTCGGCCGCCCATTCCACCGAGGACGTCGACCGGGCCGTGGCGGCTTTCGTCCAAGCACGCCAGGGTTGAGTATCCTCGCTGCGTGATTGACACGCGGCGGCTGCGCACACTGCGGGCGGTGGCCGACCACGGCACGGTCACCGCCGCCGCGGCGGCGCTCCACCTGACCCCGTCGGCGGTCTCCCAGCAGCTCGTGGCGCTGGAGCACGAGGTGGGCCACCGGCTGTTCACGCGTGACGGCCGGGGCGTGCACCTCACCGCCGTGGGCAAGATCATGCTGGGGCACGCCAACGTGGTCCTGGCCCAGCTCGAACGCGCCGAGGCCGAGGTGGCCGCGTACACCACCGGCGAGGCCGGCGAGGTGACCGTGGCCTGCTTCGCCACCGCCATCAGCGCCGTGCTCTCCCCCGCCATCGCCGCCCTGCGCGCCACCGCGCCGGGCCTGCAGGTCCGGGTGCTCGACGCCGAGGGCGACCACAGCCTGGCCATGCTGCTCGACGGCGGGGCCGACCTGGCGGTGACGGTCGAGTACCGGGGCGGCCCCGACGCCGCCGACCGCCGGCTGTCGCGCATCCCGCTGTACGCCGAGCCGTTCGACCTGGTGCTGCCCGAGGGGCATGCGGAGGCGGGGTCGGCCACGCTGGTGTCGCTCGCCGCCGACACCTGGATCGGCCCTTATCCGGGCAATCCCGTGCACGACGTCATCACGTTCGCGTGCCAGCAGGTGGGGTTCACGCCCAACGTCGTCCACTGCTCCGACGACTTCCGGGCCGTGGTGGCGCTGGTGGGGGCCGGCGCGGGGGTGGCACTCGTGCCGCGGCTCGCGTTGCGGGACATGGCGCTGTCCGGGGTGGTGGTGCGCCAGACGCCGGGGCCCGACCGCCGCGTCTTCGCCGCGATCCGCCGCGGGGCCGACGCCCATCCCCTGCTCCGGCCGCTGTTGTCGACGTTGCGCACGGTCGCCGCCTCCCTCACCTCCGACTGACCGCCCCTCCCGAACCCGAGCGCCGCTGGAAGGCGATCTTGCGGGTTAGCGTGGGCGTATGGGGAGGGACATGCCGTATCGGGACCTGTTCCGGCTGCCCGGGGTCGGGGCGCAGGCCGGGTCCGGCTTCCTCTCCCAGCTCACCCAGCAGGTCGCGCCCGTGGGGATGGTGCTGGTCGTGCAGGACGCGACCGGGTCGCTGGCGCTCGCGGGCACGTGCGCGGCGGCGTTCTCGGTGGGCGCGGGCATGGGCAGGCCCGTCCAGGGGCGGCTCATGGACCGGCGCGGGCCTCGGCCGGTGCTCGCGGCGACGGCGGCCGGGTGGCCGGTGTGGACGTCCGTGGTGCTGGCCTGGGTCGCCGGGGCCGGGCTGCCGCCGATCTCGGTGAGCATGCGCGTCGAGTGGGGGCGGCGGGTGTCCGACGGCGCCCGTACGGCCGTCCACAGCCTGGTCTACCTGGTGCAGGAGCTGGCCATGCTGGCCGGGCCGCTGCTGTTCGGGCTGGTGATCGCGGTGGCCTCGGCCTCGCTGGCGCTGGGGGCGGTGGCGGTGGCGGCGGGGGCGGGCACGCTGGCGTTCTCGCGGGCGTTGCGGGCCGGCGGGGCGGCGTCCGTACGGGAGGGCGGGCGGGTCTTCGCGGACCGCCGGATGCCGGTGCTGCTGGCCGTGGTGCTGCTGCTCGGCGGGACCATCGGGGCGTTGCAGGTGGGCGTGCCCGCGCTGTCGGCCGCCCGTGGCGTGCCCGCCGCCACCGGGGTGCTGGTGGCGGCGCTCTCGCTGGGCGGCATCGCGGGGGCGGCCGGGTACGGGGCCCGCACATGGCGTCCTCGCCGGCGGCGCGGCTGGTGGACCGGTTCGCGCCCGGGGCGCAAGGGGAGGCGTTCGGGTGGTTGTCCACGGCCGTGGGGGTGGGGGGCGCGGCCGGGTCGGGGGTGGCGGGGGTGGCCGGGCAGTGGTTCGGGGCGCCCGCGCCGTTCCTGGTGGGCGCGGCGTCCGCCCTGCTGGGCGCCCTGCTAGCGGTCCCCCTGCTCGGCCGGAGGAGGGCGTGACGGCGGTCCCCCTGCTCGGCCGGAGGAGGGCGTGACGGCGGTCAGGAGCGTGCCGTGGTGACGGCCTCGGTGAAGCGGGCGTAGCGGTCGAGCTCGGCCGCCACGGGGTCCAGCACGTAGTTCCCGGCGACCTCGCCGATGGCGGCGCGCAGGGCGCGGGCCGTCCGTCCGGCCCGGCGCCGCCCGCCCGCCCACGCGGCCAGCCTGGACAACAAGGCGATCACCACCCCGGCCAGCGCGCCGCCCGCCAGCAGCACGGTCGGCCACGGCACCGCGCCCACGGTCGGGAGCGGCGGCTGCGGCAGGCGCAGGTAGTCCATCCCGAACAGCACGCCCAGCCACAACGCGCCCGCCACCATGACGGCGAAGACCAGCCACTGCAGCACGTTCACCATCCGCCACCACCGCGGCCTGCGGGTCGTGCCCGCGGTGGTGCGGCCCACGGCCCGGTCCACCGCGTCGGCCAGCTCCGGGGAGCGCGAGCGCGCGGCCTGCCGCACCGCCGCCGCCCACGGGCCGGGCAGCTCCGCGGCGGCCGCCTCGCCGACGTCCCTGATCGCCGTCTCGACCTGCGCCCGCTGTACGGCCGACGCCGCCGGCACGGACGTACGCCCCACGATCTCCTTGCCCGGCTTCCCCACCCCGATCCTGAGCCTGCGCAACGGGTCGGGACGGAACCTGCGCAACCAGCGGGTGACCGGCCAGCCGGTGGCGACCACGGCCCGGTGCCGGTGCCCCTTGGCCACGGCCTCCAGGACCAGCGGCACCCCGGCGGCCTGGGAGAGCGCGCCCGTGAGCCGCCGGTCCAGCCCGGCCGCCCGCCGGTCGCCGGGGTCCGGCCGCGCACCGTCCGCGGCCAGGTGACCGGCGGCGGCGGTGACGTCGGCGGCCAGGCGGGCGGCCCACGACTCGCGCTCGGCGACCCGGTCGGCGAGCACCGAGCGCAGCTCCGGCAGGCCCGCCCCGGTCCTGGCGGAGACCGGCAGCACCGGCACGCCCGCCAGCCCGTCCTCCTCCAGGAGGCGGCGCAGGTCGGCCACGCAGCGGTCCACAGCCTGTGGAGGCAGGCGGTCCACCTGGTTGAGCACCACCAGCATCACGTCGCGGTGCCCGGCCAGCGGGCGCAGGTAGCGTTCGTGCAGCGCGGCGTCGGCGTACTTCTGCGGGTCCACGACCCAGACGAGCAGGTCCACCAGCGCCACCAGGCGGTCCACCTCAAGGCGGTGGGAGAGCCGGATGGAGTCGTGGTCGGGAAGGTCGAGGAGGACGAGACCCGACATCCCGGGCGCCTCGGCGGCGGAGTGGCGGCGCGGGACGTCCAGCCAGTCCAGCAGCGGGCCGGCTCCCTCGCCGTCCCACAGGGCGGCCTGGGCGGTGGACGTCGTCGGCCTGGTGACGCCCACGGCGGCCAGGTCCTCGCCGGCCAGGGCGTTGTAGAGCGAGGACTTGCCGCTGCCGGTCGCGCCGGCGAGCGCGGCCACGGTGTGGTCGACGGAGAGGCTGCGGCGGGCGCCGGCCCGTTCGGCGACGGACCGCGCGGCGGACACGTCCTGCTCCGGGAGGCGTCCTTCGGCCAGCTCGGCGGCCTCCAGCAGGGCGGCCAGCCGGGAGTCGAGCGAGGGGCCCTCCTTGCGGCGCAGCAGCTTCACGGCCCCTCCGAGCGGTCGCGAGCGGGCAACTCGGCCGTGGGAGCGGGAGGAACGGGGAGTTCCGCCGTCGGGGCGGAGGCGGCGGGGAGTTCGGCGCGGTGGTCGCGGACCGCGCGGGCCGCCGCGCGCAGGGCGTCGGCCGTGCCCCTGGGCGGTTCGACGGTCTCCAGCCGGTCGGTGAAGCGGGCTGCCTCCTCCGCCAGCAGCACCCGCACCCGTTCGCGCAGGTCCTCGCGGGCCCGCGTGGTCAGCGAGCGCACGGCCTGGTCGCCGAAGACGGCCTCCAGCAGCTTCTGCGACAACACGCTCGTGCCGCCCGCGATGCCGACCTCGATCCCGGTGAGCCCGCCGGTCGAGGCGAACACGGCCAGCATGAGCAGCAGCCCCGCCCCGTTGACCCCGAACGAGGCCAGCCGGGCGGTGGTGCGTTTCTCCGCCCCCTCCTCGCGTACGAGGTCGAGGACGAACTCCTGCCAGCCGCGCACCGCCGCCTCGGCCCGTCCGGCGAGGTCGGGTGAGGCCCGGCCGAGCCGCGCGGCCTCCATGGCGCCGAGCCGGTCGAGCAGCCCGCCACCGCCCGGCGCGGCCGACCACCCTTCGAGCGCGCGTTCGGCGGCGCCGTCGGCCGCGCCCCTGATCAGCGACTCGACGCCGCTCTCCAGGGCGTCCTTGAGCTCGACGGCGGGGGCGCGGCCGGTGAAGAAGCCGACGATCCGGTCACGCAGCCACCCCACCCGGCTCTCCAGGGAACGCATGAGGTCGCCGGTGCCGATGAAGTCCTGCCAGCGGGCCAGCACCTCGCCGCGCAGCAGGGAGCCGTCGCGCATGCCCTCGTCGAAGTCGGCCATGCCGCCCGCGTACGCGCCGGTCACGATCGTCCGCAGCCCGTCGAAGGCGGCCTGCTGGCGTTCGACGGCCGTGGCCAGCGCGGGGACGCGGGTGTCCAGGCTGTCCAGGGCGCCCGACAACGTCTGGCGGACGACCCGGGACCGCTCGGCGGCGTCGGCGGCCAGCCCCGTGAGCCAGCGGACGATGGGCCGCACCGACTCCTCCGGCAGCCGCGCCTTCTCGTCGGGCAGCGCGGCCTCGGGCACGGTGAACAGCCGGGTGCCCGGCAGGCCGTTCTCCACCAGGAGCCGGTCGAGGTCGCGCGAGACGGGCTCGACGGCCTCGGGTGCGATCCGGTCGAGGACGACGGCCAGGGCCGTGCTGCGTTCGCGGGCCGAGCGCAGGAAGCTCCAGGGCACCTCGTCGGCGTACCGGGCGGCGGTGGTGACGAACAGCCACAGGTCGGCGGCGGCGAGGAGCTGCGCGGCCAGCTCCCGGTTGGAGGTCACCACGGAGTCGATGTCGGGGGCGTCGAGCAGCGCCAGCCCGGCGCCCAGCGCGTCGGAGGCGACCACGCGCAACGCGCCCGCGCCGCCGCCGCCGGAGTCGCCGGTGGCGCGGGACAGGCCGGGCAGCACGTTCTGGCCCGTGAACCAGTCGCGGTCGGCCGGATTGACGACGAGCGTGGGCACCAGCGTGGTGGGCCGCAACACGCCGGGCTCGGCCACGTCGGCCCCCACCAGCGAGTTGACCAGCGTGGACTTGCCCGCCCCGGTGGACCCGCCGACGACGGCGAGCAGCGGCGCGTCGATCGCCCGCAGCCGCGGCAGCAGGTAGTCGTCGAGCTGCCCGGCCAGCTCGCGCAGGGCACGCCGGTCCGCCGCGGCCTCGCCGATCGCCAGCGGGAACAGCTCGCGGTCGAGCGGGCGGCGCAACGACTCCAACGCCCCCAGCAGATCCATAGGTGCCAACCCCGCTTCCCGCGGTACGCCGCTCGACACCTCGCGCCCGCAGGTCCACGCTACGGTGAGTGCCCGGGACGGTCCACCGGCCGGGGCCGCGCGGCGGGGATCAACCGGCGGGCGGCGGCTCCCTGAGCACGTACCCGACGCTGCGCAGCGTGTGGATCAGGCGGGGCTCGACGTCGTCCACCTTGCGCCGCAGGTAGGAGACGTACGACTCGACGACGCCGGCGTCGCCGCCGAAGTCGTAGTTCCACACGTGGTCGAGGATCTGCGCCTTCGACAACACGCGGCCGGCGTTGACCATGAAGTAGTGCAGCAGCTTGAACTCCGTCGGGGACAGCCGCACCTGGCGGCCGGCCCGCCAGACCTCGCGGGCGTCCTCGTCCAGCTCCAGGTCGGCCACCTTCAGCCGGCTGGCCGGCGCCCCCTCCGTCCTGGTACGGCGCAGCACCGCCCGGATCCTGGCCTGCACCTCCTCCAGGCTGAACGGCTTGGTGACGTAGTCGTCGCCCACCCGGAGACCGGCGATCTTGTCCTCGGTGGCGTCCCGGGCGGTGAGGAACAACACGGGCGCGTCGATCCGCCTGGCCACCTCGAACCCGTCCAGGTCGGGCAGCATGACGTCGAGCACCACCAGGTCGGGCGCGGCGCGTTCGGCGACCTCGACGGCCTCCTGCCCGTCGGCCGCGGTCAGCACCTCGAATCCGGAGAAGCGCAGGCTGGCGGAGAGCAGGTCCCTGATGCTGGGCTCGTCGTCCACCACCATGATCAACGCCTCGCGGAGCTCGGGTTTTGTCACGATTCCAGGGTGACCCAGGCACCTGAGGGTTAGCTGAAGGCTCACTCCAAGGCGAGTGGGAGTTCGACCCGGAAGGTGGAGCCCTCCTCGGGCGAGCTGGTCAGCGTCACGGTCCCGCCGTGGGCCTGGACGAGCGCCTGCACGATGGCCAGACCGAGCCCGCTGCCGCGGTCCTCGGAGGAACGGCGGCGGCTGCGCGCGGAGTCGGCGCGGTAGAAGCGTTCGAAGACCCGCTCGACCTGCTCGGGCGGCAGGCCGGGGCCGCTGTCGGCGACCTCGGTGAAGACGGTGTCGTCGGTCGCCCCGGCCCGGACGACGATGGGCGTGCCGGGCTCGGTGTGCACGATGGCGTTGGTCATGAGGTTGCTGATGACCTGCCGCAGGCGCACCTCGTCGCCGGAGACGATGAGCGCAGCGCCGCCGACCACGTCCAGCTTCACCGTCCGGTCGGGGGCGAGGATCCTGGCGTCGTGCACGGCGTCGGCGACCAGGGCCAGCATGTCCACCGGGCGCATCTGGAGCGGGCGCTGCTGGTCCACCCTGGCCAGCAGCAGCAGGTCGTCCACCAGCAGGCTCATGCGCCCGGCGGCCTTCTCCACGCGCTGCATCAGCTCGGCGGGGTCGGCGCCGGGGTTCTGGCGGGCGTACTCGGCGAAGCCGCGGATGGAGGTGAGCGGGGTGCGCAGCTCGTGGGAGGCGTCGCCGACGAACTGGCGCATGCGGTCCTCGGAGCGGCGGGCCGCCGCCTCCGACGCCGAGCGCGCGGCGAAGGCGGTCTCGATCTGCGCCAGCATGCCGTTGAGCGACCTGGCCAGGCGGCCCACCTCCGTGCGGGGGTCGGCGTCCGGCACCCGGCGGCCGAGCTCGCCGCCCGCGATGGCCTCGGCCGTGCGCTCGATCTGGCCGAGCGGGCGCATGCTGCGGCGCACGATCGTGACGCCCGCGACCGCCAGGATGAGCAGGATGCCGCCGCCGCCGAGCAGCTCGATCAGCACGAGCCGCCGGGTGATGGCGTCCACCTCCTCCAGGTCCACCGCGACGACCAGCGTGCGCCGCTGGATCTCGCTCTGCAGCACCCGCCACTCGCCGTCGCCGCCGGCGGCGGGCGCGGTGTAGGCGTCCACGCCGGGCGACTCGCGCAGGACGGGCTTGGGCTTGGCGTCCACGTCGCGGTCGCGCAGCATCGGGACGAACGCCTCACCCGGCTCCTTGACCAGCGCGATCGCGTCGGACTCGATGAGGATCGGGCGGTCGGGGGTCTCCCTGTCCCGCCGCCAGTCGCTGACGACCTTCTTGTGCATGCGCACGCTGAGCAGGTTGAGCTGGCTGTCCACCCGGTCCATGAGGTAACCGTGCAGGACCGAGACGCTCACCAGGCCGACGAAGGTCATGCCGCAGCCCAGCAGGGCCAGCATCGCCGCGATCAGCTTGACCCTCAGCGGCAGGGCTCTCATCAGGGGCTCGGCGGCAGGCGCAGCACGTATCCGACGCCCCGCAGGGTGTGGATGAGCCGGGGGCTACGGTTGTCGATCTTCCGGCGCAGGACGGACACGTACGACTCCACGATGCCCACCTCGCCCCTGAAGTCGTAGTCCCAGACGTGGTCGAGGATCTGCGGCTTGGACAGCACTCGGCCGGCGTTGGTCATGAAGTAGCGCAGCAGCTTGAACTCGGTCGGCGAGAGCGAGACGGCGTTGCCGCCGCGCCAGACCTCGTGGCTCTCCTCGTCCAGCTCGATGTCGGCGAAGGTCAGCCTGGGCGGCGCGGCCTGCGCGTCCCCGCTCGTGCGCCGGAGCACCGCGTGGATCCTGGCCACGACCTCCTCCAGGCTGAACGGCTTGGTGACGTAGTCGTCGCCGCCGATCGTGAGCCCGCGGATCTTGTCCTCGGTCTCGTCGCGGGCGGTCAGGAACACCACGGGCGTGTGCAGCCCGCCGCTCCGCATCCGCCGGACGATCTCGAACCCGTCCAGGTCGGGCAGCATGACGTCGAGCACGACGAGGTCGGGCCGGTGCCGTTGCACGGCGTTGACGGCGTCGAGGCCGCTCTTGGCCGTGGTCACGTCGAAGCCCGCGAACCTCAGGCTCGCGGCGAGGAGTTCGAGGATGTTGGGGTCGTCCTCGACTATCAGCAGGCGTGATTCCATCACCTCCAAGGATGCCCTCATCGGGAGAGTGCTGGGACAATTCCGGCAATATGCCGGGCAATTGCCAGGCTTGACGTCGCCGCGGGCGAGGGCGCGTTGCGGACCAGCACCACGCTCCCGTGGACGTCGACCACGAAGTCGTCCACCAGCCGGCCGTCCCTGGCGACGGCCTGGGCGCGTACGCCGCCGCCGGTCCTGACGAGGTCGGCGGCGGTGAGCTCGGGCACGTACCGCCGGGCGGCCCGGACGAAGGCGCTCTTGACGAGCGAGCCGTAGACCTCCTTGATCCCGGTACGCCAGTGGGTGCGAGCCATGCGAAGTGTCCCCGGCCAACGCATAATTTGACCGAAATTTCGTACATCTCGCCATCGGTAGCCTTCGTAGGCCAGGGCCAGCACCGCGTTCGGCCCCACCAGGACCTCGTCGTCGATGTGCCTGGTCAGATGCACGCCAAGGAACGGGTACCGCGGGTCGGGCACCGGGTAGATCAGCCCGCGCACCAGCTCCCTGGCCGCCCCGGCCAGCGCGTAGTACTCGCCCCGGAACGGCACGATCCGCACGTCCCCCTCCGCCCCGGCCATCCTGGCGACCGCGTCCGTGCCGAGACCGCCGCAGACCACCAGCCGGTCGAAGGCGAACCGCCGCCCCCCGGCCAGCACCTCGACGCCCCTCGACGTCTCGCGGATCGCCCGGACGGGGTGCGACAGGCGGACCGAGCCGCCCGTCCCGGCCACGTCGAGGGCGAGCGCGCGGGCGACGGCGGGGAAGTCGGCGATGGCGGTGTGCGGCGAGTGGATCGCGGCGACGCCGACCGCGTGCGGCTCGATCTCGCGCAGGCCGAGGCCGTCCAGCTCGGTAACGCCCGGCACGCCGTTGGCCCGCGCCCGCTCGGCCAGCGCGCGCAGCGGCGCGCGCTCGGCCCGGGTGCTCGCCACGACCAGCTTGCCGACCTCCCGGTAGGGCAGCTCGTGCTCGGCGCAGTACGCCTTGAGCAGCGCCACGCCCTCCCGGCACAGCCTGGCCTTGAGCGAGCCCGGCGGGTAGTAGATCCCGGCGTGCACGACGCCGCTGTTGTGCCCGGTCTGGTGGTCGCCGACGCGCGGCTCCTTGTCCAGCACGGTCACCTCGGCGCCGCGGGCGGCGGCCAGCTCGCGCGCCACGGCCAGTCCGACGATCCCGGCGCCGACGACACCGATCTTTTCCGTCACACACCTGATTTTCCTGGTAAAGGCCACCCTGCCGCCATACCTGGGCGAATCGAACATGAGTACGATGGCCTCCATGTACGTCCCGCCAGAGTGGCCCGCCGAGGTCCGCCCGCCGAGCGTCCCCGACTGGGAGACCTCGGCGGTGGCCTGGCTGCTCGACGCGGTGCCGCCCGACTACCGGGCCCACGAAGTGCTGAGGCGGCACCCGGTGGCCCTGGCCAGCATGGCCAGGCATCACGTCCGGTCGGCGGTCGAGGCCGCCCGCGCGGGCTATCGTGGCGCGGCCGTCGATCTCAAGGGCCACCTGCCGCCGCACGCCATCGAGGCCGTGCTCGACACCTACCGCGAGGAGGGGCCGCGGCTGGTGCGCCTGTCACGCTCGATCGAGGTGGTCGAGCGCGCGCTGCGCGGCGACATGTTCACCGCGACCATGCGCCGCCCCTGACGGCTCACCGGGTGCGGCGCGCGATGAAGGTGATCACCCCGGTCGCGCCCGCGGCCGCGGCCAGCCAGATCAGCACGTCTTTGGCGGTCAGGCCGCTCGGCTCGCCGGTGTCGGACGGCCGCGCGCTCTCCTGGGCGGCGACGGGCTTCGGCGTGGGGGTGCTGGTGGCCTGGGCGCCCTCGGGCAGCGGCACCCGGTAGACCGGGCTGTTCGGGCCCTCCGAGCCGACCAGCAGGGCCTTGCCGTCGGCGGTGTAGGCGATCGACTCGGCCTGCCGCAGCTCCGGCATGGGCACCCTGGCCAGGGTCTCCCCCGACGGGCGGTAGAGGGTGGCCGAGAAGTACGTGCGGATGACGTAGGAGGAGCCGTCGGGGGCGTAGGCGGCGTCCGTGGCCATGATCGGGGCCGCGGCGACCCGGCGCAGGATGTTGACCTTGTCGGTGCGGAGCTTCTTCGGCGCGGCGTAGACGGACCCGGAGAACTCCTTGGACACGACGTACAGGCGGCCGGTGCGCGGGTTGATCATGATGCCCTCGGCGTTGCGGCCGCCGCCGGCGTAGCGGAAGCGGTAGCGGGTGGCCGGCAGCGTGGCGTCCCGGAGCGTGCGCGGCTCGGCGACCTTGTAGATCGACACGTCGGGCCAGGCGCCGTCGAGGTTGTCGCCGATGTCGGCGAACCAGAGCGTGCCCTGCCCGGTGTCCGGGTCCCTGGTCGCGGCCATGGCCTCCCAGTCCCTGGCCTCGGCGCCGCGCAGGTGGAAGGTGGCCTTCGTCCGCCCGTCGGCGCCGACCGCGTAGAACACGGGGGCGGCGGAGCTGTCGTTGTGGGTGTAGAAGACGTTCTCGTGCGTGGGCGACACGGCCAGGCCGCTCGACTCGGTGATGCTGCGGTCCTTGAACGTGAACAGCTTCTCCGGCCCGTCGTCGTCGGCCCACGCCGGAGCCGCCGACAGCGCGAACGTCGCCGCCACGGCGGCCAGGACCCGGAACACGACATCCCCCACCTCGCCATCATGCCCCACGGCTGCGCCCGGGACGCTCAGGCCACCGCCTCGGCCATGCCCACGCGGGCGCTGTGACGGCGGAACCCGGCACCCTGGAGCACCAGGAGCAGGCCGTTGGCCGCCGCCATGGCCACCCAGAGCCCGGTGATGCCCCACGTCCGCGCCACCGGCACGGCGGCCGCCAGGAGCACGCCGTAGCCGAGGACGAAGTAGGCCAGGCTCGCGCCGGACCTCTTGAGCGCGGTCAGCCCCATGCCCTGCACCGCCTGCGCGGCGTCGGCCAGCGACGACACCAACATCAGCGGCAGCAGCGCCAGGGCCCGCTCGCGTACGGCGGCGTCGCCGGTGAACAGCCCGAGCACCCGCTCGCCGAGCAGCAGCAGCACCAGGGCCGCGGCCAGCGTCCCGGCGACGGCGAGCAGCGCGGCGGCGCGGTTGGCCCGCCGCGCCGCGGCCGGGTCGCCGGCGCGGGCCACCTCGGGCACCGACGCCTGCGCGACGGACAGCGAGACCAGCATGATGAGGCCGGTGAGCGTGGTCAGCACCGCGTGCGCCGCGGTGTCGCGGGCGCCGGTCGCGCCCGCGGCGAACGTGACCACGCCGAGCACCCCGAACTTGATCAGCACGGTCGCCGCCAGCGGCACGCTGACCCTGGCCAGCCGGACGATCTCGGCCACCCTGGGCCGCCCCTGACCGATCGGCCGCCCGAGCGCCCGGCGCAGCAAGCGGCTGGCCACGACCGCGGCCACCACCCCGGCGACCACCCAGGCCACGCCCACGCCGTCGAGGCCGAGCCGCGGCGCCAGCACCGCGGTCAGCACGCTCAGCAGCACGCCGAAGGTCAGGCTGGGCCACAACACGTCACGGCTGCGCCCGAGGGCCACCAGGATCGTGCTCGCGCCGCCGGTCGTGGCGAAGACCAGCAGGTAGGCGGCCAGGAACCAGGGCAGCACGCCCAGCTCGCCGACCACCTCGCCAGGCACCCCGCTCACTCGCGCGAGCGCGGGCACGCAGATCACGGCGAGCGCCCCCAGCGTGCCCGTGACCAGGCTCAGCCAGCGCGCGTCCCGTACGACGGGCACCGCCGCGCCCGGATCGTCCCGGTACGGCGCCACGAACGGCCCCAGCCCCCGCAGCGCGCCCTGCACGGCGGCGGTGGCGGGGGTGAGCACCGCGGTCACCACCGCGAAGGCGGCCAGCGCGACCGTCTCGTGGTTGCCGAGCACGGACGTGACCACCAGCGTGCCCACCATGCCGGTGACCATCGCCAGGAAGACCGGCAGCGCGGCGCGGAGCATGACGATCACGACGACCCCGCGCAGATCATGAACTCAGCCTATGGCCTGGAGCGCACTCCAGGTATTTAGTGTGGACCCCATGGACTATGTCAACCTCGGACGCAGCGGCCTCCAGGTGAGCCCGCTCTGCCTCGGCACGATGAACTTCGGCCCGCTGACCTCGGAGGAAGACTCCTTCGCGATCATGGACAAGGCCCACGACCTGGGCATCAACTTCTTCGACACCGCGAACGTCTACGGCTGGAAGAAGGGCGAGGGCATCACGGAGAACATCCTGGGCCGCTGGTTCGCCCAGGGCGGCGGCCGGCGCGAGCGCACGGTCATCGCGACCAAGCTCTACGGCGACATGGGCGACTGGCCCAACGAGCGCCGCCTGTCGGCGCTGAACATCCGCCGGGCCTGCGACGCCTCGCTGAAGCGCATGCAGACCGACTACATCGACATCTACCAGGCCCACCACGTCGACCGGAACACGCCTTTCGAGGAGTTCTGGGAGGCCATGGAGGTCCTGCGGCAGCAGGGCAAGGTCATCTACGTGGGCTCGTCCAACTTCGCGGGCTGGCACATCGCCAAGGCCCAGGAGACGGCGGCGCGGCGCGGCACGTTCGGGCTGACCAGCGAGCAGAGCCACTACAACCTGCTCACCCGGGCGGTGGAGCTGGAGGTGCTGCCCGCCTGCGAGGACTACGGCATCGGCGTGATCCCGTGGAGCCCGCTGGCCGGCGGCCTGCTCGGCGGCGTCCTGCGCAAGATCGACAAGGGCCGGTCCGCCTCCGACACCATGGTGCGGGAGCTGGACAAGCACCGGGACAAGATCGAGGCGTACGAGAAGCTCTGCGACGAGCTGGGCGAGGACCCGGCGTACGTGGCGCTGGCCTGGCTGCTGCGGCAGCGCGCGGTGACCGCCCCGATCATCGGCCCGCGCACGCTGGAGCAGCTCGAAGGCAGCATGCGCACGCTGGAGATCGAGCTGGACGAGGCCATCCTGGCCCGCCTCGACGAGATCTTCCCCGGCCACCGCACCGCCCCGGAGGACTACGCCTGGTGACGGCGTGACCGGCCGGGCCCGGCACGACCACGGGTCCGGCCGCACGGGGCGGCTCAGGTCAGCAGGGCGCCGAGAAGGACGATCAGGAACAGCAGGCCGAGCACGAGGGGCAGCAGCCAGGGGCGAGGACGGTCCACGCGATGGAGCCTAGCCCTGCTTCACCGGTGCGAGCGCCCAATCGCCGAGTGACTCGTACCTCACCTGAGGCCCGGTGTGGCTGCGGAACAGGTGCAGCCGCTCGGCCCGCCACGGCGACCCGGCGAACCCGGCCAGCGACTCCACCAGCTCTCTGAGGTCGACGTCCGTCCGGGCCCTGGCCAGGGTGAGGTGGGCGTGGAACCGTTTCTCGTCGGTCTGCACGGCCCCCGCGCGGCGGCCGGCCGCGCGGGCCGAGTCGGCCAGCCGGGTCATGGGGTCGCCCGCGACCCCGGCCCAGAGCACCCTGGCCCGCCGCGCCGAGGAGAACGCCCCGGCCCCGGCGAGGGCCACGTCGAGCACCGTGTGCCGGTGGGCGGCCCGCTCCAGGCGCACCTGGAGGTCGGGCAGCGCCCGTTCGGGCACCTCGCCGTAGAAGGCCAGCGTGACGTGCCAGGTGGGGCGGCCGGCCCAGCGCAGCCCCGGCACCCGCCCGACGTACGGCGCCACGGCCCGCTCGACCTCGTCGAGCGCCTCCTCAGGCGGGACCACGGCCGCGAAGAGCCTCATGTCATGCGATTGTCCCCGGACGGGGACGGATCACGCCATCGCCAGCGCCGGCCTGGCCATCCGGTTGCCGATCAGCTTGGTCACCATCACCGCGAGCCCGGTGCCCACCAGGACGAGCACGCCCGACAGCAGCACGCCCGTACGCGGCCCGCCCAGCTCCGACAGCCACCCGATCAGCGGCGCCCCGATGGGCGCTCCCCCGGTGAAGACCAGCATGTAGATGCCCATGACCCGGCCCCGCATCTCGGGGGACGTGGCGATCTGCACGCTGGCGTTCGCGGCCGTGTTGATGGTGATCAACGCGATGCCGGTCGGGACGAGTAGCAGCAGATAGACCGGGTAGAAGGGGGCCAGCCCGGTCAGCACCTGGAACAGCCCGAACCCGATCGCCCCGGAGAAGAGCACCTTGCGCGAGAGTCTGGCCCGCCGCGCCGCCAGCAGCGCGCCGCCCAGCGCGCCCACCGCGAACATGCTGGAGGCCAGCCCGAACGACGACGCCCCGGCGCCGAACACCTCACGGGCCATCAGCGCGATCGACATCGAGAACGACTGCGAGAACATCGACACGAAGGCGATCAGCAGTATCGGCATGAGGAGCTCCTCGCGCCGCAGCACGTACCGCAGGCCCTCCCTGAGCTGGCCCTTGGCCCTGGGCACCGGCTCGGACAGGTTGAGCTCGGACTTCCGCATGAAGACCAGGCTGGAGATCACCGCGCCGAAGGTGAGCGCGTTGATCAGGAAGATCGGTCCGGTGCCGCCCAGCACGGAGATCAGGATGCCGGCCAGCGCGGGGCCCACCACGCGGGCGAGGTTGAAGATGGAGCTGTTCAGGGCGATGGCGTTGGGCAGGTCCTGCCGTCCGACCATCTCGACCACGAACGCCTGCCTGGTCGGCACCTCGACGCAGGAGATCAGGCCGAGCAGGAACGCCATCACGAACACGTGCCAGACCTGCGCGGCGCCGGTCATGGTCAGCACGCCGATGGTGAGCGCGAGCACCGCCATCATCGACTGGGCGGCGATGAGGATGGGCCGCTTGGGGTACCGGTCGGCGAGCACGCCGCCGAAGAGCCCGAACAACAACATCGGCAGGAACTGCAGGGCGGTCGCCAGGCCGAGGGCCGCCGCGCTGCCTCCCACGCCGTGCGGGCCCTTGGTCAGGTCGAGCACCAGCCAGTCCTGGGCGGTGCGCTGCAGCCAGGTGCCGACGTTGGAGACGGCGCCACCTGCCGCGAACATGCGATAGTTGCGAACCTTGAGCGACCGGAACATCCCGGTCTTGGGTTGCTCAGGCTCTATATCTTGCTGAGCTTCTCCAGGATCGGCGCCGCCTGCCGCAGGATCGACCGCTCCTCCGGCGAGAGCTCCTTCAGCCGCTGTGTCAGCCACGCCTCCTTGCGGCGGCGTTCCTCCTTCAGCAACGTCTGGGCGGCCTCGGTCACGGTCACGGTCACCTGACGCCGGTCGGTCGGGTGCGGGGTGCGTGCGACCAGGCCGCGTTCCTCTAGCGCGGCGATCACGCGCGTCATCGAGGGCGGTTGCACCTTCTCTAGCTCGGCCAATTCGCCGGGGGTTATCCCGGAATGCCGTTCCACGGCGGCGAGCGTCGCGAACTGGGTGGGCGTCAGCGAGTGCGCCGCCGCCTGACGCCGGAGTCGCCTGGTCAGCCTTGCCATCGACACGCGCAGGGCTGAGGCCAGGCCCGCGTCGCTGCGCAGGTCCATCTTGGGCTGGTTGTTCATTAGCACGTCTCATTACCTTTGCTAACTATATGCGAAGGCAAGATATTTCCCTAGGTCAGGTTCGTCTCACTCCTTGATACCCCGAAGCCGCCCCACATGCGCGGGGCGGCTCCTGGACGTCGAGGTCAGAGACCGATCGCGGCCCGGATCGGGCCGATCGCAAAGTACAGGACGAACAGCGCGGTGACGCCCCACATGAGCGGGTGGACCTCGCGCGCCTTGCCCCGCACGACCTTGACCAGCACGTAGCTGATGAAGCCGGCGCCGATGCCGTTCGAGATGGAGTAGGTGAACGGCATGACGACGATGGTGAGGAAGGCCGGGATGGCGATCTCGTAGTCGTCCCAGTCGATGTCGCGGATGGCGGTCATCATGAGGAAGCCGACGACGACCAGCGCGGGCGTGGCGGCCTCGTAGGGCACGACGGCGACCAGCGGCGCGAAGAAGATGGCGATCAGGAACAGCGCACCGGTGACCACGCTGGCCAGACCGGTCCGCGCGCCCTCCCCGACGCCGGCGGCCGACTCGATGTAGGTGGTGTTCGACGAGACCGAGCCGGCGCCGCCCGCCGCCGCGGCGATCGAGTCGACGAGCAGGATCTCCCTGGTCCGCGGCAGCGTGCCGTCGGCCTGGACCAGGCCCGCCTGGCGGCCGACGCCGACGATCGTGCCCATCGTGTCGAAGAAGTCGGTGATGAGCAGGGTGAACACGAACAGCACGGCCAGCAGCACGGAGATCCGGCTGAAGGCGCCGATCGGGTCGAACTCCGTGAACAGCGTCAGCGGGTTGTGGAAACCGAAGATCTTGTCGGCCGAGGGCAGGGCGGGGACGTTGAGCTGCCAGCCGCCGGGGGCCTCCGGCGTGGCCCTGTCCAGCTTGGTCAGCGTCTGGACGACGATCGCCAGCACGGTCGAGCCGACGATGCCGATCAGGATCGCACCCTTGACCTTCCGCGCCACCATGGCGGCCGTGGCCAGCAGGCCCACGATGAACACGAGCACCGGCCAGGAGGTGAGCTGGCCGCCGATGCCCAGTTCCAGCGGCGTGCCCGCGGCCTTGCGCACGAAACCGGCGTCCACGAAGCCGATCAGCGCGATGAACAGGCCGATGCCGACGCTGATGGCGGTCTTGAGCTGGGCCGGGATGGCGCGGAACACCGCCGTCCGCAGGCCGGTGAGCACCAGGATCGCGATGATGACGCCTTCGAGGAAGACCAGGCCCATGGCCTCCTCCCAGGTCATCATCGTGGCGATGTTGAAGGTCACGAAGGCGTTCAGCCCGAGCCCGGCGGCCATCGCGAACGGCACCCGGCCGACCAGGCCCATGATGATCGTCAGGACACCGGCCACGAACGCCGTGCCCGCGGCGACCAGCGGCACCTGCGGGGACGTGCCGTCACCGATGACCTGGCCCTCGATGTCCTTGCCGTAGGCGAGGATGATCGGGTTCAGCACCACGATGTAGGCCATCGTGAAGAACGTGGCCAGGCCGCCGCGCACCTCGCGGGAGACCGTCGAGCCTCGTTCAGAGATTGCGAAGAAACGGTCTATTGCATTACGTATGTCACTCACGCGCCGAAGAGTGACAGTAGTGGTGAGCTGGGAAAAGTGTCCGCAATCGGATCGAGACCCGATTGGAAGCTAGGCTGGACACGTGAAGCAGCAGTGGCGCCCCGATCCCGAGCCGATCAAGACCAACGACACCGCCGCCGTCGGGGCCGGCACCGCCCTGTGGGCCGTCGCCCTGGTCGTCCTGCTGATCTTCCGCCCGGCCCCCGAGAACACGTGGTGGATCTGGACCTGCGCCACCGGGGTCGGCTTCGGCCTCTTCGGCATGTGGTTCGTCAGCCGCCCGCGCCGGGGTTGACATTCATCATCTTCCGGACATCTCCGAAGTCATCAGGAACCCATGTCTCCCTCCACTACCTGGGCGGACACCGTCCCGGCAGGCTGGTCAGCATGAAGAAGGCGATGTTGACGATCCTGCTGGGCGCCGCCGTCCTCGCCGGTTGCGGCACCACAGGTGAGCCCGCGAAGCAGGCCGGGCCCGGCAAGGGCACCGTCGCCTGGAGCCCGTGCACCGGGCTGACCGGGCCCGACGGCAAGCCACTGCCCAAGGACGAGGCCGTCCAGTGCGGGACCGTACCGGTGCCGCTCGACTACGGCGACCCCGGCGGCCAGAAGATCGACCTGGCGCTGATCCGGATCAAGGCCAACGGCGACCCGCTCGGCTCGCTGGTCTTCAACTTCGGCGGGCCCGGCGGGTCGGGCGTCGACACGCTGGCCCAGGCCGCGAAGGCGTTCGGCAGCCTGGGCACCCGCTACGACCTCGTCAGCTTCGACCCCCGCGGCGTCGACCGCAGCGCGGGCGTCAGGTGCGGCGGCGAGCTCGACGCCCTCCTCGCCGCGCCCTCGGGGGCCGACGGCGAGGCCATGTCGAAGAAGTTCGCCGCCGCCTGCGAGAAGGACTCGGGCAAGATCCTTCCCCACGTGGGCACCGTGAACGCCGCCCAGGACCTCGACCGCATCAGGGCCGCGCTCGGCGACCGGCGGCTCAACTACTTCGGCTTCTCCTACGGCACCCACCTCGGCGCCGTCTACGCCACCCGCTTCCCCGCGAACGTCGGCCGTTTCGTCCTCGACGGCGCCTTCGACCCCACGGTCACCTTCGAGCAGCGCGCCGTCACCCAGGCCACCGGCTTCGCCCACGCCTTCGAGGCGTTCGCCAAGGACTGCGTGGCCCAGACCTGCGACCTCGGCCAGGACCCGGCCGCCGTGAAGAGCGCCGTCGAGAAGCTGCTCGACGGGCTCAGGAGCAAGCCGCTCAAGGTCGGCGACCGGCAGCTCACCTACGGGCTGGCCCAGCTCGCCGTGATCACCCCGCTGTACGCCAAGTCCGCCTGGCCGGTGCTGGAGCAGGCCGCCGCGGCCGGGATCAAGGGCGACGGCGCCACCCTGCTCGCCCTGGCCGACGCCTACACCGGACGGCGGCCCGACGGCACCTACTCCACCATGATGACCAGCCTGCAGGCCATCACCTGCGCCGACACCACCGAACGCCCGACCGCCGCCGACATGGCCCGGGTGGACGACAAGATCCAGAAGATCTTCCCCATCCTGTCGGCGGACGGCACCGCCACCGCCTGCGGCCACTGGCCCACCCCCGGCGACGACGCGGCCAAGCGCATCGACGCCACCGGCTCGGCGCCCATCGTGGTCATCGGCGGCAAGGGCGACCCGGCCACGCCGTACGAGTGGGCCACCGCGCTCAACGCCAAGCTGAAGACCGGCGTGCTCATGACGTACGAGGGCGAGGGCCACGGCGCCTACCTGAGCGGCGACGGGTGCGTGACGCGCACGGTGGACGCGTACCTGCTGAACGGCAAGGTGCCGGCGGCCGGCACCACCTGCGCGGCCTGACCGGGAAGGCGCCGGGAGCGGGCGCCACCTGCGCGGCCTGACCGAGGAGGGGACCGGGAGCGGGCGCCACCTGCGCGGCCTGGCCGCGGTGGGCCGCCCCCGCGACGGGAGGCGGCCCGCCGGTCTCAGGACAGGTCGGCCTCGGCCAGCAGCAGCGGCACCGCCTCCGGGTCGCGCAGCAGCGCGGCCACGGCCAGCCGGTCGTTCCACTGGCCCGTGGCCCAGGCCAGCCCGCGGGCCAGCCCGTCGACGCCGGTGCAGTGGACCGCGCCCTCGAAGAACCGCCACGTGCAGGCCACGCCGTCGACCAGCAGCTTCTCGTGCTCGACGTACGTCTCGGGCGCCGTGGGGAGCAGCGAGCGCACCTGCGGCGGCACCGCGCGCACCTCGCCCTGCGAGGTCACCTCGCCGCTGGCCAGCTCACCGGCCAGCGGCAGGTCGAGCAGCTCCGACAGCGCCTCGGCCAGGTCGTAGGAGGCCAGCACCAGCGGCCGGTCGGTGACGAGCTGCAGCAGGTCGGGGGCCTCGACCACCACGGCGTCCTCGGCGGCGGCCACCACGATGTCGCCGCCGAGCACCGCGCGCACCCGCGAGGGCGGCTCGACCCGGGCCGGATCGACGGCGGCCAGCGCGATCCACAACGCCCGCAGCTGCGCCCGGTCGACCTCGATCGCCGAGTCGGCCATCAGCTCCAGCAGCTCCTCCGGGCCGCCGTGGGCGGCCAGCAGCTCGGCGAGCGTGGTGCGCACGCCGATCATCGACAGCGCCGCCTCGTCGAGCCCGGCCGGCGCGTCGGCGTAGAGGCCCTGCAGCAGCGGGTCGGCGCCGGGCAGCCGCAGCTCGAGCGGCTTGCGGCCGCCGAGCACCGGATGGTTGGCCAGCCACCACGCGGTGTAGGAGGGCACCTCCACGCCCTCGACGCGCAGCGGGTGCAGCGCGGCCCGCAGCGGCGGCCGGGTCAGCAGCGGCAGCGCGGCTGCCCAGTCGGCCACCAGCTCAAGGTCGCGCACCGCCGCGAACTCGGCCACCACCGGCGGCACCGCGAGGTCGGGCAGCAGGTCGAGCACGTGGTCGAGCCAGTCGGTCTCGCCGTCGAGGTCGTGGTCGCAGTCGTCGGGGTCGAGCAGCACGTCGGAGTCGTGGGCGACGGCGAACCCGTCGAGCACGCCCGCCGCCGCCAGCACCCGCGCCCCGTAGGTCTCCTCCAGCTCGGGCGCGGCCACGCCGAGGTGGGTGTCGGGGGCCAGCAGCCCGGCCAGAGCGCCGTCGGCGAGCATCAGCTCACCGGCCGCGTAGAGCTCGCCGTCGGCGCCGCGCAGCGCCAGCTCGGCCAGCCACGGCGCCTCGCCGGGAACCAGCCCGGACGCCGCCACCAGCGACAACACGGCCTGCGCGACCGGCTCGGGGTCGGCGCTGTCGAGCGACTGCGCGACGGCGGCCTTGGTCAGCGGGTCTTCGAGCACCGTGCGCGGGGTGGCCTCGGCGGCGCCCAGCCGCAGCAGCGCCGGATGGGCCGCCTCCGGATGCACGATGCGCAGCCCGAGCGGGGTGAGGTCGAGGTCGGCGCCGCCGTCGGTGAGGATCAGCGTGCCGCGCGGGCCGCGCACCACGCGGCCGTCGGTCAGCGGCACCGGCAGCGCGCCCAGCGACTCGGGGTCGTCGGCGGGCAGCACCGCGTACAGGGAGCGCCACCAGGACGGCTCACGCGCCTCCACGGCCTCCCCGGACAGCAGGTCGACCACGTCGGCCAGCTCCACCCGGCGCACGCCCAGGGCGACCATGGCCGGATGCCTGGCCGGCCATCCGGCGGGCAGCAGCCCCGGCACGAAGTCGGCCACGGTGTCGAGCAGCTCGGCGGTGGCTCCGGCCACGACGGCCGCCTCCCGGCCCGCGACCACCCAGCCGTCGCCCTCGGGCTCGCGCGCCGGGTGCTCGACCCGCCACTCGGCGTCGGGCTCGTAGACCTCGGCCTCGGCGAAGGAGGGGGTCTGGACCGCGGGCGCGGGCGCCGACAACGCGGGCAGCAGCGGCGCGGACGGCAGGCGTTCGAGCACGGCCCGCCGCACGCGCGCGTCGAGCTCGCCCTTGCCCATGAGGGACGGCACCAGGTCGAGCAGCCTGGACGTGCGAGGCAGCTCGCCCAGCAGCCGGACGTAGGCGTCGGCCACCCGCTCGACCAGGAAGTCGGTGAGCGGCCCCTTGGCGACGTGCCGCCGGTCGGTGGCCATCGGGAAGGACGCGATCAGCAGCGCGGGCAGGTCGACGGGCTCGTCGCTCGGCGTCGGGGCGTGCACGACGGGCGGCACGGCGGCGGGCAGCGGGCCCGGCTCGCCGGTGCCGGTGACGGGCACCGCCCAGCGCAGCGACCAGAAGGGCCGCGCCCGCTCCTCGGTGGGCCGGTCGGCGAACAGCCTGGCGACCTCCTCGGGGGTGAACTCGCCGGAGTCCGACACGACGTGCCAGCCGTCGGCCACGACCGTGCGGGTGGCGCCGTCGAGGTCGATCTCGATGGCCTCCAGCGCGGGCAGGCCGAGCAGCAGCGCCGGGCTGGTCTCGGCCAGCATGACGCGGACGGCGTCGACCGCCGCGGCGTCGCGCAGCGGCAGCCGGACGAGCGTGTCGAACCCGTCGGGCACCTCCAGCGGCGGCGCGTCGAACGGCAGCCTGAGCAGCGGCACGTGGCCCGCCCGGTCGGCCAGCTCGCCCGCCAGCACGGGGACGCCCGCGACCAGCTCGGACGTGCCGGCCCGCGACCAGCGCACCGAGCCGCCGCCGCGCGAGCCGATGGCCGGCTCGTCGCAGACGGAGACGACGGCCGCGAAGCCCACGCCGAACCGGCCGGCCGCGCCGATCTCGTCGCGCTTGCCCGACACGCGCAACGTGGACAGGCCCTCCACGCCGGTCGCGTCGAGCGGGGCGCCGGTGTTGGCGGCCGTCAGCACGTCGCCGCGCAACGTCAGCCGCAACACCCCTGGCACCCCCGCGCGCAGCGCCGCGTCGGCGGCGTTCTGGGCGAGCTCGACGATCAGCCGGTCGCGGTAGCCGCCGAGCGCGAAGTCCTCCTCGGCGTTGGCGTCCTCGCGGAAGCGGGCGGGCGAGGCCGTCCAGGCGGAGAGGACGGCGGCTCGCATCCGGTCAGTGCCAAAGGTGTCGGTCATCGATCACGATCCTGGTCGAGTGAAGAGGGGCCAGGGTAGGTTAGCCCCCCTGACCGACGAAACCGCCGTGCTCGTGCTCGCGCCCGTGCTCCGGTCAGGAGTGGCCGAGCTCCTCGGTGGCGGATCCGTCCACCGAGCCCTCTTCCTCCTCGATCAGGTCGTAACCCAGGTCGTCGAGGATCGGGATGGCCTGCTCGACCGGCGGGGGCAGCACGGCCGCCTCCGAGTGGGCGCCGCAGCCGTGGTCGGCGGCGACGACCTTGCCGTCGTCGGGGGCGTACTCGTTGGTGCAGACGCCGAACGACAGCCGCAGCTCACCGGAGAGCAGCCAGTAGAACCCGCAGGTGGAACACTGCGCGGGCGCGGCGTGTGCGATCGGAGTGTGCGGCCCGTGCTCGCCCGCGTGCCAGCGTCTGGCAGCCCGGTCTCTGCCGATGGCCGAGAGCACACGGGCTCGGCCCAGGCCGTACTCGAAAACCATCTGGCGGTCGGCATCTTCGTCGAGCTCGGTGAAACCGGGCGCCAGCCTGTCGTCGTCGTCGGGGGTCGGCAGCAGGTCGCCGACGCCCAGGTCGCCCGGCCGCAGCCGCTCGCTCCACGGCAGCCACTCCGGGGCGAGCAGCGCCCCCGAGCCGGGCAGCAGCACGGCCTCGCTGACCGTGACCTTCTTCGCGCGCGAGGCGCGGGTGACCGTGACGGCCCACCGCCAGCCGCGATAGGCCCGGTCGAGGCAGGCGAAGTAGTGGGTGACGATCCGGTCGCCCTCGCTCTCGAAGCCCAGGTGCTCGCCGGCCTCGCCCGGGTGCGCCAGCTCCTGCGCCGCGGCGCGCGCCAGATCGACTGCGGCGACGCAGGCCTGGTCGGGAGCGGGGACGCGGGCCCGGGTGCGGCTCATCGGGCCGCCTCCGCCTGAAGGTGCTGTTCGCTCACACTTCATTCTCACCCATAGGCGGACCTGGCAGACCCACAACCGCCGATCCGAAGCTGAGAAGAGGGGTGAATCGGGTAAGACTGGTAGGCGTGGGGGGTGGCTGGGAGCAGGCTCGGGACATCTCGCGGCGGATGGGCCAGGCCATCGGCGGCGCGGGACGCGCCGGCGTGCGCGCGGGCCGGGCCACCGCGAGCGGCACCGTCCGGGCCGGCCGCGCCACGGCCAGGGGGGCGCGCAAGGCGGGCAGGGCGACCAGGAAGCTGACGTACGCGGGCGGCGCGGGCCGTACCGGGCTCGGCCGGCTGATCGAGCTGTCGGCCGGCAACAGCGCCGCCGACGCGCTGGTCACGGTGGCCCTGGCCAGCACGGTGTTCTTCGGCGTGCCGGTCGGCGAGGCGCGCGGGTCGGTCGCGCTCTACCTGGTCATCACGATGTTGCCGTTCGGGCTGCTCGCGCCGTTCGTGGGGCCGATCCTCGACCGGTTCAGGTCGGGGCGCCGCTACGTGATGGCCGGCACGCTGTTCGGCCGGGGGCTGCTCTGCTTCGCCATGGCCGCCGCCGTGGGGGCGGGCGACCTGCCGACGCTGTTCATCGGCGCGCTGGGCGTGCTGGTGTTGTCGAAGGCGTACAACGTGTCCAGGGCGGCGATCATGCCGAGCGTGCTGCCCGCCGACATCACCCTGGTCTCGGCCAACGCGCGAGTGGCGCTGTTCACGCTGGTGGCGGCCGGGGTGGCGGTGCCGGTCGGGGCGGGCCTGACCGCGTGGCTGGGCAGCGCCGTGGTGCTGCGCGTGGCCATGCCGGCCTTCCTGCTGCTCGGCGTCGCCGCCGTACGCCTGCCGCGGCACGTCGACTCGCCCGACCAGGACGAGGAGGGCGTGGCGCCGCGCTGGCGCACCCTGCTCAAGGTGGGCCCGGCCGTGGCCGAGGCGGTCTGGGCGAACGTGGCGCTCCGGATCTTCTCCGGTTTCCTGGTGTTCTTCCTGCTCTTCCTGGTCCAGGACAAAGCGGTGCCGTGGCTGGCCGCGCCGGCGGCGGCCGCCTCGTTCTTCGACGTGCCGAGGACGATCGCGCTGCTCGCCCTGGCCGCCGGACTGGGCGGCCTGGCCGGGGCCGCGGTCGCCAACTGGACGCGCAACCACTCCCCCCAGGTGATCGTGCTGGTCACGCTGGCGGTGACGGCCGCGACCACGATCGCCACGGCCGTGCTGTTCGGCCTGTGGACCGCGCTGGCGGTCTCGCTGGTCACCGCGTTCGCCCAGGAGCTGGGCAAGCTCGCGCTCGACGCGATCGTGCAGCGGGAGATCGGCGAGGAGGTGCGCTCGTCCACGTTCGGGGTGGTGGAGGCGGTGCTGCAGTTCGCCTGGGTGTTCGGCGGCCTGCTCGGGCTGGTGTTGTCGCTGACCCGCAGCTCCCTGGCCGGCTTCGTCGCGCCGGCGGTCGCGCTGACCGGCGCGCTCGGCTGGCTGCTGGTCACCAGACGCGGACGGGTGCGGGCGGCCGAGGCCAAGCTGGCCGGGCAGCGGGCCGAGGACCCCGATCAGCAACGGACCGAGACCCTCGACCGCACCAAACCCCTGACGAACCCGGGCGGTTAGGCGTCGAGGTCGTCCGCGACGGCCCTGAGCACCTGGGCGATCTTCTTGGCGTGCGCCGCCTCGGGGTGCTTGCCCCGCTGGTAGGAGGTGGAGACGCCGTCGAGCAGCTTGATCAGGTCTTCGACGATGACGACCATCTCGTCGGGCGTCTTCCGCTTGCCCTTGGGCTTCGTCTTGGCCAGGGTCGGCGGCTGGTCCAGGATCCGGACCGACAGCGCCTGCTGGCCCCGGCGTCCCTCGGCCACGCCGAACTCCACCTTCTGGCCTGGCTTGAGCGGGCCGGCGTTTGTGGGAAGCGCGGAGGAATGCACGAAGACCTCACCGCCGTCGTCACGGGTGAGGAAGCCGAAACCCTTGTCGGCGTCGTACCACTTGACCTTGCCACTCGGCACAGGAGGACCTCGTTCAAACAGTCGAAAAGGATGAATGGATGTAGGTTATGCCCCGAAGCGCGCGGAGGCGACCGGGAAAATGCCCGGCAATTACCGTAGTTCGTCGCGCGCACGCCATCCGGCGAACCAGTCGGCGAATTCGGTCAGGTCGGCGAGCGCCACATCGGCTCCGTGCTCACGCAGCTCTCCCACCGTGTAAGGGCCCGTCGCGACGGTCACGCTCGTGGCGCCGCCCGCGCGTGCCGCCTCGATGTCGGCGACATGGTCACCAACATAAGCCGCCGCGCCGAAGCGCGCGAGTGCCGTTCCCTTGGCGGCTCCGAACACCGATCCGACCACTTCGTCCACGGCCAGCCCGAGCAGTTCGACGGTGCCGGCGGCGTCGCGCGGGTTCTTGCCCGTCACCACGATCACCCGGCCGCCGCGGGCCCGTACGGCGGCGATGGCCTCGTACGCGCCCGCCATCGCGGTGTGCACCGGAACGCCCACCGCGGGATAGATCTCCCGGAACAGCTCGGCGGCCGCGGGAATGGCCTCCGCCGGCATCCAGTTGGCCAGCTCGTACTCCAGCGGCGGCCCCAGCCGGGTGATGATCTCACCGCTGTCGATGCGCACGCCCAAACGGCTTGACAGCTCGTCGTAAACGGCCGCGATGCCTGATCGTGTGTCGGCCAATGTCATGTCCAGGTCGAAACCCACTGAGGTAGTCACCCGTGCAGGATGCCAAACGCCGCATCAACGTCGGTAACGACCCTTGTTGTGGGACTCTGGGAATGGGCAGAAAGGAATTACTTATCGGAGAGGAGTGACCGTGTCAGAGACCCCCCGCACGCCCGGCACGGAAGACCGGCTCGTCGCCGCCGCTCCCCGTCCCCATCGGCCCGCCCGGCCGCGCGGCACGCCGGTGACGGCCTGGCGGCGGGTCGTGTCGTTCGTGGCGTACGCGGTGCGGCTCGCGTCCAGGCTGGCGGCGCTGTCCTTGGCGCTGCACGCCGTCTTCACGGTGTTCCGGGCCAACCCGGCCAACGGCTGGTACCAGCTCGTCGAGTCGCTGGCCTCGGGGCTCTCGCTGGGCCTGGCCAACCTGTTCCAGCTCGCCGACCCGCGCTGGACCACGCTCGTCAACGACGGGCTGGCCGCGCTGGTGTGGCTCGTGGCCGGTTCGGCGGTGGCGGGCCTGGTCAGGCGCACTGCGGCCTGACGACTACTCTCGTTGCGGAGGTATCTGCACAGACATGACCAGATCGACCCGTGAGCGGATCATCGACGAGGCCCTGCGGCTGTTCGCCGAGCGTGGCTACGCCGCCACCTCCGTGGCCGAGATCGAGGCCGCCTCAGGGCTCTCCCCCGGCGCGGGCGGGCTCTACAGGCACTTCAAGTCCAAGTACGAGGTGCTCGCGGCCGCGATCAACGAGCATGCCGCCCGCACCAGGAGCCAGGTCGCCGAGAGCCTGGCCGAGCTGAGCACCATGGAGGCCGCCGCCGGCCTGGAGGACCGCCTGTCGCTGCTGTGCCGGGCGGGCCTGGCCAAGGTGCGGGAGGAGTCGGAGCTCACCCGGGTGTTCTTCCGGGACCTGAGCCAGTTCCCCGAGCTGGTCGCGGTGGTCCGCGAGGGGCTGCTGCAGCCCATGTTCGACGCGATCACCACCTGGTTCCGCGCCCAGCCCGAGTACGCCGACGCCAAGGTCGACTGGACGGGCATCGCCGCGGTGCTCGGCGGCTCGGTGGTCCACTACCGGCTGTTCCAGGAGACCGTGGGCGAGATGCCGGGCCACGCGGAGAAGGACCAGTTCGTCGCCGCCTGGGTACGTCTGGCCGTCGGACTGCTCCCCAGCCCCGCGCCGGTCAGCTGACGTCGAGCAGCCGGTAGGCCAGCCAGGCGACGCCCAGGGCCGTACCGATCATGAACATGACCCCGCTGACCTCGAAGAACCGGGCGACGAACGCCGCCGGCCCCGGCTCCGCCGCCTGGAACCCCCCGACGAGCACGCCGCCGGCCGTGTAGCCGAGCAGCGGCGCCCCGGCCCCGGCCAGCTTGTCGCCCGCCGTCCACGTGTCGCTGAACAGCACGGCCGCCGCCCCCGCCGCCCACACCAGCACCGGCACCTGGAAGATCGCCACCGCCGGCAGCCCCACCGGCACCAGCAGCGCGGCCAGCGCCAGCACCACGAGGGCGGCGAGGTCGCGCGGCCGGCCCCTGACCACGCTCCCTGCGCCCCTGCGGCCGGTCACCGCCGGACCGGTCGCGGGCCGGACGGCTGGGAGGCGCAATGTGGGCCGCGGCCCGGCGGGCGTTTGCGAGGCGAGTTCGGCGGGCGGGCCCATGGGTGGTTCTACGGCGGGGGCCGCGGGCGGGACGGCCAGGCGGCGGGCCTCTCGTTCCACCAGAGCCACCGGGTCGCCGAAGCGCGTCAGCACCTTGGCGACGTCCCGGGCGTCCTGGCTGCCCCGCCGCTCCGCCTCGATCCTGGCCCGCAGCCGCCGGGCGAAGTCGAGCCGCTGGTCGGGCCTGAGCACGCCGTGCGCCGCGTCGGCCGCCCTGCTGACGTAGTTCAGCACCATTTGGTCCGCGCGCTCTATCACGTCTGGCAATGCTGCCCCGATCAGGCGGGACATACCATGGCAACGATGGAGTTCACGGAGTGGATCAGGGGGCGCACCGACGAACAGCTTCGGGCGCTCGTCTCCACGCGGCCTGAGTTGATCACTCCGGTGCCCGCGCATCTGGAAGGGCTGGCCGCGCGGGCCGCCAGCCCTTCGGCGATCGGCAGGGTGCTCGACCGGCTCGACCGGTTCACGCTGGCCGTCGTCGAGACGCTGGCCGTACAGGACGGGCCGGTGACGAAGGCGGCGCTGCGCGGCCTGGTCGGGCGGGCGCTGGCGGCGGGCAGGCCCGAGCCCGCGCTGACCGCGGCCCTCGACCGGCTGCGTGACCTGGCGCTGGTCTTCGGCCCCGACAACGCGCTCGACCTCGGGCCCGGCGTGCGCAAGGTCCTGGAGGAGCCCGCCGGGCTCGGCCCCAGGGTCGTCGACGTGTTCCGGCACCACCCGCCCGAGCAGCTCGACGAGATGGCCGACGACGTCGCCCCCGGCACCGACGGGCCCGGCAAGGAGCGGCTGGCCGCCGCGCTGTCCGCGCCCGAGGCCCTGGTGGCGGCGGTCTCGCCCGAGGCCAGGGGCGCGCTCGACCAGCTCGTGTGGGGGCCGCCGACCGGACGGGTGCCCAACGCCAGGCGCGAGGTGCGCGTGGCCTCGGCCCGTTCGCCCATCGAGGAGTTGCTGGCGCGCGGGCTGCTCGCGGCCACCGGCGAGGAGAGCGTGACGCTGCCCCGCGAGGTGGGCCTGCACCTGCGCGGCGGGCGCGTCCACCGCGACCTGCTCGCCGTGCCGCCCGCGCTGGGCGGGCCCGCGCGCGACCGCGAGCTGGCCGACCGTACGGCGGCGGGCCAGGCGTTCTCGTTCGTCAGGTCCGTGGAGGAGCTGTGCGAGCGGTGGAGCATCGATCCGCCGGGGGTGCTGCGCACCGGCGGGCTCGGCGTACGCGACATGAAGCGCACCGCGACCGACCTCGACCTGCCCGAATGGGCGGCGGCGCTGGTCGTCGAGGTGGCGCACGCGGCGGGGCTGGTCGCCGCGGGCGGCGGCGTCGACGGCGAGTGGCTGCCGACCTCCGGCTACGACCTGTGGCGGGTCAGGGCCACCGCCGACCGCTGGGTGACGCTCGCCGCGACCTGGCTGCACATGGACCGCGTGCCCGGCCTGGTCGGCGAGCGCGACGACCGCGACCGGCCGCTCAACGCCCTGCACACCGACCTGCGCCGGGCCTCCGCGGCGGGGGTGCGCACGGCGGCCCTCGGCGTGCTGGCCGCCGCGCCGGGCCTCGCGCCCGACCGCGACTCGGTGCTCGAACGCCTGGCCTGGGAGCAGCCGCGCCGGCGCGGGCCGCTGCGCGAGCAGCTGACCGAGTTCGCGCTGCGCGAGGCCGAGCAGATCGGCGTGACCGGGCTCGGCACGCTGTCCGGCCACGGGCGGGCGCTGCTCGACGGCGGCGACGCGGCCGGCCTGCTCGCGCCGCTGCTGCCCGAGCCGGTCGACCACGTGCTGCTGCAGGCCGACCTCACCGCCGTCGCCCCCGGGCCGCTGACCAGCGAGCTCAACCGCTGGATGACGCTCACCGCCGACGTCGAGTCCAAGGGCGGGGCGACCGTCTACCGGTTCGGCGAGGGCTCGATCCGGCGGGCGCTCGACGCCGGGCACGGCGGCGAGGAGCTGCTGGCGATGCTGGCCCGCCATTCGGCCACGCCGGTGCCGCAGGCCCTGTCGTACCTGGTGACGGACGTGGCCCGGCGGCACGGGCGGATCCGGGTGGGCACGGCCAGCGCCTACGTCCGGTGCGACGATCCGGCGCTGCTCGACCAGATCACCGCCGACCGCCGCGCCGCCGCGCTGCGCCTGCGCCGGCTGGCCCCCACGGTGATCGCGTCCCGCTCGTCCAGGGCGGCGCTGGTGGACTCGCTGCGGGCCATGGGGTACGCGCCGGTCGCCGAGTCGCTCGACGGCGACGTGATCATCTCCCAGCTCGACAGCAGGCGTACCGAGGGGGTGGCGCCCGTACGCGCCGTGGCCTCGGTCAGCGGGCTCGATCCCGAGGTGGCCTCGGCGGCCGTCCGCGCGCTGCGCGCGGGCGACGCCGCTCACCTGGCACGCCGCGAGCCGGTGGACGCCCCGGGCGGCGCGGTGCCCCGGGGGCCCGCCACCGCCACGATCTCGGCCCTCCAGGACGCCATCAAGCAGGGCGTACGGGTGTGGATCGGCTACCTCGACTCGCAGGGCAACGCCACCTCGCGCATCCTGGAGCCGGCCCGGATGGAGGGCGGCTACCTGACCGCGTACGACGAGACCAGGGCGGCCGTCCACCGTTTCGCCCTCCACCGCATCACCGGCGTCGCCGGCCTCTGACCCGCCTTCCCGGCCCGCGTCCGGGTCAGGGGTGGCGGGTGAGCGCGTGGGCCGCGAGCCGGGCCGCGGGGCCGTCCCCGGCGGCCAGGCGGCGCAGGTGGGCCGCCGCGTCGGCCGGGTAGCGCAGCGACAGCCCGCCGCACAGCCCGGCGACCGCCGCGGCCGCCCGCGGGTCGGCCGGGTCGCGGGCCCAGGTGAGCGCCAGGCGCAGGGCCTCGGGGGCGAGGGCGTCGTCGGCGCACATGTACGACAGCGCACCGCCCGCCGCCAGCCGTTCGCCCGCCCGCCCCCGGGCCCACACCTCCAGGAACTCCTGCCGCGCCTCCCTGAACGACCAGGCGGCCAGCAACGCCACGCCCTCGGCCGCCCGCGCGCGCACGTCGTCCCCCTGGAGGGCCAGCGAGCGCACCCACTCGCGCAGCGGCTGCCACAGCCAGTAGCCGTACCGGGCGACCAGCTCGCCGAGCACCTGGCCGCGGTGGTCCGGGACGCGGAAGACGACCAGACCGTCCTGCACGGCGATCAGCGGGTGCGGCGCGCAGGTCGGGCCCGGCCCCGGCTCGTGGGTCTCCCGGCTCCGCTCGAACGCGGCCAGCAGTCGGGCGAACTCCGGCTCGGGCAGCCCGTGCGCGAACGCGAGCGCCGCCACCGCCCGCACCTCGTGCATCGGCGGCTTGGTGTCGAACCAGGCGGCCACCTCCTCGCCCGCGGGCTCGTCGTCCCGCACCAGGCGCGTGGCCAGGCGGACGACCTCGGCGGGCGTACGCAGCGCCAGCGCGCGGACCCGGGCGGTGGCGGCCCCGGCCGGGGCGCTCCGGCCGCCGAACGCGCTCAGGTACAGGTCGAACAGCTCGCCGGGGTCGGGGGCGCACCACGGCTGCTCCACCTCGACCGCCTGCGACGGGACGCCGTTCCGGGTGATCACCAGGTACGACCCCAGCTCGGCCAGCTTGCGGGCCAGGTCGAGCAGCTCGCTGCGGTCGGTGCTCCCGGCGATCCAGTCGTGCAGCAGGTACGCCCGCCCCGGCCCGTACTCGGTCCTGGCGAGCAGGTCGGCGGCGCTGCCGGCCGGCGAGAGCACGGTGATCCTGCCCTCGGCCAGCGACATGCGCGACAGCAGGGCGATGGCGCCGAGCCGCTTGCCCATGTCCGCCTCCCCCACCAGGACGAGCAGATGCCGCATGGACAGCCGGCGCACCGCGTCGGCGAAGCCGGCGGGCTCCAGGTAGGAGCGCAGCAGGGTGTCGGCCGCGCGCCGGTCGAGGTCGCGGACCACCGGGACGACCAGGGGCCGGAGCTGCTCGTTGACGGCGATGACAAGCTCGGTGAGCGTTTTGTCGTCGAGGTCGCTCTCGCCTGCTTCAGGCGTGTCGATCACGAAGTCACCTCGGGCCTGACTGGGACGTTGACTGTGGAAAATGTCTTTCGCGAACTTCTTTGTCCGGCGGCTTGTTTCCCCGGCTTATGGATTGACCGCGTGCCGCCCGGCAGACACCGTTCTGACCAGGCATTCCTCACGAAGCTCGCGGCCACGGCCGCCGGCGCGCGCATGTCGATCATGTCCTCCATTGCTCTGGGCGACGGGCCGGTGACAAGAACCGCGACAGGCCATCTGGTAGCACGGAACCCTAGTTATCCCACCAATACACGATCTAGCGCCACCCGAAAACTCGAATGACCTTCTAGGCCGATATTGGACATTTACTCGGCATGAGAGCATCGTCCACAATCGTCAGTCAAGGGTCGACATGAGAACGTTCAGGGTTGACTGCGCGCGGCGGCTCCGATCAGGTTGTGCATGTGACCGAGCAAACGCTGGGCCAGCTGGCCGAGGAGTCATGGAACCGCTTCGACGACCACGACTCGGTGTTCTACGAAGGGGTCTGGCACCGCAGCCACGCGCTGGCCGGACGCGCGCGCCGGATGTGCGGCGGGTTCGTCGAGGCCGGGGTCCGGCCGGGCGACCGGGTGGTCGTGATGATGGCGACCTCCCCCGAGGTCCCGATCGTCTACCAGGCGTTGTGGGCGGCGGGCGCGGTGGTCACGCCCGTGGTCTTCCTGGTGGGGGCCGAGGAGCTGCGGCACATCCTGCTCGACAGCGGCGCGTCCGCCGTCGTCACCTCGCCCGAGCTCGTGGAGACCGTGCGGGCCGCCGGGGTGGACGTCCCGATACATGTGGACACGGCCGAGCTGGAGAGCGCCACCGAGCACGGACGGGTGCGCAGGGACCCCGGTGACCTGGCCGCGCTCATGTACACCGGCGGCACCACGGGCGTCGCCAAGGGGGTCATGCTGAGCCATCGCGGGCTCTGGCAGGTGGCCAAGGACGCGTACGAAATATCCCATCAAGAGGGGAAAAATCGTGCGATCGTGCCTGTGCCGCTCTCGCATGCGTACGGGTTGATCATCACCGTGGCCGGCCTGCACGCGACCGAGCCCCAGCAGGCCGTGCTCATGCGCTGGTTCGAGCCGGAGGCGTTCCTGCGCCTGGCCGCCGAGCAGCACGTCCAGTACGGCACCGTGGTGCCCGCCATGATCCACATGCTCCTGGCCCAGCCGCTGGAGTCGCACCCGCTCCCCGACCTGGCCTACCTCACCTGCGGCGCGGCGCCGCTGGGCCGGGAGGCGCTGCAGGAGTTCGAGCGCCGGATGCCGGGCACCCAGATCCTGGAGGGCTACGGCCTGACCGAGACCAGCGCCGTCACCACCTTCAACCCGCCGGGCAGGCGCCGGCCCGGCAGCGTCGGCCTGCCGCTGGCCGGCTACACGATCACCATTCGCGACGCCGCGGGCGAGGCGGTGGAGTGCGGCGACGTCGGCGAGATCTGCGTCAGCGGCGACTCCCTGATGCTCGGCTACTGGGGCGAGCACGAACCCGACCCCGAGGGCACCGCGCTGGTCGGCGGCGAGCTGCGCACCGGCGACGTCGGCTGCGTGGACGACGACGGTTACCTCTACATCGTCGACCGCAAGAAGGACCTGATCATCCGCGGCGGCTTCAACGTCTTCCCGCGCGACGTCGAGGACGCGCTCAACCAGCACCCCGACGTGGTCATGTCGGGCGTCGTCGGCCGGCCCGACCCGCGGCTGGGTGAGGAGGTCGTGGCGTTCGTCCAGCTCAGGCGGGGGGCCGCGGAGAACGCCGAGGAGCTGATCGAGTGGGCGCGCGACCGGGTCGGACGGGTGAAGTACCCGCGCGAGGTGCGCTTCGTCGAGTCGATCCCGGTCACCAGCGTGCTCAAGCTCGACAGGAAGGCCCTGCGCGGGCGGTTGTGACCGTCCGCGCACACCGGGTCGGGCGCGCCCGTATTCCGTGATAAACGTTGACCTGTCTGGAGGTGAACGTGAGTCAAGAAGATCCGTCCGGCTACCCGCAGCTGCCTTACGGGGCGCCCTACGGCGAGCAGCCGCCTCCGCAGTACGGCTACGGCTACGGCTACGGCGTGCCGCCGCGGCGCGACGAGGGCCCGCAGGCCGCCGCCATCGTCGCCGTCGTGCTCAACTTCCTGTCCCTCGCCTCCTGCCTCAACGTGCTCGGGCTGCCCGGCGGCATCCTGGCCGCCGTGGCGCTGACGCGGGTCCGCGAGCAGCCGAGGAGCGCCCGTTCGCTGCTGGTCTGGAGCTGGGTGCTGTTCGGCACCGGTTTCGTGCTGAACATCGGGCTCTTCCTCTTCCTGGGCCTCACCGGCCGCCTGGACGACTGATCGATTACCCGTTCCGGGACTGTTCCTGCCGTCGTGTGTGTTGGATAAGGGTCAACCGTAGGAAGGGATGTCCGTGAACGACGGCCCGCTCATCGTCCAGTCGGACAAAACGCTGCTGCTCGAGGTCGACCACGAGAAGGCCGACGCGTGCCGCAAGGCGATCGCGCCGTTCGCCGAGCTCGAACGAGCGCCTGAACACGTCCACACCTACCGCGTCACGCCGCTCGCCCTGTGGAACGCGCGCGCCGCCGGCCACGACGCCGAGCAGGTCGTCGACGCGCTGATCGGCTTCAGCCGCTACCCGGTGCCGCACGCGCTGCTCGTCGACATCGCCGAGACCATGGCCCGCTACGGGCGCCTGCGCCTGGAGAAGGACCCGGTCAACGGGCTGGTCCTGACCTCGACCGACCGCGCGGTGCTCGAAGAGGTGCTGCGCTCGAAGAAGATCCAGCCGATGCTGGGCGAGCGCCTCGGCGCCGACTCGGTCATCGTGCATCCGAGCGACCGCGGCAACGTCAAGCAGGCGCTGCTCAAGCTGGGCTGGCCCGCCGAAGACCTGGCCGGCTACGTCGACGGCGAGCACCACCCCATCAAGCTGCTCCAGGACGGCTGGGAGCTGCGCAACTACCAGCGCGAGGCGGCCGACGCCTTCTGGCACGGCGGCTCCGGCGTCGTCGTGCTCCCCTGCGGCGCGGGCAAGACCATCGTGGGCGCGGCGGCCATGGCCCACGCCCAGGCCACCACGCTGATCATGGTGACCAACACGGTCAGCGCCCACCAGTGGAAGACCGAGCTGCTCAAGCGCACCTCGCTGACCGAGGACGAGATCGGCGAGTACTCCGGCAACAAGAAGGAGATCCGCCCGGTCACCATCGCCACGTACCAGGTGATGACGACCAGGCGGAAGGGCGTCTACAGCCACCTGGAGCTGTTCGACGCGCGCGACTGGGGCCTGATCGTCTACGACGAGGTCCACCTGCTGCCCGCGCCCATCTTCCGGATGACCGCCGACCTGCAGGCCCGCCGGCGGGTGGGCCTGACCGCGACGCTCGTGCGCGAGGACGGCCGCGAGGGCGACGTGTTCTCCCTCATCGGCCCCAAGCGCTACGACGCGCCGTGGAAGGAGATGGAGAACCAGGGCTGGATCGCGCCGGCCGACTGCGTCGAGGTGCGGGTCACGCTGACCGACGAGGAGCGGCTGGCGTACGCGATGGCCGAGGCCGAGGAGCGTTACCGCTACTGCGCCACCACGCCGTCCAAAACGTACGTGACCGAGGCGCTGGTCCGGCGGCATCTGGGCGAGCAGGTGCTGGTCATCGGCCAGTACATCGACCAGCTCGACGAGCTCGGCGAGCACCTCAACGCGCCGGTCATCAAGGGCGAGACCAGGGTCAAGGAGCGCGAGCGGCTCTACCAGGCGTTCCGCGACAAGGAGATCCAGGTCCTGGTGGTGTCGAAGGTGGCGAACTTCTCCATCGACCTGCCCGAGGCGGCCATCGCGATCCAGGTGTCGGGCACGTTCGGGTCGCGGCAGGAGGAGGCCCAGCGGCTCGGACGGGTGCTGCGGCCCAAGGCCGACGGCGGTGGCGCCCGGTTCTACACGGTGGTCAGCAGGGACACCGTCGACCAGGAGTTCGCCGCCCACCGGCAGCGATTCCTGGCCGAGCAGGGATACGCCTACCAGATCATCGACGCCGACGACGTGCACGGCGAGGTGTGACCGGTTGAATGCCCGGCCGCTCGTTGCCTGAGCGGCCAGGCACGGCGTTTATGTCACGTCCACGAGACTCCACGGGTCGTCGACATCGAACCACCCCCCTCACCTGCGTACTATCACGCCGCCTGCGACATACCCCCATGATCCGACAAACGCACCTGAAATGCCCGACTTTTTCGGTATTCCCACGTTCACTCAGAGATACGGTCTTTGCCGGGTTCGCTAGCCGGCCAGCAGGCCGCCGAGGAACAACACCGCGCCGGCGACGAGCCAGGCGGCGACCCCCGTCCCCATCAGCCGACCGAACGTGCGCGGGTCCTTCCGGGACGCCGGCACCAGCCAGGCGGCCAGCGTGGCGCAGGCGGCCGGCACGGCGAACAACCCCGACACCGTGAGGACCGTGCCAAGACGCCGGGAACACGCCGCCGGGGACTCACCGCCCGCGCAGAACGCCTCCAGCCCCCAACCGGCGAAGACCGACATCCCCCAGAGCGCCGCCAGCAGGAAGCTCGCGACCGTGGGGATCATCGGCGAGAGGACCAGGCGAAGCCGCGCCACCTTCCCTCCTTACCCCGCCGCGCGCCGGTAAATGCTTTGGAGGCACCGCACGGCCGCCGTTAAACTAGTCGATTCGCTGCCTTGACCACCTCCGTTTTCGACCATGGGAGGCGCTTTCGCATGCCCACACACCAACTGGCTCCCGACATACCCTCCGACGTGCTCGCCGCCGAGCAGGCCCACCTGGCCGAGTCCAGGGCCGCGCTCAAGGCGATGCGGGCCCACGCCCAGTCGTTGTCGGCCGACGCGGCCGGCGACTGGGTCTCGCAGCAGATCCTCCAGTCGCTGCTGGACCAGCGCGTGGCCGCCCTGGCCGACCATCCGGACACCCCGCTGTTCTTCGGCCGCCTCGACCGCGAGGGCGGCGACGACCTGCCGGGCACCCTCTACGTCGGCCGCCGCCACGTGCACGACGGCACCAGCAGGCCGCTGGTCATCGACTGGCGCGCGCCGGTGTCCCGCGCGTTCTACCAGGCCAGCCCGGCCGACCCGATGGGCGTCGTCCGCCGCCGCCGCTTCGGCTACCACGGCGGCGCGCTGACCGCGTTCGAGGACGAGCCGCTCGGCGAGGGCGGCGAGGTCGGCCCCTCGAAGATCCTGACCGAGGAGATCGAACGCCCGCGCACCGGCCCGATGCGCGACATCGTGGCCACCATCCAGCCCGACCAGGACGAGATCGTCCGCGCGACGCTGGCCCAGACCGTGTGCGTCCAGGGCGCCCCCGGCACCGGGAAGACCGCCGTGGGCCTCCACCGGGCCGCGTACCTGCTGTTCACCCACCGCGAGCGGCTGGCCAGGTCGGGCGTGATGATCGTGGGCCCGAACCGGGCGTTCCTGTCCTACATCTCCTCCGTCCTGCCCGCGCTGGGCGAGGTCAAGGTCGACCAGACCACCGTGGCCGGGCTGCTCGGCGAGCACGCCGCCGAGGAGGACCCGATGGTCTCCGCGGTCAAGGGCGACGCCAGGATGGCCGCGGTGCTCGAACGGGCGCTGTGGATGCACATCGTCAAGCCCGAGGACGGCCTGGTGTTCACGAAGGGCGCCTACCGCTACCGGGTCGCCGACTACGAGGTGCGCGAGATGGTGGCCTCCCTGCGCGGCACCACCCGCTACTCGCCGGGGCGGGCCGCGCTGGCCCAGCGCCTGGCCCACCAGGTGCTCGTACGGATGGAGCAGCGCGGCGAGTCGCCCGACGACCGGGTCCAGGACGCGGTGGCCAGGTCGAGGCCGGTCAAGCAGCTCGTCGACGCGGTGTGGCCGAAACTGACGCCGGAACAGGTTCTGCACCGCCTGTTGTCCGATCCGGAATTCCTCACAAAAGCCGCCAAAACTGATTTGTCGCCTGACGAGCAGGAAATGCTGCTTTGGCGGAAGCCTTATCGGAGCTGGAAGTCCGCCAAATGGTCGGCCGCCGACGCCGCGCTCCTCGACGAGCTGCGCGACCTCATGGAGCGCACCCCGTCCCTCGGCCACCTCGTCGTGGACGAGGCGCAGGACCTGTCCGAGATGCAGCTGCGGGCGCTCGGCCGGCGCTGCCGCAACGGCTCGGCCACCGTGCTCGGCGACCTGGCCCAGGGCACCACGCCGTGGTCCACCACCTCGTGGGAGACCGTGCTGAAGCACCTCGGCCAGGACGAGGGCGAGGTGACCGAGCTGACGCTCGGCTTCCGCGTGCCGCGCGAGGTGCTCGACTACGCGGCCCGCCTGCTGCCCTCGATCGCCCCCGCGCTGGCCGCCCCGCGGTCGCTGCGTCCGGGCGCCGGCTCGCTCACGGTCCGGCCGGGCGGCACGGTCGCCGAGGCCGCCCGGGAGGTCCTGGCCAGGGAGGGCTCGATCGGGCTCATCGTCCCTGACGCGATGGTGGCGGCGGTCTCCGAGTCGCTGTCCGGCCTGCCGCACGCGGTGCTCGACCCCGACGCGACGCAGGAGCACCGCCTGCTGATCGTGCCCGCCACGCTCGCCAAGGGCCTGGAGTACGACCACGTGATCGTCGTGGAGCCGGCCGACATCGTCGAGGCCGAGCCCCGCGGCCTGGCCCGCCTGTACGTGGTCCTGACCCGCGCGGTCACCTCGCTCACGGTGCTGCACGACAGGCCGCTCCCGGCGCAGCTCGGAACCTGACGGAGGGCGGGCACGGCCGCTTCTAGGATGGCCTGAAGAAGCTGTCGACCTAGGAGGATGCCGTGCCCGCACCGCTTCCGCATGAACACCTGCCCCCGGTCCCCGCGCTCGTGGTGGAGAGCGACGACATCCGCGACGGCGAGCGGCTGAACGACCTCCACGTCTTCGACGACTGGGGGATGACCGGCGGGAACGTCTCGCCCCAGCTGCGCTGGTCGGGCGCGCCCGAGGGCACCCGCGGCTACGCCGTCACCTGCCACGACCCCGACGCCCCCACCGGCAGCGGCTTCTGGCACTGGGTGCTGTTCGACCTGCCCGGCGAGACCACGGAGCTGCCCAGGGGCGCGGGCACCGGCCCCGACTTCAAGGGCCTGCCCGCCGGCGCGGTGCACGCCCGCAACGACTACGGCACCAAAGACTACGGCGGCGCCGCTCCCCCGCCCGGCGCCCCCCACCGCTACGTCTTCACGGTGCACGCGCTCGGGGTCGACGAGCTGGGCGTCGGCGGCGACGCGAGCCCGGCCGTGGTCGGCTTCAACATCACCGCCAACACGCTGGCCCGCGGCCACATCGTCGCGCACTTCGGCGTCTGAGACCGGCACAACACCGCGGCGAAGGCGCCCCGTTCGCGTTCGGGGCGCCTTCGCCGTGGTGCCGCGTCGGGTTCCGTACGCCCGGCGCCACCAGACGGGGTTCAGTCGCCCTGCACCAGCTCGTCCGCGAACGTGAAGTCCCCGGGGGCGTTGGACGACAGGTCCTCGCTCTCGCCGCCCGACTGGCCCTCGAAGGCGTCCGAGACGTCCTCGCGCTCGCCCGACATGTCCACGCCCTCCTCCGAGACGTCCTCGCGCTCGCCCGACATGTCCACGCCCTCCTCCGAGACGTCCTCGCGCTCGCCCGACATGTCCACGCCCTCCTCCGAGGCGTCCCCGCGCTCGCCGGACCGCTCGTCGGCCTCGTCCGTCGACCGCTCGTCGACCTCGTCCGACGACCTGTCCTCGCCTTCCTCCGACGACCTGTCCTCGCCCTCCTCCGACATCTCCCCGCGCTCGTCCTGCGACGTCCACCTGGACGGCGAGGCGCAGTAGTCGCGGTCGTACAGTTCCAGGTAGCCCGCGCAGTAGGGCACGTCGACGTACTCCAGGGCCTCGTCCAGGTAACCGTGGTCGTCTGCCTGGGCGGGCATCGTCATGGCGGCCGCGGCGGCCAGCATGACGGCTCCGAGCCCGAGAACGCGCGCGGTGCGGGAATTCATGTAACTACTCCTTTGTGCGGTGAATCGTCACTTCGTTTCGTTACTTTCCGTAGTCAATAACTACTAAACGTGACGGGACCGGACACAACAAAAGGCGGCCGGATCCTTGGAGATCCGAACCGCCTTCTGATGCGTCAGCGACCAGGCGAGGCCTAGAAGTCCATGTCGCCGCCGCCGGGCATGCCGGCCGGAGCAGCAGGGGTCTTCTCGGGCTTCTCGGCGATGACGGCCTCGGTGGTGAGGAAGAGCGCCGCGATGGAGGCGGCGTTCTGCAGCGCGGAGCGCGTCACCTTGGCCGGGTCGATGATCCCGGACTCGAACATGTTGACGTACTCGCCGGAAGCGGCGTTGAGGCCCTCGCCCGGGGTCAGGTTGCGCACCTTCTCCACGACGACGCCGCCCTCAAGACCGGCGTTGACCGCGATCTGCTTGAGGGGCTCCTCAAGAGCCTTCTTCACGATCGCCGCGCCGGTGGCCTCGTCGCCGTTGAGCTCGAGCTTGTCGAACGCCTTGGCGCCGGCCTGCAGCAGCGCCACGCCACCGCCGGGGACGATGCCCTCCTCGACGGCCGCCTTGGCGTTGCGCACGGCGTCCTCGATGCGGTGCTTGCGCTCCTTGAGCTCGACCTCGGTCGCCGCGCCGGCCTTGATGACCGCCACGCCACCGGCCAGCTTGGCCAGGCGCTCCTGCAGCTTCTCGCGGTCGTAGTCGGAGTCGGTGCGCTCGATCTCGGCGCGGATCTCGTTGACCCGGCCGGAGATCGCCTCGGCGTCACCGGCGCCGTCGACGATGGTGGTCTCGTCCTTGGTCACCACGACCTTGCGGGCGCGGCCGAGCAGGTCGAGGGTGGCGGTCTCGAGCTTGAGGCCGACCTCCTCGGCGATGACCTGACCGCCGGTCAGGATCGCGATGTCGCCCAGCATGGCCTTGCGGCGGTCGCCGAAGCCCGGGGCCTTGACGGCCACGGAGCGGAACAGGCCGCGGATCTTGTTGACCACCAGGGTCGCCAGGGCCTCGCCGTCGACGTCCTCGGCGATGATCAGCAGCGGCTTGCCGGACTGCACGACCTTGTCGAGCAGCGGCAGCAGGTCCTTGTTGGCCGAGACCTTGCTGTTGACGATCAGGATGTACGGGTCTTCGAGAACGGCCTCCATGCGGTCGGAGTCGGTCACGAAGTACATCGACGTCATGCCCTTGTCGAAGCGCATGCCCTCGGTGAGCTCGAGCTCCAGGCCGAAGGTGTTGCTCTCCTCGACGGTGATGACGCCTTCCTTGCCGACCTTGTCCATCGCCTCGGCGATGAGCGAGCCGATCTCGGGGTCGGCGGCGGAGATGGAGGCGGTGGAGGCGATCTGCTCCTTGGTCTCCACATCCTTGGCCAGCTTGGAGAGCTCCTCGCTGACCCGCTCGACGGCGGCCTCGATGCCCTTCTTCAGGGCCATCGGGTTGGCGCCGGCGGCCACGTTGCGCAGACCTTCGCGCACCAGAGCCTGGGCGAGCACGGTGGCCGTGGTGGTGCCGTCGCCGGCGACGTCGTCAGTCTTCTTGGCGACTTCCTTGACCAGCTCGGCGCCGATCTTCTCCCACGGGTCCTCGAGCTCGATCTCCTTGGCGATGGAGACGCCGTCGTTGGTGATCGTGGGAGCGCCCCACTTCTTCTCCAGCACGACGTTGCGCCCCTTGGGGCCCAAGGTCACCTTGACGGCGTCGGCGAGCTGGTTCATACCGCGCTCGAGACCGCGCCGGGCGTCCTCGTCAAACGCGATCATCTTGGCTGCCATAAGGCTAGACCTCCCAGATGCAGGGTGGCGTGTCCTGGACCGAGCCGACGCCCGCGACGGCATAGGCCTGCATCTCCGTTCGGCAGACCCCATCGTCTCGATCCGAGTTGTTGGCACTCTGCCACACAGAGTGCCAACGAACTGTTTAGCACTCTACCCTGCCGAGTGCAAGCCACGGGCACCCCACCCCAGCTCATCGGGCAGGTCATCGGGTGCGCCGGTTCGCACGGCGAGCCGCCCCTGAGGCGCGGCCCGCCGTGCGAAGCCGACGGAGGAAACAGTGGCGAGCCCGTACGGACTGCGCTGCCGCACGTCCCGCCTTGGTGCATACCAGCGAGGGTGAATCAGACCGTGCGGACGGACTCCGCCTGCGGCCCCTTCTGGCCCTGCGTGATCTCGAACTCGACACGCTGTCCCTGTTCGAGAGAGCGGTACCCGTCCATCATGATCGCTGAGTAATGGACGAATACATCCTTACCACCGTCTACCGCGATGAAGCCGTAGCCCTTGTCCGCGTTGAACCACTTGACGGTGCCCTGCGCCACTTCCGACTCCTCTTACTGGGCTCGCAGATCTCGCCCATTCCTTCGCGAGACCCGTAATCGCATGACTTTTGGGAAAATCAGCCAGACGATCGCCCTCGACCATACCTGTGGCACGGGGTTTGGCAACAGAGTCAACCGACAAAACGCTAATTTCATCGAAGGCTGAGTCGTTCGAGGTTGAATTTGGTTCTAAAACAAGAAGGCGCCCACAAGGGGCGCCTTCAAGAGTCGGTGGTCCGGCGGTCAGCCGCCCGCGACGGCGGGGATGATGGAGATCTGAGTGCCTTCAGGGGCGGGAGTGTCCAGGCCCTCGGCGAAACGGACATCCTCATCACCAACGTATACGTTGACAAAACGACGAATCTTGCCCGATTCATCCAGAATTCTCGCGCCGATCCCCGGGTAGTCGGAGTCAAGCTTGGCGAGAACGTCACGAAGAGTCGCCCCTTCGCCACTCACCTCGGCGTTACCCCCGGTGTAAGTGCGCAGAATGGTGGGAATCCGCACAGAAACGCTCATGGTTTTTGTTGCCTTTCCTGGATTGTCAGACAGTCGCGCGGAACGCGTCGAGAGAGGGCCGGATCACGGCGGTGGGCCGCGCGTCGTCGCTGATCGCGTCGAGCGTCTTGAGGCCGTCGCCGGTGTTCAGGACCACCGTCTCGGCCTCGGGGTCGAGCCTGCCCGTCTCGACGAGCTTCTTCAGCACGCCCACCGTGACGCCGCCCGCGGTCTCGGCGAAGATGCCCTCGGTGGAGGCCAGGAGCTTGATGGCGGCGACGATCTCGGGGTCGGTGACGTCCTCGACGCCTCCGCCCGTGCGCCGGGCGATGTCCAGCACGTACGGCCCGTCTGCGGGGTTGCCGATGGCCAGCGACTTGGCGATCGTGTCCGGCTTGACCGGCTGGACGACGTCGTGCCCCGCCTTGTACGCCGTCGAGACCGGCGAGCACCCGGCCGCCTGGGCCCCGAACACCTTGTAGGGGGTGTCCTCGACCAGCCCGAGCGCGATCAGCTCCTTGAAGCCCTTGTCGATCTTCGTGAGCTGGGAGCCGGAGGCGATGGGGATGACGATCTGCTCGGGCAGCCGCCAGCCGAGCTGCTCGGCGATCTCGTACGCGAGCGTCTTGGACCCCTCGGCGTAGTAGGGCCGCAGGTTGACGTTGACGAACCCCCACCGCTCGCCCAGCGGGTCGCCGATCAGCTCCGAACAGAACCGGTTGACCTCGTCGTACGTGCCGTCGATGCCGATCAGCCGGCCGCCGAACACCCGGGCCATGGCGATCTTGGCCGCTTCGAGGTCGGCGGGGATGAACACGCACGCGTCGAGGCCGGCCCGCGCGGCGGCGGCGGTGACCGCGCCGGCGAGGTTGCCCGTGGAGGAGCAGGAGAGCGTGTGGAAACCGAAGTTCCTGGCCGCCTCGACGGCGATGGCGACCACCCGGTCCTTGAAGGAGTGGGTGGGGTTGCCCGAGTCGTCCTTCACGTGCAGGGAACGGATGCCGAGCGCCTTGCCGAGGTTGCCGGCCTTGACCAGCTTCGTCCAGCCCGGGTTCATGTTGGGCTTGCTCGCCACGTCGGCGGGGACCGGGAGCAGGGAGCGGTAGCGCCAGATGTTGGCGGGGCCGGACTCGATGTCCGCGCGGGTCACCTGGCCGAAGGAGTAGGCCGCTTCGAGCGGCCCGAAACACTCCAGGCAGGCGAAGCTGGGACCCAGGGGGTAGCGCGTGCCGCACTCGCGGCAAGACAGAGCGACGGCAGGACCAAAGTCGAGCGACATGAAGCGAGGCCTTCCCTCATCTTCGCCCGCGGCCACCTTGACCGCGAACCGGAATTGGCACCTTGTCCCGGTCGGCCTCGCCAGGTCGCGAGCACAAGCCGGGAGGGTTGCCGGGGCTTCGCAGGGCCGGTCCCTCCACCCCTCTGGATGAGCAATATTCAGTTGTCGAAAAGGACTCTACCTTCTCAAGTGGCGGAAACGACCACCCGTCTCACCATGTGAGCGAACGCGTCTCACCGATAGTCCTCCCCGAGGACTCCCTGCACGTACTTGCGGGCCTGGTGGATGCGGGACTTGGCGGTGCCGAGCGGGATGTTGAGCTGCTCGGCCACCTCGTTGTAGTCGAGCTGGACGATGTCGCGCAGCACCAGCGCCTGGGCCAGGTCGGGCTTGTCGGCCTCCAGCGCCTCCATCGCGTCGAGCAGGTCGAGCCGCGAACCGGCGATCACGCTGACCCGTCGCGCGTCCGGCTTCTGCATCGGCAGCTCCTCCGACGTCTGCTCGGCGGCCCTGCGCTTCAGCGAGCGGTACGTGGTGCGCGCGCAGTTGGCGGTCACGATGTGCAGCCAGGTGCTGAACCTGGCCCGCCCCTCGAACCGGCCGATGTTGCGCGCCACGGCCAGCAGAGTGTCCTGCGAGGCTTCTTCCGCGTCCTGGTGATAGGGCAGGATCCGGGCGCAGTGGCGCATCACGTCAGGCTCGATCCTGGCCAGGAGCTCGCCGAGCGCGCGATGGTCTCCGGCCGCGGCCGAGCGGGCGAGTTCCTCGGTTAGCTCATCTAGCGCCATAGCTGGGATCCTATGGGCGAAGGGAGCCCAAATGAACAGCGTTCTCGTGGCGTCCAACCGCGGGCCGGTCTCCTTCACCGTCGACGACGACGGTGAGCTGACCATGAAACGCGGTGGTGGCGGCCTCGTCTCGGGCCTGTCGGGGGTGGCCAAGGAGCACGGCGTGCTGTGGGTGTGCGCCGCGCTGTCCGACGGCGACCGCAGCGCCGTGCGCCTGGCCCCGGGTGGCCGGCTCGACCGCGGCGGCTACGACACGGGCGCCCTGCGGATGCTCGACATCCCCGCGGCCACCTTCCACCGCGCCTACAACGCCGTGGCCAACTCGACCCTGTGGTTCGTCAACCACCTGCTGTACGACATCCCCAACTCCCCCAGTTTCGGCACCAAGTTCCGGCGCGAGTGGGAGTCCTACCGCGACTACAACGGCGCGTTCGCGCTGGCGCTGGCCGAGGAGGCCGGGCACGGCGCGCGCGTGATGGTCCAGGACTACCACCTGACGCTCACCCCGGCGATGCTCCGCGCCGAGCGGCCCGACCTGCGCATCGCCCACTTCAGCCACACGCCGTGGGCGCCTCCCGAGTACTTCTCCCTGCTGCCCGACGCGGTGACCAGGGAGGTGCTCGACGGCATCCTGGGGGCCGACCACGCGGGCTTCCTCACCGCCCGGTGGGCGGCGGCGTTCATGGACTGCTGCGAGGCGCTGCTGGGCGGGCGGGTGGACCGCGCGGCCGGCACGGTCACCCACGAGGGCCGGACGACCCGCGTCGGCGTGCACAGCCTGGGCGTGGACGGCGCGGCGCTGTGGGCGCGGGCCTGCGAGCCCGACGTCGAGTCGCACATGGCCGCGCTGGCCGAGCAGGTGGCCGGACGCCGGCTGATCGTCCGCATCGACCGCACCGAGCTGTCCAAGAACATCGTGCGCGGGCTGCTGGCCTACCGGGAGTTCCTGGCCGCCCATCCGGAGTGGCACGGCAAGGTGGTCCACCTGGCCTTCGCCTACCCCAGCCGGCACGACCTGCCCGAATACCGCGAGTACACCGCGTCGGTGCAGCGCTGCGCGCGCGAGATCGAGGACGAGTACGCCACCGAGGACTGGGACCCGGTCATCCTCAACGTCAACGACGACTACCCGCGCTCGCTGGCCGCCTACCGGCTGGCGGACGTGCTGCTGGTCAACCCCATCCGCGACGGCATGAACCTGGTCGCCAAGGAGGGGCCGGTCCTGTCGCCGCGCTGCGCCCTGGTGCTCTCGCGCGAGGCGGGGGCGGCCGCCGAGCTGGGCCCGTACGCGCTGGTGGTCAACCCCTACGACGTGAGCGGCACGGCGGACGCGCTGCACGAGGCGCTGGTGATGCCCGAGGACGAACGCCGGCGGCGCCGCGACCGGCTGCGCGAGGCGGCCACCGCGCTGCCGCCGCACAAGTGGCTGGAATCCCAACTCGACGCCCTGCTTTAACATGAGAAGTCGGGTTCACTGCCAATGACGGAGGCTGCCGGGTGTCGACGGTCTCAGTGCCCATCAGACTCGTCCGGGACCGTCCGACCTGGCTCATCTACTTCCTGCTCGGCACGTTCGCCACGTTCGTGTACGGCCTGAGCGCCGCCCTCCCGCTCCTGCGCGCCGACCAGCGCACCACGGCCACCGTCGCCGGGCTGCACGGCACCGCGATGGCGGTCGGGACGATCGGCGCCGGGCTCGCGCTGCCCCCGCTCACCAGGCTGCTCGGCCGACGCTCGACGTGCTGGTTCGGCCTGGCCGGGATGAACGCCGGCGTGCTGCTGGTCATGGCCGGCTCGGCGCTGCCCCTGACGCTGCTCGGCTACGGCGTGGCCGGCGGTTTCGGCTCGGTCATGCTCTACGCGGCGATGGCCGAGCTCAGCGACCACCACGGGCCCGCGGGGCCAGCCGCGCTCAGCGAGGCCAACGCCGTGGGCGTGCTGGTGGGGATGGTGGCGACGTTCGTGCTCAGCCAGGTGGCGCAGAGCGCGCTCGGCTGGCGGGCCGCCCTGCTGGTCACCCCGGCCGTCAGCGCCCTGCTCGCGCTGTCGCTGGGCCGTTCCTGGCCCGCGCCCCGGCGGGCCGGCGGAGGGCGGGGCGACGCGGCCGCCGGGGCGGCCGTCCCGGCGCGGGAGGGCGGCGGGTGGCGCTTCCATCTGGCCGGGGGCGTGCTGTTCTGCTGCGTGGCGCTGGAGTTCACGTTCAACCTGTGGGCCGCCGACCTGTTCGCCCTCAGGACGGGCGTGCCGGCGGCCGTCGCGGCGACCGGGCTGACGGCGTTCGTCTGCGGCATGGCGGCGGGCAGGTTCGCCGGCGCGCAGCTCGCGCTGCGGCTGCCGGCCACGCCGCTGCTGGCCGGCGCCCTGGGGCTGATGGCCCTCGGCTGGGTGCTGTTCTGGGCGAGCACCGCGCCGATCCTGTCGTACGCGGGGCTGGCGCTGAGCGGGCTGGGCGCGTCGCTGCAGTTCCCGCTCGCGCTGAGCACGCTGATCGCCGCCTCCGGCGACCGGGCGGACCGGGCGGCGGCCGCCTCGCCTGTGTGGGCGGGCGCCGCCATGGCGATCGGCCCGCTGCTGCTCGGCGCGCTGGCCGACGGCTACGGCACCGGGAACGCGTTCCTGCTGGTGCCCGTGGTCATCGGCCTGGCGGTCGCCGGGGTGCTCATCTCCAGTCGGCGTACTTGAGCGTGTCGGCCAGGCCGGGGGTGTTCCACTGGTCGACGACGAGAATCTGGCTCTTCGGCAGGTACCACTCGCGCTGCGTGAAGCGGGCCTTGACGCCGCCGCCCGAGTAGCTGACGCACGTGGCCTGCCAGGCGTTGTAGGCGGCCTTGTGCCCGGCCCCCATCTGCCGGTAGCCCCTGGTGACCTTGGGGCCGACGACCTCGCCCCACTTGCGGTTGATCGGGCAGGGCTGAACGTCGCTGGCCGGATAGTACGGGTCCTTGCCCGTGTAGGGCCCGAACCCCTCGGCGCCCCGCTTGATCGCGGCGGGACCGAGGACGTAGAACGCGTCGCACTCGGGCGAGCCCCAGCCCTGCGGCTTGGCGCACCGGCCGGTGACCACCTGGACGACGTCGCCGCCCTTGCGGTGGACCACCCACTCGATCGGGATGTAGAGCGTCAGGCCGCCGCGCAGCTTGAGCTGCTGGGCGGGGGCGGCGGAGGCGGCACAGGGGACGGCGAGCACGGCCGCCAGGGTGGCCAGAGCCGCGGCCGAGGCGGCGGCGAGAGATCGTCGTGACATGCGCACCAACGTAGGACCCGCCACTTGCAGCCCAATCACGAACGGCTGAAAGCCGCGAGCCGGCCCAGACGGCGCAAGGCCGCGAGCCGGCTCACGAACGGCTGGACTCTAGGGACGGGTGAAGGCCGTCGTCAGCTCCCGCAGCAGCGCCACCACGCCGTCGGGCCCGTCGACCACGATGTCGGCCCGCTCGGCCAGCGCGGTCACCTCGGCCGAGCCGCTGCACACGGTCACGCCGGGCAGCCCCGAGGCGCGTACGGCGTCGAAGGCGGCCAGGTCGCCGAGGTCGTCGCCGACGAACATGACGGACCTGGCGTCCCGCTCGGCCAGGAACAGCCCGAGCGCGTGGCCCTTGTCCATGCCGGGCGGGCGCAGCTCCAGGACCATGCGTCCCGGCTCGATCACCAGGCCGTGTTTCCCGGCCAGCTCGGCCAGCGGCTCGCGCAGCACGGCGAGCGCGCCCTCGGGGTCGGGGGCGCGCCTGGTGTGCACGGCCACCGCCCTGCCCTTGTCCTCGATCACCACGCCGTGCAGGCCGAGCGCGTCGAGCAGCAGGGGCAGCTCGGCCCGGACGCGCGGCACGCCGGGTGGCGGCGGCGGCGCCGAGACGCGTCCGTGCTCCCACCGTTCGAAGCCGTAGTGGCCGAGCACCACGAGGCCGGGCACGTCGGCCAGGCCGGGCCCGAGTTCGAGCACGGTGGCCGCCGGCCTGCCGGTCACGATGGCCACGGCGCCGACGTGCGCGCCCAGGTCGGCGAGCACGGCGGGGGCCTCGGGGTGGATCTTGGCGGAGGCGGGATCGGGCACGATCGGCGACAGGGTTCCGTCGAAGTCGAGCCCGATCACGGCGCCGGACGGATCTTTAAGGATCGCTTCCATACCAGGGATGTTCCTCACGCGGCTGCCGTACCCAGCCGGTCAGGGACGCATGCCGAGCCGTCTCGCCGCACGGTCGCGCTGACGGGTGGAGCGCAACCTTCGCAACCGTTTGACCAGCATCGGGTCCTGCTCCAGCGCCTCCGGTCTGTCGATCAACTCGCCGAGCAACTGGTAGTAGCGGGTGGCCGAGAACCCGAAGGTCTCCTTGATGGCCTGCTCCTTGGCGCCCGCGTGCCGCCACCATTGGCGTTCGAAGGCGAGGAGTTCGAGATCGCGGTCGTTGAGGGATGTCTGGGACGGTTCCTGGGCAGCACTGTCACCGCTGAGCGGTGCTCCCATGATGTCCTCCTCGGGAAGGGGCGTGCGACGATCACATCGCACGCTTCGCGGCCCGTGGCCAATCGTAATGTGCGATCTGCGGCTGTTCACGGCGGATTGCCGGACGTACAGTCACGAAATGTGACCCCAGTCATCACGCTCCTCACGGACTACGGGCTCGAAGACGGCTATGTGGCCGCCTGCCACGGAGTGATCGCCGGGATCGCGCCCGAGGCGCGGGTGATCGACGTGTGCCACCTCGTCCCGTCCGGCGACGTACGGCGGGGCGCGGCGATCCTCGCCCAGACCATCCCCTACCTGCCTGAGGGCGTCCACATCGGCGCGGTCGATCCCGGCGTGGGCGGCGCGCGGCGGTCGGTGGCGGTCGAGGCGGGCGGCCGGGTGTTCGTCGGCCCGGACAACGGCCTGCTGTCCTGGGCGGTGCACGCCAGCGGCGGCGCGCGGGCCGCGTACGCGCTCGGCAACGAGGAGCTCTTCCTGCGGCCGGTGTCGCCGACCTTCCACGGCCGGGACGTCTTCGCGCCGGTCGCCGGGCGGCTGGCCGGCGGCCTGGACCCGGCCGAGCTGGGCCCCCGGGTGCCGGTCGAGCGGCTGGTCACGCTGCCCGCGCCGACCTCGCTGCTGCGGGAGGGCTCGGTCGAGGGCGAGGTCGTCTCGGTCGACCGCTACGGCAACACGCAGCTGTCGATCGCGGCCGGCGACCTGCAGGCGCTGGGCGTCCAGGTGGGCGACACGCTGGGGGTGTGGCTGGGGCGGCGGCAGCTCGCGATGCCCTTCCGGGCCACGTTCGCGGCGGTGCCGCCGGGCGAGCTGGTGGCGTTCACGGACTCGGCGGGGCTGATCGCCATCGCGGTCAACTACGGCGACGCGGCGCAGCGGCTGGGGCTCCCACCTGGGGCGCATGTCCGACTCTCGCCGACACCCTAGGGCGAATCGCCGCATAACATCAGTTACTCCGCGTATCGGGCTGTTTACCGAAGCGTCGGAACGAATCATCGGCGGCGTGCCAGAATGCACGGCAGATCGGGCGTCCCTCCCCTCCCGTTCGAGGTTGACGTGTACCAACTGTCCGTCGTGCTGCTCTCCATCCTGTCCGTGTTCTGGCCGCAGGCCGACGCGCCCGTGCCGGAGCGCTGGCACGCCTGGCCGGTGACGCGGATCTTCCCCCTGGTCGTGCCGGGCCTCAGCCCGTCGGGGGCCAGGGTGACGTACGTGCTGGCGGGCGTGGCTCCCGAGGCGCCGTGCCGGGTGGCGTTCCAGCCCGCCGCGGTGCGGCCCGGTTGCCTGACCGCCCTGCGGGCCACGTACGCCGACAGCACCCAGACGTACGTGGCCACCGTCGGCATCGCCGTGCTCGGCGTGCCGGGCCCCGGGACGTACCGCGGGGCGCGCCCGGCCACCGTGCGGCCCGTCGCCTTCCCCGGCGGGCCGGCCGAGCGGTTCGGCCGGCGGCAGTACGTCACCGGGGCGCTGGCCGGGTCGGGCGACCCCTACCTCGTGGCGACGGCCGCGGGGTACGCCGACGGGCGGGCGTACCGGCCGGGCGACCGCGCCGCGCCGCGGCTGCGCGCGGTCGCGCGGCAACTCGCCGAGGCGTTGTACCGGGCGCTGACCCGATGAGGGTGCTCGCGTCCCTGCTGCCGGCTCTGATCCTGGCGGCCGGGGTCGCGGGCGTGGCGTCCAGCGCCACCGACGACGTGCGGACGGCGGCCTCGCCGAGCGTCCCCGGCGGTGTGGGCGCCGCCGCGCGGGCCCGGCAGTGGCAGCTCGGAGCGCTGCGCGCGCCCAAGGCGTGGCGGGCGAGCCGGGGCGCGGGCGTGCTGGTGGCCGTGCTGGACACCGGCGTGAACGGCCGCCACCCCGACCTGCGGGGGGCCGTCACCCAGGGCCCCGACCTGACCGGCGCGCCCCCGCGGCTCTGGGGGCACCACGGCACCGCCATGGCCGGTCTGATCGCCGGCCGCGGGCACGGCCGGGGGCGCGCGGAGGGCGTGGTCGGCGTGGCCCCCGCGGCGCGGGTGTTGTCGATCAGGGTCACCCTGGAGAACACCGACCCGCTGCGCAACGAGCAGCGCGCCGGCCGCCGCGACGCCCTGGCCGCCGGCATCAGGTACGCGGTCGACCACGGCGCGGACGTGATCAGCATGTCCCTCGGCGGCGGCAGCGGCGCGTGGGAGGGCTCGGCGGCCGAGGAGGAGGCCGTGCAGTACGCGCTCGCCCGCGGCGCGGTCCTGGTGGCCTCGGCGGGCAACGACGGCGACACGGCCAACAGGAAGAACTTCCCCGCCGCCTACCCGGGCGTGATGGCCGTGGGCGCGGTGGACCGGCGGCTCAGGGTGGCCCCCTTCTCCAACCGCCAGGACTACCTGTCGGTGGTCGCGCCGGGCACGGACGTCGTCACGGCCGACGGTGGCGACGGGTACGTGGTGGGCGACGGCACCAGCTCGGCGGCGGCCATGGTCGCGGGCGTGGCGGCCCTGGTGCGGTCGGCCCATCCGGAGCTGTCGCCGTACCAGGTGCGCACGGCCATCGAGCGCGGCACCAGGAGACGGCCAGCGGGCGGCCACAGCCCCGCCTACGGGCACGGGGTGGCCGACGCGCCGCTCGCCCTGCGGGAGGCCCGGCGGCTGGCCCACGGAAGGGTCTCACCGGCCGCCCGGCCCGGCCCGTACTTCGGGCGGGGCCCGGCCCGGCCGCCCGCCTCCAGGGCGCCGGTCGTGGCCGGGATGGTGGTACTGGCGGCGGCCATGTCGGCGCGGGTGGTCGCGACCCGGCGGCGGCGCCGGAGGGATTCACCCTAGCAAGCGCTTGTGTAATACTCCTGGCTATGACCTTAGCGATCGACGGCTGGTTCGCCATCGACGGGGACGGCGCCACCCACCTCATCGGCACCGCCTGCCTGACCTGCGGGACCGTCGCCTTCCCGCCGCAGCCCGGCCTGTGCCGCAACCCGCGCTGCGCGGGCGAGGAGACGGCCGAGGTCCGGCTGCCGCGGCGCGGGCGCGTCTGGTCCTACACCGAGGCGTGTTACCCGCCGCCGGAGCCGTACGTGGCGGCGGAGCCGTACCGGCCGGTCACGCTGGCCGCCGTCGAGCTCGACGACGCCGGGCTGGTGGTGCTCGGCCAGGTCAAGGACCTCACGGCCGGCGATCTGGAGGTGGGCATGGAGCTGGAGCTCGTGCACGGGCCGCTGGCCGACGGGCCGCTGGTGTGGATGTGGGGGCGGGCCTCGTGAGCGCGGTGGTGGTGCTCGGCGCGGGCATGCACCCGTGGGGCAAGTGGGGACGTCCCTTCGCCGAGTACGGCGTCGCCGCCGCCCGCGCCGCCCTCCGCGACGCCGGCGTGGCCTGGACCGACGTCCAGTACGTGGTGGGGGCCGACACGATCAGGAACGGCTACCCCGGCTTCGTCGCCGGCGCCACCTACGCCCAGGCGCTCGGCTGGACGGGCGCCAGGATCGCCTCCTGCTACGCGGCCTGCGCGTCGGGGGCCCAGGCCGTGGACATCGCGCGGACCAGGATCATGGCCGGGCTGTGCGACGTCGCGCTCGTGGTGGGCGCGGACTCCACCCCCAAGGGCTTCTTCAAGCCGGTCGGCGGCGACCGGCACGACGACCCCGACTGGCTGCGCTTCCGCCTGCTCGGCGCGACCAACCCCGCCTACTTCGGCCTGTACGCCCGCAGGCGCATGGCCCTGTACGGCTCCACCAGCGAGGACTTCGCCGCCGTCAAGGTCAAGAACGCGCGCGCCGGCTCGCTCAACCCCATGGCCCGCTACCGCCGCCCGGTCACGGCGGCAGAGGTGCTCGCCTCGCCCATGGTGGCCGACCCGCTGCGCCTGATGGACATCTGCGCCACCTCCGACGGCGGGGCCGCGGTCGTGCTGGCCTCGCAGGCGTACGCCAGGCGGCTCGGCGCGACGGCCCCGGTGCGCCTGGCCGCCGTCTCCACGGTGACCCCGACCTTCCCCAACACGATCCTGGAGCTGCCGAACTTCGCCACCGAGTCCTGCGCCGCCGTTCCCGCGCCCGAGAGGCCCTTCAGGGCCGCGATCGCGCACGCGGCCTACGAGGAGGCCGGCCTGGGCCCCGAGGACGTCTCCTTCGCCGAGGTGTACGACCTGTCCACCGCCCTGGAACTGGACTGGGTCGAGGACGTCGGCCTGTGCCCGCCGGGCGAGGCGGACAAGCTGCTGCGGGCGGGCGAGACCGCGCTCGGCGGCCGGGTGCCGGTCAACCCGTCGGGCGGCCTGGCCTCCTTCGGCGAGGCGATCCCGGCCCAGGCGATCGCGCAGCTGTGCGAGCTCACGTACCAGCTGCGCGGCGCGGCGGGCGGGCGGCAGGTGCCGGGCGCGCGCGTCGGCCTGGCGGTCAACCAGGGGCTGTTCGGCCACGGCTCGGCGATCGTGGCCACCACGTGACAAGGCCCTCCGGGAGGGTTCTCCCGGAGGGCCTCACGATCGCTCGCGGTCAGCCCGCGTGCACCACGTCGTGCGTCTCGGCGAAGTGACAGGCGCTCTCGTGCCCGGTCCCCGTCCGGATCTGCAGCAACGGCTCCTCCTCCGCGCAGATCTCCTGCGCCTTCCAGCAGCGGGTGCGGAAGCGGCAGCCCGACGGCGGGTTGGCGGGCGAGGGCGGGTCGCCCTGCAGGATGATCCGCTCGCGCTGCTCCCGGCCCTCGGGGTCGGGAACCGGCACCGCCGACAGCAGCGCCTGCGTGTACGGATGAGCGGGCTTGTCGTAGATCTCGACGTCCTTGCCGAGCTCCACGAACTTGCCCAGGTACATCACGCCCACCCGGTCGGAGATGTGGCGGACCACCGACAGGTCGTGGGCGATGAAGATGTAGGCCAGGTTGAACTCGTTCTGCAGCCGCTCCAGCAGGTTGATCACCTGGGCCTGGATCGACACGTCCAGCGCCGAGACGGGCTCGTCGCAGACGATGATCTCCGGCTGCAGGGCCAGGCCGCGGGCGATGCCGATGCGCTGCCGCTGGCCGCCCGAGAACTGGTGCGGGTAGCGGTTGATGTGGTCGGGGTTGAGCCCGACGACCTCCAGCAGCTCCTGCACCTTGCGGCGGCGGTCGCCCTTGGGCGCCACCTCCGTGTGGATCTCGTACGGCTCGCCGATGATGTCGCCGACGGTCATCCGGGGGTTCAGCGAGGTGTACGGGTCCTGCATCACCATCTGGATGTTGCGGCGCATGCGCTTGAGCTCGCCGCCCCTGGCCTTGGCGATGTCCTTGCCGTTGATCTTCACCGAGCCCGAGGTCGGCCGCTCCAGCGCCATCAGCACCTTGGCCAGCGTGGACTTGCCACAGCCCGACTCGCCCACGATGCCCAGCGTCTCGCCCCTGTTCAGGTCGAACGAGACGCCGTCCACGGCCTTGATCGCGCCGATCTGCTTCTTGAGGACGATGCCCTGGGTCAGGGGGAAGTGCTTGACCAGGTCGCGAACCTCAAGGATGCGCTCACTGCCGTTCGCCATCGAGGACCTCCCTCCAGTAGTGGCAGGCGCTGCCACGCGTGCCGCTGATCTCGTAGAGCTGGGGGGCGGCGGTCACGCAGTTGTCCTGCCGGTACGGGCACCGGGGATTGAACGCGCACCCGCTCGGCAGGTCGAGCAGGTTGGGCGGCAGGCCCTTGATCGCGTACAGCTCCTGGCCCTTGAGGTCCACCCGGGGGATCGACTCCAGCAGGCCCTTCGTGTACGGGTGCGCCGGCGACCGGTAGATGTCGTGCACCGGGGCGTTCTCCACGATCCGGCCGGCGTACATGACCGAGATCTTGTCGGCCACGTCCGCCACGACGCCCAGGTCGTGGGTGATCAGGATCATGCCCATCTGGCTCTCGCGCTGCAGCTCGGCCAGCAGTTCCATGATCTGTGCCTGGACGGTCACGTCCAGGGCGGTGGTCGGCTCGTCGGCGATCAGCACCTCGGGGTCGAGCGCGATCGACATCGCGATCATGATGCGCTGCCGCATGCCGCCCGAGAACTGGTGCGGATAGTCGTTGACGCGCTGCCGGGCGGCCGGGATGCGGACCTTGTCCATCAGCTCGACGGCCTTGTTCATGCCGTCGCGCTTGGACATGCCGCGGTGGACCCGGAACATCTCGCTGATCTGCCAGCCCACGGTGAACACCGGGTTGAGCGCCGAGAGTGCGTCCTGGAAGACCATCGCGATGCGCTGGCCGCGCACCTGGGTGCGCGCGTCCTCCGAGAGCTTGAGCAGGTCGGTGCCCTTGAAGCGGATCTCGCCCTTGGGGATGACGGCCGGCGGCATGTCCAGGATGCCCATGATCGCCTGAGCGGTCACGGACTTGCCCGAACCCGACTCGCCGAGCACGGCCAGCGTCTCACCGGGGTTGACCGTGTAGCTCACGCCGTTCACCGCGCGCACGACGCCCTGACGCGTACGGAACTCCACGTGCAGATCGTCAACCGCGAGCAGCGGTTCGTCGCCCAGCCCTCCCTCGGCGGGCAACACGTCTGTCGACGTCTTCTTCACTTGATCCCCCCTTCTACCTGAGCTTCGGATCGAGAGCGTCACGCACGGCGTCGCCCAGCATGATGAACGCGAGCACCGTGATGCTCAGGAACAGAGCCGGGAAGAACAGCGGCAGCGACGCGTCGAGGAACCGCGGCCGGGCGTCGGCGATCATGAGGCCCCACGAGATGTCCGGCGACTGCACGCCGACCCCGAGGAACGACAGCGCCGCCTCCGCCGCGATGTAGCCGCCGAGGTTGATCGTGCTGACCACGATCACCGGCGCCAGCGAGTTCGGCAGCAGGTGCTTGAACATGATGCGCCACTGGCCCGCGCCCACCGCCCGCGCGGCGACCACGAAGTCCTGGCTCTTGGCCGTGATCACCGAGGCCCGCATGATGCGGAACACCATCGGCCAGCCGAGCACCGCCAGGGCCGCGATGACCAGCATGATGCTGTTGATGCCGCTGTCGCGGAAGGTGGCCGCGATCAGCAGGGCGCCCAGGATCGGCGGGATGGCGAAGAAGATCTCGGTGACCCGGGAGGAGACCGAGTCGATCAGGCCGCTGCGGAAGCCGGCGAACAGGCCGAGCAGGCCGCCCACGATCATGGTGATGATCGTGGTGGTCACACCGATCACGATCGAGTTGCGGGCGCCGTAGATCGTCCTGGCGAACACGTCACACCCCTGGCTGTCCTTGCCGAACGGGTGCCCCACGCTGGGGAGCTGCCGGGCGGTGGACAGGTCGCAGGTCTGGGCGTTGGTCGGGTCGATCGAGGTGAACAACGACGGCCAGAACGCCATGACCAGCAGGATCGCGATCAGCACCGCGGAGATGATGAACATCGGCCGGCGGCGCAGGTCGTACCAGGCGTCGGTCCACAGGCTGGCGGGCTTCTCCTGCTTCTGCTTGCCGCGCCTGCCCTGCTTGTCGGGGGACGGTGGCGCCGGGGCCTCCGTGACCAGCGACTTCGCTTCCGGCAGCATGGGCCCGACGTTTGCTTCGTTACTCATAGCGGATCCTCGGGTCGAGCACTGCGTACAACATGTCGACGACCAGGTTGGCCAGGATGTAGATCAGCACCAGCACGGTCACGATGCCCACGACGACCGGCTGTTCTCGCAGCAGGATCGAGTTGAACAGCTGGTTGCCGATGCCCGGCAGGTTGAAGATCGTCTCCGTGATGACCGCGCCGCCCATCAGGTTCCCGAGGTCGGCGCCGAGGTAGGTGACCAGCGGGATCAGGGCGTTGCGGAGCCCGTGCCTGCCGATGACGCGGCGTTTGGCCAGACCCTTGGCGGTGGCCGTGCGGATGTAGTCCGCGCGCAGCGTCTCCACCAGGCTCGTCCGCGTCAGCCTGGTGAGATAGGCGATCGACGTGCCGGCGAGCACGAAACCGGGCAGCAGGTAGCTGCGGAATCCGGCCGAGATGCCGGCCACGGGGAAGATGTCGCTTCCCGTCCACAGCTTGAGCTTGACTCCGAGCACGAGCTGCAGCACGAAGCCCGTCACCAGCGTGGGGACGGAGATCAGCAGCAGCGTCGAGGCGAGGATGGCGGTGTCGGAGGCCCTGCCGCGGCGCAGCGCCGCCCACAGGCCGAGGCCGACGCCGATGATGGCCTCCATGACGAGCGCGGTCAGCGCGAGGTTCAGCGTGACCTGGAACTTGCCGGCCATGAGCTGCGAGACCGGGATCCTGGAGAAGGTGGTCCCGAAGTCGCCGTGGAGGAGCACGCCGCTGAGGTAGTACCAGTACTGCAGCAGCAGCGGATCATTCAGGTGGTACTGGTCGCGCAGGACCTCGGCCACAGCCGGGTCCAGGCGCTTCTCGCCCGCCAGTGCCTGGATGGGGTCGCCGGGCAGGGCGAAGACGATCGCGAAGATGAGTAGCGTGGCGCCGAGCAGGACGGGTATCGCCTGCAGCAGTCGCCTGATGACATAACGGCCCATTCAAGCCCTCCGGTACATGCGTGGAGGCAGTCACCCTCGTAGCCGCGGTTTGCCCGGCCCCAAAGTGACTGCCTCCAAGCTCAGTCCTCCGATGGGCGGACGGCAAGAGCCGTCCGCCCGGCGAATGACGTCAGGCCTTCTCGATGTCGGCCCACTGAACCTGGTTGAGCAGGTTCAGCTTGACGCCCTTGACCTTGGGGGAGTGTCCGAAGTTGCTCCGGTAGAAGTACACCGGGATGTACGGCATGTCCTTGATCAGGATGTCGTCGGCCTGCTGGTAGAGCTTGAGGCCCTCGGCGGCGTCGGCGGCCTGGTCGCCCTTGGCGACGATGTCGTCGAACTCCTTGTTCTCGTAACCGCCGTAGTTCGAGCCGGTCGAGATGGCCTGGGTGCCGAAGATCGGCGTCAGGTAGTTCTCGGCCGACGGGTAGTCGATCGACCAGCCCATGCGGAACAGGCCCTTGTACTTCTTGGCGTCCAGGTCGTCCAGGATGGCCTTGAAGTTCTCGAACGGCTTCGGCGTGACCTCGATGCCCAGGTTGGCGCGGAGGTTGTTGGCGACGGCCTCGATCCACTCCTTGTGGCCGCCGTCGCCGTTGTAGCCGAGCTCCAGCTTGGCCGGGCCCTTGGCGTCGGCGTAGAGCTTCTTCGCCTCGGCCGGGTTGTACGTGCAGGCCGTGCAGGCGCCCTGACGGTAACCGGGGATGGCCGGGTTGATGAAGTCGTCGGCCGGGGCGCGGGTGCCCGCGAAGACCGTCTCGGTGATGGTCTTGCGGTCGATGGCCATGGAGATGGCCTTGCGCACGTCCGGGTTCTTGAACTCGGGGTTGTACTTCAGCGGGACGCCGATGTAACCGACAGAGGCGTCGGGCTCGTCGAAGTAACGGTCGCCGAGGACGGACTTGGCGGTCGCGATCGCCGAGGCGGGCAGCGAGTCGTCCACGTCCAGGTTCTCGGCCTGGAGGTCCTGGAAGGCGGTCTCGGCCGAGCTGTAGATCTTGAACTGCAGCTTGGTCCAGTTCTTCGGCTTCTGGCCGGGGAACTTGTCGTAGACCGTCATGTCGATGGTCTGCGCGCCGCCCTTCTTGTAGGGCTTGTCGACCTTGAACAGGCCCTGGCCGATCGGCTGCTCGCCGTAGGCCTGGGTCACCTTGCCGTCGGCGCCGAGCGCGGAGGCCGGCAGCGGGTAGAAGGCGGTGTACCCGAGCATCGTCTTGAACTGCGAGAACGGTGCGGACAGCGTCACCTCAAGGGTGCTGTCGTCGACAGCCTTGAGGCCCTTCATCTCCTTGGCCGTCGGCGTCTTGCCCTCGCCCGGGTGGACGTCGGCGAAGCCGTCGATGCGGGAGAAGAAGGCGGAGGAGCTCATGGCGTTGTCCTGGTTGGCGCCATAGTTCCAGGCCCGCGCGTAGTCAGCCGCGGTGACCGGCTTGCCGTCGTGCCAGGTGTAGCCGGACTTGAGCTTGATCGTCCAGACCTTGCTGTCCTGGGTGGTGATCGACTCAGCGGCCTCTTCAACCGGCTGCTTGTTCTCGTCGTACTTGACGAGCGGCGAGAACACCGCGGCGAGGACTTCGGAGCCCTCGGTCTCGGTGGTGTTCAGCGGGTTGAGGAGCTCCTGAGGCTCACCGATCTCCATGCGGACCGGCGTTTCGCCGCCGCCCGCGGCAGTGCCGCCGTCCGAGGCACCGCCGCCACACGCGGCAACCGCGAGGGCGAGCAGCGCGGTACCGGCGACGATCTGTGCGCCCTTAGTAACACGCATGGTGAAAAAAATCCTCCCTCTACAGGTGGGCGACAGCGCTGAGCTGCGGTGATGGTAAGCAGCCTGACGGGGGGTTCCTGGTATCCCCCGGATTTGGCTGACATGGTCAAACCAGCCGACGCCCTGCCAGTCGATCGCGACTATCCCTTACTACTTGCCACCAGCGAGTCTCTGGCGCGTTGCAGTTCGGTCACACGTGCGCCAATCCAGCGTCACAGACATTCTTCCTATAAGACTACAAACACCCCAGGGATGCTCAAACAGGTCAAGCCTCGACGTGAACGGCGGATGAAAATTACCCCCTACAGGACCGTGGTCGCGCCCTTCCCGCCATGGCCCGCCCCGCTGGGCTACGGTTGAGCGAGTCTTGACGGCACCTTGGAACCTGGCGCCCCAAGACTCCGTCCAAGCATCTGCCGCGTCCCTCGCGGCAGGCACCCCACCGACCTGGATCCAATAGAGTCCTAGCCATGAGCCAGCCGGAATCCGCTGTCGCGGACGCCCAGGCGGGCGGCCGAAGCGGGCAGGAGCCGCTGGCCAAGCTCGCCGAGAGATACGGACTTCGCCGTGCCATCGCACGGCCGAGGTTCCCTGTCTATCTGCGCCAGCTCTGGGAGCGGCGACACTTCATCCTGACGTACGCGACGTCCCGCAACGTCTCGAAGTACTCCAGCTCGGCCCTGGGCCAGCTGTGGCAGGTGCTGACCCCCCTCCTCAACGCCGGCATCTACTACGTGATGTTCGGCGTCATCCTGGGCGGCCGGGGCGGCATCGAGAACTACCCGGCCTTCCTGCTGACCGGGATGTTCGTCTTCACCTACACCCAGCGCGTGGTCACGGCGGGCGCCAAGTCGATCTCCGGCAACCTGTCGATGATCCGCGCCCTGCACTTCCCGCGCGCGTCGTTGCCGCTGGCGTACACGATCCAGGAGCTGCAGCAGCTCGCCATCTCCATGGGCGTGCTCCTCGTCATCGTGACGGCCACCGGCGAGTGGCCCACCTGGTTCTGGCTCATGATCCCGGTGGTGCTGGCGCTCCAGACGATGTTCAACATCGGGGCCAGCCTGGTGATCGCGCGGATGGGCGCCCAGATGCGCGACCTCAACCAGTTGCTGCCGTTCATCACCCGCACCTGGCTCTACGCCTCGGGCGTCTTCTTCTCGATCCAGGACAAGGTGGTCGGGTCCGCGAAGCTGCCCCAGTGGGTCGCCGACGTGATGTACCTGAACCCGACGGCTTCCTACATCGAGTGGATGCGCGACATCCTGATCAAGAGCTACCACCCGCAGAACGGGCACTACCCGCCGACCATGGTGTGGGTGTCTTGCGTATTCTGGGCAGTGTTCTCACTCGGCTTCGGTTTCTGGTACTTCTGGCGGTCCGAGGAGAGGTACGGGCGTGGCTGAACTGACCGAGGAGCTGTCACAGGTGAAGGGCGAGGAGCCCGCCGTCCCCGGCAAGGACGTGAGGGTGCACCCCAACCCGGAGCCCCGGGGCAAGAGTCCGCTCGACGTTCCGACGGGCACCCCGACCGTCATCGTCGACGACCTGCACATCGTCTACCGCGTCTACGGCACGGCCACCGACAACGAGAAGGGCAACGCGGTCAACGCCCTCACGCGCCTGCTGAAGCGCCAGGGCCGTCCGCAGATGAAGGAGGTCCACGCCGTCAAGGGCGTGACCTTCGTGGCCTACCACGGCGACGCCATCGGCATCGTGGGCCGCAACGGGTCGGGCAAGTCCACGTTGCTGCGCGCCATCGCCGGCCTGCTCCCGCCGCACGAGGGCGCCGTCTACACCGACGGCCAGCCCTCGCTGCTCGGCGTCAACGCCGCGCTCATGCGCGAGCTGACCGGTGAGCGCAACATCGTCCTCGGCTGTTACGCCATGGGCATGACGCCGGCGGAGGTCAAGGAGAAGTACCAGGAGATCGTCGACTTCTCCGGCATCGACGAGTTCGTCCAGCTGCCCATGTCCACGTACTCGTCGGGCATGGGCGCGCGGCTGCGCTTCGCCATCTCCTCGGCCAAGACCCACGACGTCCTGCTCATCGACGAGGCCCTGGCCACGGGCGACCGCGAGTTCCGCAAGAAGAGCGAGGCCCGCATCCGGCAGATCCGCGAGTCGGCCGGCACGGTCTTCCTGGTCGCCCACGACCTCAAGGTCATCGAGGAGACCTGCAACCGGGTCATCTGGCTGCACAAGGGCAAGATCCGGATGGACGGCGACCCCAAGGAAGTCATCGCCGCCTACAACAAGGGCTGAGCCCCGCCCGCTTTTCGATCACCTGCGCGAAACGTGGGTGACTCGCGCGCCGAAACACTGACAGCGTGACTGCCGTTCCGATAGTATTCGAACGCGAATTCGATCCAAGGAACGCTGATGGAGTGGGGGCGCGCGATGGGAGAGCTTTCGGCCGCGATCGACCACCTGGCCATCGAAGACGTGGCCGAGATCCCCAGGATGCAGCTCGCCGAGCAGCTGCTGGAGCTTCACTGGCAGATGGCCCGGTTGCAGGCCCAGATAGCCCGGCGCACCGGCGTCCGGCTGCCCTAGCGGCCCGCGCCGGACAAGGGGGGCAAGAGAAGGCCGCCGACCCCGTGGCGGGGCCGGCGGCGGGCTCGGCGTGGCGCCGCTGCCCTGCAGTCAGCGGCGGCTCGCGCGCGTGAACCCCCGGGCTGGAGCGCATCCGCCCAGACCCGTGGCGGGCCCGTCCGCCCGAGCGGCGGACCCACGACCGACGCGCGGCAGTGCCGTCGGGGCGCTCGGCACCTTGTGAGCGCACCCCATCGGCCTGTCCTGTCGGTGCGACGACGCCCCCGTCGTTCCGCGGGCGTCCACCGACGCCGGGGAGAGCGGGAACCCGCCGTCGCGGGAACAACCTGGCACCTGAACGCGGGCCACCTCACGGCCGTCACGGCCGGTTCGCGAGCGTCGGCACCTGGGACGCCGGCGAACCGTCGCACGGCCCTCGGCGGGGCCGCGTGCGCGCGTCGTCACGTCATGTCCGGGACGCGCCCGCGCGGGTCACGTCCGCGACACGTCCGGGACGCGCCGCGCTCGCCTCAGTCGCGCACCCAGGAGCCCCGCACCGAGCTCGTCAGCGCGTCGCTGCTCCAGCCGAGGGCGGAGACCATGTCGCTGTAGGAGCCGGCGGCCTTGGAGCCGTTGGCCGAGACGAAGCCCGCGGTGTCCTGCATGAGCGGGGTGATCTCGTCGACGGACGCGGTCCGGGTGGTGCCCGGCAGCGCCTCGACGACCGGCGCGGCCTCGACGGGGGCGACCTGCCCGACCATCGGGGCCAGCTCGCCGCCGGACGCGTGCGGCAGGGCCATCCTGGCGGCGCGGGTGAGCCCGCCCATCCCGGACTCCATGGACAGGTCGCGCAGGCCCTTGGTGGCGCCCGTCATGCTCGTGGTGGCGGCGCCGGCCGTGCCGGAGCCCGTGCCGGGCAGCAGCGCGCCGCCGCCCACCTTGCCCATCGCGCCGCCGACCGAGGCCCCGGCCAGGGCGGTCATCGTGTCCATGGCGCCGCGCAGCGGGGCGCTGGTGCCGGTGAGCCCGCTGTTGCTCTGGGGCGCGCCCTTGACCAGCGGCTGCGCCATGCGGGCGCCGCCGAGCAGCGGCAGCGACTTGGCCAGGCCCCGGCCGCCGCCGCCGATCGCGCCGCTGCCGAGGATGGGCGACAGCTCGGGCAGCGGGCCGCTCGCCTGGGTGACGTCCTCGGCCGCGTTCGGCGTCATCGCCAGGCTGGCGCGCCGGTTCTCGTCGGCGATGTCGCGCGCCCTGGCCTCGCCGGCGGCGTCCGCCGACTTGGCCTTGGCGGCCCCGGTCAGGCCGCCGAGGCCGCCGCCCAGGCTGCTGAGCAGCCCGCCGCCGAGCAGCCCGCCGAGCAGGTCGAGCGGGCCTCCGCTGGTGCCCCCGCCCAGGCCGTCCAGCGGGACGATCTTGGCGGTGTGAGTGAATTGAACTTCTGCTTGAGCTGGCACGGCCAAAGCCGCCGCCAAGCCGAATGCTGTGACGGCAACGGCCGCCTTGACTACTCGATTCATGATTGCCTTCCCGGCTCGTGATCGATCGCTCTCGAATGCGGTGGAAATGCGAATCGATAACCCCCGAATGCCGTGGCGCACACGCTATGGGCACCACACGAAGCGTGCTGTCACGGCTGAGCTACGGAAGCAGTTGTATCACTGACGGTGATCGCCCGCAGGCGGCCGGAAAGCCCATGTAGCAGGGTTTGCAGCCCGGTTACCGAGTAAAGGGGGAGCGTTGAGCGGAGAGACAAAACGGGAAATACCCCGGTTTTGATTTCGATTCCGCGCGGACCCGATCGCCATCGGGACCGCGCCGCCGACGTGCGCCCGCACGGCCCGCGAACAAGTGGTCGCATTAACAAATGTCACGGGCCGGGGGCGCACAATTCAGGGACGGTGGCGCGAGAACGCGACCACTCAGATGGGCAGCAAGGCGTCGGCCGGCTCGAACGGAAAACGCTCGGCGAACGCCGGCCGCAGATCCGTCAGCCAGACCGCCGACGGGTCGTACCGGGCGAAGAACGGCCGCCCGACCAGCTCCGGGTCGCGGGCCTGGATGAGATGCAGCACGAAGACGCGCTCACCGGCGATCTCGGTCACGCCGTCCACGCACACCTTGCCCGGCGTGGCCGACATGGACGGCCCCCGGACCGTACGGCAGAGCCCGGAGACGGTCGAGTAGGCGTCCCTGAAGATCTCGTACGCACGGGCCAGCGGGACCGCGAAGTAGTCCTGCGGCCCGGTGTCGCGCTCGACGAACATGTAATAGGGAATCAACCCCATCCGCAGCTGCCGCCGCCACATCGACGACCACACGGCTGGATCGTCGTTGATGGACCTGATCAGCGGCGCCTGGGTCCTGATCGTGGCCCCGCTGCCGAGGATGCGTTCGACCGCCGACTCCACCAGCGGTGACTCCAGCTCCCGTGGATGCGAGAAGTGGGCCATGAACGCCAGGTTCTTGCCGGCCTTCACCACCTCCTGGAACAGGCCGAGCGTGGCGTCGGCGTCGGGATCGGTGGTGAAGCGCTGCGGCCAGTAAGCCAGCGCCTTGGTACCGATGCGGATCGATTCGAGCTGGTCGAGGCCGAGCAGCGGCTCGATGTAGCGCCGGATGACCGGCTCACCCATGATCATGGCGTCGCCGCCCGTGATCAGGACGCTGGTGACCTCGGGGTGGTGGCGGATGTAGGACACCATCCGGTCGATGTCGTCGGAGGCGAACTTCAGGTCCGCGTCCCCGATGAACTGCGCCCACCGGAAGCAGTAGGTGCAGTAGGCATGACAGGTCTGCCCCTGTTTAGGGAAGATCAGCACTGTCTCTGGATATTTGTGCTGCATGCCGGGCACCGGCTCGTCGCCCATCCTCGGGACGTTGAGCTCCTTCTGCCCGGCGGGATGCGGGTTGAGCTGCGCGCGTACGCGGTTGGCCTCGGCCTGGATCTCGCTGTTGGGCGCCTCGGCCTTGAGCAGATCGGCCAGCCTGGCCACGTCCGCGGCCGGAAGCATGTCCTCCTGCGGGAAGACGAGGCGGTAGATGGGATCGTCGGGCGCCGCCGACCAATCTATGAGTTCATCCACGACATACGCGTTCGTCCGGAAGGGCAGCACCGTGGCCACGGCGCGAACCCTCAGCCGCTCCTCGTCGTCCAGCCCCGCCCGTCGCAGGAGCTCGTCGAGGTGCTTGGACGTGTACGCCTTGAAGCGTCGGGTGCCTGCCTGGTTCAAGATCACTAGGCCTTTCCCATCTTTTTTGTTCGATCGCGTGTAAACCTCACGACCCAGTCGCGCGTCTACGGTTCTTAATATCCGGACGCGACGCGCCGCGTCTCCGGTTCCACTGGGCTCCAAGTTTCCTTGCAGGTTTGACACTCGCGACATATCGCGATTCGACATACACTGATTCATCGTGACCGAGGATCTCGATCTGCGCGCCTCCGACGCCGACCGCGACCGCGTCGCAGCCCTGCTGGGCGACGCGCTCGCCACCGGAAGACTCACCAGCGTCGAGCACGCCGACCGTCTGGAGATCGCCTACACGGCGAAGACGATCGGCGAGCTCGTCCCCCTCACCCGGGACCTGCCCGAGGTGTCCGCCCCGTCCGCCCTGCCCGAGGCCATCGAGCACCAGGTGATCAGCTCGAAGTTCAGCAAGATCGTGCGCAAGGGGCGCTGGGTCGCCTCCCGGCGCACCAAGCTGTCGGCCCGCTTCGGCGCCCTCGTCATCGACCTGTCCGACGCCGTGCTCCCCGGCCGGGAGATCACCATCGAGACCGACGCGAAGTTCAGCAAGATGATCGTCAGGGTGCCGGAGAACGCCCACGTGATCGACGAGGGCAGCTCGATCTTCGGCAAGCGGAACGTCAGCGGCGGCTCGGCGGGCGACGGCCCGCTGATCCGGGTCACCGGCTCGTCGAAGTTCTCCAAGGTCATCGTGACCCGCGGCCTCGACGACTGGAACCTCCACTGACGGGGCCCCGCGACTGGAACCGCCGCGCCGGGGAAGCAGGGAGGTCCACCCGCCGGTCGACCTGACATCCGGCCTGCCTACGATGCGGACATACACGAGCCCGCGTACCGGCCCGGCCGGGCGACGGCGGGCTCGTCTGTCCCACGAGGTGACCATTGTCCGACAGCAGGCCCGTCGCGCTCGACGCCATGGGCGGCGACCACGCTCCCCACGAGATCGTGGCCGGCGCGGTCCACGCCGTACGGGAGCGCAAGCTGCCCATCGTGCTCGTCGGCTCACCCCGCATCCTGTACGAGGCGCTGGCCGACCACGACGCCACCAAAGAGGTCCCCATCGTCCGGGCGGAAGAGGCCCTGGCCATGGACGAAGGCGCCCTGGCCAGCCTGCGCCGCCCGCGGTCCAGCATCGCCATCGCCTGCCACCTCGTCCGCCGCGGCGACGCCTCGGCCGTGGTGTCGGCCGGCTCGACCGCGGGCATCGTCGCCACCGGCAGGCTCCGGCTCAAGGCCCAGCAGGGCGTCCTGCGACCGGCCATCGCCGTGGCGCTCCCGACGCTCCCCACCCCCACCCTCCTGGTGGACGCCGGCGCCAACGCCGAGGTCAAACCGGAGATGCTGGTGCAGTTCGCCCACCTCGGCGCGGCCTACGCCGAGCTGGCCTACGACATCCCCGAGCCCCGGATCGGCCTGCTCACCATCGGCAGCGAGGCGGAGAAGGGCAACAAGCTCGTCAAACGCGCCCACGAGCTGCTGCAGTCCTCCCCCGGCATCCGCTTCACCGGCAACGTCGAGGGCCACGACCTGCTCACCGGCAAGGTCGACGTCATCACCACGGACGGCTTCACCGGCAACGTCGCGCTCAAGACCATGGAAGGCGCGGTCCGGTACGCCTTCGGCGAGCTGGCCGAGACCATCGGCGAGAGCAGAATCGCCAAGTTCGGCGCGCTCATGCAACGCGGCCGCCTGCGCGAGCTGCGCAGACGCCTCGACGCCGAGGCCCACGGCGGCGCCGTCCTGCTCGGGCTGAACGGGACGGTGGTGATCGCCCACGGCTCCTCCAGGGCGCCCGCGATCAGCGCCGCCTGCCAGGTCGCGGCCGACCTCTCCGCGGGCGGCATCGTCGCCAGGATCGGCGACCGGGTCGCCGCCACGCATCGCTCACACAGACTCTGGTGACGCCGTAGTGTGTGAGACCGATCCACAGGAACGGGGGAAATGTGGACGGCCTCACCTCAGCACAGGTCGCGGGGGCGAAGACCAACGAGGTGCCGCGGCGGTCGAGCAGATCGCTCAGCGCGATCATCAGGGCGAACGTGTTCACCCTGTTCAACCTGGTCATCGGCGTGCTCTGGGCGCTGATCCTGATCTTCGGCGAGTGGCAGGACGGCCTGTTCGGCCTGGTGATCGTGGCCAACGCGCTGATCGGCATCGTCCAGGAGCTGCGCGCCAAGCGCACCCTCGACAAGCTCGCCGTGATCAACGAGGCTCCGGTCCGCGTCCGCCGCGACGGCCGTGAGCAGCAGGTCGAGCCGCACCGGGTCGTCCTCGGCGACCTGGTCCTGCTCGGCTCCGGCGACCGCCTGCTGGTCGACGGCGAGGTCGTCGGCTCCGACGGCCTGGAGGTCGACGAGTCGCTGCTGACCGGCGAGGCCGACCCGGTGCACAAGAAGCCCGGCGACCAGGTGTTGTCGGGCAGCTTCGCGGTCGCCGGCGCCGGCGCGTACGTCGCCACCCGCGTCGGCACCGACGCCTACGCCGTGCGGCTGGCGGAGGAGGCCAGCAAGTTCCACCTCGCCCACTCCGAGCTGCGCGAGGGCGTGGCGAACTTCATCAAGTACATCACCTGGCTGGTCGTGCCGATCGGCGCTCTGCTGATCTACAGCCAGCTGCACAACTCCGCCGACTTCTCCACCGCCATCACCGGCGCGGTCGCCGGCATCGTCACCATGATCCCCGAGGGCCTGGTGCTGATGACCTCGATCGCGTTCGCCGTCGGGGTCATCCGCCTCGGCCGGCGCAAGTGCCTGGTCCAGGAGCTGCCCGCGATCGAGGGGCTGGCCAGGGTCGACGTGCTCTGCCTGGACAAGACCGGCACCCTCACCGCCGGCGGCATGGACCTCGACCAGGTGCTCCCGCTGCGCGACGGCCAGCCGGTCGAGCCCGCGCTGGCCGCCCTGGCCCACCTCGACGCCCGTCCCAACGCCACCGCCCAGGCCATCAGGGCCCGCTACCCCGCTCCCGCCGACGGCTGGTCGGCGGCCTCGTCCGTGCCCTTCTCCTCGGCCCGCAAGTGGAGCGGCGCCGACTTCGGCGGGCACGGCGCCTGGCTGCTGGGCGCCCCCGACGTGCTGCTGCACGACGGCGACGGTTACGACAAGGCCGCCGAGCTGGCCGCCACCGGCACCCGCGTGCTCGTCCTGTGCCGCACGCCCGACCTGCGGGCCGCCCAGGACGGCGGGCCCGTCGAGCCCGTCGCGCTGGTCACCCTCAGGCAGCGGATCAGGCCCGACGCGCTCAAGACCCTCGGCTACTTCGCCAAGCAGGGCGTCACGGTCAAGGTGATCTCCGGCGACAACCCGGAGGCGGTCTCCGCCATCGCCATGAGCCTGAAGATCCCCGGCGGCGACCGTTCCATCGACGCCAGGACGCTCCCCCAGGACGACCCCGACAAGCTCGGCGAGCTGCTCGACTCCCACACCGTGTTCGGCCGGGTCAGCCCGCAGCAGAAGCGGCAGTTCGTCGGCGCGCTGCAGGCCCGCGGGCACACCGTGGCCATGACCGGCGACGGCGTCAACGACGTCCTCGCGCTCAAGGACGCCGACCTCGGCATCGCCATGGGCGCGGGCAGCCCGGCCACCAAGGCGGTGGCCCAGGTGGTGCTGCTGGACGACAAGTTCGCCACGCTGCCGCACGTCGTCGGCGAGGGCCGCCGGGTGCTGGCCAACATCGAACGCGTCTCCAACCTCTTCCTCACCAAGACCTTCTACGCGATCGTGTTGTCGCTGGCCGTCGGCGTGGCCGGGGTGATGTTCCCGTTCGCGCCCCGCCACTCCACCCTCACCAACGCGCTGACCATCGGCATCCCGGCGTTCTTCCTGGCGCTCGCGCCCACGTTCGAACGGGCGCGGCCGGGGTTCGTCCGGCGGGTGCTGCGCTTCGCCGTGCCGGCGGGGGTGTTGTGCGCGGTCGCGGTGCTGCTGTCGTTCTGGGCCGCGCACAGCGGCACCTCCACCCTGACCGAGGACCAGACGTCCGCGGTGATCACCCTCTTCCTCACCACGTGGTGGGTGCTCGTGCTGATCACCAGGCCGCTCAACTGGTGGCGGATCACGCTGCTGGCGTCCATGGCGGGGCTCTTCGCGCTCGCCCTGTCGCTGCCGCCCGTCAGGCGCTTCTTCGCCCTCGCGCCCGGCGACCTCAGCAACGACCTGACGGCCGTCGGCATCTCCCTGGTGGCCGCTGCGGCGATCAGCATCGCGGTCAAGGTCGCCGGTACCCTTAGAACATGACCGACCCGCAGCTAGTGCTCACCGAGCGCGTCCAGCAGGCGCTGGCCAACGCGTTCGGCGCCGAGCACGCCGACGCAGACCCGCTGATCCGGCCCTCCCAGTTCGCCGACTTCCAGGCGAACGTCGCGATGAGCCTGGCCAAGCGCCTGCGACGGTCCCCGCGGGAGGTCGCCGAGGCGATCAAGGCCGAGCTGTCCGACTTCCCCGGCACGGTCGAGGTCAGCGGCCCCGGCTTCCTCAACATCACGCTCGCCGACTCCTGGATCGAGTCCCAGGCCGCGGGCATGCGCGACGACCAGCGCCTCGGCGTCGGCACCAGCACGCCCGCGCAGACCATCGTGATCGACTACTCCGCGCCCAACGCGGCCAAGGAGATGCACGTCGGCCACCTGCGCACCACCATCGTCGGTGACTCCCTGGCCCGCCTGCACGAACACCTCGGCAACAAGGTGATCAGGCAGAACCACCTCGGCGACTGGGGCACCCCGTTCGGCATGCTCATCGAGCACCTGCTCGACATCGGCGAGCCGGCCGCGGTCGCCCAGCTCGAAGCGGGCATGGGCACCGAGTTCTACCAGGCGGCGCGGGCCAAGTTCGACGCCGACGAGGGCTTCAAGCAGCGCGCCCGGGTCCGGGTCACCACCCTCCAGTCGGGCGACCCGGCCACCATGCGCCTGTGGCACGTCTTCATGGACGCCACCGTCCGCTACTTCAACAAGGTCTACTCCCTGCTCGGCGTCACGCTGACCGACGCCGACCTCGCCGGCGAGAGCATGTACAACCCCATGCTGGAGAAGACCTGCGCCGACCTCGAATCGTCGGGCGTCGCCGTCCACAGCGAGGGCGCGCTCTGCCTGTTCCCGCCCGGCTTCACCGGCTCCGACGACAAGCCCCTGCCGCTCATCATCAGGAAGAGCGACGGCGGCTACGGCTACGCCTCCACCGACATGGCGGCGATCCGCTACCGCGTCCACGACCTGAAGGCCGACCGCATCCTCTACGTGGTGGGCGCCGACCAGGCGCTGCACTTCCGCATGGTGTTCGCCTCCGCGCAGATGGCCGGCTGGCTGCCCGACACCGTCTCGGCCGAACACGTCCAGATCGGCATGATGCTCGGCAAGGACGGCCGCCGCTTCAAGACCAGGTCGGGCGAGTCCATCAAGCTGATGGACCTGCTCCAGGAGGGCGTCGACCGGGCCTCGGCGGCCATCGCCGAACGCGGCTACGACGAGGCCACCCGCAACGAGATCGCCCTCGCCGTCGGCATGGGCGCGGTCAAGTACGCCGACCTGTCGGTCAGCCACGACAGCGAATACGTCTTCGACTACGACCGCATGCTGGGCTTCACCGGCAACACCGGCCCCTACATGCAGTACGCCACCGCCCGCATCCGGTCCATCTTCCGCAAGGCGGACATGGAGCCGGCGGCCGCCACGTCCTCGATCCTGCTGGCCGAGCCCGCCGAGCGCGCCCTGGCCCTGCACCTGCTCGGCTTCGGCACGCTCATCGAAGAAGTCACCGCCCGCTCCGAGCCCCACCGGCTGTGCAACTTCCTCTTCGAGACGTCGAGCCTGTTCAGCACGTTCTACGAGCAGTGCCCGGTGCTGCGGTCCGACGTCGAGCCCGAGACCCGCGCCTCGCGGCTGGCCCTGTGCGCGCTGACGCTGCGCGTGCTCGAAACCGGCCTCGACCTTCTGGGCGTCCCCGTCCCCGACCGTATGTAACAGGCAGTTGGCTCAAAGTCTCCCGTTCCGTCATGGGCGCGCCTCCACCGGGTTGGCGCGCCCTAACGGCTAGGCTTTACGCGGTCATGAACTGAGGCCGAAATGGGGGAGTTCTCTGCCTTGAGCACGGACCTGACTGCGAGCCCCCAAGCAGCGACGGAGTTGCAACGCTACGCCGAGGCGCTGCTGGCGCACCTCGCCGCCAATGGCACCGCTCCTCCCGCCGCTCCGGGCTTTCGCGACATACCCGGCCACTGGCTGCCCCCTGCCGTCGAAGCGCTGGTCGCCATCCTCGCCGGCGACGACCCGCTCGAACCGCTGAGCAGGGCCGCTGGCCGTGACCAGCAGCAGACCGCGCTCTTCCTGTGCCTGGCCCTGGCGGTGTCCGGGCAGGGCAGCCGGATCCACGCCTCCTGGCTCGGCACGGCCTTCGGCGAGCTGTCGCTCGACCGTCCCGTCACCCACGGCCAGCGCTCGCTCTGGCTGGCCGCCGCCCGCGGCGCCTACGGCCCGGCCGGCAAGATCTTCGTGCTCCGCAAGCTCGACGCGCTGGCCGTGCAGGAGCACGCCGACGTCGAGGAGTGGGTGCAGGCGCTGGTGCCCGGCGAGCCCGCGGTCGTCGTGCCGCCGTCGCTGGCCGACTTCCCGGAGATGGCCGAAATCCCCGATCTGGCCCGTCCGGCGGTCGCGGCCGCCCGCCTGGCCAGACTGCGCGGCCGCTGCGCCGAGATCACCTCGGCCCGGCAGGCCGACCACGACTCCGCCGCCCCGCTCAGCAACAGCTCGGCCAGCCCGGCCGCGTCCTGGGCCGAGGACGAGCCGCTGGCGGTCCTGCGCACCCAGATCGGGCAGGGCGGCCCGGCCGGCCCGATGGCCTCGCTGATCTCCCACCTGCTCGACGACCTGCGCCCCGGCGCCGACCCGCACCTGGCCGCCATCGCCCTGCACGTCGCCGCGCCCATCCTGCGCGGCCTGGCCGAGGAGCTCGAGGCCGACAGCCGGCTGACGCCGCCGGCCACGCTGACCGTCCCGCTGCTCGGCCACCGCATCCACCTGCGCCCCGAAGGCCCCGACGAGACCTCGATCGCCACGGCGGAGCACGCCATCCTCACCGAGGGCGTCGTGCCGCGCGGCCGGCCATGGGCCGCGTTCGTGCTGATCGTGGCGGGTGTCGCGTGCCTGGCCGGAGCGGCGTTCAGCGCCTCGCTCCTGCTGGCCGCCGCCGGGGTGGCCATGCTCGGGCTGGGCGGCTGGCAGCTCTGGCAGCGCCACAAGACGATCGTCGCCGACGCCCGTTACGTGGCCGGCCAGGTCAACGAGCTGAAGGAGCTGGCCGAGGGCGCCGTCTGGGCCCTGCACGCCTACGCCAGAGAAGCGGACGCACGCGCGAAACAGGCCGCTGACGATGCAGCCGAGCTCACCCGGCTGATTCGTCGCGGCCCGCGCGCTGCTTAGACCCGATCAGGTCGTCTCGATCTCCACGTGCGCCGGCGCGAGCAGGAACACGCGATCGGCGATGCGCTCGATCCGACCCTCGCAACCGAACGCGAGCCCGGCGGCGAAGTCGACCATCCTCGTCGCCTCAGGCATCGCCATGCCCGTGACGTCCATGATCACCGTCTGCCCGTCACGGAAGTGCTGACCGATCAACGGTGCGTCGTTGTACTTGAGCGGCTGGACCATCACGATTCGCGACGCGTCGACGTTCGCGCGCCACCGCCGGGCGGCCCGCTCCGTCGCCGGAACGTACTCGTCCTCGTAGTGCTCGTCGTCGTCATAGCCGTCGTCGTAGTGATCGACCCCGCTCAGGCCAAGGTAGTTCACCACCTTGCGCACTGCCCCCATCGGCTTGTCCTTTCCTCAGGAACTCACCGTAATCGGCACGTCCCTACACATTGGACGGTAACCGACGATTCCGCATTCGCCACGCGACACGCCCAGCCCTAATTCCATTTTGTACAGCTTGCAACCCGCTTGCATCTGGATATCCGTCCCCCCCGTATAGCATCGGCCACATGCGCCTGTTCACTGTAGACGCCTTCACCGACACAGCTTTCAAGGGTAATCCCGCAGGTGTCTGCCTGCTGGACTCTCCGGTTACTGATGGGTGGATGCAGAGCGTAGCCGCCGAGATGAACCTCTCCGAGACCGCCTTCCTGCTCGGCGATTCCCTGCGGTGGTTCACCCCTGTGGTCGAGGTCACTCTCTGCGGTCATGCCACGCTGGCGACCGCTCACGTTCTGTATTCGACCGGCGCCGCGACCGGCCCCGTCGAATTCCGCACGGCCGGCGGAACGCTAACCGTGAATCGCGCCGCCGGAGACCTCATCACGATGGATTTCCCGGCCAAGGAGGTGACGCCCGTCACGGTTCCCGACGGCCTGGAGAAAGCGCTCGGAGCCACCCCGGTGCGGGTCGGGAAAAGCGACCTGGACCTGCTGGTCGAGGTCGATTCAGAGGAGACGGTACGCACCCTGCGCCCCGACATCCCGGCCCTGTCGGCAGTGGAGGCGCGCGGCGTCATCGTCACCGCCCGCGGCACCGGCACTGATTTCGTCTCACGATTCTTCGCTCCCCAAGTGGGCGTCGCCGAGGATCCGGTGACGGGCTCGGCCCACTGCGCCCTGTCGCCGTACTGGTCCGCGCGGCTCGGCCGCACGGCTCTGACCGGTGCGCAGCTCTCCGCCAGAGGCGGCCTGGTCCACACCCGCCTCGACGGCGACCGCGTCCATCTCGCCGGCCATGCCGTGACGATCCTCACCGGCACACTCCTCACGCCCGGGTAAAAACTTCCTTACCTTCCTTGCTTCCCCCTGCTCAGCTCTCTAACCTACAAATCGAGTTGGAGGTTAGCTATCACGACAGAAGCAGGAGGTTCGGAACCATGCTGCTGACTTCGATCGACCCGTTCTTCCAGGAGTTCGAGCGCCAGTTCAACCGGCTGGCCCGCCAGACCTTCGACAACGGCGGCGCCACCACGATGCCGCTGGACGGTCTGCGCCGCGACGACGACGTGGTCCTGCGCTTCGACCTGCCCGGCATCGACCCGGACTCCATCGAGGTGACCGTCGACCGGGGCGTCCTCACCGTCAGCGCCCGCCGCGAGGAAGAGATCGCCGAGAACGAACGCCTGTTCGTCCGCGAGCGCCCGATGGGCACGTTCACCAGGCGCGTCTACCTGTCGGAGCACCTCGACAGCGACCGCATCGACGCCGGCTACGCCAACGGCGTGCTCACCGTGCGCATCCCGGTCCTCGAACGCGCCAAACCGCGCAAGGTGGAGATCCGGCGCAACGACACGAAGGCCATCCGGGCCTGACCCGGCACCCGGGGGCGGGGCAGCCCGGCCCCGCCCCCGAACCCCGAGGAGGCCACGATGCCCGCGCTGCCCTTCGACGACGAACACGCCCCGCTCTACTCCCTGGGCCAGGTCGCCGAGATGCTCCAGGTCCGCCAGGCCTACCTCCGCCGCCTGGACGAACACGACGTCATCAGCCCAAGCCGCTCGTCCGGCGGCCAACGCCGCTACTCCCGCAGCGACATCCTGATCGTCCAGCACGTGACCGACCTCGCCGACCAGGGCATGACCCTGATCGCCATCCGCCGCATCCTGGAACTCGAACGCGAACTCGCCGACGTCCGCCGACAACTCAGAGAAGCCCGCATCCGCCTCGGTGATCCCACTTAGCATGCGGCGCCCCTGGGCGGGGTGCGCTTCCCGTCCTCTCCCCCCACAAGGCCAGCGGACCCTAAGGGAGACCGCGACGACGGGCACCAGCCCTCCAGAGCCTGCCCAGACCACCGGCGCCGAGGCGGCCACCCTCCGCCATCCCCATTGCCTGCCGCATCACCGCAGGTAATCGCGCCCCCCGATCCCCGGTCCCCCGCTACCGGCTACCGGCTACCGGCTACCGGCTACCGGCTACCGGCTACCGGCTCAAGCATCGCCCCCAGACCCCCGCTACCAGGTCGCCCAGGCACAGACGCCGCCCTGTCTTGTCGGGCATAGGATGCGCCCCTACCGCACCACCGCCGGACCCCGACAGGACTCGCCCGCCATGAAATCCCACCACGAACACCTTCGCACCCGGTTCCGAACCGCTCCGCTCCAACCCCCGCCCCCACCCTGGCGCCCCCTGCCACCAGTAGCGGTCGGAGGCTTGACCGGCGTCGGCTTCGCCGTACACCCCGAATCGGGCGAAGACCTCATCCTCGTGACCTCTCACCAGGGACGCGGCATCCTCAACTGCGTCACCGGCCATCGCACAGCACGCGACCCCGACCCAGAACCAGCCTGGCCGGACGACTACACCCTCACCTGCCAAGGCATAGGACCTCTGACAGGCACCCCCATCAAGATCTCCGGCCTCCTGGGCGGCGGACTGCACACGACCACCACGAATGGATGGTCCATCGATGTCGTCACCCCCGACTGGCCCATCGAAAGCGTCCTACTCTCCAGCGGCGGAGACCCCTACCGCGACGAACCCGGATCAACCTGGTGGCACATCCACCGCGAAGAGGGCTGCGAGCTCCGCGCAGCCGGCTTCTCCCCCACGGGCCGCACCCTGGCCATCGCCTCCAGCTGCACACTAACCCTCTTCGCCCACCCCTGACCTCCAGCCAACTGCCACGGCCTCAGAACGGCGAACCGGCAGAGCCTCACCAAGCTCGCGCTGACACCCAGCCCAGGTCCCCTGCCAACACAAGCCCGGCCCCTGGAGTACACAGCTATCCCACCAGTCCGGACAGTTGAGTGGGGCCATCCGACAGGCCGGCAACAGCACTGATGGGCGTGGACGTGACCTGGGCGACAGAGACAAAGCCCCATGCATGAGCAGGACTTCGCTGACAGCACCTCGTACCGGTCATCGCGAAGTCCCGGTCACCACCGAAGATAGGTCTGCTTCTTTGGCGCGGCTCCCACGGCTCGCTACTGGCTGTTGCGGCTGCCAGGAGCCGCTCGTAGGGCACGCAGCACCCTGACCGCGCCTCCTCCCCCACAGAGTGACAGCGTGGCCCATAATCGCCTGGTGAGCTGGGTGGCGAACGTCATGGTGTCGGTTGATGCGGTGGACCGGCCCAACGTTGAGGCGTTGAGCAACTGGTTGCGGGTCGAGGCTCCGCGGCGGGACCGACCAGGAATGGGATGTGGGTTCCTGACCGAGACGACCGGCCAGGATTCGCGATGGGGTGGCTGGAAGTTCCCCGAATGCAGCGTGTGGGCCCGGGCGCTCAATCACGCTGATCTGCCCGCGGTTCGTGATCGAGTCCAGAGCATCCCCTGGCGATGCCCAAACGCCGTCCAGGTGTTCTTGATGGCTCAAGAGGAGTCGTTCTTTCGGGTGTGGATGCTGCGGAACGGCATGCTGAAGCAGCATGCACCCACGCACCCGGGCGAGGAGGATGAGAGCTTCTTCACTGGCGATTCCAGGTGATTCCGGCCATTTATGTCGAGGCAGGCACGGGCGCGTTCGCAGCCGATGGGTCCACGCAGGCGACGGTGAAGCTGAACAGTTCCTGGTCCACCTACGCAACTTCGACACCTGAAGCCTGTCTGCGGTCGCGACGTTAACGCCACCTTGCGCAAGCCTGGTGAGAGTCGACCTGCAGCGGAGGCGTAGGGCCGGCCAAGGACGGGCCCAGAAGAGCATCGTCCCAGGAGCCGGATATGAACCCCCTCAGTCTCCTGCAAGGCAGGGGCCAGATAACGCCCCCTCAACCTCCTTCGAAATGGAGCAGGGCACGATCCCTCAGTCTCCTTGGAAGTGTGCCAGCTCGGACTGAGCAGAGGCGGAACCGACTGGGATCCGCCGAATGCGGTACCTGCGCCCTGCAACAGCGCACCCCGAGCCGATCCACCAGTCCACCCAGTACCCGCCACGGGCCGGCCCCCCCCTGAACCGGCACCGCCCACCACCAGCGCCCCGCCACCACACCACACCACACCCGGAATGGAAGAACCACCCCCGGAAATGCAGAAAGGGCCCCGACCGAAGTCGGAGCCCTTCCAAAAGATTGTCCGGCGGTGACCTACTCTCCCACACCCTCCCGAGTGCAGTACCATCGGCG